>DASYRC010000086.1:0-24765 GCA_036004925.1 Nitrospiraceae bacterium | reverse complement strand
GGGCACGTGCAGACCAGATGGCGATCTCCATAGGCTTCGTCGATGCGGCTCACGCTGGGCCAGAATTTATGGTCGCGTACCCAGGGAGCGGGAAAGGCAGCCTGCTCACGGCTGTAGGGTCGATTCCATTCGTTGGCCGTCACCACCTGAGCCGTGTGGGGAGCATTCTTCAGCAGATTATTCGTGCGGGGCTGGCGGCCTTCGACGATGTCTTGCATCTCTGCATGAATCAAGATCAGCGCCTCGCAGAACCGGTCCAATTCAGCTTTCGACTCACTTTCCGTCGGTTCGATCATGAGTGTCCCGGCAACCGGGAACGAGACCGTCGGAGCATGAAACCCATAATCCATCAATCGCTTCGCCACATCCATCACTTCGACTCCCGCACTGTCCTTGAACTGACGAAGATCGAGAATAAACTCGTGCGCGACGAACCCGGCCGTTCCCGTGTAGAGGACGGGATAGTATTTCTCCAGCCGTTTGGCCATGTAGTTGGCGTTCAAGATCGCCACCTGCGTTGCCTTGGTCAAGCCGTCGCGTCCCATCAAGGCGATGTAGACCCAGGAAATTGTCACGATGCTGGGGCTGCCGTATGGCGCCGCCGACACAGCTCCGATGGAATCCTGTCCGCCCAGGTGGGTCACCGTATGGCCGGGAAGAAACGGCGCTAGATGCCGCGCCACAACGATCGGTCCCATCCCAGGCCCCCCGCCGCCATGGGGGATACAGAAGGTCTTGTGTAGATTCAGATGGCAGACATCCGCGCCGATATCCCCGGGGCGGCAGAGTCCCACCTGGGCATTCAAGTTGGCACCATCCATATAGACTTGTCCGCCATGCGTATGGACGATCTGACAGATGCGCCGCACGTCCGCCTCGAAGACGCCGTGGGTCGAGGGGTAGGTCAACATGAGCGCCGAGAGCCGATTGCGATGCTGAGCGGCCTTGGCTTCAAGATCGGTTAAATCCACATTGCCCTGTCGATCGCAGGCGACCGTCACAACCGTCATGCCCACCATCGTCGCACTGGCTGGATTCGTGCCGTGCGCGGATACGGGAATCAAGCAGACATCCCGATGCTCTTCACCCTGGCTCCGGTGGTACGCCCGGATCACCATCAGTCCCGTATACTCGCCCTGAGAGCCTGCGTTCGGTTGCAGGGATACGGAGGAAAGTCCGGTGATCTCGGCCAGCCAGGCCTCCAGCTGATGGAACAACTCTTGATACCCTTTCGTTTGCTCGATCGGGGCAAAGGGATGAAGCCGTGAGAACTCCGGCCATGTGACCGGCAGCATCTCGGTCGTCGCGTTCAGCTTCATGGTGCAGGACCCCAAAGGGATCATCGAATGGACAAGCGACAGATCCTTCGTCCCGAGACGGTGGATATACCGCAGCATCTCATGTTCCGCGTGATGGCGATTGAACACCTCGTGGGTCAGGTACTTGCTGGTGCGGGTGAGATTCGCCGGGAGACTTGTGGTGACGCTGCAGCTCAAGTCCCGCAGGTGAAAAGGCAGCCGATCATGGCCGACAAAGATTTCCATCAGGCGACGGATTTCGTCTTCCGTGCTCACCTCATCCAGCGCAATCCCAATGGAGTGGTCCTCATAACGGCGAAGATTGATCCCTGCTTCGTTGGCCCGGATCAAGATGGACTCGGACTGCATCTTCGTCAGAGGAACACGAATCGTATCGAAGAACGTTTCCGCTACGATGTCGAATCCGAGCTGCCGCAATCCCGCTGCCAGCACCACAGCCAAACCATGTACTCGCTCGGCAATCCGCCGCAGGCCCTCCGGCCCGTGGTAGACCGCGTACATGCCTGCCATGATGGCTAAGAGCACCTGTGCCGTACAAATATTGCTGGTCGCCTTCTCACGCCGGATGTGCTGCTCGCGGGTCTGCAGGGAGAGTCGGTAGGCAAGTTTTCCCGTGACATCTTTGGACACTCCAACGATGCGTCCCGGCATCTGTCGTTTGAATGTTTCAGCGGTCGAGAGAAATGCGGCGTGGGGGCCCCCGAACCCGAGCGGGACACCAAATCGCTGGCTGGAGCCCACGGCGATATCGGCTCCGAATTCTCCCGGTGGGCGCAAGAGGGTCAAGGCCAGTAGATCGGTGGCGACCACCACAAGAACCCCGGCCGCGTGGGCCTGCGCTACCAGCGCACTGTAATCCCCGACATAGCCGTCGGTGGCCGGATACTGGAGCAGAATGCCGGCCAGCTGAGGGTCGAAAAAATTGATGGTCTGTGTCCGCCCTACACGCAGTGTCATGCCGAGTGGTTCAGCCCGCGTCTGCATCACGGCAATGGTTTGGGGATGACAGTCCTGCGAGGCGAAGAACTCTGTCCGTTCGCGGCCGGACGCACGGGAAATGGCGAGACACATGGCCATTGCCTCCGCTGCCGCCGTGGCCTCATCCAGGAGTGAGGCATTGGCTAAGGGTAAGCCGGTGAGGTCGGTCACCAGCGTTTGAAAATTCACGAGTGCTTCTAAGCGGCCCTGGGCAATCTCGGCCTGGTAGGGTGTGTACTGGGTATACCAGGACGGGTTTTCGAAAATATTGCGCTGAATCACGCCGGGGGTCATGCAGTCGTGATAGCCCATGCCGATCAATGAACGGCAAATCTGATTGTCTGCGGCGATGGAGCGGATCTCTTCCAGTACGGCATGTTCGCCGCGGTGAAGGGGGAGATCCAATTCCTTCCGCAAACGAATGTCGGCGGGCACAGTTGCCTCGCTCAGCTCCTCCAGCGATTGCAAGCCGAGCGTGGCAAGCATCTCGTGAGTATCGGCGTCGGTGGGACCAAGATGGCGAGGGATAAACGTATCGGTCGGGCTCAGAAAGTCCGGAGTAGCCATGGTGTTCGTCTTGTCCTTCGGATAGGTCCCGTCGGTCGAGAGGTCTGATGTACTGACTGACCCACTCGTGACCTGCAGAATACCATGCTCATCTCCTATTCTCCAAGGGTTGTGCGAAGGTTTTTACCTCGGATTATTCGTGAATGTTGTCGTGAGGCGTTCGAGACCGAAGTCCGCCGGGGTTTCTCGCGAGTAAGGCTGACGGAGGCGTGCGTGCAGTCCGTTGAGGAGGCCGAACGAGAAAAGCCCCGCCGGGCGAGTGGATCGGACGACGTAGCAGATATTCACGAATAGTCCGGGCTAGACTTGCCTTCAGACCGAGAGTCACGTATGAGTGCAGACAAATAAGCAGGAGGCTGAAAAAGTCCGCCAGCGCCACAGACCGTGGCGCGTGACGTGCGCGATAGGCGAGAAAGGCGCGAGTCGAAGTTCGGGGTTCGAAGTTCCGAAAACCTCGAACTTCAGACCTAGACCCCTCGCGTCTCGCTCGGCTATCCTGCAGAAGTGTTCCCCGTTGTGCCACTCGTGCGAACCATCGAAGTTCTCGAGTGCAAAAATAGTTTTTCCGTAGCCTGCTGGACTTGCCTTCAGACTGAGAGTCACGTATGAGGCGCAGATAATCCAGGGGGAGTTGATATGACACAAAGACAGTTATCCGGGAGGCTGTGAAACTACACGACATTCTAATCATCGGAGCCGGTCTGGCAGGGATGAGAGCGGCGGTTGCCGCCCCGCTGGATCTCGACGTCGCCGTGATATCCAAGGTCCATCCGGTTCGCAGCCACTCGGTGGCTGCGCAAGGGGGCATCAACGCGGCATTGGGAGAGCAGGATTCCTGGGAAGCCCATGCCTTCGACACCACGAAGGGCGGGCTCTATCTCGGCGATCAGGATGCCATTGAGGCCATGTGTCGCGAAGCTCCTGACGACATTCTCGAATTGGAACGTCTGGGAGTCATCTTCAGTCGCGACGAACAGGGGCGAATTGCCCAACGTCCGTTCGGTGGAGCGGGTTTTCCCCGCACCTGTTACGCCGCTGATCGTACGGGCCATGCGATCCTCCACGCCATGTACGAACAACTGCTCAAACGGCGTATCGCCGTGTATGAAGAATGGTATGTCACGGCCTTGATTATGGAAGACAATGCGTGCCGGGGAGTCGTGGCATGGGACCTGATCCATGGAGGGTTGCACATGATCGGGGCCAAAGCTGTCATCTTGGCCACGGGAGGCAGCGGGCGCGTCTTCCTGACAAGCACGAACGCCGTGATCAACACCGGTGACGGCATGGCGCTCGCGTATCGGGCCGGGGTTCCGCTCGCGGACATGGAATTTGTCCAGTTCCATCCCACCACACTCAAGGGGACAGGTATCCTTATCACCGAAGGGGCTCGCGGAGAAGGAGCCTACCTCCTAAATACGCTGGGCGAACGGTTTATGAAGACCTATGCCCCACAGCAGATGGAATTGGCCACCCGCTCCACTGTCTCATTGGCCATCGGGCAAGAAATCCTCGAAGGCCGCGGGGTCGAAGGGTGCGTGTTGCTGGACTTACGGCACCTTGGACGTCAGCGGATTCTCGAACGGCTCCCTCAGATCAGAGAACTCGCTATTGAGTTTGCCGGCCTCGATCCCATCGAGACTCCCATTCCTGTCCGTCCAGGTGCTCACTATCAGATGGGTGGCGTCCGGACCAATCAATGGACAGAAACAGGCATCGCCGGCCTCTACGCGGCAGGTGAATGTGCCTGCGTCAGTGTGCACGGCGCCAATCGGCTCGGAGGCAATTCACTCCTCGAGACGATTGTGTTCGGTCGGCGCGCCGGAATTCGAGCCGGAGAATACGCTCGAACCGTTGCGCCACAGGCACTCACAACAGACCAGCTCACCACTGAACAGCGTCGCGTCCAGCACCTGCTGGCACAGGAGGGATCGGTCCGAGCCTGGCAGATCCGGGAAGAACTCGGCCAGTTGATGAGCCTCAATCTTGGTCTCGTTCGGACTCACGAATCCATGTCTGCTGCGCTCTCGGCACTCTCTGCATTGACCCATCGAGCCGCGTCCGTGACGGTACAGGATAAAGGGCGGGTATTTAATACGGATCTCGTGGAAGTCTTTGAGCTCCAGTCCCTGCTCGATGTCGCGGAGACCATTGCTGTCAGCGCCCTCGCCAGGAAGGAAAGCCGCGGGGCCCATTACCGGTCGGACTTCCCGGGCCGCGATAATCAACATTGGTTGACACACAGCCTCATCCGGCGGACTACCGAGGGTGCGGCCTTGACCTATGAGCCTGTGACCATCACGCGCTTTCCACCGACATAAGAAGACCGTTGACTGGTCTATCTGGTTTGTTTTGTTCATCTAGTTGGTCTTGTTTAACCAAACATACGAGACAAACCAGATAAACCAAATAACAGCCTTCTTCCGCTGTCGGACTTTCCCCACATCGTGCTAGACAAATCGAAGGCACAGGTTTGGTATAATCCTCCATCGCCAACTATGCGCATCCTAGTCATTGAAGACGAAACCAAGGTCGGCTGTTTTATCAAGCGCGCGCTTGAAGAGGAGAGCTACGCCGCCGACCTGTGTGAAGACGGCGCGAAGGGCCTTCAGATGGCCCTGAACACCAACTACGATTTACTGATCGTTGACTTGATGCTGCCGTCATTGCCCGGATTGGAAATTCTCAAAGGTGTCCGCCAGGCGCGGATTCAAACCCCCATCCTGATTCTGACCGCCCAATCGCAAGTAGACCAGCGCGTCAAGGGCCTTGACGCAGGAGCGGACGATTACCTCACCAAGCCCTTCGCCATCGACGAACTGCTCGCCCGGATTCGCGCCCTGCTTCGCCGCGGCTCCACCGAGAGTCCCGGCGTGCTCCAGATCGACGATCTGGCATTGAACCCGGCCACGCGCGAAGTGACCAGAGACGGCCAGCGGATCGACCTCACCTTGAAGGAATATGCTCTGCTCGAATATCTGATGCGCCATACGGGACGCGTGTTGACCCGTCCTATGATTTCAGAACATGTGTGGAACCAAGACTTCGACACATTCACCAATGTCATCGATGTCTACGTGAATTATCTTCGCAACAAGATCGACCGGGGACGCTCAAAGAAACTGATTCACACTATTCGCGGAAGCGGATATATGCTGAAGGTCGATTGATGCCGCTTCGCCTCCGGCTCACTCTCTGGTACGGCACAGCTCTCGCACTAATCCTCATCATCTTTTCAACCATTCTGTACGTGATTACGGCTCGAAGCCTCCGCGATGCGGTCGATCAATCGCTGGAGGAAACCGCCGCGGCGGCCGTTCGGTCGCTGGAAGAACGCGGGTTCCTCCCTCTCATCGACGAAGACGAACTCATGTCGCAGTTCCCCGAACTGGCGCGCATCGATAAATTTTTCCAGATCTTCAGCCCCTCCGGCACCATCACCATTCGTTCGCCGAACGTGAAACAACATGAGATGCCGCTGAGCCGGCAGGCCTTGGAAGTTGCCTACACAGGCCGCTCGCTCCTCGAATTCGCAAAATACCCCAAGGAACCGCCGTTACGCCTCATTTCTGTTCCCATCATCTTTCGGGGCAGCCTGCTCTATATCATCCAGGTCGGCACCTCGATGGACTCTGTCGAAGAGACCCTGAATCGTCTCCTGTTAGTACTTCTGGTCAGTATGCCCATCGCGCTGGCCGTGTCGCTCGCCGGCGGCTGGTTCATGGCAGGCCGAGCCCTTCGTCCGGTCGATGCGATCACGCTGGCTGCTCAACGAATTGCCGGAGGCGATCTCACACAACGACTGACCGTCCCGGCCTCGGCCGACGAAATCGGCCGTCTGACCAAGACGTTTAATGACATGATTGACCGGCTTGAAACCTCCTTTCGGCAGATCCGCCAGTTCAGCAGCGATGCCTCGCACGAATTGCGCACGCCGTTGACGGTCATGAAAGGGGAAACCGAACTCGCGCTTCGACGTCCTCGCGAAACGGACGACTACAAAGTCGTCCTGGAGAGCAATCTCGAAGAAATCGACCGGATGACACGCATTGTGGATGAGTTGCTCTTTCTCTCCCGGGCCGACATGGGCGAGGTGAAGATGGAACATCTGCCGGTCCCACTGGACACACTTGTCGAGGACCTCCACCGGCAAGCTTCGCTGTTGGGGCAGGAACGGGACATCCAGGTTGTGCTACGAACCACCGCGCCGGCAGTGGTATTGGGGGATGAATTGCGCTTGCGCGAACTGTTCCTGAATCTTCTCGATAACGCAGTCAAGTACTCTCACCCCTGCGGCACCGTCGACATCGCGCTGACGATCGAACAGACTCACGCACGGGTGTCCGTGAGCGATCACGGTATTGGAATCGCGCAAGAGGATCAGTCCCGGATCTTCGACCGGTTCTATCGCACCGATGACGCGCGGGCCCATACCAAGAAGGGCACAGGCCTTGGGCTGTCCATCTGCGCCTGGATTGTCGAATCCCATCGCGGTCGTATCGAGGTCCAGAGCAAGGTCGGCGAAGGTTCGACCTTTACGGTGATGCTGCCTCTGGCCCCCGCCTCGTCTAAACAACTTCTAATCCCCTCTTAATCCTCTTCTCATTGCAGACTGTTAGGGTACTCGCAGACCTGCCCATACGCACAGGTATGTATTTCGCGTGTTCAATTGCTAAGGAGGGAATCATGAGACAGCTCGTTCGTCAGACTAATGGAATCGTCATCGCAGTGGCAGCGCTGAGCGCCCTTCTGATCTGGGGCGGCCACACGTTATCCTCTTCCCAAGCGTCGAGTCCTGCTGCTGCGACACCGACCCCGTTTGCCCTCACAATGAGCACCACGCCATCGAATGGATTTACGGAGGTGGCGAAGGTGGTGACACCAGCCGTGGTCAACATTACCACCGTGACTATGGAGAAGGTGTCGGAAGGCCGGGGCATACCGGATGAATTGCGTGAACGGATGGAGGAGTTCTTTGGAGGACCAGGGGCACCGTTCGGTCCCCGTGGATTCCGTGGGCCGCAAGGTCGTGGTGAGCCACGGGAGCATCGGGGGGGCGGGCAGGGGTCCGGCGTCATCGTCTCACCAGACGGGTACATTCTGACCAACAACCATGTGATTGACGGAGCACGCACTGTCACCGTCATGCTACCGGACAAGCGGGAATTCTCTGGCAAGATCGTCGGGGCAGATCCGAAAACGGATCTCGCCGTCGTGAAGATCGACGGACAGAACCTTCCCACGGTCTCCTGGGGCGATGCCACCAAATTGCAAGTCGGGGAATATGTGCTGGCGGTGGGCAATCCCTTTGGTCTGAACTCCACCGTCACCCTCGGCATCGTAAGCGCGTTGGGCCGGGGCCATATGGGTATCACGCAGTACGAGGACTTCATTCAAACCGACGCGGCGATCAATCCTGGAAATTCCGGTGGTGCCTTGGTCAATACCAAGGGCGAACTGGTAGGGATCAATACGGCGATTTTCTCCCAAACCGGTGGCTATCAAGGCGTGGGCTTCGCCGTCCCCACCAGTATGGGCAAGTCGATCTATGAAAGCCTGGTCAAGAATGGGAAGGTCGTGCGTGGATTTCTTGGAGTCTCGATTCAGGACCTCAATCAGGATCTGGCCAAATCGTTCGGGATCAAAGACGCAAAAGGTGCCCTCGTCAGCGACGTAAGGGACGATAGCCCTGCGGGCCAAGCAGACCTCAAGCAGGGCGATATCATTACGACCTATCAAGGCTCACCCGTCGAAGACGCCGTATCACTCCAGCGGCAGGTGACGAAGACGGCGGTGGGCACGAGAGTGACCATCGGGGTGATCCGTGACGGCCAAGAGAAGGACCTCACTGTGACGATTGGCGAACAACCAGACACCACAAAGATCGCCAAGGCAGAGACCGATGAGTCGGACTATGCCTTCGCAGGGGTGGCTGTCCAGGATCTCGATCGGGACACAGCGAAGGAACTCGGGGTCAAGGGGAAGGCGCAGGGCGTAGTGGTCACGGCTGTCGAACCGGACAGCGGCGCAGAGAAGGCAGGGGTGATGCGGGGCGATGTGATCCGAGAGATCAACCGGCAGCCGGTGAAGTCGGTGAAGGATTTCGAGAAGGTGTCGTCCGGGCTCAAGAAGGGCGAGCACGTGCTGATCTTGATTGACCGGCGAGGCAACGCGTTGTTCCTCAGCGCAAAAGTTTGATGATCACCAACACGAAGATGGGGCAGTTGGATGCTGCCCCATCTTCCCTGTCTTGATCCCTCTCAATTTCTTCCAATCCCACCCAGCCGGATGCTCAAAAAGTTCGTCCAGCAAGGCCGCAGCGAGTGAAGGGCCGAGGCGTACCCTTTGGGTACGTTGAGGGTCTGAACGATGCGAGAACGCCGCTGGCGGACTTTTTCAGCATCTGGCTAATCAAACACCACAGTTTTTCTCCCATACACCAACACCCGTCGTTCAACATGGCGGCGCACGGCACGGGCCAGCACAATCTCCTCCAGGTCCCGTCCTTTCCTCACCAGATCATCGACGGTATCGCGGTGGCCTATACGCATGACGTCCTGCTCGATGATGGGACCTTCATCCAGATCGTCCGTGGCATAGTGCGCCGTGGCCCCGATGATTTTCACGCCCCGGTCATAGGCCTGCCGATAGGGATTGGCGCCAATGAACGCGGGTAGAAAGGAATGATGGATATTGATGACCGGACAGCCGACTTGTGAAAGAAAGGTGCCGCTAAGGATTTGCATGTACCGAGCCATGACCACAAGCTCGATACGATGATCTTTCAGCAGTGAGAGAACTTGCTGTTCCTGCTGCGGTTTGGTCTCCTTGGTCACGGGACAAACGGAGAAGGGAATCTTGAACAGCTCGGCCCAGCCGGCGCAGGTATCGTGATTGGAAATAATCACGGGGATATCGATGTGTAACTCGTCGCGTTTGTGCCGTTGGAGCAGATCCGCCAGGCAGTGATCCTGTTTCGAGACCAACATTGCGACCCTCGTTCTGTGACTTGAAGGACGAACCTCATAGCGCATCTCGAAGGTCTTCGCGACCGGAGCGAAGGCGGCTCCGATCTCATCGGGTGGAATCTGCAAACCCTCGGCGGCAAACTCCGTGCGCATGAGAAACTCGTTCGTCTCTTCATCTGTATGATGATCCGAATCGAGAATGTTCCCGCCGAAGTCGTGAATGAAGCCCGAGACACGAGCCACAATACCCCTGCGATCCTTACAATGGATCAGGAGGACGACGGATTCTTTCCGGTGTGCCATCGTAGGCTTAACTTTCCGATGAGAGTGGTCAGTACAAGTGTAGCAGGCGAGCAACAATATCGGTGGGAAATGAGGCTATGTGACGATGTGGCCCACAAGATCGTACAAGGCTGCATCGGTGATCTCGACCTTGACGAGTTCCCCTGCTGTGGCTGATCCATTATTGATATAGACGACGCCGTCGATCTCCGGAGCCAGCCCTTCATGGCGTCCCTCAAGCAGTACCTCTGTCTCTTCGGAGACCCCTTCGACCAAGACTTCCATCACCGAGCCGATATGGGCCTGGCCTCGTGCCGCCGCAATCTCTTCTTGCACTGTTAAGATTTCATTCCGTCGTTCGTCCATGACCGATCGCTCGACTTTGTCATCAAGTCCGACTGCCGGCGTGTCTTCTTCGTCCGAATACAAAAACACTGCCACCCGATCGAACTCGGCATCTTCCACATAGCCCCTCAGTTCGTCGAACGCTTGCTCCGTCTCCCCCGGAAACCCTACGATGAAGGCCGTGCGAAACGTCACGCCGGGAATGCGCGTCCGGATCCGATCGACGAGGGAGGTAATGGCGGTCCGATCACCCAGCCGGTGCATCCGCTTAAGCATCCGATCGTTGATATGTTGCAGCGGCATGTCGATATACTTGGTAATCTTTTCTTCTCCTGCGTAGAGATCCAACAACTCATCCGATACCTGTTGCGGGTAGAGATAGAACGGCCTGATCCAGCGCAAGTCTTTCACCTTCACCAGCTCGCGAAGCAGCGTGACGAGGCCTTGACGCACACCAAGATCGATGCCGTAATTCACCGTATCCTGGGAAATGAGGTTGATCTCTTTCACACCTTCAGCTGCGAGGCGCGTGGCTTCGGCTACGATCGATTCCACTGGGCGGCTTCGCTGCTTGCCCCGCATCAGGGGGATCGCGCAGAAGGCGCAACTCCGGTTACAGCCTTCGGCGATTTTCACATACGCGCTATGGGCTCTCCCGAGACGGAGACGCGGCGCGTCTGCGTCGTACAGATAAGGAGGTTCACTGATCCAGAGCCGTTGTTGCCGTTTCTTCGGCGCCAGCAGATTCCGGCAAATATCCGCGATTTTCCCGAATTCACCGGTCCCTACGACGCCGTCGAGTTCCGGCAATTGCTTGAGGAGATCTCCTTGATACCGTTGCGCCAGACAGCCTGCGGCAATCAGCACACGACAGGATCCTGAGTCCTTTAGTTTGCCGTGTGCAATGATCGTATCAATCGACTCCTGCTTGGCCTCTTCGATGAAGCCGCAGGTATTGATTATGATTACCTCGGCTTTCTTCGGATCATCGGTCAAGGCAAACCCGTCCGCCACCAACATGCCTAACATGACTTCGGAATCGACCTGGTTTTTGGAACAACCCAGGTTGACGAAGCCGATTGTGGTTTTTTTGCTGTTCGAGCGAGAGGGGGTGACCAATTTCGATGGCATAGGAAGCAGTCTACGGGACGGTTGAAAAGTCTGTCAATCAACAACACCTTGCAGGTCGCGGGCCGATTCCCCCACGATGGACGATTGATCCGCTCATTTCAAGGTTTCAAACCCACCGTTCCGACCTCCTGGTTTATCGAAGAGACCGGCACCGTCATCGGCGGTGTCGTGCTCGGCGATCACGACAGAGTCTAGTTCCATGCCTTCATTTGCATGGACCCACAGAATATTCTCATCTTCTGTACTCCCCTTGGAGGGCGAGAAGGTTGCTCCCTGACTGTGCGCGTCCAACGAGCATAGAATTCTCTTATTTCCCATCAGGGGATGGGGCAAACCGCGGAGCGTTTTGCCGAAGGAGCGGGGACTCAACGCATCTTCTCGTCTTCTCTTCTCCCTTAGAGGGCGAGGAGGTTTGCTCCCTGACTGCGCGCGTCCAATGAGGCCCTTCTCAGGGCGCGCGTTGCGCGAGCAAGGGGAGCAACCTCCTTGCCCTCCGTTCCCTCTTATGGCATCATGCCCCCCTCTTGGAGACGACCATGGAGCATTTGCTCGAATACGCCGGTTCCGTACATATCTATCTCGGACCCTACCGCGGGAATCCGATTGCCTTGTATTTGAAGCGGACGGAGACCGGATGTCAGATCGGTCCGAAGGCCTATCCGTGGAATGACGTCGTGGGGAGTGGTGAGACGCCGAACAAGGCAGCCGCGGATTTCGAAGAGAAATGGAAGACGAAGGGTCTCTCGCCGGATATGTACTCCGGTCCTTCGTGGGAAGGAGGCATTAAACCGGAGAAGCCTGCTCCTCCCAAGCAGCCCGCTCCTCCTAAACCACCTGTATCCGCTGCTGCATCAGCACCAGCGGGCCAGCCCAGCGGGCCGGCAGCCTCTCCGGTTGCTCCTGCTGACACTAAGCCGGCTCCTGCTCCAGCCCTGGCAGCTCAACCTGCCAACAAATCAAGCTAATTCACTCTGTATAGTAGGCTGCGGGAAAACTATTGTGGCACGCGAGAGCCTTGATAGGCTGCATGTGTGGCACAACTGGAGAACGCTCCCGCAGGGTGCTCAAAAAGTTCGTCCAGCAAGGCCGCAGCGAGTGAAGAGCCAAGGAGGTACAAACCGCACTTCGTGTGGGCCGTTCGCCAGTATTATGGATCTTGGCGAACGGAAAAGCCCCTCCAGCGCTTCCGAGAATCTCATTCGGTCCGTTGAGCCTCTGAACGATGCGAGAACGCCGCTGGCGGACTTTTTCAGTATCCTGCTAGGAACGTTTTGGAATGTGGCCTTCAGGAGAAGGGCCAGCCAATTTGCTGTGCTTCAGGCCGTATCCCATGTAGACCACAATGCCGATGGCAGTCCAGACAGCGAATCGAATCCAGGTCACCCACGGGAGAAAGCCCATTAAGCCAAGGCAGGCCAGCATGCCAAGAATGGGGACGACCGGCATGAACGGAAGGCGGAATGGGCGGAGCTGGTCGGGTTTTGTGTAGCGCAGGATCACGACACCGATACAGACCAGGACAAAGGCAAAGAGAGTGCCGATGTTCGTCATGTCCGCCGCATCACCGATGGGAATCAGGGCAGCAAGCGTGGCCACCGCGATGCCGGTGAGAATGGTGGCATAGTGAGGCGTGCCAAAGCGCGGATGCACAGTTGACAACCAGGGACTCAGGAGGTGGTCGCGCGACATGGCAAAGAATACCCGGATCTGCCCCAGCATCATCACGACGAGTACGCTGGTAATTCCGGCTACGGCCCCGATCGCCACTATCGCCGCTCCCCACTTGAAGCCCACCATACTCAGCGCTTCCGCCACCGGCGCATGGATGTCGATCTGTGCAGCTGGGATCAAGCCGGTCAGGACAGCGGCCACGGCAATGTAGAGGGCGGTGCAGATGCTGAGTGAGGCGATGATCCCAATCGGCAGATCCCGTTGCGGATTCTTGGCTTCTTCGGCGGTCGTCGAGATGGCGTCGAATCCGATATAGGCGAAGAACACGATCGCCGCTGCGGCACCGACGCCGGCGAATCCCTGCGGCAGGAAGGGCGTCCAGTTGTCTGGATTCACGGCCGGCGTCCCCACGGCAATGAAGAAGAGGATGACCGCGAGCTTCAAGCACACAATGATGCCGGTCGCGCGGGCGCTTTCTTTGATCCCAATGACGAGAATAATGGTGACGAGTAACACGATAATGGCGGCGGGGAAGTTTGCCACGCCCCCGTCAGGTCCTCCGGGCGGATGGGTAGCCCAGTGCGGCAGTTCGATCCCGGCCAACCTGAGCAGATTGTTGAAATAGCCGGACCACCCGATGGCGACGGCGACACAGGCCACACCGTATTCGAGAATTAAGTTCCAGCCGGTAATCCAGGCCAGGAATTCTCCTAACGTGGCATACGAGTAAGTATAGGCAGAGCCGGCCGCGGGAATCATGGTGGAAAACTCTGCATAGCAGAGTGCCGCGAAGGCGCAGGTCAGGCCGGAGAGCACGAAGGACAGAATGATTCCAGGCCCTGCCCCGGGCCTATGGGCATCGCCGACGATGGCGGTGCCGATCAGGACGAAGATGCCGGTGCCGATGATCGCGCCGATGCCAAGCGCTGTCAGATCCCAGGCCGTGAGGGTTTTTTTCAAACGATGATCGGGATGATCTGCGTCCGCGAGGATTTGTTCAATGGACTTGGTTCGGAGGAGTCGGCTGATCACCGTCCCTCCTCTGGCTGCGGGGATGGCGAAAGGCGCTGTAGGGTCAACGAGCTTCTGTTCCATATGGGGTCAAGTATAGCAGGCCTTCTCCATAGGATAGCCGAGCGAGACTGGCGGGACGGGCGAGACGGACGAGGGTTCAAGATTCGAGGATTCCGGAACTTCGAACCTCCATCGTCATAGGTTGACTCCTGCCTGACACGATGTTCCCGCCCATCCGGCCTTTCCCGCTCGTCGCGGATCGCTCGCGTCTCGGGCTTCACGTACCACGGTCTGTGGAGCGGGCGGCGCGCAGGAAGGCTTCGAACAATCGACGGTGGAAGGGGTGCCGGTCGAAGAGAAATTCCGGGTGCCACTGGATGCCGAGAAAGAAGCGGTTGGTCGGAGATTCGATCGCCTCCACGATACCATCGGGAGCCAGAGCGCTAGCGATCAGCGACGGCGCGACGGCTTTGACGGATTGATGGTGCGAGCTATTTACCCGCATCGATACCGATCGTACAACGCGACGGAGTAGACTGCCGGGCGTGACTGTGACGGTGTGACTGAGATTCGTTGCGGGAGTCCGTTGGCGATGTTGGAGCGGTTTCGAGATTTGGGATGAGATATCCTGAAACAGACTCCCGCCGCAAGCGACATTCATGGTCTGCATGCCCCCGCAGATGCCGAGCAGCGGGACATCAGCCTGTCTTGCCAGGTTGACGATGTCCAGTTCAAAACTCGCGCGACGTTCGCTCACGATTCCGAACGGATAACGCTGACGTTCACCATACAATGACGGTGGAAGGTCCGGCCCGCTTCCGGTGAGGAGGAGTCCATCAAGCTGCTGCAGGAGGCGTCGTCTCGTGGCCCGGTCTGCGAGGAGTGGAAGGACCAGCGGGACGCCGCCGAGTTCTTCGATGGCACGAATGTAGCGTGCGCGCAAAAAGTAGGTGGGCTCCCGCCCACCCCATTCCTTTCGATCACCGGCGTTGAAGTCTGGCGTGACGCCGATGATCGGTTTCATCGGTTAGCGGATGGGCTCCGGGGCAGGGGCTGGCGCCGTTGCATCGTTTGACTCAGCGACCCCCAGGAAACGGATGGGCCGATTGCCTTCTAGGTGATCGGGGGTAATGATGTAGGTGCCGTAGAGACTAGTGTCCCAGATGCTCTTGGCTGCTTGTTCATTCCCGCCGGAAAACGCATAGGCGAGTCCTCCGACAATCCCTCCCCCGATGGCAAATACCACTTTCAGTGGAGCATATAACAGGGTGGAGACAGCGGCAGCAGCTTGCATGCCCGCGCTTGACGCGGTTCCGCCCTCGGTGCCCTCGCTCGACGGGGGAGGTGCGCTTGCTTGACTCCACGCCGATGGTGCCATTGTGACGGTGCACAAGGCCAGGAGCAGGAAGACTGCCGCCAGTTTGAAGCTGCAGGCCTCACGGGGGCGATTAGAGAAAGACGAGTATGTTTTCACAGATAATCCTCCTTCTTCGACAGAGCAAGCTGAGCGGCAGTGGTTGACTCCAGGGCACTCATTCACGGTTCAGCAATAGTGCGGTTATAACAAATTCAACTCTGATTGCAAACCCCCTGCCGCTCCCGCGGGAGTGTCTTATGGAGTGCTCAGGTCTCTCGGTACGAGGTCCAGTTCAGTTGCAATGTATGACGTGATGAAATTCGTCCGCTTGATTACGGTGTCTCTGACTTCAGTGACCCATGTGTCGTCTGCGAGACATTGGTTCTCTTGAGTGATGCCGGATTGCAACGCCAGGTCCAACTTGCACCAACAGACTGCTTGGATAAACAGCTCATGGGCTCGATTCTGATGAGATAGACGATCTGCATCTGCGAGATCGATCAGGGCCAGGGCCAACCAGCGGGAGAAATCTACATCGGTGCTGAGCGTATCAATCTGATTCTGGGTGATAACGACGGCGACCTGGATTCCGCCCTTCCAACTTCGTTTCTTGACGTTAAATATACAGGAGGAGGCGTAGGGCCTTCCCTCCACTGGCTGCGGTCCGACAAACAGGGTCACCCGGAACTGGGAAGGCTCTGGTGCAAGCTCAGCTGCCATGGGGCGCATTGTAGCATGACCACTGATCTCAACAGCTGTCTCATTGACGGCTTGGTAGCGCGACGATAAGATGCGCTCTACCATGACCACGGCCATATATCAGCGTGTCAGCGAGATTCAGCAAGCACTGCGTGATGCCGAGATCGACGGCTGGCTCTTCTATGATTTCCGCGGGAGTGACCCCCTCGCCTATCGCATACTCCAACTCGATCCTACACTTCATGTGACGAGGCGATGGTACTACTGGATTCCGGCGCAGGGGGTTCCTGTCAAGCTGCTGCATCGCATCGAGCCGCACGTGCTGGATGCATTGCCAGGACTGGCCGACTGTTATGTGTCGTGGGAGCAGCAACGGCAGATCCTTGCGGGCCTGCTCGCCGGTGGCCTCCGTGTCGCTATGCAATATTCCCCGCTGAATGCGGTTCCCTATGTGTCGCGCGTGGATGCCGGTACGATCGAGTTGATCAGAAGTTACGATGTCGAGGTGGTTAGTTCAGCCGATTTAATTCAGACGTTTGAAGCGCGCTGGACGGACCGTCAACTTGAATCGCATCAGTTTGCCGCCGTGGCGCTACGGCGCATCGTTGATCAGACATTTAGTCATGTGCATGACTCAGTGGTACAAGGCCGCGGTCTCAGTGAGCATGGAGTGCAGCAGTTTATTCTGGCTCGTATACGCGAGGCCGGGATGGTCACGTCGAGTGCACCGATTGCCGCCGTTAATGCCCACAGTGCTGATGCCCATTATGGTCCGCCAGAGAAGGGGTCTGACGAGGTCACACGTGATGCATTGCTCTTGATTGATCTCTGGGCTAAACGAGCGGAGGCCGGCTCGGTTTACGCCGATATTACCTGGACCGGCTATGTCGGTCAGACTGTGCCAGTGAAACATCGTGAGATCTTCGACTTGGTCCGCCAGGGACGGGACGCGGCATTGACCTTCGTCCAGACAGAAGTAGCTGCCGACCATCACCCATTCGGCTGGGAAGTCGACGACGCCTGCCGGCAGGTCATCCAACGCGGGGGCTATGGCGATCAATTCGTCCATCGCACGGGCCATTCGATCGGCGAAGAAGTTCATGGCAACGGAGCCAACATCGATGGCTTGGAGACACAGGACACCCGCCGTCTGATGCCGAGGACCTGCTTTTCTATTGAGCCAGGGATCTACCTGCCAGGCGAATTTGGGATTAGGAGTGAACTGGACGTGTACCTCGCTGAACGTGAGGCGTTGGTGTTCGGTTTGCCCTTGCAGAGTGAGATTGTACCGCTCTTCTAGGAGGTTCCTGAAATAGTCCGCCAGCCTGTCTTATTCATTCGGTCTGTTCGGCCTGTCTGGTTTGTTTGTTCGCATGAGACTAACCAGATGGACCAGTCAGACCAGATAACCAGACAGACCTGGCTTGCCCCATCCGCGCAAGCCCTCTAGCCCTTCCTTGACAGTGCCTCCTACTGGCCTATAAAGTTGATTTGGTTCTCAATAAGGCAACGCTGTCGACGCTTTGTCGGACAGGCTCCTAGGGAAGAGGAATCACGCCATGTTTGGTACCATGGGGATCTCGGAACTCATCATTATCCTCGTCATTGTCCTTATCATTTTCGGGGCGGGAAAGCTCCCACAAATCGGTGAAGGAGTCGGCAAAGCGCTCCGAGGGTTCAAGAAAGAAGTCAACGATATCCCCCCGCCGGATGCGGCACCGCCCGAAGCCAATCAACCGGCACCGACGATTACGCCGGGACAGACTTCCGGCGCTCCGAAGCCCACGGCACCCTATACCCCTGGGCCGGAACTGACTCCCGGGACCACTGCCGCCTTGATGCACAATATGGCTGCTTCCCCACATCAGGCTCGGCCAATGACACCAACGGCAGCCCAATCAGTCTCGGCCCAATCGACGGGGCAGGGCCAGCAGCCTCCCACGATGGAAGAACGCGCCGCTGCTCCCACGCCGATGATGCGGGCGCAGTACCCGCCTCTTCCTGCCGGCGCCCAGGCGAGACCTGTGGCCACCCGCCCGTCGGCCATTGTCAACAAGGATGCCGTGGCCCGCGTGCAGGCGCAGCAGGCGGCGATGAAGGCGAAGGCCGCGCAGCAGGTCGGCATGTCCCCAGGGGATATGCAGAGTTTGGGAGAAGGACTTGGTGATGCGTTGCGGACGTTCAAGCAGGCCGTTTCCGATGTCCGCAATTCTGTCGATCCCGAGATACGGACAATCCAAGCAGAGATGGATTCTGCCCAGAAGGAATTCCAACAATCCATCGAAGCGGCCAAGGAATTACCTGCCTTGCACGAAGAGCCCCCTAAACAAGCGTGAACTGGGGTGGGGTCTTCATCAGCCTGCCCGATGCTTGTAGCCTGTTTTGTCGCACGTCCTCTCGCACTATAGGGTATTCGGTCGTCCTGTCAGTCCTCTGTCTCGCCGGTTGTGTCCAGGATACTCCACCTTCGTCGAAGGAGCATACGGTCTCGCTATTGCTGGAGTTGCTCCGTGATAAGGTGCCAGAGATGCGGCAAATGGCTGCAGAATCTCTGGGCAAGATCGGCGACCCACGAGTCGCGGACTCCATTCTTCCCCTCATTCACGATCGAGCAGCAATAGTCCGCGCAGCGTCGCTGCTGGCCATGGGACGCATGAAACCCACACCTACTGATGGAGTGGTTGCCCTGTTGGCGCGGGCGCTTGAGGATTCCGACGAATCGGTACGACAGGCGGCGGTTGTGGCGATCGGCGAGATCGAACCAGATTCTCGATTATTGAAGCCTGTCGTAGGTTTACTGCGATCTTCGGATGCAACGATCAGGAGAGGGGCAGTGCGGGCATTGCTACAAGTTGACTCAAGCCAATGGGTTCCTGCGCTTGTCGGAGCAGGGCGTGACTCCGATGCGGAGGTTCGTCAGGGGATTGTGGCGGTGGTTGGTGAATGGGGAGGGTCGGCGGTCTCCCCTTGGCTCAGAGAGCGTTTAGTTGAAGATCCCTCGCCTGGTGTGCGAGCAGAAGCGGCCTACCGTCTGGGAATGCTCATCGACCCTGAGGCGAGGGCAGCGCTCAGCGCGACGATCGCGAAGGATCCAGACCGGGGGGTGCGACGCTGGGCGAAACGGGGAACTTAGGTCACTAGGCGGGAACGATTCAATGCATCGACGAGCTCGACAAGTTCTTTGCGGACCTTTTCATCGATGTTGGTAAATTGAACGCCCATCCCGGGGAAGAGCAAATACCGTTCAGGTTTGTTGCGGGTCCAGGCTACCTTCGCTTTGGCGTTGTGTTTTTCCCACGGACGATTGGGCAGTGAAAACTCGACGGAAAGTTCGGTGCCAGGAGCCAGCGGGGCGCTGCTTTCGATGAACAACCCGCCTGCACCGATGCCGCCGGTTAAGCTGTCGAACTGTCTGCCTTCCGAGGTCGTGTAGCGAACCTTCACGGCGAGCGGGGCTCTCGGGTGAGAGCGCGCATGGGCGAATCGCACATCGTCGTCGCTAGCGAGTATCTGCTCAATGACCGCTCCCCACGGCAAGGTGCCGAGCAGTTCTCCCGTGTCACTATGAAGCGTGACCACTTCCTGGTCGGCATTCACCTCAAGGACTTTGCCCTTATGCCCTTCCGTCGTGAACACAGGAAACTTCATGGTCAGGTCCTTGTATTGAAGAACGCGAGACGATTCTGATTCAATGGCAGATGGATATTCACTAGGCCGGCTGTCCGACCGTCTGGAGGGATTTCACCAGTTCGAGCACGCGGTTACGGATATCGGAGTTAATCTCCGTAAAACGCACCCCCATGCCAGGGCTAAACGTGTATTGGTCTGCTTTTGGGCAGACCCACGCGACGAGACCTTTCGCCGGTAACCACTCTGACGGCTGCTCTGGTAGCGAAAATTCCAGGGCAAGCTTGGTGCCGACCGGTAAAGGGCCCTGGCTTTCGATAAATAGCCCGCCTCCGCCGATGCCGCCTGCGCGACTTTCAAACTGCTGACCTTCCGGGGTTGTGTATTTGACACGGAAGATAAGTGTCACGCGCGGCTCATTTCTGGTTTCTCGGCTCGCCTGGGGTTTACGATAGGCCAGAATCTGGTCGATGACGAAGTCCCACGACAGGTTCCCCATGGGTTCGCCGTTGATTCCCAAAAGGGTGATCACTTCACGGTTTGCATCAAGGTCGAGGGCTTTCCCTTTGTGTCGAAGGCTTGAAGACACGGGATATTTCACAAGTCCTCCACGTTCAATCCGTAACGCAAGTATAGCGCAGCATTTCAACTTGTCGAGGAAAAGCATAGAGTCATGAGCGCCGCCACAGGTTAAGTAGGAAGAAGAAGCAGTGAGTGTTCGAGAAGGGAAGATGTGAAGGTACAACCACGTCAGGATGATCCTGGCCTGGAGGATTCTGAGTGGAGGTCCTGTTGAACGAGATAAAGGCTACAGTTATAACGACTTAGGCGGTTTTCACATCCTTGTCTTGTTCAAAGATTCGAATGGGAGCGTGCTTGCCGAGGATGGCATCCTCGGTGATGAGGACTTCCTTAATTTGCTTCTGAGAAGGGGCATCATACATCACGTCCAGCATCACGTCTTCGAGGATGGCACGCAACCCTCGAGCCCCGGTTTTCTGGAGAAACGCTTTCCGTGCGATCGCCCCAAGCGCGCCTTCCGTGAACTTGAGTTTCACTTTCTCAAAGGAGAGCAATTTCTCATACTGCTTCGTGAGCGCGTTTCTCGGCTCGGTCAAGATTCGAATGAGGGCTCGTTCATCCAGCTCATCCAAGGTGGCGACGACCGGCAGCCGACCGACGAATTCGGGAATCAAGCCGTACTTGAGGAAATCTTCCGGCTGAACTTTCGCGAACAGTTCGCCAAGTCGCACTTCGCTCCGTCCCCGAACTTCGGCTCCGAACCCCATCGCCTTCCGATTCAGGCGTTGCTCGATAATTTGTTCGAGCCCGACGAACGCTCCGCCGCAGATGAACAGAATGTTGCTCGTATTGACCTGAATAAACTCTTGGTGCGGATGCTTGCGCCCGCCTTGAGGCGGCACATTGGCAACAGTTCCCTCGATGAGCTTGAGCAACGCCTGTTGTACCCCTTCGCCCGAGACGTCGCGGGTGATGGACGGGCTGTCGCTCTTGCGGCTGATCTTGTCGATTTCATCGATGTAGACAATGCCCCGCTCGGCCCGTTCCACATCGTAGTCCGCTGCCTGCAGGAGCTTGAGAATGATGTTTTCCACATCTTCGCCGACGTACCCTGCTTCTGTGAGCGTGGTCGCATCGGCCAGCGTGAAGGGGACGTCCAAGTACTTCGCGAGGGTCTGGGCCAACAGCGTTTTCCCTGTGCCTGTGGGCCCCAGCATGAGGATGTTGCCCTTCTGGAGTTGCACGTCGTCAACGTCTTTATCCTTGGCCGAGATTCGCTTGTAGTGGTTATGAACGGCCACCGAGAGAATTTTTTTGGCCCGCTCCTGTCCCACGACGTATTGATCCAAGTGGTGTTTGATTTCCACCGGCTTTTTGAGTTTTGACGAAATCTCTTCTTTGGCTTCTTCCCAGTCCTCGGCAATGATGTCGTTACAGAGGTTGACGCATTCGTCGCAGATGTAGACGGTGGGCCCGGCAATCAATTTGCGGACTTCGTCGCGGCTCTTTCCACAGAAGGAACAGCGGAGATGTCGATCCATCTTATCCGGCTTCGCCATGCGCCCTCCCCTATTACTTGTCCTTGATCGAGTCTTTTCCTGTGTCACCACTGACGGCCTTGAGGAGCTTCGGTGGCCGCGTGATGACTTCGTCGATGATACCGTATCGTTTAGCTTCTTCTGCCGACATGAAGTAGTCCCGTTCGGTGTCCAGGGATATCCTCTCCAGCGGCTGGCCGGTATGTTTGGCCATGATCTCGTTGAGTCGTTCGCGAATTTTTAAGATCTCTCTGGCATGAATGTCGATTTCTGTGGCTTGCCCCTGAAACCCGCCCATGGGCTGGTGAATCATGACCCTCGCATTCGGCAGAGCGAATCGTTTGCCTTTAGTTCCAGCGGCAAGCAAAAAAGCCCCCATGCTGGCGGCTTGGCCGAGGCAGATGGTGTTGATCGGGGGTTTCACATATTGCATGGTGTCATAAATGCCTAATCCCGCCGTGACGCTTCCCCCGGGGGAGTTGATGTAGAGATTGATGTCCTTTTCAGGATCCTCTGCTTCGAGGAACAAAAGCTGGGCAATAACCAGGTTGGCAAAGATGTCGTCGATTGGCGCACCGAGGAAAATGATCCGGTCTTTCAGGAGCCGAGAATAAATGTCATAGGCGCGTTCGCCTCGGTTAGTCGTTTCGATAACAATGGGAACTAGCATGCACGTCGTTCCTTTCCGCATACAGCCTGTTGAATCCGAGGCAAGGCCGGCCCTGTACCTCGACACTATCCCTGAATCACCGCATTGCGGTATACGAAATCCAAGGCTTTATCCGCCAAAATCCTGGTGCGTAACTCATCGATGGACTCTTGTCCGCCGGCTTTGATCATCTTGACGAGATCGGCTGCCGGCATTTTTAGTTCCGACGCCAGCCGCATGATCTCGGCATTGAAATCGTCTTGCGTGACCGTCAGCCCTTCTTTTTCGCCGATCGCTTCTAAAACGAGGCCGAGCTTCACGCGGCGCGCTGCTTCGTTCCGATGCTCCTGGCGGAGGCTTGTGAGATCCTCTGTGCCAGGCGATTCCTGGGCGGCAGCCTTCCGCTGCTGCACGTGCTGGCGGATGATGGCTTCCAGCTCACGCTCTACTAGGGTTTCTGGGAGATCGAAGTGATGGGTTTCTACAATCCGTTTGATGATGGTATCCTTATAGGTGTCTTCGATCTCTCGCTTCAGCGCCTGTTCCATCCCGTGCCGCAGTTTGTCTTTGATTTCCTGAAGCGAGTTGTAGGGGCCACAATCTTTGGCAAATTCATCGTCCAGGGCCGGCAACTTTTTTTCCTTGACGGATTTGATCGTCAGCGCGAACAGGATCGTCTTGCCGGCAACGCGAGGATCGGGATGGTTGGCTGGGTACGGCTGGGGAATTTCGAGCACGTCGCCATCTATCTTCCCCCTGACATGCGAATCAATTTCCAAACCCAATACGAACGCGTGTGATCCGACCTTGTGGAGTTGACCCTCCTTCTTCGTCCCTTCAAGCGGTGCACCATCGAGAGTCCCTTGCATATCCAGCACGATATAGTCCCCGTCCACGATGGTATGGCCTGCCGGTGTGGCTTCCAGGCGTGCCTGTTGTTCGCGCAAGACCTCAAGGCCTCGGTCAAGCTGTTCGTCGGTGACGGTGCGCTTGTCGGGCTTGAGCGAGATCGGACTTGGAGATTTATAGTCCCGCAGCTCGATTTTCGGCTTGATTTCGACGGTCGCGGTAAATGTAAAGGGTTCGTTCTTCTTAATCTTGACTCGGTCCAGTGGAGGAATTTCGACGAGGACCGGCACAATCCCCGCTTGGCGAATGGCCTTGTCGTAGAAGTCCGGCACGAGGCTTCGGATCACGTCCTCTTCCACGGTTTTGGCATAGCGTTTTTCCAGCAAGGCCAGGGGCACCTTGCCAGGGCGAAATCCTGGGATGTTGACCTGGCGGTTCAGCTCGACATAGGCGCGGGCAAACCGTTGCGTGACCTCATCAGCCGGCACCTCAATCTTGAGGGCGCGTTTCATCGGTCCTAGTTCAGTCACCTCCATTTTCATAGCTGGGGCGTACCTTTTCTGCGTAAGAAGCCTTGCACGGGCTGCCGAACCGTTGCAGGCTGCCCAGTCATGGTTTGGTGCGAGAGGGGGGACTTGAACCCCCACGGTTACCCACGAGATCCTAAGTCTCGCGCGTCTGCCAGTTCCGCCACTCTCGCATGGTGGGGTCTGCAGGAGCCGATTCCAGCAAGATGACAACGCACACAAAAAGACGCGTTCCTGTGGGTATTTTGTACCGTTGGAAGTATCCCACTGTCAACCCATACTCCTGCGGGGTGGAAGTGTGTTCACTTACGTGCCCATGGGACTGGTAGCATCCATTTTCTGACCCGGATTATTCATGAATCGTCGAGGTTAATACGATAGATCTGGCAAGACAGACATACTGCCGGTTCAGACCAGGAGAAACGTGTGATCAAAAGTTAGGGCTAACGCCTCGATTTGGCCCGTTGCAGAGTAGATGTCATCAAAGGGCCTCATCATGCCTAGCCCGCATTATTCACGAGGGTTCTTGACGAAACCGCCGAGACAGCAAGCGAGACGGGCGCGCGGAGCCATGAGAGAGGGAGCAACTGTCTTCGATGTCAAGCCTTCTGAACCGCACTGGATCGCCACGGTGTCCGATGCTTCATCATCGCGTTGAGCATCGTCAAGAGCTTCCGCATGCAGGCCACAAGGGCAACTTTGGGCGCCTTGCCGACGCCGCG
>DASYRC010000085.1:0-23354 GCA_036004925.1 Nitrospiraceae bacterium | reverse complement strand
CGGCCGGCCGAGCGCGTGACCTGGCTGTAAAGGGTCCGCGAGCCGCGCGCAGCAGCACACCGGGCAGGGAGTTCCCGCGAGCTCCCTGCCCGTGCTGTGTCTGCCTCCGGTGACATGCGTGCCACCAAACTTCATACCGAGAGCAGGCTAGGATAATGAAGGAGTATATCCAGATCATCAATTTCTGGTGGGCCTGTAGGGGCAAACCAACGGCCCGCTAAGGTAAGAAGGGCTTCCGAGGGTTGCATTTGGCCGATACCGGAGTGTATAAAAAACGAGTTGGATTTATTGAGAAATTTTCTTATTCTCTCCCCAGTTGGTGGTGAATTAGCATGAAGATTTCACTGCTCTTTCCTCCAACGTGGCATCCGTCACAGCCCTATCTGAGCCTCCCCTCGTTGATGGGGTTTCTGGCCCAGGGCGGCGTACCCGACGTTTCCCAGCGCGATCTTGGAATCGAGCTCTTAGACGAGGTGGTCACCCAATCCTATGGAGCCGAGCTCTATCAGGGGTTGGTCGACAAACAGCAAACGCTTGAGCGGGAACGGACTGGAGAAACTGGACCGGGAAGTGCCGAGCATTTGGCGAGAGTTGTGGAATCGCTGGACCGCTTTCCTTATCTCATTGATCGGATTGAACCGGCCAAGGAAACCCTCCGCGGGGAGGGCTTCTACGATCTCGAATCCTATAAGGAAAGTCTCTTTCTCATCGACAAATGGCTGGAGGTGCTCTCCACACTCTATTTCCCGACCCGACTGACGGTCGTCGACAATCAGTTCAGCAGCTATTCCATCTATTCATCCAAAGACCTGATGAAAATCATCAGGGATGAATCCCAGAACCCCTACATTCAGCTCTTCCGTAAGCACTTCATTCAATCGATTATCGGTGACCAGCCGGACTTGATCGGCGTTTCGATTACGGCTACCTCGCAGATTATCCCTGGACTGACACTCTGTCGTTTGATTAAGGAAGCCGCTCCCAGCATCCATCTAACCATTGGCGGCAGCATCTTCACCAGATTGGTCGACAACCTGCGCCGCTGCCCGAGCCTATTCGATCTGACCGACGATATCATCGTGTTCGAGGGAGAAACCGCGTTGCTTGAACTCGTCAATCAATTGGCCGGAAAAGAGGATTTCAGCAAAGTCCCGAACCTGATCTATCGCCAGAACGGGAAGATTACGGTCAACCAGCCGTTTTATTCTGAAAATATTAACCAGTTGCCTGCTCCCAACTACGACGGCTTCCCGCTCGGACTGTATTTGTCGCCGGAGCCGGTGCTGCCTGTGCAGTTTTCACGAGGGTGCTACTACAAGGATTGTGCGTTCTGTGCCCTCACGCTGGATCACCAGAACTTCAGGCAGAAAGATCCAGGACGGACCGTCGAGGAATTGGAATGGCTCAAACAGCGATATGGGGTGCAACGCTTTTTCTTTACCGACGAGTGCGTTGCCTTATCGCCGGCCAAACGATTGTGCCAGCAGATCATCGACAAGAAGTTGGATATTAAATGGACCTGTGAGATGCGATTTGAGAAGCATCTCACCCGTGAACTCCTGGCGTCGATGCGGGATGCCGGGTGTCTGAAGATCGTGTTCGGATTGGAGTCTTTCAATCAGCGCGTGATGGACTTCATGAAGAAAGGGATCAAGCAGGAATGGGTGCGGCGCATTGCAGACGATTGCGTCGACGTGGGGATCGCGGTGCATTGCTACATCATTGTGGGGTTCCCGACTGAGAAGGAAGAAGAAGCCCGCGAAACGCTGAATTTTATCGTAGAGAACGAACGGCTTCACGGATCGTACGGGTTCTCTTGTCAGCCGTGCCTCTTCGATTTGGAAAAGGAAGCGCCGATCATGAGCGACCCTGGCGGCTATGGAATCCGGCGCATCATGCGCCCGTCGGCAGAGGACTTGAGCCTGGGCTTCTTCTATGAAGTGTCGGAAGGCATGACACCGGACGAAGCGGAGCGGCTGTATCAGCACGTCTACGAAAAGGTCAGCGAAGTCGTATGCGAGTTGCCGTTCAATTACTCGATGGCCGATGGATTGCTGTATATCGCACGGGCAAAGGCCCAGGAAGTGCGCGTGCCGCAACCGGCGGGATCGTGATGAGCCTGTCCCGCACGACGTTGCCCCTGGTTTTTTCCGGTCGGTATAGTTCGCAGTTCCCTCACGGGTGTAGAAAATGATTGGCATGAATCCCACCATCGACAGGATTACAGGGAAGATCAGCGATCAATCCATTCTGTTTCAGTACACGGTCAAGCTCGTTCTGATTGTCTCCTTCTCTGAATTGATCCTGTATCGGCTCGTGTCGCGGTTAGGGATGCATCTCAGCAAGCTGGCCCAGGCGCATGAGTGGATTATCCCGACCTTCACGGCACTGACGCAGATCGGGCAGTGGCTGCTCAATGTCGTGGCGATTCTGCTGTTTCTTGCCCTGGGTGTGGGGGGCATCAATCGGATGGCCGGGCGTGGGTTTGTGGGATCGAACATGATCGTCATTCCCTGTGTCGCGCTCCTGTTGCTCCTCACGGTGGGCTTTTTGTTGATCCCGCCCGCCTTCGTAGGGTCGGCAATTTATAACTTGGTGGCGCTGGTCGTGTTGATCTGTCTGATGGTGGAATACCTCTCCACCCACACCGAGTGGTCGCATCGCGCCATGGGCATCACCTATCTCCTGGGGGTCGGGGGCTGGTTGTATTATCAGATCATGTCCACCATCTATAGTTTTATCGGAACTGTAGCGGCCCCGCCCTTCGTGTATGAGGCCCATCGCGGAGGTGAAGGGCTATTGGTCTTGTCCAGCATCCTGGTGATGTGGGCCTACGGGCGGGGAATCTCATTTCGGACGCGCAATCAGCGGCAACGCCGCCGGGCCATTTGGTTTTGGGCGACCGCCGGGTCTGTTTTTACGTTGATGCTGTTCTTAGATTATCTGCTCAATCGGTATGACCCTGGGATGGCCAATAACATTCGTAAGGCGGCAGACGGCATCGGGTGGATCTTTCAGTTCGGCATGGGCTACACGTTTTTTCTCCCGTTTGCGTTCTACATGACGGGCTTGTTGTGCTGGTCGTACACAGTCATTAGGTTACTCAGCATGGGGCGACTCGCCGGGTATGGTCTTGGATTGATGTTTATTGCGGGGTATGCGCTACTGTACTCGAATCTGACGCTCATGGTGGTGCTCGGCGCCATGCTCTTGTCCATGGATCGATACCGGCGCGATGCGACGAATTCGGCACCGGCGACGAACGCTCCCATGGTCGGCACGCCGGATTCATTGGCGGGCGGACATATCTAACAAATCTAACAGACTTTTTTACTACAGGGAATCGTATGAACGAACCAACCGCTTCTGCTCCAGACCAAAGCCAGACTATCGTCGATCCCGGCGATCAGCCGCTGAGCCCCGACGAAGAAATCGCCGAGATTGAGAAACTCTTGGCGGTCGAGCCCGACGATTTCCAGGCCCGCTGCCGATTAGGCGAGCTGTATTTCAGCAAAGGCCGGATGGATGACGCGCTCGTTGAGGTCAAGAAATCGATTGAGATGGCGGAGGGGCTCCGCGCAGAGATGAATCGGTCGCTCGCGATGTACTATTCGAATTTGGGCACGATCTATGCGACGAAGGCCATGACGGACGAAGCGGAAACCGAGTTCAAGCATGCGCTCGATGTGTTCCCCCATGATGTCCTTGCACTCTTCAATCTTGGACGGGTCTATGCTGACAAAAAGAAGTTCATGGAAGCCAAGGATTACTACGAGCGTCTCGTAGAAATTACGCCGGACGATCCCATGGCCTGGTACAATCTCGCTGGGGTCTATGTTGAACTCGATAATCCCCAGGTCTCGGACTACAATACCATCGACATGGCCATCCAATGTTATATCCGAACGCTCGAATTGGACCCGAAGCATCTGGAGGGCAGCTTCAAACTGATGGAGTTGGCACTGAATCACAAGAAGACGGATCTGGCCATCAAGGTCATGGAAGATGCCGTCGAACAAAATCCCGAGGAGCCGCTGGCCTACTACAACTTGATCAGCGTCTACGACAAGGCGAAGATGTTCGAACAGGCTGAGCAGGCGCGGAAGCGGTTGAAGGAGCGATTTTCCAAACGGGCTAAAGAGAGCAGCGCATCCTGATTCACCCATTCATACGGAGGAACACACCATGTTTGGGAGTCTTGGTTTTACAGAGTTGATCCTGATCCTCTTCATCGTGTTGATCATCTTTGGCGCGGGGAAATTGCCGCAGCTGGGCGAAGGGATCGGCAAGGCGATCAAGGGTTTCAAGAAGTCCGCGCATGAGGCGGACGGGATTGAGGCCGAAGCCCATGCGGGCCAGCAGAATATGGCGGCCGCTCCTCAGCAAGCGATTCAGGAACCCACGGTGCAAGCACCGGCTCCCGTGGAACAGCCAGCCGCGCCGGTTCACTCAGTTTCACGCGGCTAACCAGCCGGGATAGGGCCACAGGCATATGGAAACCGAGCTGCAGCTCGCGACTGGCTATATCGAAACCTTCGCAGGCAACGGCAAGGCCCGGAGCACCGGTGATGGAAAACGGGCGGTCAAGTCCGGGATTCCCTTGCCCCATCACGCCGCGCTCGACAAGGACGAGACCTGGTTTTACTTTGCCGAGTCCGGGTCCGATCGTATCCGGCGGGTCAATCTCCGGGAAGGCACACTCCATAATTTCGCTGGCATTGGCGAAACTTGCTATAGCGGTGACGAGGGCCCCTGTGGGGAAGCCGGGCTTTATTTGCCCCTCGATGTCGCGTTTGACTCTCGCAACGACCTCTATATCTGCGATTCCGGCAGTAACCGCATACGGAAAGTGGACCATGAGACCGGTATCATCACCACGATCATTGGCACCGGGCAGCACGGGTTCAACGGAGATGGTCCCGCTCTCGAGGTCAATCTCACCTGGCCGGCCGCAATAGCCTTCGATCCCAACGACGTGATGTACATTGCCGACACCCAGGCGCACCGAATCCGTCGCTACGATTCCCGGACGGGCGCTGTAACGACCGTGGCCGGGACCTGGACAGACGAAGACGAGGCTCGTGAACAGCCCCTCGTTGCGCGGAATTTGGTCGTGCTCTCCGGCGATGCCATCGGCATCGATTTCAGCGATGACCATGGTTGGCTCATGCCGGTCTGTTCAGATGGACTAGATATGTCCATGTACCTCGACGATGGAAAGCCTGCGCTCGATGCCCGGCTCTATGATGTCGTCGGGCTCACAGTGAACGGGAAAGGCGATATTATTTTCGTCGACAAGGGCAGTAACCGCGTCCGCAGCATCGATCCCTGCAGCGGCATTATCTCGACAGTGGCCGGCGTGTGCCGGTACGGCTACGACGGTGACGACAAGCCGGCGATCAGAGCCATGCTCCATGCGCCTGAAGCCGTGGTGGTCGATCGACAGGACAATCTCTACATCTCCGATACAATGAACCACCGCGTGCGCAAGGTGGAGATTGCAACCGGCCTGATCACGACGGTTGCGGGCAACGGAGACAGCGGCTACGAAGACAAGAATATGGGGGGCTGCGGCGCCGCACGCTTCGTGGCGAAGGAATCGGCGGGGACGGTGAAACATGGAGACGGACTCCTCGGAGTAGAGGCCGTTGTCAACTCTCCAGTCGGACTCTCCCTGGATTCCCAGGGGTATCTCTACATCTGTGAGCGGGGTGAAAACAAAATTCGCCGTGTGAAACTCTGTTAGCAACTCGCTCGCAGGCGGATAAGCCCGCATTATCCACGAGGGTTCGTGATGAAACCGCCGAGATGGCAAGCGACACGGGCGCGCGGAGCCGTGAGGCGGGGTGTTGCCCCGCCTGGGAGTTCCGAAGTGGATGTGCCCCCTTCGTGGGGATTCTACAAGGGGAACTGGACCCCCTTGTAAGAGTGGGCGAGGCAAGCTTCAGGGCCGATTCCACGAGAGAGGGAGGCATACTTGACACAGTAGTATGTTGACCGACCGAGCGGCGAGCCTGCCAGCCGTCAGGCAGTCGCGGCGACCTATCGGCGGTTGCAGTAGAAGCCTTCGTGAATTATGCGGGTTAGTCTCGCTTGGGCTGTGTGGTAGTCTGAGCCCATCACGATGTACTTGCGCCAGTCATCCGAGGACCTTGCATAGTGCGTACGACGACGAAGACTTCTTCCCGCCCGTTGCTTCTCCTGTTTCTCTTCATTTTGGTTCTGGCCGGCGTCTTAGTAGGCTTTGGCGTGCCCCTCGTCAGTTCCGAGGGGATGATTATTCGCGCGCGCCTAGTCGAGGGGGAACTGCCGACGGGGCCCGAGGATGCTGCCTGGGCTAAGGTCTCGCCGATGACGATTCCGTTGAGCGGTCAGATCATTACCAGGCCGGTCTGGCCGGAGCCGACCGCGCGAGCCTTGACCGTGCGGTCGCTCCACAACGGCACCGAGATCGCGTTTCTGCTTGAATGGCAGGACAATACTAAGAACGACCGTCTGACGCCGGGAACCTTTCGCGACGGAGTCGCGATCGGACTGCCGCTCGGCGATGCTCCCGCGTTTTTCTGCATGGGCCAACTCGATCACTACATCAATATCTGGCATTGGAAGGCCGACTGGCAGAGCGATATCGATCGCCGGGCCGCCAAGACTTCTGAGAAAGCTCGCGACGGTGTGCGGACGTTTGAAGTCATTCCGCGCCGGGTCTCTTCTGTCGAGGACCTCATCGGCGGGGGCTTTAGTACCCTGACGACCAAAGAGAAGCAGGGCCGTGTCCAAGGGAAGGCTGCGTGGAAAGATGGAGTGTGGCATGTCGTCATGCGTAGACCTTTGGTGAGTGAAGAGCAAGAGAACGAAGCCAAGCTGATTCCCGGCCGGGTGCAAACCGTGTCGTTTGCCGTATGGAACGGTGAGAACAAAGAGCGGAACGGACAGAAAGCCGTCGCGCCCTGGTTTCAACTGGTGATCGATCCGGTTTCGAAGCTCTAACAGGCTGCTGAAAAAGTCCGCCAGCTTCGTTCTCGCATCGTTCAGACCCTCAACGTACCCCAAAGGGTACGCCTCGGGCCTTCACTCGCTGCGGCCTTGGCTGGGACAAGGCGCGTCCTTGGGCGAAGAGGCTGTCTTGGCAGACTCAGGGCGGGCGGGTGAAGTAGCCGCCAGGGTTGGGCGGATGAGGAGGTCGCCTTTTTGAGCATCCTGTGAGAGTGTTTTTCTGATGTGCCACAGATGTATAGTTTTTCCACAGACTGCTGAGTTCTTTGGTGAGATGGCAGTACGATGAGAGGCACGGACGTTGGAGGATGCTCGAATCAGTTCAGTCAGTGCTCACACAAAGGCCCTTCGGAGTGGAAGGGCCTTTCTCTTGTGTGTCAGCCTATGCATGGGAGCCTTGTCCGGTCTCGCGCCGGCGCCGATGAGTGCTGCGGATCAGGAGCCGATGACCGTGGATGAAGCCGGGCGATTGGGTGAAGAATTCGGCGTGATCGTCGGAGACGTGGACGATAGTATTAAAAAGGAGTTGAAACTCGAACGGGCGCAGGGCGTCGCGGTGTTCGAAGTGATCGGGAGTTCGCGCGCCGACTATGCCGGCATCAAGGTCCGATCCATCATCAAAGAAATCGACAAGGCAGAGATTAGAAACATGATCGATTTTGGGAGAGCGATCAAGCGAGGGATGAAAGAATGCAACTTCACCGTCGGCACCTATGAACCGGCCGATCCAGGCGATCCGGTCGGGTGGGGGGTAAATTTCCATTTCGTCGGATGTAAACGGGATTGAAGATGTTACGACGCAGACGGTACGCACAGCAAATTGCCGGAAGCTTGTTCCTCGTACTCATTGTGGGTGTCACCGGCCTGTATCATGGCCGCGCCATTGCGCAGAAGGCAGAGACTCAGGCTCCGGCCGACTGGGTGGCGGAAATTGAAAAGATCTTCATTCGATCGGAAGACTGCAAGCAATGTCACGATCGGCACTATGAAGAGTGGAAAGGCGTGCGCGAACAGACGCCGGACCTCAAGACCTTCGGTCGGGTCGATGCAGCGCTCTTGCATGGTACGTCGCTGGAGTCACCGGTGTTCCGCACGGTATTGGGCGTCTGGTTGCAGACCAATCCGACGACCGACGAGCGCCGCCGCTGTCTCTCCTGTCATGCACCGTCGACCACCGTGTTCCCGCAACATGCCGAGAAGATTGTGGCCCAGGTGTTGTCCGGCAAGCCGCAAGTGGAAGGTATCGGTTGCGCCTCCTGCCATCTGATCAAGCAGGTCGAACAGACACCGAACTCTCCGCCCTCGTTCAAGATCGAGCCGGGAAAGATGATCTATGGGCCCTATGCGGACCCGGAGGAAAATCTCGTCCATCCTGGGACGCAGTCCATGCTGTTCCGTGGCGCAAACTATTGCGCCTCTTGCCATTTCGACAAGGTCAAGGATGTGATGCAGAAAGATCTGCCTGGTGAGATTTTACAGGGGACAATTTGCCAAGACTGCCACATGGAGCCCTCGACCGGCAGTTCCACCTCGAGGCGAGGCGCCATGACCCGCGCAATCGGTCGCCACTGGTTCCGCGGCGTGGTAGTTCCCGGCGCCCTCATCAAGAATCGCAACCTGCAGGCCGAATGGATGCCCCGCGTGGATCTTGAGGCCACCAAGTCGGCCTCTGTCGTGGATGGCATGGTGCTGGTGAGAATCGGCAGCCTCCCTCATAGCTTTCCTGACGGCGACCCGGTGCTCAAGCAGTTCTATCTGATCATTACCACCAAGGATGCGCAGGGCAAGGTGCTGAAGGAGGAGACCAAGCAGTTCGGCTTGCCCTACGACAAAATTCTCCGTGGCCAGATTCCTGATCCCTTCATCAAAGGGGGCCATACGCGAAAAGTCCCTTTCTCTCATGCGATCCCAGCGGGATCAACTGCCGCGTCGATTGAAGTGGTGCTGAACTACGCGTTGATTCCGACGCCCGAACCGGCGCTCAAGGAGAAGTATCTTGCAAGCTTGGCGACCGACAAAGAGCGGGAGAGTGCGAAGATGATTTTCGAGGAGTATACGCAGCCTCGCCTACTGACCTACCGGGCTAAAACACTCTAAGTCGCCGAAGCAGAGGGACCAGTATGATGGTGCGAGACTCGATCGGTGTGAAGATCGGAATCGGCTCGGCGATCGTAATGGTTGCGTTGCTTTTCGCTCACTGGCCTGACCGCGGCACATTCGCGCAAGAACCAGCTATGTCGCAGAGCACCATCGAACAGGCCTTTCCGACCTCCAGCAAGTGCAAACGTTGCCATGAGCGCGTGTTTGAAGAGTGGGAAACTTCTCCGCTCTCGCGCTCGATCCATTCCCCGGCCTTCCGCGCCTCGCTCGACGTCTTTTTGTCTTCTCCTGCAGGAAAAGACAAAGCCCTGTGCCTTCGCTGCCATGCGCCGCACGTGCGCGAATTCCCAGATCAGGCCCAGCTCTTTATCGATCAGGCCAAGTCTGGTGACCCGTCATTGGATGGGGTGGCCTGCGCGCAATGCCACTTGATCAAGCAGGTCGATCGGACGAAACAACCGCCGGAGCCCAAGTACGAACTCGAGAACAAGACGATCTATGGCCCCTATAAGGATTCTGTCCAGAACCGTGCGCACCAGTCGGTGGAGCTGGAGCTGTTTCAAAAGTCCGACCTGTGCCTCAATTGCCACCAGTCAGTCCCCTCGGCTGCCGTCTTAGGCAAGGCCAACGATCTGCTGGGCAACTGGGACAAGAGCAAGGCGGTGAAGTCCGGCAAAGAGTGCCAGACCTGCCATATGCCGGAGCAGGTCGGTGAGTCGGCGAACGGGGAAAAGAAGCGCAAGGTGGCGAACCATACCTTCCCAGGTCGTATCGGCAAGCTACGCCAGGAAGCGGCCAAGCTGGAAGTCCACACGAAAATCGAGGGCGAGAAAACGACGGTTACGGTGAAGGTGCAAAGTCTCGTTCCGCACAATCTGCCGACCACCCATCCGGCCTGGGCGGCCGTGGTACTCGATCTGGATATCAAAGGGAAGAATCTGAAGACTGTGGTTACCGACAAGCGGGTCTATGGGCGAGTCTATCAGGATGCCAAAGGCCAGAAGACGAGCTTTGATTTTGAGGCGGTCAAAGTTCTTGAGGATACGGTATTGAAGCCGGAAGAAACGCGCGTGGAGACCTTTACTTTCCCCACGCCGAAAGACACCAAGACGTTCGATGTGGAGCTAACCCTCAACTACGCGCCGATCACCGGTCCTACCCCATTCTTGCAGCGCGTCGAAGCCGAGTCCTCCAAAGGATCGCAAGACCCGGTATTTCAGCCGATCGAGATCGTCAAGTACGCGGGGAACATTTCGATCCCCAAGTAACCACCCACGCGTAAGCCGTGAAAGGTGGGAGGTGAAAAGTTATTGGGACGAGGGCCTCCGACAGCCTCGTTTCAGCCCACCGTTTACGTCCCACGTTTTACAGTTCACGAATTACTCGAACACGATGCTAGAGCCGGGGGACTTCATCTTAAAGATCTGAACGGCGTTGTACATGCCCTTGGCTGGGTGGTTGAGGATGAGGCGGGAATTGGTTATGTGGGTGTCGAGCAACTCGTATTGTCCTCCACTGAAATAGATGTCGCAGTCATCGATCGCACAATTCTTGTACACGTGGTTGTCCAACGACAGTTTCGCCTTGCTGAACGTCTGCCCCTCTATCAATATGTAGTCTGGTGCCACGCTCACGTGCATTTTCTCCGCCGCGCACTATAACAAAGTCGATCACCGCCGTAAACCTGTCGATTTTGAAGGCCAGATAAGCCCGGTCCAATAACCGCTATGGAACCTGCGACGCAACTGAGCGTAATATCCAGGCACTCATGATAAGTCGAGATTGACTCAAAACCAAACTTTCAGGGTTGTCGAGAAGGACTCATTCTGTTGGAACTCAGGGTCGAGAGCCTGAAGGAGGATGCGTGATGAATCACGACTGCATGCGGAAAGGGCTGGCGTGTTCGTTTCCCACCGGGAGGAAGGATCATGGTCAAGCTGTCCGTTAGGATCTCATTGCGGCACCGAGGGAAAGTCTTGGGGCTGGACAGCGAAACGGAAACGATGACGCTGCTTGACCCAAGAAACGAACCGCTGGGGGCGGTGTCGTGGGAAGCCGTCATAGATTTCATGCACGGCTATCTCAAAGAGCCCCAATCCCATCGAGCAGTCCGGAATTACCCCCGCAGTCGTCTCGCCGCGAAGGTGCGCTACGTGACTCCAGACCACAAACGCTTCGACAGTGTCACCTGCGAAATAGGCGGAGGCGGGGTGTTTATCGAGACCCATCTACCGCCGCAGATAGGGACGGCCCTCGCGCTTGAGCTTGTCCTGCCTGACGATCCGACCACGCCGATTAACGCACAAGGCAAAGTGACCTGGATCCGGCCTGGAGAGGAGCATTATGTGTTCTTTCCGGGGATGGGGGTCCAGTTCACCGAGATTTCTGAAGAAGGACGGACGCGTCTTTTGACCATGGTCAAGGCCCTCGATCATGCGCGCCAGGGGAGTTGAGCCTCTCCTCCTGACGGTGAGCGAAGCCCGACTGATTCTAACGGAAGAAATGGGAGAGGCGGCCACAGACACCACCGGGAGCCGTGGTCCGCAGGGTGTTCATACACCCAACCCGTTTGAGAAGGAAAACTCGGTTGGCGGAATAAGGCCACGGCCTTCAGCCGGAAGAAGTCCAGAACAAAGACTAAAGACGCTCTCAATCGATTTGGAGGCGCATGCGGATGCAAGAAAAATTGAGGCCTGTTATGCATTGCATCCTTAGGGCAACATTAGTTCCAGCTCTAGTTCTATTTGCGTGGGGATTCCCGGTATTTGCAAGTGCGCAAGAGAATTGCCAATTAAAGATTCCGCCACGCCAAGCGGCAAGCACTGGAAAGCATAGATTGTTCTACTTCGTGTATCCGAGGGCGGTAAATGCATCCTACAGCGGTTGTCAGACTATGTGGGACGAGAAAGGGAATCAGGTGATTGTGCTGACGTTTGAGCAAGGTAGTGTGATTAAGTTTGAATCGAACGATCCTTCAAGCGCGTCAGAAAAACACTCTTGCAGGTATGAACACGGTAAGCTGGCACGCAATGATTCAAAGGACTGCCCTGATTATGGCAGAGTAAAAGATGGCTTGGGACCATTGCCAAACAGCGATGATCCGACTGTTCCTCCGGAGAGGGACCAACGTAGGTAACGCGGAAAGTTTGGCTGTAGAACTCAAATGGCGGCATGCATTCCGCCATCCTCAAATACCCTCGAATCCGCCGCCTTTCGCGCTTGCGCTGAAGGAAAACGGGACAGTCGCTGAGTGAGAAAGAGTTCTTTTAGATTCCTTCGACAGCTACCATTGATCTTCAACAATATCCATAGAATGGCGGCAAGTTCTTCACAACGTTTTTGGCGGACTTCCAGACAGCCAGTCTTGTCAACCAAATGTCTTGCCATTCTTTGATTTTTAGGATCACGATAGAGAAAGCTGCATTTCGCATATGCGAGTACTGGACAGGGTCGCAAGTGGCCCAGTACTGATGGTGTTCACCGAGACTATCGGCTTTGTATGTGGCATCCTGTATGGGATTTGGAAGGAATATTTTTGAAGGCTGGTCCTTCATAAGCGAGAGTTGCGAAGCTCGACCAGGAGGGGGAGTGTGATCCGTCAGATCACTACGTTAACCTAGAAGGGAAAATTATATCGAAGATTGTCTCGCGACTACTCGGGATCCAACGCTTTTCGATGAATTCCTTAAATCGCTCCAGATCTCCCTGGATGCGCGAAGACACCACTCCCGATGCATCTCCTACATTTTCGGCGAAACCCTGAGGGTCATACTCTACTTGCAGCATGACCTTTGATCTGGCATCCGAGAGTTGGTGAAATGTCGCAACCCATCCTTTGATGGCGCCGCCTCGACTCGTCCATGCGAGACGCTGGTCCGCTGTCTGCTCTGTGATCTCCGCATCCCACTCTTTGTCCTGGCCCGCGATCTCTGTTTTCCAATGAAGACGTTTGACATCCAGCTGTTTGACTTCTTTCACACCTTCCATGAACTGGGGAAACTCCTCAAAGTGCGTCCATTGACTGTAGGCGGTATACACAGGCACGTTGACTTCAATGGATTTCTCAATGGTCGACATGCGTTCCTCCTTTACGTAATTTGGGTGAGTCGGTGTGTCTAGATCTATGATTGAAAGCCAGAGTCTGAGTGGCGATGTCGGCCAGCTCATGGCCAATCTCTTCGGCGTGCTGTGCATACTATCACAACTGCTCCCGTGACTCACGACCCGACTGCGGCGCCTCCTGGTTGTAATGGTCGATCCACGCCGGCCCCTGCCGCCGCACCTCTTCCAACGTTTCGAGGCAGGCCTGGTACATGTCCCAATTGAAGCTGCGGAAGCAGGCCTTTGGTGTGAGGAAGAACCTCCGGCCAACAGGAGTGTGCTAATTCTCGTGTCTCAACGGAGGGGTTCACCCCACCACCTCATTCAAGCTCATTCCAGACAACTTTCGTGAATTCTGCGAAGCTTTGCCCCAGTAGGCCTGAGTGAGTTCCAGTGCGCAGGCGGAGGGTCACAAAAACGGTTTTCTAAACCTCTGGTCTAATTAGAAAAAGTGCGTTGAGCGTTGAACGAGATTGCACTGTATTTTATCTTGATCCTCTCTCGTCATCTGTATAGAATGGCCCACCTTTTCAGGTAGTTAGCTGCACGGATCGAATCTGCACCACCTCGCGTTTCGTCCTTCTAGCTCATGTACTCGGATGGGTTGAAGCCACGGGCTGCTGTGTGACATACATCGTGGGGTTGGCGGTTTCGTGCAGGGCTGAGATGAGCGCATTTGCAGGATGGTCAAAATGGCTCTCCAGCGCGGCCACCTGTCTGCCTGCGAACCGGCCTGCAAGACTGCGTGCCAGGCACGGCAGACAGGGAACAAAGTTGGAAGCATTTTCACCATTCTGATAACGGGAGGAGAGCCCTGTGAGCGACTCGGCCATCATTACGTTTGCGTTGATAGCGGCGGTGACCGGCATTGCCTATGGCCTATACCTGGCCATGTGGGTGTTCAAACTCGATGCCGGCAACCCGAAGATGCAGCAAATTGCCAAGGCCATCCAGGAAGGCGCGAGCGCCTACCTGAATCGCCAGTACCGGACCGTCGGCATCGTTGCCTCAGTGTTATTTGCCATGTTGTGGGGAGCGGGGGCTGTCTCCGATAAATTTGGCTTACTGACCGCAGTAGGCTTTTTGATCGGCGCCGGCGCTTCCTCGTTGGCCGGGTATGTGGGTATGGTCATCGCGGTGCGGGCGAACGTGCGGACGGCGCAGGCTGCCCATAAGGGGATGAATGCAGCGCTGACCGTGGCGTTCCGTGGGGGCGCTGTGACGGGGCTCCTGTTGATCGGGTTGGGCTTGCTGGCCATCACCACCTTCTATACGGTGGCATCGCAGTTTGCTGGGCAGGAGAAGGCGATCCATGCGTTGCTGAGTCTTGGATTCGGCGGCAGTTTGATTTCGGTGTTTGCCCGTGTGGGCGGTGGTATCTATACGAAAGCGGCGGATGTCGGCGCAGATCTCGTTGGGAAAGTCGAAGCAGGGATTCCGGAGGATGACCCTCGCAACCCGGCAGTTATCGCGGACAACGTGGGGGATAATGTCGGCGACTGTGCCGGTATGGCAGCGGACCTCTTCGAGACCTACGCGGTGACGACGGTGGCGGCGATGGTCTTGGCCTTTACGTTGTTCAAGGGAGTCAGCGCCCCGATTCTGTATCCTCTTGCCCTGGGAGGCGTCACGATCTTCGCGACAATCATCGGTATTTTCTTCGTGAAGGTGAGCCAGGGGGGCGAGATCATGCCGGCGCTCTACAAGGGTTTGTTTGTAGCGGGCGGCATTGCCGCATTGGCGTTCTATCCTGTGACGACTACGATCATGGATGGTGTAGGCGGTGTGGGTGGGGTGAGCTATTACTTGGCGGCGTTGATCGGCTTGGCCGTGACACTCGCACTCGTATTTATCACTGATTACTACACCTCCAAGAGCTATGCCCCGGTAAAGTCCATTGCCAAGGCCAGTGAAACGGGCCATGCGACAAACATCATCGCTGGACTGGCGGTTGGGATGGAGTCTACAGCCTGGCCGGTGGTGGTGATCGGGGGCGCGATCCTTTCGAGCTACTGGATCTGCGGCGGCGCGGCATCGGGCGGCTTGTACGGTGTAGCCGTGGCGGCGGTGTCGATGTTGTCGATGGCAGGAATCGTGGTGGCAATCGATGCGTTCGGTCCGATCACAGACAACGCAGGCGGTATTGCAGAGATGGCCCATCTCGGCAAAGAGGTGCGAGACATTACCGATCCATTGGATGCGGTCGGTAACACGACGAAAGCGGTGACCAAGGGTTATGCGATTGGATCCGCTGGTCTCGCGGCGGTTGTGCTGTTCGCCGAATATGCACGTGAGGTGGCAAAAGGGAGCGGGACGAGCACATTCGACCTCTCTAATCCTTCCGTCCTGGTCGGACTCTTCTTGGGCGGGATGCTGCCCTTTATCTTCGGGGCCCTCTGTATGAAAGCGGTAGGAGAGGCAGCCGGCCTCGTGGTGGAAGAGGTGCGTAGGCAGTTCAGGACGATCAAGGGGATCATGGAGGGAACGGGCAAGCCAGAATACGGGACTTGCGTAGATATCGTGACGCAGGCGGCGATCAAGAAGATGATGGTGCCGGGGTTGATTCCCGTCATCTCGCCGATTCTGGTCGGCATAATCCTGGGGCCGCAGGCATTGGGCGGCATGCTCGTCGGCAGTATTGTCACCGGTCTGTTCGTCGCCATCTCAATGACGAGCGGCGGCGGTGCCTGGGATAACGCCAAGAAGTATATCGAAGAACAGGGCAAGAAGGGAACGGATACTCACAAGGCGGCGGTGACGGGCGACACGGTCGGCGATCCCTATAAGGATACGGCTGGTCCAGCGATCAATCCGATGATTAAGGTCATCAACATCGTGGCATTGCTCATTGTGTCATTGCTCGTGTGACGGCGTGAATCGTCGAGCGCATCTCTTTTTTGCGGGGTTTGCGAGTTGCGCACATCTCGCAAGTCACCTTCGCGATTCACGTACGTCGCTTCACTGTTTCCGTCTTGGCTTGACGGCTGAAAGAAGCGTGGAGTAAGGTGATTGTACGGGATCACGCTGGTGGCCAATCCACGAGAGTTTCCCGGAATCACGGGAGGTGCTCGGATGGAGAAACAAGACCGTAAGCAGGAACCCAGGCGAGAGCCTCAGGGGAAGGAAGAGGTCAAGGCCAATCCGAAGGTCGTCGAGGCCGGCAAGAAGTTGAAGGAGGACATCGATAAGCTGGTCGATGAAATCGACGACGTGCTCGAAACGAACGCAGAAGAATTCGTCAAGAACTACGTGCAAAAAGGGGGGGAGTAGCCCCGGCAGATAAGTGGAGTTACTCTCTCTCCGTTTCCTTCCTCCTCATCCCATTCCGCTGTTGGGGGTGCGAAAGCCGTCCGTCACCAGCGCGACTCCACGCTCTCTGGTTTGACAACGCAGGGCTGAGCGGCTAGTATCCCTTTAGTTCTCAGATAGTTAGCCTCGGTCGAGACTCAGGATCATTCAAGAGGTCCTCATGAAGTCCAAGCTCTGGATCTTCCGTGATGTCAATCTGAGTCAGCGGGCTTCGCTAGCCCAGGCCCTCTCGATTTCTCCTGCTACCGCTTCGCTGTTCCTGGCTCGTGGTGTGACCACGCCGGATGAAGCGACGATATGGATGTCGCTGCAGTCGCCGCACAATCCGTTTTTGATTCCGGACATGGAGCAGGCGGTCGAACGGTTGCATCGCGCCGTGACGACTCAGGAACCGATCTGTTTTTACGGCGACTACGACGTCGATGGAATTGCGGCAACCAGCGTCTACATGTCGTTTTTTGGCGGGTTGGGCGCACAGGTTCGTGCCTATGTCCCGCATCGTCTACGCGAAGGCTATGGGCTCAACCTCGATGCCGTGCAGCGCTTGCATGACGAAGGCATTTCGCTGTTGGTGACCTCCGATTGTGGCACGACCTCGCACAAAGAAATCGCATTGGCAGCCCAACTTGGTATGGACGTGGTGGTGACAGACCATCACCAGACCGACGAGCAAATGCCGCCGGCTGTGGCGGTGCTCAACCCCCACCGAGCCGGCGCCCTCTATCCCTTTCGCGGCCTCTGTTCCGCGGCGCTGGCCTACAAGGTTTCGCAGGCCTACCAATTGCGTTACGGGGTCACCGGGGTACCGTTGGAGTCGTTGCTCGATCTTGTGGCGTTGGCGACGGTCGCCGATGTTGTACCCTTGCACGATGAGAATCGAAACTTTGTGCGCGAAGGATTAGCCCAATTGTCGCGTGGCGCGCGCTGCGGCGTTCGGGCGTTGAAGCAGGTAGCGGGGGTGACGCGGGAGTGCACGGCGGAAACGATCGCTTATAAGTTGGCGCCGCGCATCAATGCCGCTGGGCGATTGGATGATGCCATGTTGGGTGTGCGGTTGTTGACGACCGTCAATCCGGCCGAGGCACAGCAGTTGGCAGACCGTCTTGAGCAACTGAATCGGGAACGGCAGCACATCGAAGTGGATATCATGACGGAGGCGCTGGCCTCGTTGAAGGATCAAGAATTGCCGCCCGTACTCGTACTGGCCTCTCGACACTGGCATCTTGGGGTGGTCGGTATAGTTGCGGCGCGTTTGGTCGACCGGTTTCAGCGCCCGGCGATTGTCATGGCTATCAACGAGCAGGGCATGGCCAAGGGCTCGGCACGGACGACCGGCGGGTTCGACCTCTATCAAGGATTGGCTTCTTGTCGGGAGATGTTGGAGGCCTTTGGCGGGCATCCAAGTGCCGCAGGTGTGGCGATTCGCGAGTCTCGAATTGACGAGTTTCGTGACAAATTCTCCGACGTAGTGGCCGGGTGGACCCACGACGGTGCCAAGGTTCCGACGCTGAACGTCGATGCCGAAGTGCGTCTGGAAGAAGTGAATCTGCAGTTGATCCAGGAAATCGGTTCGCTGCATCCGTTCGGGGCTGGCAATCCAGAGCCCACGTTTGCAGTGACCCGTCTCGAAGTCATGGATTCGCGTACTGTCGGTGAGAAACATCTGAAAATGACCGTGCGGCAAGGGGCATCGCTACCGTTCGATAGTATCGGATTCGGCATGAAGTCGCTGCTGGAGCGTGGCATTCACTCACGTACCCCGGTCGATCTGGCCTTCACGCCGGAACTGAACCACTGGAACGGCCGTGACCGGATTCAGCTTCGCATTCGCGATGTCCGGCCGAGTGTGAGTGAGTAAGTGAGTGAACCATGGTGTACCAAACCGTCACAGATCTCGACCAGTTGCTGGATCGGATCAGAAGCTACCATGCTGATGCCGACCTCGGCCTAGTCCGCAAGGCCTACGAGTTTTCTGCGAAAGCACATGAAGGGCAAATTCGTCGATCCGGAGAACCCTACCTTCAACATCCCATCGCCGTCGCCGGAGTCCTAACCTCGCTCAAAACGGATGTCACCGCCATCGTCGCAGCACTACTGCACGATACCCTAGAAGATACTGTCGCGACGCCTGACGAACTCGAAAGAGAGTTCGGGCAGGACGTCGTGCATCTGGTCGACGGGGTGACCAAAATCGGCAAGATCACGTTTCGGAGCTATGAAGAAAAACAGGCGGAGAATTTCCGCAAGATGGTGCTTTCGATGGCGGATGATATCCGAGTCGTCCTCATCAAGCTCGCCGATCGGCTACACAACATGCGCACCTTGGAACATCTTAGCGCGGCCAAACGGCAGGAGATCGCCCAGGAGACGCTGGAGATCTATGCGCCGTTGGCGAACCGCCTTGGAATCGGGTGGATCAAGAATGAGCTGGAGGACCTGTGTCTCAAGCACCTCAAGCCTGAGGTCTACGAAACATTGCGTGTCCGTGTGGCGAAGCGGGACGAGGATCGGCAGCAGTACATCGATGAAGTTCGCCAGCTCGTGCAGAAGGCCATGCAAGAGAACGGGTTGGTCGGACACGTCTACGGCCGGCCCAAACATCTCTACGGCATTTACCAAAAGATGAATAAACAGTCGATTACGTTCGAAGAGGTCTACGACCTGACTGCGTTGCGGATCGTGACCGAGACCAAGATGAACTGTTATGCCGTGCTCGGGGTGATTCACTCAGCCTGGCGGCCAGTGCCCGGGCGCTTCAAAGACTACATCGCGATTCCAAAGTCCAATCTCTATCAGTCTCTGCATACGACGGTGGTAGGTCCCAAGGGAGAGCATGTCGAATTCCAAATCCGTACGGAGGACATGCATCGTATCGCCGAGCACGGCATTGCTGCGCATTGGAAATATAAAGAACAAGGACACGTTGCAGATCGTGACAGCAAGGCCTTCGGCTGGCTCCACCAGTTTGTCGAATGGCATGAGGATTTGACGGATAACCGGCAATTTATGGACTCGGTGAAGCTCGACCTTTTCCACGATGTGGTCTATGTTTTCACGCCCAAAGGGATTGTGAAAGAGTTGCCGAGAGGATCGACACCCGTCGATTTTGCATTTGCGATTCACACTGAGGTGGGGGCCCATTGTGTCGGTGCCAAGGTGGATGGGAAGATCGTGCCACTCAAGCATCAACTGGCCAGCGGAGACACGGTCGAAATTCTGACCTCCTCCACGCAAACGCCGCACAAGGACTGGTTGAAGTTTGTCCGCACCTCGCGCGCGAAGACCAAGATCAAACATTGGGTCAAGCTCGAAGAACAGAAGCGGAGTATCGAGATCGGCCGTCGCTTGCTGGAGTCGGAATTCCGCCGTCAGGGGATGGCGCCGGCCCGGATGTTCAAATCGGCTGAGCTCTTGGAAGCCGCTCGTCAGTCGGGATTCGATAGCACCGAGGAATTAACCGCAGCCGTGGGCTTCGGCCGCGTAGCAACGTCGCAGGTCATTGGCAAACTGACAGGCCCGTCCTCCGGGGCTCAGGCGCCTGAGCAGGAACGTCCCGCCCCGCGCAAAGCGATAGGTGGGAAGGCCGACCGCACCGGCGCACAGGTCAAAGGGTCTCGGGATTTGCTGATGCAGTTGTCTCGCTGTTGCCATCCCGTGCCCGGCGATCGCATCCTCGGCTATATTACTCGTGGCCGCGGGCTGACGATCCATGCCGTCGACTGTCCAAATCTTGAAGCGCTGGACTACGACAAGGAACGGCTGGTGGAAGTGGAGTGGGACGCTGCCACACCCGGCACCCACTCGGTCAAAGTGTCCGTTATGGCCGTCGATAAAACCGGCGTGCTGGCGAATGTGTCCTCCGCGATTGCGGCCTGTCACGCCAACATCAGCCGCGCTGAGATCACGACGCGGGAGGATCAGAAAGCTGTGCTGGATTTTGTCGTGGAAGTTTCAGACACCCACCATCTCGATCAAGTGCTGAAAGCTGTTGAGCGTGTGGATGGGGTGATTACAGCAAGGCGCCTGCGGGCCTGGCAGGAACGGTCCTAGCTATCAGGATGCTGAAAAAGTCCGCCAGCTTCGTTCTCGCCTTGAAAGCATCCTCAACGTAGCCCAGAGGCTACGCCTCCGGTGCTTTCATCGGCTGCGGCCTTGCTGGACAGCCTTTTTGTGCATCCTGCGTGAACGTAGTCTACTACGGAACGCGGAACTGAAGTTTCGATCCCCGCTGCAACTTCAAACTCTCAGCTCGTCCCCCCGCGAGTTCCAAGACATAGAGCGCGTCCTCGTTTGGCCGATATTGGGGGCAACTGTCGTCCGTTCTCGTGCAGATCGGGACGCTCTGTTCCATATGGATGATCTGCTTTTTCTCATTCATCCAGATGAGATCCAGGGGGATCTTTGTATTCTTCATCCAGAAGACCCAGGCCTGCGCTTGCGAGAACGTAAAGAGCATGCCGCGGTCGGCGCCCAAATGCTCGCGGTACATCAATCCCTCTGCACGTTTTTGAGGCGTGTCGGCTAACTCCGCATGAATGATGGTGCCCCCCGGGAGGATAATCGGGATCAGCCCGGGAGGGGCCGGATCGTTTCCCGCCAGGGCATAGCAGGAGAACGACAGGAGGAGAATGAAGATAAGCGCAAGTGATCTGCGTCGTGGCACGGCGGCATCCTATCGGCCCACTGGAGACGAGTCAAGCAGGAAGCCGCGTGCGGCGGCATGGGATCGTTGGCGATTCTGGCTAGCCCGCATTATCCATGACGGTTCGTCGCCAAATCGCTGAGCCGTGTCGCGAGACCAGCGCGCGGAGCCGTGAGGACCCGATGCGTACTCGTGCAGTACGGTGAGGGTCCGAGGGGCGAGCCCGCTGGCCGAAGGCTCATCGTAGCAGCGGATCGGCGATTGCAGCAGAAGCGCTCATGAATAATGCGGGCTAAGGGTGCCTTGCAATCGCACTGTCGCCTATGCCATCCTCGAAGAAGACAAACAGGGGTGGGCGCATGAAAGAGACGCGGAAAGTGCATTATGTCAAAGGCGTGTTTGTTTGCCCGAAGTGCCGGCAGTCGTACGTGCAAGAAAAGTGGATCGAAGAATGGCGGGTTCGCTGTCACAAGTGCGATTATCACGGTACGTTGACGGAAGTCTCCGTTGAAGAACGGATGGAAGAAGAAATTGTCCGTCGTTGAACATGTGCCAATCCCGCGCGGGTTTCCTTCTCTTTACTGATTTGATGTTTTTGCGGCTCACCTCTAGTTTTCGATTCCACCTCATTGGTTCCTTGTTTCTGTGCGCCCTTCTACTGGTGCTGGGCATCAGCTCTGGCGAGACATTCGCCGACGAGCGGGTCCCATTGGTGAAGGTGCTCGTGGCCTACCATTCGCTCTCGGGCAATACAGAACGCATGGCCGAAGCAGTCGTCGATGGTGTAAAGAGCGTTCCCGGCACCGAGGCGCTGTTAAAACGAGTCGGCAAGGTGACGGCGGACGATTTGTTCTCCGCCGATGCGGTCGTGGTTGGCTCGCCGGTCTATTGGTCGAATATGTCGGGCGAGGTGAAAACATTCTTCGACAACTGGCAGTTTAAATTCGGTGTGTTCCCCGAATTCAAGATGAAGAACAAGATCGGCGCGGCCTTCGCCACGGGTGGTCAGGTGTCGAGTGGGAAGGAAGTGACGATGTTGACGATCCTTGCAGCGATGTTGGGGAATCAGATGATCGTCGTCAGTGGGGGCGGGGCCTTCGGCGCATCTGCGACAACCGAGGGAGACAGCCCCGGCATCGACAACAAGGAGTTGGCCGACGCCAAGGAGTTGGGCCGACGTGTGGCCGAAGTCGCTGTAACGATGCGGCGAGGCTCTTCTCACTAGACCTCATTATTGATGACGGTTCGTCGCGAAATCGCGCAATCGCCACGCGAGAGAGGCGCGCGGAGCCGCGAGGGAAGGAAGCATAGCTGAAACAGTATGTTGACCGACCGAACGGCGAGCCTGCCTGGATGCCGTGCCAACCGCATCCAGGCTTGTCGTTGCGGCGAATCCGCGATGGGAGCAGAAACGTTCATGAATAATCCGGGCTAGTACAGGGGGTGTCCCTTCCTGCAAGCGTGTGCCTTCTTCCTTGTCAGTTTCTAATTCAAACCGGCCGACGTTGGTCTACGCGCGCGTGGAGTTGAGATTGTCCTCGTTGATGGCGAGTGGATTGGTGTCGCAGGAGTCTGATAGGGGGGCGGGTGGGGGAGAGCGCCTTAGCCCGGATTAGCTTCGCACGCCGTTGAGGGATGGCACTTGGTGCGCGCTCGTCGCGATTTGCACAAACGCATGAATATTCTTTGAGCAGCGACCGCAGCATCCCGCCTCTTTCAGTCCGAACTTCGCTTTGAGTTGGCCAGGCATGACGATGCCTGCCTGTCCTGCTTCACGGACATCCGAGTCAGTAATTCCCTTGCAGAGGCATAGATACATGGGCTGCGTTCCCCCTATCGCCGAAGAGCGTTTTCACGAGGTAACGATTATGATAACCGTTATCAACTTTAATGATAATACCCCCGTCCTCTCCATGTGTCAAGAGGGGACTGGGACAGGTGCAACGAAGGAGAGTGGGAATATCTATCGTCTTGGAAAGGTGGGGGCGGCGAAAGCCCGCATTATTTATGGCGGTTCATCGCGAAATCGCGCAGTCGCCAAGCGACACAGGCGCACCGAGCCGCGAAGGAGAGAGCAACTGTCTTCGATGTCAAGCCTTCTGAACCGCACTGGATCGCCACGGTGTCCGATGCTTCATCATCGCGTTGAGCATCGTCAAGAGCTTCCGCATGCAGGCCACAAGGGCAACTTTGGGCGCCTTGCCGACGC
>DASYRC010000084.1:0-63523 GCA_036004925.1 Nitrospiraceae bacterium | reverse complement strand
GCTGATCACCCATATCAAGCGGTACATCGCACGCTGGAATGACCACCCGACCCCGTTCGTCTGGACCAAAGAACTCGTCGCGATCATCAAGAAGGTCCTCCGGAGGGCCCCTTAACCTGACTTTGGAGACGGGACACTAGCAATGCTATAAGCCAAAGTGCGTTGTCCTTTCGGAAACGGATGTGATCCATAATTCGCCGCTGCACTTCATTAGTAGCTATACCGGTATGCCCCGAATGTGTCACACTGGTCCCGAAAAGAGAAACGCTTAGCTTGGCTGCTATGGTCTCAAGTGCTTGAGCATCTGTAGGCAGTTTTCTGAAAAGAAATTTGATCCACACGATTGCCTCCCAAGAGATGACAACCCGTTGGGCTTACCACTGCGCCTTGGTTCTTCTATACAGCATGTCACTCCACTTACCGAACCCTCCTCCTAGCCTCTAAGATCTTTCTACCGTGCAGATATATATGAGGCAGACTTTTTGCCTTTTCTGGCCAGTTTGGCTCGAACCCACCTCGCAGGAGCAAATTTTCTACGTCGACTTCGTTCAACCGCACAGCGTGCTTATAGCAATAACAAATGAACAGATAAAACTTGTCGTAGTCATTAGAAAGGTCGGAGAAGTTCGCGTTGTTTAAGAAAAATTCAAATCGCGTCCTTGCACCAGGCGGTAAATGCATCCTTGGACCGAAGGTCTTCTTTGAACCTCGTACATTTTTCATTGTCATTTGTTGCGTTTCGGTCAACCGCACCGGCCCGTAGGTCGTGCGGGCATTCCGGAGTTCGTAATAAAGGCAGCCGGGATCAACGCGATTTTGTCCGAACTGTCTAGGTGCGGAACCAGTTGGTAATCTCTTCCATGCTGGGTTTCGTAGTCGTCACGTAAATCGCAAATTGTTCTAGTTCAGGATTTGTTGCAGTCAGGCGACAGCCGTTTACCTGAAGAAATAGAACGGCCGTGGAAATGCTGATCCGCTTGTTACCATCGATGAAGGCGTGATTCCTCGTCAGGCCGTCCATAAACACCGCCGCTTTGGTGAAAACATCTGGATAGAACTCTGTGTCGCCAAACGCAGCGTGTGGGCGTGCGAGGGCAGACTCCAACCCGCCGAGATCACGCACACCATGCTCTCCGCCGGTTTCTTCGATCAATCGATCGTGAAGAAATAAAACCTGCTCAACACTGAGGTAGATCACCGCTTGGCGAGGGCTTCTAAGGCAGGACGGTACCGCTCGATGAAGGCTTCGACTTGTGCCGCAAAGGTCTGTTTCACCTTACGCCGCATGACAGCGGACTCAGAAGAAGAGTCCTTCTTCTGTTTACGAATTGCCGACTTATTGGTCTTAAGAACGTTGCCCTTCATAGGTGCCATGATACCGCAGTCCCCATGTGAACACAACGGACGATGAAGACTCGGCGGTCACACCTTCCCAAGTCTCACTGGCCCGTAGGTCTGGCGGGCTTGCTGGAGTTCCTTTACGTGACGTCGGAGGGCTGGGCCGAATTTGGAGGCAAGTACTGCTCTTCTGTGGGGCGCGATGTTGTGCTCGACTTGCTCGATCGCTTCTGTCAACTGCTTAACCAGCCGCTGGCCTGAGCCGGTGAGCCACTTGAGATGCCAGTCGGCGTACTCCAAGTCCTGGATCGAGTAGCGGACGGATTCCACTTCCTCAAGACAGCGAAACCTGGCTCTTTGCAGATCGCGCGGGGTCAGTCCTGCTTGTGTCCATCGCGCCGTCCCACCCCGCCCGGACGCCCACGTTGAGAGTCGTTCGAAGAGCATCGCTCCTATCACAAACGTAAACGCCGCATGGAGAATGCCTCTGAGCGGGCGCAGGCTGCGGCGCCAGGGGGAATAGAAGATCTGCTGGTTACGATCCCCGTGATAGAGAATCTGTTTGCGCAATAAAAGATTTAAATGATGGTGGCTATTCTCATGGATCAAATCGTCGATCAGATCGAGGTTGTCCCGGTCGAAGCAGTTAATAAAGGATAGCCCTGGCCGGTGACGGTAGCTGAAACTGACAACGCCCTTGGCCTTGAGCGGGATGATCCGAACGGTCAAGAGTGCAAGGACCTCATGTCCTTCCGGCCAGGCCTCTTGTACGATCGTCCATGCCCGCCCGATTCGTGCAACCTGATCAGTTGAGGTGGAGGCCACCGTACGAGCTTGGCGATCCTTCCCATAGACAAGCGTCGGCCCGACTGTGATGGCTCCAGCTCGAATCTCCGTTGCCACGACTGGCGACCGGTGCGTCCAACTCCACTCCAACCGGTTGCCTCTCATCTTGCACAGAGGCGTTATGGTTCGTCCGATCTTCAAGGACAGCTCTTGCGGAAGAACTAGAATGGTGGCCTGGCCAGATGCCTGTTTGAGGGCTCTCCTCACCGAGGGAGGAGCCTCGTAGATTTCGCCCTCCATCCCAACGGCCATCGTTCCGAACATCTCTGCCCGTTCGACGTTGTGGCCGAGATGTACCTCTACGTTCCAGGACGGAATCTTGCGAGAGGCGCACCACAGCATCGGAAGCCCCGGCACGAGACAGAACGATTCCTGTGTCAGCTCCTGAGTAAGACGCATACATAGTACGTTCAGTCGCCGTTCGAGTCCCGAGACCTGCGAGACCCCGCGCGGAAACAGATCGTTCAGATAACTGTTCTCGAAGAACTTCTCTTCGCATTCGGCAAACAGCTGCGCCGCGAACTCACGAGGTTTCTGCTCCACTCGAATTTGTTGTAGTAGATCGATGAAGTAAACCTGGTCGTTTAGCGCTTCGATCCAGCCGACGACTTTCCAGTGGGCATACGCATTTCGTTCGAGTGCTTGGCCGAGGAACCGGAAGTAGGCCACAGGCAACCCCAACGATTTCGCGATGTCTACATATTGGCTTTCCAAATCCAGGCAGAGGTCGCTCAGGAGTCGTTTCATCGATAGACAAAACTCTTCCTGAAGACGGGCCAGCAATGGCACATCCAGCAACGGCATGGAGAACGCAAGCTCCGAGATGAAAGAGTCAGACTGTACCGGAGGAGAGGGAGCGCTGCAAGAAGGACTAGGAAATTCTCTTCGGTAGGTAGCCGAGTTCATCAAGGTGCAGCTCTTTGACATGCTGCATCACGTGATGGCTGAGATCAAACTGCACGGATGATTCCAGCGGCGGTTTGGAGCCTTTTACCAACGTGTAGGGCAGTTCATCTTTCCAGAGCAGATGGCCGTCGTGATTCACGAGGTACAGATAGAGCCGTCGTGAGCCCTCTGCTTTCCACCCCCAGTCGCTCGGATGAGTAGGCGAACCGGCAACGCGGCTGACGAGAACGGTATCGACGCCCAGGTCCCGCGTGACCTCCTTGGCTAGGGCGCTGCGATCTGCATCATCGGCTTTTGCCGAACGAGGATCGTCTGCGGAGATTCCAGCCGTAATGGTCGCTGGCACCTCGACGCGCAACGTGGTTTCCTGTTGCAACAAGGTGACAAGCCGCGCACCCATTTCCAGATCACCCTCAACCGGAAGAACCGCAACGCTCGTCACCTTCGAATTGTGGATAGCATCGCTCGATTGGTCCTGCTGTGCCACCCATGATTGCTCGAACGGCCAAAACGTAATGTTACTGCTCCTCATTGTATCCACTGCCACCAGTGCCACCCAGGCTCCTGCGAGGCAACCTTGCAGTAGAAAGGACCCGGTCACAAGCAGACTGAGGGTCATAACACGCACCCAATCCAGTCGGCTACCGGCTCGGGCAGTCGCCAGATCGAAGGTTTCTGTTATAGAGTCCAGTTTCATGAAGAGATGTTTCAGCAAGAGGAGTGCCTGACTAAAGCGAGCCTCACACATGACCTCCAACCTGTCGAGTTATTTACTGTTATCGACAGGCCAGCGGAAATATGCCCCGTCAATCCCTCTGGGCCGAGGATCCAAACCATACAGTTCGATGAACAAGATGGAACGCAGACTGCTCGCCCCTATTGTTCATGTGTTCATGAGCGCTTCTGCTGCTGTCGTTCTGACAAGAGGCAAGAAGCCAAAGGCTAGGGGTGGCTGGAAGGAATGTGGTGCCTCGCGCCACTAGCCCCTCGCCTGATTGCTACGGCATAGGGGAGGGATGGGGGGCGACGAACCGTCATGAATATTGCGGGCTAGGAAGAAGAACGCGTGGAACACCAGGAGGCTGGGAGCAGATCCGAAACCATATTGAACAAATATTGATATCAAGGCAAGGCATCGGCATTCATTGGTATCATTGGGCCAACCGACACCAATCCCGGATTAGGCCGTCGCTTTGAGTGCGTGACTGAGCCGCGGCATGGCCGCTTCTCTTTCGAGTAGCCGCACTGCTCCCGCCTGTTGGATCATCCGATGTTGCTGAATGAGCGGATCGACAATGTTCCCGCAGGACACACATCGCCATCCTTTCATCCACATCGGAATACCACTCTCCTGTAAGTCGATCAAGTTATCGGCAACCATGAGACCGTCACATCTGGTGCACTCCATGGGACCCTCCTCTGTTTACCGCCGGAGTCCGCGACCCTGACACCACCACCCACTCCGCTTCTAACAGGATGCTGAAAAAGTCCGCCAGCAGATTTCTAAGCTTAGCAGACATATGACCAGCCGTTTACCTGCCAGAGGTAGCAATCGCAATGCCACAGGTGTTACTGCGACTGCTTGCGTGTTTTAGCGGTGAATCGTAGAGTAGGGCCGAACAACATTCTGCCTAAACCGCTTATACGTGTGACACATATTAGTCCCATGCGGCAAAAAGGGCCTGACTTAGGAGCCGAAGCCTTGAGTGGAGGCACTCCCTCATTCCTTGTAAGTCTAGGTCGCGCTCCTCAGGCACAGCGGCCGATTGGAGGCGACTCGTGGCACTGACCGCGACAGAAATCGCGAAGGTGACGGGTGAATTTGCTCCGGCCTTGGCCGGGGGCTGGATTCAAAAAATTTACCAGCCGACAGATCGTACGCTGGTGCTGGAGATTCGCGCGCCGGGACGGACGCACCGACTGCTCATCTCGTGCCAACGGGAAGCCGCCCGTCTGCACTTCACCACACAAGCCTTTCAGAATCCATCGACCCCTCCGCCTTTCTGTCAATTTCTCCGCGCCCATCTGCAAGGGGCACGAATCGACCAAGTCGAACAGATTCAAGGAGACCGGATCGTTCAGCTTGTACTGACGGCCAAGGAAGGTCCCTGCAGATTAATCGCAGAACTGACAGGGAAAACATCGAATCTCCTCGTGCTCGACGAGGCAGGCCATATCCGACGTGACCTGAACGGGGTGAAGGATCGCGTCGGACAGCTATATGTTCCTCCCAATCACAAGCAACAAGAACGAGGTGCCACCGGCCACGCGCGATTCAGCCAGGACATCCCGGAATTGCCATTTCCTCTGTCGACTGCCATCGAAGCCCATTATCACAAGGCGGAAGCCGCTTCTATCCTCGAGACGGCACGGACCGCCCGGGCGGGGAAACTGAGGAAGTCCATCAAGAAGCTCTGCCGCCGCATTGAGGCATGGCACGAAGACCTCGCAAAGGCAGAGAAGTACAAAGCCTACGCCCGCTATGGCGAACTCATCAAAGCGAACCTCGCGACCATCCGCAAGGGCCAGACCGACGTAGCCGTGGTGGATTATTTCGATGAGGAGCTTCCCAACCTGACGATCCCGCTCGACCAAACCAAATCTCCCCAGGGCAATATGGATGACTACTTCCGAAAGCATCGGAAGCACCTGGCTGCAGAGCGGGAACTGCACCCACGCATCGAGGATGGGCAGAAGGAATTGGAGAATCTGCGCCAAGAAATGACTGCTATTGAACAGGGAACCTGGCAGCCGCCCGATAATCCCCATCGCACAGTGCGCGTACGAACCCCCTCGCGGACAGGCAGGGGAATGGGCCGTCAGGAACAACGTCAAGGTCCGTTCCGCCGCTTCACCTCATCAGACGGTTTGGCGATTTATGTCGGAAGAAACGCGCGCGAGAACGACGAGCTGACGTTCGGCCTCGCCAAGAGCGACGACCTCTGGCTGCATGCCCGTGGCACGCCTGGCTCACACGTCGTGGTGCGCTTGGAAAAAGGAAACGACCCGTCGCCCGAGACGATCCGAGACGCCGCCACGCTGGCGCTGCTCTATAGCGATTTGAAGAAAAGCGGCAAAGGCGACGTCATCTACACGAGACGCAAGTGGGTCAAGAAGGCGAAGGGCCAGGCGCCAGGGGCCGTCATCGTCACTCAGGAGAAATCACTGCGTGTAAGTCTAGAGAAGAAACGGCTGGATGCACTCAAGGCCAGATCGACTCACGAGTAACTGTTCGAATCTCGCACTGCCTTTCCTCGCATTCCTTTACCATGCTGCCAGAAACGTGGATTAACTCGCCATGGACCCCGTCCGGTACTATGCTGGTGGCAGGGTAAGCACATTATGTCAGGAAAGCAGGACAGCGTGCCTCGATCCGTGTCCCCGACCATCCTGGTGGTCGATGACGAGCCGAGCATCACGAGGTTGTGCAAGACAATACTTCAGCAGGCGGGCTTTTTGGTCCTCGAAGCCGACGGCAGTTCAGAGGCCCTCAAAATCTGCACTCAGCACGAAGGGCCCATCGATCTGCTGCTCACAGACCTCATCCTCCCCCCTCCAGGCTTTCAATTGGCCTCGAGCTCCAATCAATTCCCCCACGTACACGGCCACGAGCTGGCCCTCCGCGCGCTCCGTATGCGAAAAGACCTGCGAGTGGTCCTCATGTCCGGCAATATCGACAAGGATTTGGCAGGGTACGGCGTACGCCGGGGAGACCTCCCATTTCTTCTCAAACCGTTTGATCAGCAAGCTCTGGTGGCACTCGTGCGACAGACTCTTCAGGCGCCTCTGCCTTCGATCGAGAGTCTGACAGAGGGCCCGCCCGGAGTTCCAACAGTCGGTGATGGGTGGGTTGATTAGCTGACGGTCCCACACTCTCAGACTGGGCGACCATCTCCCATCCCGCTGTATCACGCGAAGCGGGGCTGCCATCTTGACGATAACAGCCCCGTTCACATTCACGAATAAGGATTACCAGCGATCGCGCTTCCCGCCGCCACCGCTACGACCCCCGCCCCCACCAAATCCACCGCCCCCACCGCCAGTGCGAGGCTCCTGGGGACGCGCTTCATTCACAGTTAAGGTTCGGCCACCCATTTCCGCACCGTTGAGAGCGGTAATGGCCGCCTGCGCTTCCGCGTCCGAAGACATCTCGACGAAGCCGAAACCGCGTGACTGTCCCGTGAACTTATCCGTAATGATCCGCGCGGAGGCGACGGCGCCATGTTTCCCGAACAGATCACTCAACTCCTGCTCGGTCGCCGAGTAGGGCAATCCACCAACATAAATCTTTGAACCCATCTGGGGTTCCTCCTTATGAGTATGATGATATTGTCTTGTACACGAGGGACGGAGGAAGGAGCGGGCCGAAGACGCGAAAGATGTGGCGACTTAGGTCTGACTTCCGACGAGATTCTCGGGCAAGGCAACATCGATGCTACAGACCTGAATGTTTCGTTCCACCTCACCGCCAGGCCCCTGCAATAAGGTAGTCGTAGGCTATCACAGCCATTTTGAAAATGGCAATCCGAGTCTCAGTTCTTCCGTTGGCTTACTCCCCAATGCGCACCAGCAGTCCCCGTTCCCTGCAAAGCTCGAACGTCCAATGAAAGGCGGCAATTACCATACCAAGAAACAATAGGTTGAGACCGGTCGCCCACCCGAGATGGGCCATCGGCTCGCCAGAATCGTTGAGCACGGCACGCATCCCTTCAAATACATGAGCAGCCGGGTTCATCCAGGCAATGACCTGCAGCCACCCGGGGAGCACCTCCATCGGATAAAACACACAGGAGATGGGCTGGAACAGGAACACCATACTCCAAGCCAGGACTTCGGCTTCCTGGCCAAATCGCATGATGAGGGCAGTGGTCAGTACCCCGATAATCCATCCCGTCATCACGAGATTCAAGGCGAACGGAACCAGCCACATCCCGATCACGAAGATGTTGTAGGAGTAGAACAGGCCTGCGCAGACAACCATGACCACAGAGACAGCCAATACTTTGAAGACGCTCATGACCATCGTGGCGGCGAGAAACTCACTCGGCTTGAGCGGACTGGCGAACAAGTTCATGAGATTTCTCGCCCAAATCTCCTCAAGGAACGAGATCGTAATCCCCTGCTGAGACCGGAACAGCACATCCCACAGAATCAACGCTCCCAAAAAGAACGTCACGGCCCCCGGGATTTGTCCCTGAAATTTCATGAGGTAGACTGTAATGAATCCCCAGATGACGAGGTCAAGAAACGGCCAATAGAAGATTTCCATCATACGTGGCAAGCTGCGCCGGTACAGGTACAGATGCCTCGCCACCAACGCATAGATTCGGTGGGCTTTCATTTCATCTTCTTCCCCGTCTCCACTCTGAAACATTTTTGGCGCACATCGTGGGCTGGCGGGGACATTCCCCACTGCGCGCATCGACCGAGCACTTTCTGAGTGTACGCGGTCTGCAAGCACAGGGAACGTCCCCTTCAGTCCGCTCTTTCATTTCTCCCGCGCCAACTTCACAAATACTTCTTCCAAATCCGCCTGCCCAAACCGCGCCACAATCTCCTGCGCCGTCCCCTCCGCCACAATCTTTCCCCGCTGGAGGAAGATGATTCGATCCGACATCTCTTCCATCTCGTGCATATTATGCGAGGTATAGAGCACGCTGAGCCCGGACGATCGTCGCTCCTCCTTGAGGAAGCTCCGAATCTTTTGTGCAATATCAGGATCCAGACTCGCAGTCGGTTCATCGAGAAACAGAATCTTCGGTTCTGTTAAAAACGCCTTGGCCAGCCCAAGACGAGTGCTTTGGCCGGAAGAGAGCTTGCGCGTCACTTTATGACGAAACTCACCCATCTCAAGCCGCTTCACGATGTCATCGACCCGTTCTTGGATTTGAGACAGACCGTACAGCCGCGCAATCACCCAGAGGTTCTCCTCGACCGTGAGCGCCTGAGGCAGTGAGACATAGGTCGAAGAAAAGTTCACTTGTTGCAGAATGACCTCACGGTTAGCTGCCAGATCGAGCCCGAACATTTGAATGGAGCCGGCGGTCGGCGTTACCACCCCGAGCAGCATCTGAATCGTGGTGGTTTTCCCCGCCCCATTCGGGCCCAGCAATCCAAGAATTTCTCCCGGCCTGATGTCGAACGAAATATCGCTGACAGCGACGAACTCGCCAAACCGTTTCTCCAGATGTTGGACATGCAGGACAGGTGTGGACATGAATGATCAGCGACTTAGCAGGATGCTGAATGCGCGAGAGTACCAGCAACGAGAGTTAGGACGACGGCCGCTTTAGGTTTCCAGCTCTTGCTCTGCACGAGACTGCGACCTTGGGAACTGCTTCATGATCAAGGCGGCTACGCCGGCGACATCGTCCAGGCCGAACAACGGAATGTGTAGATCGATGGGCTTGTCCGATACCACCGCGAGTAGCCCTTCCGTGGAAACAGGAATTTCGCCGAACTGCTCACGGACGATGACAATCTTCGGATACCCTTCGTGTTTCCATCCTTCGGCAATGATCAGGTCATAGGTGTGATCGAGAAACCGATCCCGCACGTCTTCGACATGCATCTGATCAGACACATCGGCAAACATCGCCATACTCTCCTTGGAGAGCACCACCACGCTGCTGGCGCCGGCTCGCCTGTGACGCCAGCTATCTTTCCCTTCCGTATCGAGGTCGAACCCATGTCCGGCATGCTTCACCGTCGCCACCTTGTAGCCGGCCCGGACCAACTCAGGAATCACGCGCTCGATCAGCGTGGTTTTCCCGCTGTTCGACCGACCGACAAACGAGACAATAGGTACGGCCATGGATATAACTCGTCAATAGTCAATCGTCATTGGTCAAAGGCGTTCAAAAATGATTCTCGCCATTGACTAGTGACTGATGACTATTGACATCCTTTCCCTATTAGCAACAGGAGAGCCGCTGAGGACCGTTGTGGGCAGCCCCCGCATGGCTGGCCCAGGCTTCCCCGCTCAACAGTTGAACCGATACCAGATCGCCCTGGTTCACTCGTTCAACTTCGACGGGGATATCAATCAAACAATTGGCCTTCACCATGGAGGTCAACATTCCAGACCCTTGTGCACCAGTCGTTCGAACCTTGAAAACACCGTCTTCCCGAGTGAGCACACCGCGTAGAAAGTGGCGTCGGTCCGTCCGTTTGGAAAACCTCTCCTGGAAGATCGCCTGCACGACAGGCCGACCATAACTCCGATGTCCGCTCATTTTGAGCATCGCCGGCCGCACGAGCTGTTCGAACGTCACCATGGAGGACACAGGATTCCCCGGCAAGCCGAAGGCCAACTTGCCCTGAATCTTCCCGAACGCGAGCGGCTGCCCCGGCCTGATCGCCAGCTTCCAGAAGTTCATCTCTCCGCCCAGTTCGTGGAAGACCGCCTTCGTGAAATCGTAATCGCCCATTGACACGCCACCGGACAGCACCAGAATATCTGCCGTCAGTCCGTGCAAAATCTTTTCCTTCAGCGCTGCAGGCGTATCCCTCGCAATCCCCAGCAACAAGGGAATGCCACCCGCCTCCTGAACCGCTGCTGCCATCCCATAGCTATTGGAGTTGATGATTTTTTCTTCGCTGAACCGCTCGTCCAAATCCGCCAATTCATCACCGGTCGAAAGGATAGCCACCCGGGGCCGTTGATAGGCAAAGATGAACGATTTGGCGAGGATCGCCAACATCCCCGCTTCACCCGGACGAATCTGGGTCCCCTTGCCGATAATGCACTCGCCCCTCTTGGCATCTTCGCCTTGAGGCCGAATGTTGGCGCCTCGTTGTTCCGGCTTGAAGACGCGAACAGACTCAGGTGTATGCTCAGTGTCTTCGACTTTCAAGACCGTGTCCGCCCCCTTCGGGAGCGGGGCCCCCGTCATGATGCGAATCGCCTGCCCCGCGCCGACGGACTTTGAAGGCATCTTGCCTGCAGCCACATCTTCAATTACCGTAAGCGTCACCGGTTTCTGAATCGCATGTTCCTGCTTGATATCGTCCCACCGCACCGCAAACCCATCCATCGCACTGTTGTCCCAGGGTGGATTATCCCGGTCCGCCACAATATCCTCGCCGAGGACACGGCCAAGGGCATCGAGGATAGAAATCTTCTCCAAGCCCAACGTCGGCGTGGCCTCCAACACGATCCGCTGCGCGTCCTGCAGCTGCGTGAGCCCCTCTGTCACGTCTGTGGCCTTCACAGTCTCTCCTTCATCAGTGTGCCTGTCTGGATGCGATTTTCACGAGCGACCCGCTCTTCTTGCAGAATGCTTCGACCTTGTTGGCAATCTCGTGATAGCACCCGGCCGTGGGCGTGTCGGAATTGAACATCGCAAATGGCTCACCGGCATCGGACTGGATCACGACATCGGGATCGAGTGGAATGCGCCCGAGGAAGGGCACGCCCATATCAATCGCGGAGGCTTCCCCGCCGCCTTTCCGGAACACCTCGATGTGGTTGTGACAGTGTGGGCACTCCAACCCGCTCATGTTTTCGACAATCCCAATGATCGGGACTTCGCTGTCTTTGCAGAAAGTGACCGATTTGCGGGAATCCAGCAAGGCCACTTCCTGTGGCGTCGTAACGATCACCGCGCCGCTGACATTGCCGAGCAGGTCAATGGTCGTGACCGATTCGTTACCGGTTCCGGGAGGTAAGTCGACAAACAAAAAATTGAGATCCTGCCATTCGACACCGCCCAAGAGTTGGTTGATGAACTCATACTTGTATGCATCGCGCCAGATGATCGGATCGTCCGAATTCTGCAACAAGAAGGACATCGAGGCAATCTTAAGGTTATACGCCTGAAACGGGATAATCCCCCCTGAGCTGCTGATCTTGAGCTTCTGTCCTTCGGCCCCCACCATCTTTGGAATGTTCGGGCCATGGATATCCATATCGCAAATGCCAACATGCCACCCTTTGAGCGCGAGACTCACGGCGAGGTTCGTCGTACAGGTACTCTTTCCGACTCCACCCTTGTTGCTCATGATGAGCACTTTGTATTCGATCCGCTCCATCCGTTTGGCTACCAACCAGCGACTGTGGCCCTCCTTGTCCTTCTGACAGGTTTCGTTCTCATCGCAGATCGCGCAGGCCCACATGTATACACAGGCATCGCTGCCGCCGGAGCTGGGAGCTTGAATGACGTTCAGTTCACGAGCCATGTATCTTCCTTCTGTAACACGTTATGCCCGATCTGCGCATTCTCGTCATCGCCGGCGATCTGTTGGCACGCCGACGTAATCGCCCTCTCCCACGTTAGGGAGTCCCATCGACGGCGCCTTGCCGTTTCCTGCCGCTGCGGTGGCCACGGCCGGCACAGCTGCCCCCTCCGGCACCGGCTTCTTTTTGTTGAAAAACCCTGCGCTCAAAATGCCGACCTCGTAGAATAGATACATCGGTAGAGCCATCAGACATTGGTTGAAGGGATCGGGCGTTGGGGTAAGAATTGCGGCAAATATGAACGACCCTAGCAGGGCCCACTTGCGATACCGCCTGAGAAAAGGCGCATCGACCCACCCAAGCTTCGCCATGAGAGTGATCGCAAGCGGCACTTCAAATATCAGCCCGAACACCATTAAGAACCACAGGGCAAATCCGACATACTGCGCGATGGAGATCTGGGGAATGAAGCCGGCATTGACGCCATAGGAGACCAAAAAATTCAGCGCAAACGGAAGTACGAAGAAAAATGAAAAGCCCACCCCAGCGTAAAAGGCCACGGTGCTCAACAGAGCAAATGGCCCGACAAAGCGCCGTTCCTGGGCGTGGAGTCCCGGCACGACGAATTGCCAGACTTCCAACAGAATGTACGGGGTCACGGCGACGAGAGCAAAGAGCCCGGCCACCTTGACGTTTTGCCATAACGCTTCAGCCGGGGCGAGAAAGACAAACGGAACGGTCGGCAGATCGGTCGGCACCCAGGACAGGGAGCTTGGCATAAACATGTTCTGGAGGGGGATGCGAAGCCACTTGACCAACATGTCGGCATAGAAAAACGTGCCGACAAACACCACGGCGGTGATGATGACCGCGCGCGTCAGCCGGATCTGGAGCTCCACCAGGTGCTCCATCACCGGCATTTTCTTATCTTCCAGCGGCTTGAAGATCGTGTCTTGCAGCCACTTGTTGAGTGAACTCAGGCCGTTGGACATACGATCCGTTCATCTGATGGCCAGCCGCGACCGCTCGGATGCCGGGCGGTCGCGGCTGGCGTCATGCGTGTTACTTGGGATTGACCGCGACAAACAGGTTATTCCCCTGCCGGCTCAGGAGCAGGACGGCCAACTCGTCCTTTTTCAACTTACTCGAGGCGTTCTGATAGTCTTCGAGCGTCTTCACCACTTCGTGGTTTACTTCCTGAATCACGTCGCCACGCTGCAGACCAGCCGCTTCCGCAGAGCCGCCGCTTTCGACCGACGTCACGACCACGCCCGTCATCTTCGCCGGAATGTTCAATTGACCCATCGTGGCCGCATCCAACCCCTGCACACGAAGAGAGGCCAAGACATTATCAGGCGGCTTCACCGTCTCGACCGGTTCCTTGGGAGCCGACGGTTCCTTTTTCGCCAACATTTCATCCGTCGGTCGCTCAGCCACCTTCACAGTGATCGTCTGTTCCTTGCCGTCTCGCAAAACCTTCACCTGCGCATCCCTGCCGACAATCGTGCGCGCGACGAGATTTCGCAACTGACTCACGTTTTGGACTTCTTTCCCGTTGAAGGCAATCACCACATCGCCGCGCTTCACACCCGCAGCGTGGGAAGGGCCGTTCTCATTCACATCGCTTATAAGTACTCCTTTGCGCTGCTCCGGGAGCCTGAAGGATTTGGCCAAGGCCGGCGTGATTTCTTGAATCGCAACTCCCATCCAGCCGCGCACGACTTTGCCGGTATTCCGCAGACTGTCAACGATATCCAACGCAATACTGCTGGGAATGGCAAATCCAATTCCCTCCGACCCGCCGGTCCTTGAGAAGATGGCCGTATTGATCCCAATGAGTTCGCCATTCAGATTGACCAATGCCCCGCCGGAATTGCCCGGATTAATTGCGGCGTCGGTCTGGATGAAATCTTCATAGTCTGCAATGCCGACATTGCCGCGTCCCAAGGCGCTGATGATGCCTAGGGTCACGGTGGAACTAAGTCCGAACGGACTGCCGACTGCCAACACAAGATCGCCGACCTGCAATTTCTCATACTCAGCCCATTTTAAGGCTGGGAGATTTTGTGCCTCGATCTTGACCACAGCCAAGTCCGTCTTCGAATCAGTTCCCACCACTTTTGCGCTGAATTCACGTCGATCGCTGAGCGTGACGGTGATCTGCGTGGCGCCTTCGACCACGTGATTGTTGGTCACGATAAATCCATTCGGATCAAAAATGACGCCAGATCCGGCGCTTTGATCAGGGCGTCCATGCCCTCCTCCAGGAGGCATCGGCGGAGGAGTCGGGAGCTCACCCCCTGGCGCTTCTTCACCCGGAGGTCCACCAAAGGGACCTGGGGGCACCGGCGATCTCCGGCCTCGTCCCCCGCCCTCTCCACCCCCGGTCACGGCAATGTTCACCACTGCTGGCGTGACCTGCTTGACGATCTCTGAAAATCCTTGAGTCAGCCCGGCTGGAACCCCCGCGGCTAAGGCTGTGGATTCAAGCGGCAGGACAGCAAACGCGAAGGTACCCATGACTAGACTGAAACCTGCGACAAGCCCTCGGACATTCCCCCCCTTACTCCGCGTGACCATAACAGCGTTCCTCCACAGGGTTAACCGACGCGACACCAAGCATTGAACGGTGCATTGTACACTATCCGTTCCGAGGGCTTCAAAGACTAATAGTCCTCGTCAGACCCTCACCAACCAGAGCCAGAAGGGGACAGGGAGGGCTGTGCCGCGAGAAGCGCGTGACATGCGAGAAAGGCGCGCCGTGGACAGATTGGGCTCCCAATTCGTTTGGCCGTCTCACTCGTTTGCTTGTCGCACGCGGCTTTTCAGGAAATGCTAAGAACTGCTTTTCGTAGCCGTCGCCTCGGATTCCAATACCCTGAGCCAAGAGTTCTGGAGCTCCAGCATCAGCCGCTTAGCCGCTTGCTCAAATGACACAACACGTAGCGTGTTCGGCGCGCCTTCATATGTCGGAGGCCAAATACGCCGCTGATCTTGAGGGCGTAGGTAGATAGCCGGATACCATTGATTGATCCCTGGTGCACTCGGGCGATCCAGTGTGGCCCAGCCCCGTCCTTCGGCCTGCATCAAGGTCTGATTGTGGTTCAAATCCAACAGGGCAAATTCCAACAGCGACCAGTTATCTCGACGAAATCCAGGCTGCGCGTGCGTGGTCCACCCCAGAAAGAGCGTCACGGGATATTCCTGCTCGGTGCTGGAGACAACCACGACGACCAGATAGTCGAGCCCGCGTTGCTGTCCCAGTTCTGCAAACTGGGCCCAATCCCCATGCGGCTTCGGCCTGATATGGTCGGCTGGGATCATTTCCTTTATCGCCACAGGAATCGCATGATCGAGGTCCCTTTGTAGGCTTTCTCTGAGGCAAGCAAGTGCCTCTTCCGGCAGATTTGGAGTCACACCAGGCTCTGCCATATCGGACACCACGACAAGCCCTGCCTGAAGTGGTCGCTGATTGACCCTCGCGAAAGCGTCGTCGCCAGCCTGGTGCTCTGAGGAAACATAATCGCCGATCCGTGCGGGTGGAATGGCAGAGGCACAAGAAACCAAGAATACCGTGCTGAGCATCAGACTTACTCGACTGAGCAGATGGCGCATCCCCCACCTCCCGGCCATGCCGGTTCTTCTATCGCTCGACTCTCCACTCTTGTACGTTCGCCCCCCATCAGCGGATCTGTCAAGTCCAGCGAACCCATCCCCCTTGCAATGCTGCCTATGGCTTAGCTACCGTACTTCATCTGAGTTCTGGTCGACGCCGCCCCGCCATCCCGCATATTCGACAGACCAGGTATCAGCATCGGGTGCATGGCCCCTTGTTTCAACTCATCTCCGTATCAGAAACGCAGGATAACGAGGGATCTCAGGCTAGCCAAACACGCACGCGCCCTGTTACATTCAGCCGGACATTTCGGTACTGTGCCGGGCTTGAATTTCAGTCGCAGGCTGCGGAATAACTATTTTTGCCATGCCAGTACACTCGATGGTCCACACGTCTTGGGCAACCGGAGAAGACCATACAGGCTGCCCAAAAAGTCTGTCCAGCAAAGCCGAAGCGAGCGAAGAGGCAAGGCGTATGGTTCGGTACGTTGAGCCTCTGTGCGACGCGAGAACACCGCATGGGATAAGGCGCGTTTCGGCGCGCCAGGATTCGGCGGGTGAGAAGAGCGACTCTTTAAGCATCCTGCTATCCAAACCAGTCACGGCAGACAGCTTCCCCCAGCCCATGGTCATCGAACGACGCCCAACAGGCTTACCCCAACGAATCACGACGCGATGGGCCATCCTCTTGTGTCTCCTCATCACAGTGGGCGGCCTGTCGGGATGCGATAAGTTGACTTCAGCGTTCCACCGAACCCCCTTGCCAGACATGGGTCCGCGTCTGGCCAACTCCGTCAATCTGACCTTCGCCCCTTCCTTCTCCAATCTCAAGATGCAGTACATCGATGGGTGCAATAGCCCGCACGAGCTCAACGTGGGGGAAGAAGTCGAATCGATCATGATTGACGCGGCCTCCCAAAGTTTTACGGCCGTGGCCGTCACCGGTGGAATCGCCGCACGATTCCAGCCCGACACGGAAATTGTGGTTACGCTCCAACGATCTGGCCTCAAACTTTTGACTGATAATGTCTATGATCGGGTGCCTGCAGAAATAACCCTCGAGACGCTCTTAACCTTTAAGGATGCCGCGGGGAAAGAGCTCGGCCAGCAGACCGTTTCCACGGCGCACAACCAACGTCTTATTCTGGAACCGACCCAACGCCGATGCGATTACGGCAATATCGGGGAGTTTGTGCATGACGCAGGGATCGCCCTCTCGACGCAATTCATTCGTGCCGTCCGGACCCAGTTGGCAGCGACGGGCGGACCCGCTCCCGAAACAGTGGCACCATCGTCAGTGAGGCCGGTTCCGCCGAGAACGACCATCCCAGCCAAAGGCACCCCATCAGCGCTCTCGTTTAAAGCCACTGTGCTGGATGAGAACAGCAATTTGGTTTTTGAGGGAGGCGAGCGCATTCGGGTGCGCATCGACCTCGTGAATGTGGGGGAGCAGGACCTTCAGGGTGTCAGTGCTGCCTTGACGGGAACCGCCTCGGTGCTCGACCAATTTCCTACCAGCTCGCTTGCAGTCGGACGACTACAACCGGGCCAGTCCCGCTCGATCGAATTTGCGGCGACGTTACCGCAGTCCGTCCAACAGCGAAAGGCCGAGATTCACGTGGCAGTCTCTGATTCAGGAACCCATACTCAGCCGCCGACTCAAACCCTGGCCCTGTCGATCCAACCTACCGACATCAAGGCCGACGACGTGGATCAAATCCCTGCTTTGGCCACCGGATTTCGGCAGCCCCACACCTACTTGCTCTCTATTGGAATCGGATTCTATCGAGACCGGCAAGTCCCATCCCGCAAGTTCGCTTCAATGGATGCCAAAATGGTTTCGAACTATTTTCAGTCCCTCGGCGGCTTGCCTGCCTCCAATGTTCATCTACTGCAGGACTGGAAGGCAATACGCTCGGATATTGACGAAGCTCTGCTGGATTGGCTGCCGCCTCACATGAACAAGGACGCGGTCGTTATTGTCTATTTCGCCGGTTTCGCTTCGGTCGCTTCGACGGGAGAGACGTTCCTGGTACCGTACGATGGGACCGCCACGACCACCTCACGGGCATACTCACTCAAAGACTTTGAGGCAACACTGTCTCGCTTAAACGCGAAACAGACGGTGTTTCTGTTTGATGGCATTGTATCGCGTATGGGACCGGATAGCCGAACCAAGACCGCCCTCCCACAATGGAATCCTACGGGGAGCTCGACCCTCCATGTCATCGGAATTAGCGGCATCGGACGGGGCTTGGAGGACGACCTGCATCGGCATGGCCTGTTCACCTATTATCTGCTGCGGGCGCTCCGCGGCGAGGCCGATACCAACCGGGATGGCGACGTGACACTCGGCGAAACGGTGACCTATCTCAGCCAGAAAGTGCGCTGGGCATCCAAGACCCACATGAACCAGGAGCAACGCCCCTTCGCGGTTCCGGCGATTGACCCGACCAATCTTTCCGCTGCCTTAAGATTAACCAAGCTCACATCGATCCAGGGCACCGAAGCCGACTAAATGGGTGCTGAACCAGTCCCTCTCATCACCCGCCAGACCTCCGGCGGCTATTTCACCCACCCTCCCTGAGTCTGCCAAGACAGCCTCTTCGCCCTGAGACACACCTTTCCCAAGCGACGTGCTCGCGGCAATTGTAAGACCATGAAGCGCGAAACGTTTCGCATCCCTTCCCCGGATGATCAACGAGAAAGGATCATACGATGGGAAGACAAAAAAAGAGGGCGGAGGAATTCGGTCCTCCACCCTCTTGAACTCACAGCTGCGACGAAACTATTCGCCTTTGCAGAAACTCCGCTCGTAATTGATGATCGTCCAGGCTTCTAGTTCAGTGATCGCGGCTGGGATCAAAGGGACCATGCCTGTGCCTGCACTACCGTTCTTGATCACCCAGAAAAGCTCGCCATCTTTCCGCTTCTTGTGGAACTTGCAGTTCGTGAAATTGCGGGGGCTCGGATTCAGAATCTTACCGGCCTCGCCCTGGCCATCCCCATTCTTACCATGACAATTGAAGCAGGTACCCTTGCCCTCGAACAGCGCCTTTCCTTTGGCAATGTTATCCGGAGTCGCCTCAACCGGACTCTTGTTGGCCCTCGCTTCGGCCATCTGGTCCGCCGGAACGCGGGGCTTAAGCGGGTCACGCTCTTCGGCTCCGACCACCGAGACCGACAGCAGCATCAGCGCTGCGCTGATTCCCACGAACTTAGAAAAATACCCCATCAGGCTTCCTCCTTTGTGTTTAACCACCGCACATGAACGCGGCATCAGACCGTCGGCTCATGTAAATCCAAGTCAAAGCGACAAAACGCCGGCGAATATAACAATGGCCTTCTACTCATGTCAAGCAATCCCTGGTGCTACCAGACGGTCTCTTTACTCCACTACTCTTTCACTACTTCGTTCCCGGCCTCATACTCACTTCCACTCCGCCGACTTTCGTTCAGTCCTACCAAATAAGAATCAAAGCTCGTGCCAGAAGACCCACACGGCGAGGCACGATATTCCTGCTAGTTAGAGGCATTGCAATCCCCGGAATCTCAGAAACTTCAAAAGGGTGGCACCATTGCGCCTCAGTGCTTGCTGCGGCGCCCCATCCCGCGACATCGCACGCCCGGCAACCCCCGGCGCGACACGAACTAAGACAGCAGGTACGGAACCGGAACATGCTTGGATTTGAATAATAATGGGATGGCCACCAAGACGGGCTGATAAAGAAAACATGCCGTGACCGGGTGGACGGTGCAGGAGAGCGGTTAACGTTTGATGACGATATCGCGCGCAACTTTGCCACTCGGGCCGAAGGGTTTTTGAGGTTTGCCATTGAGTTCGGCCTTGACACCCCCGGCGTTACCGAGCGTCAGGATAAACTGGTCCTGGCCTTTCCATCTGGCCTTTTCTCCAGGTCTGAGCAAGGCCTCTTGGGGACTGCCGCCATCGATTTGAACGACGACCCAACTCAGCTCTGTCGCCTCAAGGTCCAGCGCCAACTGTCCTTCCGTTGCCGCAGACCCTTCGAGTGAAATCCCTCCCAACGGCCCGTCGCTCCCCAGAGAAGAAGGACCCGGAGCCGCGAGCTCCGGCGCGACCGAAGCTGTGGATGATGGGCCGGTCACTGGCCCAACAGTACTTCCTTCGCCCGGCTTAACTGATACGACTGGGGCCTCGCTCGGTTTGGTCTTGGGGGCCGGCGGAGCCGGCGGGACCGCCTCGGCCTGTTGACTTGGCGGGGCGTCCTGAGATTCTGGAATCGGTGGAGCGGTCCGCTTGGGTGTGGAGGCGGGAAGGTCTGAGCTCGAACGACGGACCAGGAGCGACGACTGTTCCCGGCTTAAGAGGAAGATGAGCGTGAGAATCGCGATGCCGATCGCGATCGCGACGGCCTTTCGATTGGCTTGTCGCTTCCGCTCTTCTTCCGCCTGCCTGACTTTCAAACGCTCCCGCTCGATTTGCTTGTCGTAATAGGGGCCTGCCGATTGAGTGAATCGGTGGATCGCATCGTCTTCATCGAGTCCGAGGGACCGGGCGTAGGACCGCACAAAGCCTCGCGCAAACACTTGATCGGGCAACTTGGCGAAGTTCCCATCTTCCAGCGCCTTCACAAAATCAGTTCGAATTCGCGTCTTGGATGCGACTTCGTCGATGGTGAGCCCCTTGGTCTCCCGCACCTGTTTAAAAAATTCGCCGATCGATTCCATGGGTGTCTCTTTACGGCTTGAGCCGTATCAGCAGCTCCTTCGCGGCTGCGGCGTACTCACCACCCTTATCGAGCGTCGTCACCTTGGTCAGCGTTTCTCTTGAACGTCGTTCGAACCCTAGCTTGTAATATACCCGCCCCAGCTCCAAGTGTAGTAGCGCCGGGGGAACATTGGGCGGATTGACCACTAAGGCATCCTCAAACGCTTCCATCGCGCCCTGGTAATCATTCTCGTGAGCCAACGACCGGCCGAGATGGAATCGGGCCAGGTCCGGCGTTGCATACAAGGGATTGGTCAGCGCCTGACGGAATGCAGCGATCGCTTCCTTCCACCGCTCCTGTATTTCCAAGACCTGGCCCAGATAGGTGTACGCTTCCGAGTAATTCTCATCGAGCTTCGTCGCGGCCACAAATTCTTCCTCGGCTTGGGGGAATTTACCCTGCAGCGCCAGAATATGGCCGAGCCCATATCGTGCTTCTTTGTTGCTCGGATCGAGCTTGACGGCCTTCTGGAACGACACAAAGGACTTCTGCTGATCGTGCTCCAGGCTCGCGACGCCTTCCTGGTAGTACCCTTTTGACTTCTGTGCCAAACCTTCCGATGTGGCACAGCCAGATAGCCATCCGGTCAACAGGGCCAACACGAGCAACGGACGCGCGAATGGTCGAACAATTGAACCAGCAAAGAGATTCTGCGTCATGCAATGTCCTCGAAATGGGTCAACTGCTTAAAGTCTCGAAACCGTTCTTGAATCTCTTTGTAGTCCAGGATTCGCAAACGGTCAAGACTAAAGGCTTCTACGGTAAATGACGCCATGACGCTCCCGAAGATAATCGCCTGTTTGAAGGCCTCGATCGAACGATTGCCTGTGGCCGTCAGGTAGCCGAGGAAACCACCGGCGAAGGTATCCCCCGCACCGGTAGGATCGCGCACGTCTTCAAGCGGAAAGGCCGGAGCCCCGAATACCTGCTTCTCGTTGAACATCAAGACCCCATACTCCCCACGCTTGATGATGAGGTGCTTGGGCCCACGGGCGAGTACTTTTTGTGCGACCTTCACCAGATTCGTATCTTCGCCGAGTGCCCGGGCCTCCCCATCGTTAATGATGAGAATATCAACCTGCTCCAGGACCCGCCACAACGCATCTCGCTTGCCGTTGATCCAAAAGTTCATCGTATCGCACGCGACCAACGGCGGACGTGAAAGCTTCTGCAGCACATCCAGCTGAAGATCCGGATCGATATTGCCCAAGAACAATAGATCTGGGGATTGGTAGGTCTCGGGAATCTTTGGTCGAAAGGATTCGAATACGTTGAGTTTCGTGTCGAGAGTGTGCGCTTCGTTCAATTGATGCGTGTACTCCCCTCTCCATCGAAACGTCGCCCCGGGCCTCCGCTCCAACCCCGTCAAGTCGATGCCACGGCTCTTGAGGAATGCGAGGTGTCGCGGGGGAAAATCTTCCCCCACGACTGCGATGAGATCCACGCTGGTAAAGTAGCTGGCCGCAGTTGAAAAGTAGGTGGCCGAACCTCCAAGGACCTCGCTGACCTCACCGAAGGGTGTTTTCACCGTATCTAACGCGACCGACCCGACTACGAGCAACTTCCCCATGGGTTACCGAATTCCTTCCTTCACCGAAACAGCCCGATCCATCAACAAGGCCAGTTTCCGTCGGAGTGTGGCTGGCATCCGGTCTGGCTCCGTGATAATGGCATCCTGCAATGCGCGCTGACAGCTACAGGACTTGACGTCGGCCACCGCACGCATCGCCGTCCGCAGCAGTCGTTTGGCCAGCGTGACATTCTGGCGGAGAGTGGTCAAGATCGCCTCGACGGTGACGGCCTTTTCCGTCTCATGCCAACAATCGTAATCGGTTGCCAGGGCCACCGTGGCATAGCAGAGTTCTGCTTCGCGTGCGAGTTTGGCCTCAGGGAGATTCGTCATCCCAATCACGCTCGCACCCCACTGGCGATACAACCGGGACTCCCCTTTGGTCGAAAACTGTGGGCCTTCGATGCAGAGATAGACACCGCCCTGATGCACGGTAGCACCGACCGTACGAGCCGCGGCCAACAATCCCGCCCCGAGCGAAGCGCAGACCGGCTCGCCAAATGCCACGTGCGCAACGATGCCCCCTTCGAAGAATGTCGAAACCCGCCGCTTGGTGAGATCTATAAACTGATCCGGCAACACCACGTCCCCGGGCTTGATTGACTCCTTCATGCTGCCGACCGCACTTACAGAAATCACCCGGCTCACCCCGAGCGACTTGAGGGCATAGATATTCGCGCGATAGTTGACCTCCGAAGGATTGATCCGATGTCCGCGTCCATGTCGCGAGAGAAAGGCGATACGAATCCCGTCCAACTCGCCAAACACCACTTTGTCGGAAGGAGCCCCGAAGGGGGTTTTGACCGAGCGTTCTGTGACCTTCCGAAGCCCCTCGATGTCGTACAACCCGCTGCCGCCAATGATCCCGATGTCTGCGTGTGCGGCGTTCCCCTGCCGTGTCATCCCTGGTCCCGAAGTGTGGTAAGAAATCGATCCACCTGTCCGATCACCAGCGCTGCCGTGTGGTGGGCCGACTCAGACTCCTCGATCGTCAACCACTGAATCCCCGGTTCCTTTCGAAACCAAGTGATTTGTCGTTTAGAAAAATGTCTCGTGTCCCGTTTAAACCGCCGAACCATTTCAGCGACGTCATACTCGCCAGCCAAGTGCTCGGCTACCTGTCGATACCCCAAGCCCTTCATGGCCACACTGTCACGCTGATACCCCTGGGCCAGGAGTTGCTTTGTCTCCTCTATCAAACCGCGAGCCAGCTGCCAATCAATCCGTTCCTCGATACGCCGATACAGCGCGCCGCGGTCTCGGGCCAAGCCGATGATCAACGTTGAAAATGACCGCTCGCCAAACCCGTGCTCCTGTTGAAACTCCGACATCCGACGACCGGACAACTGGTACACCTCCAGCGCGCGGATCACTTTCGATTCGTCGCGTGGGTGCAACCGCGCTGCGGCCACAGGATCGACTTCCACGAGTCTCGCGTAGAAGTGCTCATACCCTTGGGCCTTCGCCTCCAGCCGTAGGGCCGCCCGCACAATCGGATCTGCCGGTGGTGCGTCGCACAAGCCCTTGAGGAGGGTCCGCACATAGAGCCCTGTTCCGCCCACAACCAAGGGAAGGCGGCAGTCTCGATAGAGGCGCTCGATCTCATTGACCGCCTGGCGACGATACAATCCTGCATTAAAAGATTCATCGGGATCGACGAGATCGATCAGTCGATGGGGAACACCCTGGCACTCCTCTGGGGCCGGTTTATCCGTCCCGACATCCATCCCGCGATAAACTTGCCGGGAATCTGCTGTGAGCACCTCGGTCTCGAAAGCCTTTGCCACCTCAACCGCGACGCGGCTCTTCCCCACAGCAGTCGGCCCAACCATCACGACCACCGGCTTGCAACGAACCTGCGTCTCGGAGAGACGACCCGTCGCTCTCGCTGAAATGGCCATCATGACCATCCAACCCGGCCGAACAGCTTGGCAAGCTCATCTGTCGAAAGACGAAACGCCGTGCGGCGCCCATGCGGGCATGTCATGATCAACCCTTCTTGCACCCAATCGTGAATCAGCTGTTGAATCTCGGGAAGGGCCAAGGTGCGTCCAGCACGGACCGCCCCATGGCAGGCCAGTGACGCCAAGACGGGTTGAACCCGCTGCTCCAATGACGATGCGGTGTCCCACTCGGTCAAATCGTCGAGCAGATCCTGCACCAACACAGTCGCATCTACCTTGCCAAGTCCAACCGGTACCCCGCGAATCGCCACGGCCGTCGCACCAAACGGTTCAATCAGGAGGCCGAGTTTCTCCAGATCATCACGGCGCTTGAGCAACAGCGTACTCTGCGCCGCCGACAGCTCGATCGGCTCAGGAATCAAAAGCGGCTGCGAGGGGATATCCCGGCTCTGCCACCCTCGCCAGAGCCGTTGGAAGAGGACACGCTCGTGCGCAGTATGTTGATCAACCACTTGCAGCTCTTCGCCCACCTGCGCCACGAGATAGGTCCGCAGGATTTGTCCAAGCGGCACGATGTCAGGTTTCTCTGCCCGCTGATACGCCGCTGCTGCCTCGTGAGCGAAGGCCAGCTGGCTCCCCTCGTCGATGCCGGACAGGGACATCGCACCACTAACATTGATTCTGGAGTCCAGTTTGCGAGCTGAGATCAACCCAGCTGGGTGAGAATTAAGGAACGACGCGGTTTGTCGCTCGGCCGTGGGAGCGAACTCCGGTGCCGTCTGCGACAGCCTCGCCTGCGAGAGACCCAACACGACCTTCCGCTCGGAACCGCTGAGTGCGTGGCGGACTGACTGACGTACCAATTGATGAAGGGCTTCTGTTTCCGAAAAACGGACCTCTTTCTTCGTGGGATGCACGTTGACATCGAGTCGGTCCGGTTCGATATCCAGAAAGAGCACGAACGTCGGGTGATGCCCTTTGGGAAGAAATGATCCATACCCATCCATGACAGCATGAAACACGGTCGCATTGCGGATGGGACGCCGGTTCACAAACAATTCCTGTGGCGTTCTCGAGGACCGCGCATGGATAGGATCAACCATCACACCGCGGATCGACGATCCCGCTGTCCGGCCTCGCACCTCAATGGTACGATCGAGAAATGCCTGGCGATATACTTGAAGTATACGATCACGCTCTGCTGTCACGGCGGGATAGTTGAGAATCTCCTGGCCGTTATGGGTCAGACGGAAGTGTACCGATGGCCAGGCGAGGCCTGCGAGTTGCACGACATGACTGACATGGGAGAACTCGGTCGTGGTTGATTTGAGAAACTTCTTCCTGGCCGGTTGATTGAAAAATAGATTGGAGACATCGATCCGGGTGCCAGGCACGGCGGGCGCGTCCGCGATAGAGCCGCCTGCTCCTGCGACCAGGGTGAGCTGTGACCCCACCGTATCCTGCCTAGTCGCGGTCGTCACCAGCAGATGGGAGACGGACGCAATGCTCGGTAACGCCTCGCCGCGAAAACCCATCGTCGTCACCGAGGCGAGATCCCGATCGGACCGAAGCTTGCTGGTGGCATGCCGCTCGAAGGCACGGGGAAGGTCGGCGCGGTTGATCCCCTCTCCATCGTCCGTGACTCGAATGAGGGCTAGTCCACCATTCTTCACATCGATCGTGATATGCAGGCCCCCGGCATCGAGACTGTTTTCCAGCAATTCTTTGACGACGGCGGAAGGCCGCTCGACGACCTCGCCGGCCGCGATGCGGCTGACTACATCGTCTGGGAGGACATGGATTTTGGCGGAGCAACTGGCGGCGGGCATGAAGCTAGACTCCAGGGAACGTCGAGAACAAGAGAACCCACACGAGCCATCTCGGTGGACGTCCGATCATCGAATTTCGGCCAGCTTATTCTTGGCGAGTTTCGCCTCGTCCGACGTCGGGAACTCTTCGATGACCCGTTTGAGATTCTTCTTCGATTTGGCGAGATCTCCGGTTTCTCCCGCCGCGAGCCCCGATTTGAAGAGCGCCGCCGGCACCTTCTCGTTTCCCGGGTACTCCGCCGAGAGGTACTCGAACGATTGCATCGCGCGCACGTAATCCTTCTGCTGATAGGAGGACTCTCCCAACCAGTAGTAGGCATTTGGCGTCAACGACGTGCCTGGAAAGTCTTTCACAAATCGCTGAAAGCCCGCCACGGCAAGTTCGTATTTCCCGTTGAGATAGTCATTGTACGCAAGATTGAACGCCGACGTCGGGGTAATTGTGGGAATGCCGGGCAGCATCGTCGGCGCATCTGCAGGGGAGGCCGGCTTCTGTGGTTTGGAGGGACGAGCGGGCTCTCCAGGGACTGGCTCCCCCTTGGGCACACTCGGAATACCCACCGTCTCGTCGGGTTTGGCCAATCGCCCCTCTAACTTTTGGATCCGTGCAGACAGCTCATCGAATTTCGGATCGAGCTTCGGCCTAGCTGATTCGGTATCCTTCACCCGCTCCAGCAACTCCAAACGTCGTTGCAGCGCATCCAGCCGCTTCTGATCTTGATCTTGGGTCTTCGACACCGTTGATAAGTGGTCACGCAACTCCACAAAATCCGCGTGGTTGGCACATCCGGCGAGCCACAGCATCGCCCAGGCCATGAAAATGACCAACCCCCTTGATCCTACTTGCTTGCGCATCACGGTTAACGCGACTCCTTCAACTGGGATAGTTTGTCGGACGCTTTTCCTGCCTCTGGACTCCGTGGATACAACGCCACTACCTGTTTGAACGCCGAAGAAGCGCGCTTCTTATCTTTCATCGCCAGGTACGCATACCCTTTCTTCAAGATCGCCGATGGTACTTTCTCACTCTGGGGGAAATCCAGTTCGACGCGGTCATACGAATCGATCGCTTGTCTATAATCTTTCTTGCCGTAGTGCGATTCACCGAGCCAAAAGCGCGCGTTTGGAGACAGATCCGAGTTCTGATAGTCACGCAAAAATGTCGCGAACCCCTGCCGGGCTCCATCCAAGTCCCCCTCACGAAACAGTGCCAGTAGACGTTCGTACTCGACTTTATCGGAACGCTCCCGACTCTGGCTGACTTGCGGGTACGGCGACTCCTCGGACTCGACTGCCGACGCCACCGTTTCAGCCGATTGTCCCGCTTCAGCTTGCGCAGAGAGCGAGGCCGCAGGCGTTTCTTGCTCAACCTTTGGGGTTTCAGACGGAAGCACTGTCGCCGATCGGTGGGCCGGTTTCGTGGTTGACTGACGTGTCCCTCCCTTGTTTCCCCCTCGTACATGCGCATCCTGCGCGACCTGATCAACGGCCTTGGAGAGGGCATCCAGACGACGGTCCTGTTCATCGAAACGGGCGGCAAACTTCTGCGCGAAAGATGCGACACTCTTATTGACCTCGCCTAAATAACCGGTCACCGCTTTGTTCGTCTCATTGATATGGATTGCCGACGCTTTGCTTGCCTGCTCTTCTTGGCTCACCCGCTCGCTCAATCCTGTCAGCGAATCCCTGAAGGCCGTCAAGGACTGACTGAATTGTGCAAATTTTGCCGACAACTGTTCGGCCCGAGCCTGGTTATCCGCCAATGCCTTATGCTGCTCCTCCAGACGTATGTCGAGACTCTTGGCAAGTCCGCTGTTCGTCTTCTGCAAGACATCGATGATCTCCTTTCGCATCAGCTCCATCTGTCGGCTCACGTCGTCAAGGCGAGTGTTCACGTCCATGCGGAGCTGATCGCGATCCTGCTTATTTTTGACATCTTGAGCATTCAGGCTCTCGCGCACCTGGTTGAAGCGAGTTGTGCTATCCGTCTCCAGCTTACCGGCAAACAGTTCGAGCCGCTTGGTTTGTTGCTCAAGTTGCGCAGAGCGCTGCTTGAGGTCTTCCTGCTTGGCCTGGAGTTCCTGAGCTTGGTGGAACGCCCGCTCCAGTTCGCCACGCAACTGCGGCAACTCCTGCTCCCGAAGCACCAAAATCTCCTGACTCTGTCGCGCACTTCGCTGCTGAAGATTCTTCTCCGTCTGTTTAAGATCAGCTTGTTGGGCAATGCAGCCGGTCGACAAGAAGGCACAGATCACACAGATCGTCGCCCAGGTTCCCTTTGTATCCGAATGGTTCCACATTGTTCCACCCACTATGATGAAGGAATCCCCTGCTCTCTCTCTTCGCGGACAACGGAGTCACAACCGCTCCGACAATAACAGGTCGCCTACTTCCCGGTCTTCACCGCAAGATGTCCTCGCCGATTCTGCTGGTAGCACGACTCCGCATGCTCATTACAGGACGGCCGCTCTTTCCCATATGACACCACGGACAGACGATTGGCACCGACACCGAGTTCGACCAGATAGTTCCGGGCGGCTTTTGCCCGTTTTTCACCGAGTACGAGGTTGTAGGCGACGGTCCCGCGTTCGTCACAGTGCCCTTCGACCTTGACCAGCGCGCTCGGGTTAGACTTCATCCACTCGGCATCGCGACTCAACGCTTGACGCCCATCCTCGGAAATCGTCCAGGCATCATAGCCGAACAACACATCCCGCAGGCCCGCTGCAGCTGATGCGGCCTGCTCGGCCCTGATCTCATCCATTTGTCGTCCGGCACTGCTGGAGGGATCCACCTTCGCCAGCATCGTGCCACTGCCCACGCGCTCCTCTGAAGGGTTTTTGTCGAGGCCCCGAAGCCCGCCGCCACCCGACTGAACGCCGGTGTCCGGGAAGCTGCCGACACCGGACTTGGAACCATCTGATCCCCCTCCCTGCGCCATCCCTTTGGTGGACTGGGAGTCGCCGCCAGATTGTACGGATTTTTTGGAGCAGCCAGGCATAGCGATCAATGCTATGCTCATCACCAGCACCGAGCCGTATGTACAGAATGTCTTGATCATACATCTTTCTCCTTTTCCTAGGTTAGTCATCTCGATCAATCATTTGCCTTCATTCATCCGGTAGGGTCAAAATGTCATTGTCACGATGCCGGGGACCACGAGGGCGCGCTATTGTGCGTCCCCTGGAAGGTGAGTCGTTCGATGTCCTTACCATCGGCGTCGATCATATAGATGTGGCTCTTTCCATCGGCTGTCGAACTGAATACCAGATGCCGGCCATCCGGCGACCAGGAGGGTGAATCATCGACACCCGGTCCTGTCGTCAATTGCATTCGCTTCTGTCCGTCCGGCGAGATGACACAGAGTTTATACTCTTTATGCGTCCGGCATACATAGGCGATCCAGTTCCCGCGCGGCGACCATGCTGGTGCCGCATTGTAATCGCCTTCAAACGTCAGCCGGCGCACGTTCGACCCGTCTGAACCCATCAGGAACAATTGGGGCCCGCCACCCCGATCGGATACAAACACCAGCTCTCTCCCGTTCGGAGACCAGGAGGGAGACAAGTCGCCGGATGGATTCACCGTCAGGCGTTGAATGACTTTCGTTCTTGTATCCAACCGATAGACTTCGGAATTGCCTTCGTGACTGGAGGCAAACGCCAGGAAGTTTCCATCAGGAGACAGTGCCGGAGTGATGTTCAATCCCCCCAGGGAAATCACCGTCCATCGCTTGCCCGTTGCCAACTCGATCATGTCGATGTCCTGCGTATTGCGATTGCGATAGGCGGTGAAGATGAGGAATCGGCGATCCGGAGACCATTGCGGCATGAGATTCAGGAATCCATCGGCGGTGAGTTGGCGCGCATCGTAGCCATCATAATCCATCACGAACAACTCGCGGGCGGTCCCTTGTTCAGCCACATACGCGATCTTTGTCCGCGCGATACCAGGCTCGCCCGTGTAACGAAACACCAGTTCGTCGGCAAAGCGGTGCGCCATCAGCCGCACAACCGAGGGCGATCCCGCGTAACGCTTCCCCCCCACGAGTTCATTGCTGCCGCTGTCATAGACGAAACCTTCCATGTTCACGTCGGAATCTTTGCCCGCCTCTTTCAGACCCGCCTTTCCCCAGACCAACACCGAGACACCCTTTTCAGCCGCCTCTTTGAATACGGCCTTGGAACCGGCCCCCATTCCATTGCCGATATCGGATGTTTGAATCCCAAGACTGGGCAAATCCACCAGATCAAAAACCAAGGAGCGTTTCACATCCTTTTTGAGGACTTCTTCGATCCGCCCCCCCAACCAATCGGGGCCTCCCGCGTTTTGCATCCCCGCAACACCCAGGGAAATCTTTTGAAAGTCGGGACGGGTGGCTTCAAGGAACACATCCGCCGCCCCTGACTCAAGAATACCGACAACTCCTGCTAGCAGCAACATTCCCCCGAGCCAGGCGCTGATCCATTTCACCTGTGTCATCCGACCGACTCTCCGACTCGAAATACCATTTCTACATCTTTATAATTGTCTGCCATCTCGGCAGGAAACACGGGCAGAACTCGTGGCCGCAGCACGGCGCGCTGGCCCGCCATATCAAAATAGGCATTCCCGGACGACTGTTGCACGACCACGTCTTTGATCGTCCCATCCCGTTGAAGCCGAAACTTGACGATCATCGTATAGGTTTGTCCCGCCATATCGACCGGAGGCGGCTCCCACTGGCTGCTAATAATAGACTGCACACGAGCCCAGTAGGCATTCGACCCAGCCGTACCGGAAATCTTCAGGGTCGTCTCGGGGGTCTTGACCATCTGAATTTTCACCTCTTGCTGGGGCACCGGCTTGACTGCCGCCTCACTCGGTTTCACTTCTTTCGGAATGTCCAGCTTGGCTGCCGGCTGAAACTGTTTGATCTTTTTCAGTTCTTCTTCTAACTCACGATTCAGATCGTCGCTTACCGTAGACCGCTGCGGAATTTTCGCAATCGGGTCTTGCGCCACATCCGGGACACGTGGAATATCGAGCACCTTCGCCGCCAGTTGGGGCTGAGCCAGGGATTTTGTTGCAGGGCTCAAATCTCCAAATTTCGGCGCATCCGGCGGAAGTTGAAGATCCTGCAACATGTCCCTTCTTTTCTCGCCCATTGGAGGCTTGGCAGAAGGGGCTGCACTGGGGGCCACCGCCTTGACTAATGGCGCCGGTGCCGGCTTCGAGTCTGAAACTTTTGCTGACTCGACAGGCTTCGCTGACTCGGTTTGCCTTACAGGCATCGGTAGACTGACCAGCGACACTTCCACAGACGTCAAAGGCCGTTCACCCCGTTGTGGAAGCCGAAGCCCTACCACCACGAGCAGGACAATCGCATGAAGGACGAACGACAGCACCAGCATGCGCTTGAGTCGAGCGGACAGCCTGGATTGATCCCCCTGATCGAACCACAGACTTGACTGGACCGATGCCTGGGACGCCATAACAACCAGCCCTCTCGAATCCGTTGCATCAACTTTTCCGCGACGGGAGACGCGGCATTTGTGGCGCTCCCACATGCTCGGAACCGACCGGCTCCGTGACCATCCCGATCTTCTCGATCCCGGCTTTCTTGACGCCGTCCATGACTTGCACTACGACGCCGTAGGGCACGTCGCGATCCGCCCTGAGGTAGAGGGACACATCGGGATGGTCCCGTTTCAAGAGCTTCAATTTCTGTTCCAGCTGGGCCACCCCGACCGGATCTTTGTCAAGATACAGTCGTTGATCTTTTTCAATCGTGAGCACCGAGCGCATTTCCGGCTTGATGGTATTCGTGGCAGAAGTCGGCAGCTTTATGTCCATCCCTCGATACAGCATCGGCGCGGTGACCATGAAAATCACCAAGAGAACGAGGACCACATCGACAAGGGGGATGACGTTGATTTCTGCAAGAAACCGGCGGTGACGGGACTCTAGGGTCATCCTTGAACTCCGACCGGAACTGGTTTCTTCTTCGATGGAGCGGTCGAGAGGGATGACAGAAGCTCGATGGTGACCGAATCCAACCGGAACGCCGTGCTGCGAATCCGGATGAGGAAGTAGTTGTAGGCAATGACCGCTGGGATGGCGGTGAACAGACCGGCTGCCGTCGCGACTAAGGCCTCCGCAACACCAGGAGCGACAGCGGAAATACTGGCGGTCCCTTGGGTGCCGATCTCACGAAACGCATCGATAATTCCCATCACGGTCCCGAGCAGTCCGACAAACGGAGTAACGTTTCCCGTCGTGGCAAGAAACGGAAGATAGGTCTCGAGGCGTGACAGTTGGCTCTGTGCGAGATGGGACGCGGTCCGCTCTATAACGTGTTGATCAACCGGTCCTACGCTGGCGCCGTTGTTCCCTTCACCTCGTCCAGACGCCACACGCTCCATAACCCCTTCGAATACGACCGCGCTGGGACTCCCTTCGATTCGTCGAACTTGCCGATACAGCTCGTCGAGATCCCGTGTTTTCACGAGGAGCGCCAAGAACCGCTTGTCTTCCCGGTCTGCCGTTCGAAACACTCGCCATTTGAAAAAAATAATGGCCCACGAAATGACTGAGAAGATGAACAGGAGCAAGAGCACGATTTTGGAAACCGAGCCGAGCGAACCCACTAGTCCGATGAGACCTGTTTGAAACATGTGGTTATGACCTTTCCCGGCTCTAACAGGATACTGAAGTAGTCCGCCAGCGGCGGTCTCGCTTCGCTCAGACGCTCAATGCGTCGATGCGTGTACCTTCGCCTCTTCGCTCGCTGCGGTCCTGCTGGGCAGCCTTTTTGAGCATCCTGCTCGGCGTTCTCCCCTTGTCCTAGAAATACGAACCGTTGAATTTCCACTGCGCCACAAGAGTTTTTCCGTAGCCGGCTTGGAAACAATCACGATTCTGCTTACAGAGTCTAGCAAACACAGAGGAAAATGGCGGGGCCGACGGGATTTGAACCCGCGACCTCCAGATTGACAATCTGGCGTCCTAACCAGCTGAACGACGGCCCCTTAAAACTCTACGTATAGCGGAAGATGTGGGTGACAAGACTATATCTAGCGGTTGGTCCCGTCTAAAATTTCATCGTTTCTATTCAACTATGTGTCCTGTTCCCCGTAAACCAGCCTTCGCGCTGGTAGGCGGAACAGGGATCGAACCTGTGACCTCTGCCTTGTAAGGGCAGCGCTCTCCCAATTGAGCTATCCGCCTGATTTCCTTAGCAACCTTCGCGGATGCTACCAACTCCGCTTGCCCTTGTCAATCGAATCTCGCACTCTTCTTGCAGTTTTCGGCTGCTGCGCGCTCCACTCACCATGAATTGCATTTCATCGATTATGTTTTTTGCCCCCGGCGCCGGGCCACACGAGGGAAATACCTGTCATGCACCCGCTTCAGGCGTCCCCGTTCAATATGCGTGTAGATCTGTGTCGTCGCAATATTTGCATGGCCGAGCATAACCTGAACAGACCGAAGATCCGCACCGCCTTCGAGCAGATGTGTCGCAAACGAATGCCGAAGCATGTGAGGCGAAATCATCTGTGTAATTCCCGCTCGCCGCGCACGGCGTCGCAGCAACTTCCAAAAAGCTTGCCGCGTCAACGGCCCACCCCGTCTCGAAACGAACACATACCGTGAAACCCGGTCCTTGAGAAGCCGTGGCCGCGCCTCTTCTACATACTGCTGCAACAGCTGTCGAGCCCCCTCGCCCATCGGCACGAGACGCTGCTTCGCTCCCTTACCCGTAACCCGGAGATACCCGACATCAAGATTCGCCTGCGCGACTTCAGCCATCACCAATTCTGATACGCGAAGCCCCGTCGCATACAGCACCTCCACCATCGCGCGGTCACGCATGTCTTCAGGGGTCGGGATTGCCCCCAGGTCCAACAATGCGATGACGTCTTGCTGCGACAGCGTTTTGGGCAGTCGAACGCCTCGCGATATCGGGGCCAGGCCAATGGTTGGGTTTTCCTCAATCATCCGTTCTCGCATCAGAAACCGGAGCCATCCACGAATAGCCGAGAGGCAGCGTACAGAGGAGGCGCGAGACAACCGTGCGCCGCGCATGGAACGAAGAAATCCCGTCAACGTCTCCGGCGTAAGAGGCTCGAGCGGCATGACACCGGTCCGATGCAAGTAGGAAAGGAATTTACTCAAGTCGCGGCGGTAAGCTTCGACCGTATTGACGGAGAGACCACCCTCCACCCGGAGATGGCTCAAATATCGTTCGGCCAGCGGGGCTAGCATCATCTGTGCGATGATAGCCAATCGCTCAGATGAACACAACGAATGAACATAACGAACCAAGTCCGCATAATTCATGACGGCTCGTCGCGAAATCGCGCAGTCGCCAAGCGAGGCAGGCGTGCGGAACCGTGAGTGAGCAACACCTCGCCTGGGAGTTCCGAAGGAGGTGTGCTCCCTTCGTGGGGATTCTACAAGTGGGCTGGCCCCCTTGTAAGAGTGGGCGAGGGCAGGCTCCAGAGCCGAGCCCACGAGGGAGGGAGACACACTTGAAACAGTATATTGACCGACCGAGCGGCGAGTCCGACTGCCTGGACGCAAGGCCACCGCGCTTGCGAGGTCGAGCGGCCTTGCATGATCGTGGCGCAAAGAGAGAATACCGCATTGGAGTCTGACTTCCGTTTTCGCGATTGCAGCAGAAGCGCTCATGAGTAATGTAGGCTCATGTAGGCTATGGGGGTTTACCTTGACACCCCCACAGGGTTTCCGATAGTAGTCACGTGCGAATGACATAGCCGTCAGACGGCCAGGAGCTCATGGCCCGCCCGTTGATATCCCTCCCTTCACATCATCGCACGTACGTCCTTTCGGCACGCTGGTGGCATGCGCTAGTACTTGGCTGGAGCATGCTCTGGCCGGTCACCGGAATCGAGATCAATTCCCCCGTCTATGCAGAAACAGGACCCGTTAGCCCGGCGAACCATCCCGCACTGAAGCAGGCGAAGCGCCTGATCGAAGCAGGTCAGGCTGAAGAAGCCATCACCACGCTCCGTCGTTTCCTGGCCACCTCTCCGAAGCCCGACCTGCTCGACGACACCTATCTACTCCTCGGCGCTGCCCTGCACAGCGCAAAGCAATATGGGGACGCCTTAAAATATTTGCGGCAACTGCAAACCGAGTTCCCCGACTCAGAGTTGACGGAACGAGGCAAGTTGATGCAGGCCCGAGTCCATGCGGCGATGGGCAACCTCGACCTTGCCCTGCCGATCTTGACGGGCCTGCGCAATCTTTCAAAAGATGACGGCACGAAACGCGAGGCCCTGCAGCTGAGCGGCGAGTTCTATGCGCAAAAAAAGGACGCGACCCGTGCCATTCAGGCATGGCTGGATGAAGTGGCCCTGGGAACCGAAGACCAAGCGGAAGACGTGCGGACCCGCATTCGCGAGCTGGCCAGTGAGACGTCCGACAAAAAAGCCCTCGAACAAATCCGGGACACCTTTCCACGCAGCTTTCCTGGCGATCTCGCGTCCCTCCGACTCATCGATCTCTACGTCGGCCGCGGAGAAGAACACCAGGCCATCCGGCAAATCCAGCAATTTCTCGTGAATTTCCCGACCCACCCGCAGGCAGCGAAAACCTCGGAACTCCTCGCCACACTCCAAACCAAACTAAAATCCAATCAGTTTTTCATCGCCGCGGTCCTGCCGCTTTCAGGAAAACTCGCCCCTTTTGCCAGTGAAGTCCTCAGCGGAATTCAGCTGGCCGTCGAAGCGAATAGAGACAGGGCAGGGAGCGCATCGGTCGGCCTTATCGTCAAAGACTTCGAATCCGATTACGCCTCTTTTTTGGACGACCTCTCCGAACTACTGAACACCGATCGCCCCCTCGCCGTGATCGGCCCGCTTCTCTCGAAAAATCTGCCGGTCATGGCTGAACTCGCTGAGCGAGCCCACATCCCCCTGATCACGCCATCGGCAACCCTCCCCAACGTCAGACGACTCGGCAACTATGTGTTCAGCACAGCGCTCACCTATCAACTTCAAGCCAAACGTATCGCTGCCTATGCCATCAAGGAGCAAGGCTTCCGCCGATTCTGCATCCTACATCCCGACACCACGTATGGCCGCGAGTTGGCCCGGCTCTTCGCCCAAGAAGTACGCCAGCATGAGGGGGAGGTGATCGCCATTGAATCCTACAAAGAGGGCGAAGCCGATGTAAGTGCGCAGCTCAAACGCATGAAGGCGGAGGACCTCAAGAGGTATGGCTTGTCCATGCCGATTGATCAGACTAAACTGGCAGGGAAATTGACAAAGCTAGACAAGAAAATTTTCTATACGCCGGGCTTCGATGCGATCTTCATTCCAGGCCGCGCAGCTGACGCCGGCCTCATTGCCGCTCAGCTCAATTTCCACGATATGAAAGTTCCTTTCCTGGGCGCGAATGGATGGAACTCGACCGACTTTGCCCGCACGGACGATTCGTCGATCGACGGAGCCGTGTTCGTCGACGGCTTCTTTGTGGACAGTCCCTCCCCGACCGTGCAGGATTTTGTCGACCGGTTCAAAAAACGGTTCCAAACCAACCCGACACTCTTTGCGATGCAGGGCTACGATGCCGCGAAATTGGTGATAGATGCGGTTCGAAAAGGCGCCTCTTCGGGCGAAGCCGTCCACGATCAGCTGCTGACACAGCCGGACCTCTCCTCTCTCGCGGGACCCGCGGCGTTTGGACCGGACGGGACATTGAATCGTCCGCTCTTCCTCATGCAGATAAAACGAGGCCGATTCCAACAGGTGAACTAAGAAAGCCGACCGCATGAACTCCTTACCGCAGATCCTCCATACGGTTTCCTACATGGGGCTCCCGCTCCTCTTCGCAATGGTGTTGCACGAATACGCCCATGGCCGGGTTGCCTATCGGTGCGGCGATCCAACAGCCCAACTTCAGGGCCGGCTCACCATGAACCCGCTGGCACACATCGACCCGTTCGGCACCGTCATCCTACCGCTGCTTTGCCTGGTTATGCCGGGAGGATTCATTCTCGGCTGGGCCAAGCCGGTCCCGATCGACCCACGCCTCATGCGCCAACCACGTCGCGACATGGCACTCGTCGCAGCGGCGGGGCCGGCCATGAACCTCGCGCTGGCCATCGGCAGCGCCATCCTCTTCGCACTTCTGTCGTCGATCGATCCCACGATCGGGAGCTACTCGTCCAAATCAGACGATACCCCTCCCCCAGACACGTGGCACACCATGTTCCTCTTGCCGATCGCCGTGATGACGGTCTACTCCGTCTTGATTAACGTGCTTTTGATGCTGTTCAATCTGCTGCCGATCCCCCCATTGGATGGCGGGAGAATTCTCACGAGTCTTCTCCCACACACCGCGGCGAAGGCGCTGGTGCGCGTGGAACCCTACGGCATGTTCATCCTGGTGGCGCTGATCGTATTCGACCCACAGATCCATCTGATCCATACCGTCACGGGCACCTTGACCCACAGTCTATTCAATACGATTCTCTCCACCGCCGTCGGTCTCGGAACAGGAAACACACCATGACCACACCCCGGAAGCGAGTCCTCAGCGGCATGCAGCCGAGCGGGCTGCTCCATCTCGGCAACTATCTCGGCGCCTTGGAGAATTGGAAAGGCCTTCAGAACGAGTTCGAGTGCTATTTCTTTGTCGCAGACTGGCATGCACTCTCGACGAACTATGCCGATACCGGCCGCATCCGAGAGTTCGTCCACGAGTTGTTGATCGACTGGCTTGCCGCAGGCATCGATCCCACGAAAGCCACGGTGTTCGTGCAATCGCGTATCCAGGAACATGCCGTCTTGCATCTCTTATTCTCCATGATGATTCCTATAGCCTGGCTGGAACGGAATCCGACCTATAAAGAAAAACGGGAAGAGATGAAGGAGCGCGATCTGAGCACGTACGGATTTCTCGGCTATCCGGTTCTCCAAGCCGCGGATATCCTTATCTACAAACCGGACTTTGTGCCGGTAGGCAAAGACCAGCTGCCGCACCTGGAACTCACCAGAGAGCTAGCCCGCCGGTTCAACAACCTCTACGAGCCGGTGTTCCCTGAACCGATGGAGCAGCTCACCAGGTTTCCGAAAGTGCTCGGTACGGATGGCCGGAAGATGAGCAAGAGCTATGGCAACACGATCAACCTGTCCGACCCCGAACCAGTCGTGCGACAGAAACTCAAGACGATGGTCACCGATCCCGCCCGAGTCCGACGCTACGACCCCGGAAATCCGGACCTCTGCCCGGTGTACGATTTACACAAAATTTTTTCATTGCCGATGATTCAAGAGCAGATTAATACCGAGTGCCGGACAGCCGCCATCGGCTGTATCGATTGCAAGAAACTCGTCGCCGACCGAGTCGTCGAACGCATGACGCCGATGTGGGACGCGCGCGCGCGCTTGAGCAAAGATCCCGCACGCCTGAACGACATCGTGACAGAGGGCAGCCGCCGGGCCGGCGAGGTCGCCAAAGCGACGCTCCATGACGTAACCGAGGCAATGAAGATATAGCAGGATGCTGAAAAAGTCCGCCAGCGTCCTGCTCGCATCGTTCAGACTCTCAACGTATCCCAGAGGCTACGCCTCGAGCCTTCATGCGCTGCGGCTTTGCTGGACGGCCTTTTTGTGCATCCTGCGGGAGTGTTCTCCTGTTATCCAAGACGTGAAAACCGTCGAAGCTCCCCCTACTCAGCTCTGTCTCTGCGCCAGTAGATTGAGCCACCGCCCCTTGCGCTCCCGGTTGGTTATTACTTGTAGTTCAAGAATGTTCCATCCGGCTCGACGAACCGCGCGAGCAAGTTCGTCCTTTCTCCAGCGAGCGAAATAGCGTCCAGGGAGCCATCCCTCTGTCACGAGGCGGCTCTTTAGGCCATGGGTCACCGTCGCGGCGAACAGGCCGCCTGGTCGGACAAGCCTGCACAGATCGGTCAAGATACGACGTGCGACCGGTTTCGGAAGATGCATCAGCGAGGCAGCGGCCCAGAGGCCATCGAACGACATCGCCTGAAAGGGGAGCTGGCGGAGGTCGGCCCGGACCAATGATAACGAAGGATATCGACGCCGTCCTGCTGAGAGCAACGCACTCGTCCGATCCAAGCCCACAACGCGATACCCACGCTGGCCCAGATCGCCCGCATCCTTGCCTCCTCCACAGCCGAGATCCAACAGCCTCGCATCGGCAGGAAGGCACTGTAGCCATTCAGCCAACAACGGTGGTCGGCGATGCCGTCGCTGGTTCCAACGGGCGATGCACTCCTTGGCCGACCGTTCGTAGGCGTCGATCGTCTGCAAGACAAGTCGAGTTGTGTTATCGTGAGCCGCGGCCATTCATGCCGCGGGTAGAGGTACACGTACGATGACTGCGCTGGCGTTGGTATTCATCCTACTAGGAGCGAGCTGGGGTGCCGCATGGGCAGCCGATCCACCCTGCGACAAGTACCCTGTTGCCAAACAGACCACATGTGCGGCGATCTGGAAGACGCTGAACCAGGAAGACGGCCCCTCGATCGCGCAATTCGGGCTGGACCAGCTCAAGCGGCGCGAAGAAGGGAAAATCAACGCCGAGCAACACCTCGGAGAAAACATGGCCTTCATTAAGCAGTCCACCGAGAAACGGCTCGCACGATTGAAAGAGCGGATGGCCAAGGAGTAAGGCCTCATAACATGTCGGCTTTCGGCTTCTCCAGCAACCCTCCCGCCGAGTCCAGCAAATCCCGTCCCACGATAATCGGCGCCTTGAAATGAACGGCGAGCGCGATCGAATCGGATGACCGGCTATCAAACGTCTTCACTTGATCCTGCACCGCAACGGTCAACGCACCGTAATAGGTACCACCTTTTAGCGTGATGACGGTTCGCAACACTTTCCCCCCATAGGCCTCCAAGATCGTATGCATCAAATCGTGAGTGAGCGGGCGAGAGAGCTTCTCGCCGTTCAACGCGCCTTGAATCGACAGCGCGACTGTAAGATCGACGAAAATCGGGATGGCCTTGCCTTCGGCCAGCAAGAACACCACAGCGCCGTGATCGGAGATGCGAACCTGTACATCGGCGATCGGGACCTGCTCCGAGGTTGCCGGTGAAGATTCGCCTGCTTGCGCAACCGGCAGTGCGAGCGCGCCGAGAAAACAGATAGAGAGGACGAACTGCTTGCATGCCATCATGGTCACCTCCCTCGCCGGTCAGACACGGATAAACTGATTCGTCTCTTTCTCCAACCCAATTTCGGTCTCTGGTCCATGCCCCGTCACCACGATCGTGGCATCCGCCAAGGTATACAACCGCTCTCGAATGGATTGCTCGATGGCTTCAACGTCTCCGCCCCAGAGATCGGTGCGCCCGATGCTACCGCGAAAGAGTGTGTCGCCGGCCAAGACCACGTTGTCGATCGGAAAATGAAAACTCATGGAACCAGGGGTGTGGCCGGGCGTATGGAGTGCGACAGCAGAGACCTGGCCGACCAGCAGCTTCTCCTCATCCTTGAGCCAGTAGTCGGGCATCGGAACAGGCACGTAGGCAACGCCGAACATCCGGCATTGCATCTCCAGATTCTCCCAGAGTGTACGATCCTCCTGATGCAGGCACAGGATTGCTCCCGTCGCGTTCTTCATGTTGCCGGATGCCAGGAAATGGTCGAAGTGGGCGTGGGTGTGGAGAATATGCGTGACCGTCAGTCCCAGTTGCTGCACCTCGTGCAAGATCCGCTCGTGCGCCCCACCGGGATCGACGACGATGGCCTGCTTCGTCACTGGATCGCCGATGATCGAACAATTGCAACCAAGGGGCGGGACGGAAAAGGTTTTTCGGATGACGGTCGGCATGATGGAAGCATGCTACAGTCCAAGCCCATCAGGGCGCAAGCAGCGGCTCCTCTTCCGGCTCTACCTGAGCCTGAATGGCCCACGCGACTTCCGTATCGAACAACGTCCAGCTTCGCCCCTGACGGCGAAACCACACGAGGAATCCCGCTCCGGTGCCGTCGGGGCGGAGGACTTCGACATACATCAACGCATCCTCGTTCAGGAGGCTTCTCGCCACGCGAGAGAAGGCCAGACGATCCAGGACCGACGGCGCTTGAGCCGGTCGCGCGCGAGCCACCGTGACTGGACGGGCCAGGGAAACCTCCGGCTCTTCGATCGTATTCCCCGTGGCGAACCGGTAGCCGACACCAAAGTGAAATCGTCCTTCGAGCCTGCTTGGTTGCCGGTTGACTGCGCTGAATTCCCGGATCAGATCCGCCGGCAGTTCGCCATCGAAATACCCCTGTTCCTGAAACGCTCCGATCGTCGTCGATTCCTCCTGATCTGGAGACAGACGGAGCCGGGTCATGCGGTCGATTACGACCAGCTGAGTCGCTGACGTGAGAAACTTACTCGTCACCACCTGGTCGTACAAGGCATAGTCTTCAGCAGGAATGGCATCGCTCTTCTGATCTGATTCCGCAACCGCTCCCGATTGACCGAGAAGAACATTCGTGAGGAGCACAGCTATGATCAGAACCGTCCGGCAAATCATCATAGGCCGAGCATAGCTTCCGGCACGAAGAACGGTCAATTCGTGGAATCCGGCGTGGACAAGCTGGGGCGAAGCGTGGATAATCCTGAAATTCAGATGGAGGGACGTGACGTGCGCGATAAGACTCAATCGAACCAATGGCCTTTGTGGATCGGAGCGATCGCGCTCTGTCTCTCGGTTAGCAGTTGCAAGCCTGACGACTCTCCGTTCAAAGCGGAAAATGAGTCGCTCCGCAAGCAACTGGCCAAACAGGAGTCGGTGGTCACCTCGTTGCAGGATGGGAACAAGGTCATGCAGCAACAGATCGATCTGCTAAACCAGGAGCTGCGCGACGCAAAGAAATCCGCCGAAAGCGCCAAGGCCGACGCCAAAGCCGCCGCTGACAATTTGGCGATACAAGCAGCCCAGGCAAAAAAGTTGAGTGCCGACGTCCAAAAAACCGCAGCGGCCCAAGCGGCGCAGAATATCCTCGTCGAAGAGAAAGGGGCCCAGACTGACGACATCCCCCGTCCCTTTAGCAGCGTCGCCAAGATGGCGGAGGACGCCCTCAGCCGCAATGGGTACCACATCAAAGTAAGTATCAAGACCGATCAGAAGGCGGTTTACGTGACAGAGCGGAAAGTCTCCCCCCCTGCCTCGCTTGAAGTCGCCGGCTCACGGAATCAATACGTGCTGTCGCTTCATGCGCTCCCCTCGAATGTCACTCGTCTCAGCGTCAAGGCCGACTTCGAAAAACTGGCTCAGGGTGGGCGCATCCTTAGCGTGAGCGTGGAGGAGGTCGCCGAAATTGAACGGAGCCTCATCCGGGAGATCAACAAGGCCCTGGCCTCCTCCAGCAAGACGTAATGCGGCGTTATTACTCGTGGCCCGCATCCGCTCTCTCCCTCCTCATCATCGTGGGAAGCGCACAAGGCGCGGGGGCTGGATCGAAGCCCTCACCGGAACTGGCCCGCCACTTGACCGGGATCGCGAGGCTTGCCCAGCCGTCACCGATGGTCACCATCCCAGCCGGTTCGTTCTTGCTCGGCAGCAAACGAGTGGATGATGATCCCTATGGAAACTGGACGCAGTTCGACGATACGGAATTGCCCCAACATCGAGTCTGGCTGGATAGCTACGAGATGGATCGCGATGAAGGGAGCCTCGGGGAATACCTGGCCTTCTTACAACAACGGAAGCTCTATCCATCGGACGAGCTGCAGAAACTGATCTGGCACGTAATCACGATCCACTCCGTCTCGGACCAGACCTTGAGCCGGTGGCCTGCGCTTTATGTCACGTGGGCCGAGGCGAAAGATCTGTGCGTGGCAAAGAGCAAACGGCTTCCGACTGAGGCTGAATGGGAAAAAGCGGCGCGAGGATCCGAAGGCGATCTTTTCCCCTGGGGTACAAGCGCCCCTGACCACACACTTGCCATGTTCGGCCAACACCACGTCCATGAGATCCCCATTCTCGCGGCAGTGGATTCGCATGAGGCCGGCAAGAGCCCCTATGGCCTTCACCATATGGCGGGCAACGTCGCCGAATGGGTGGAGGACTGGTTCGGGTTCGACTACTATGCCTACATGCCGGAGCGTAATCCGCCGGGTCCGACCAGCGGGCGCTACAAAAGCGTCCGTGGCGGCTCATGGAAGAGCAATCCGATCATGCTCCGAACGGCGACCCGTGGCGGCTCAGCACCGGATCAACGTTCGGCTACGATCGGCTTTCGCTGCGCGAAATCATCGACCTCCACTGCCCCCTAGCCCGCATTACTCATAAACGTTTCTGCTTCAATCGTTTGGGCGAGGGGCTCGGGGCCAGAGGCTAGTTGCGACCAGAAGGGGTGTCTTTCCTCTCGCCTCGTACCACCGGCCCTTCGCTAGGCTTCTATGCGATTTCGTCACGAACCGTCATGAGTAATGCGGACTGGCACAGCGCAGCAAAGCTCCCTTTCCTTGGTGAGACGCGCGCCTCGTGCTAGCATTTCTCCGCTATGGCTTTGTCAACCAGCGTGCACGATCTCCGCACCCTCATTCGCTCTTGCCACCCGCTGATTGTCATCGAGACGGTGGAAGAGGAGCGGGTACTGGCGCTGCTGCAATCAGTTGCCGCCCAGGAACGCATGCCGCTGTTCGAATGGTCCGTCACCAGAGGCCTCACCCGGCACGACGACGGACCGACACTCAGTAGAATGACCGCCACACCGCTGGCTGTCCTCCAACACCTGCAAGGCCTGACGGTCGAGGCGATCTTCTGGCTCAAGGACCTCGCGCCGCACCTACAAGACTCGGCAGTCGCCCGCCAACTCCGAGAAGTCGCGGCAATCTACGATCACTCGCGTTCCACCTGCGTGATCACCGGCCATCCCATCGCCCTGCCGCTCGATATCGAAAAAATCGTCGTCCGGCTCGACCTGCAACTGCCGGATCGAGACGAACTGCTGGCCATGCTCCAGAACATCTTGCAATCACTCGGCCCCCGAACATCGCCCCGTCGACCACGGTCGACCACCGTCGTGCAAAGTATCCTTAGCTCCATCAGTAACTCCAAACCGGCCGACCAGTGCCCTTCGGCCAACGAGCGTGACGCCATTCTCCGCGCCTTGCAGGGGCTGACCCTCCATCAGGCCCGGCAAGTCATCACGCAATGCGTCGTCGAAGACGGCACACTCTCCGCCGATGACGTGCAGAAGATTCTGAAGCGCAAGGTGCAGGCAATCAAGGACGGAGGTCTGCTTGAATACTATCCGCTTGAAGACAACCGGTTCGAGTTGGGCGGATTCGTCAATCTCAAATCCTGGCTGGAACGTGCGAAAGTCGGTTTTACCGCAGAAGCCAGGGCGCTCAATCTCACGCCTCCCAGAGGAATCATGCTTGTTGGCGTGCCAGGCTGCGGTAAATCGCTGGCCGCTAAGGCCATCGCGCGGGAATGGCAGCTCCCACTGTTAAAACTCGACGCGGGCCGGTTGTTCGATAAATTCGTCGGTGAGTCGGAGAAGAACTTCCGTAAGGCGATCGAGATGGCTGAGTCGCTTTCGCCCATCGTCCTCTGGATTGATGAAATCGAGAAGGCGATGGCCGAGGGAGGCGGAAGCGGCGAGGCCGACGCGGGGTTGAGCCGCCGGCTGTTCGGCGCATTTCTCACGTGGCTTCAGGAGAAGAAGCAAGAGGTCTTTGTCGTGGCCACCGCCAATAATCTTTCGTTGCTTCCACCCGAACTGCTTCGCAAAGGCCGATTCGATGAAATATTTTTTGTGGACCTGCCGGACGACTGCGAGCGGGAATCCATCTGGAAGATTCACCTGGGTCTTCGGAAGCAGGACGTGAAAAAATTCGATCTTCTCAAGATCGTCAGCGCCAGCGACGGCTTCAGCGGCTCGGAAATCGAACAGGCTGTCGTCGCAGCTCTCTATCGCGCACTCCACCAAAAAACACCGCTGACGACCGATCTTTTGATTGAAGAATTGACAAACACCGTGCCACTCTCCGTCACCCGGCGTGAAGACATCGATCAGCTCCGGGAAACGGCCCAAGGCCGGTTCCTCAACGTACGGTGAGGCCGATGCGATTCCTCTTGATCATGGCCACTATCGCAATCGTGACCCTCGTGGGCTGTACCTCGCCACCGGTCGATCGCCCCCGCGCATCGCCACCGACAGAGCGCCCCTGTTGTCGATCCATCGAGCGCGCGCCGAGCCGGAGCGCAATTGTGCGGACAGCGGCCAGGCTCGTGGGCGCCAAATCGATTGAGAGCAACGGTCGACGTGTCGCCTATGACTGCGCCGGGGTCACCCGAGCCGTCTTCCTCAAACACGGCATCGATCTGTACGGAAGCAGTGCGAACGATCCTGAAGCAAATGGCGTCCGCCTCATCCATGCGCACATACGACATCAAGGAACGTTCCACCAGGGACCGGTCGTCCATCCCGGCGACCTGGTGTTTTTCGACAACACGTGGGACTTCAACGGGGATGGCAAGGTGAACGACCCGCTGACGCACATCGGGATCGTCGAGCGGCAGGAGCCGGATGGCACCGTAATCTTCATCAGTCGCGTGGCCGGCGCCGTCGAACGCTACCACATGAATCTCGCCCTACCCCACGTCCACAAAAACGCCGAAGGCCGAATCCTCAACGACTATCTTCGCCGCAAAGATGTCAGCGACCCAGCCAATACCGGCTACCTCACGGGAGAGCTGTTTGCGCAATTCGCCACTCGGGTGATGCACTAGCAGGGTGTTGAAAAACTATGTTGGCACCTGTGGCATAACAGGAGCACACTTCCGCAGGATAGCTGAACGAGACCAGCGCGACGGGCGAATCGGACGAGGGCCGAGGTTCGAAGTTCGAGGTTTTCGGAACTTCGAATGCAGAATTTTGAACTTCGGATAGCGACTTTCGCGACGGAACGCGACGGCAATGTCCCGATGACAGAAGAAGGAACCAGCTGTTCGTGCACGCAGGTCACAATCGTATTCAGTTTCGAAGGATAGCACACCCTCTCGCATCGACGTAGTGACTCCCATTGTGCGATAACCCTGCTACACTTACCGTATGGCTTCGCTGTCACCATCGAATCCGACTGCCCACACCGATCCTCTACGCCACACCATGCTGGAAATACACCAGAAACTCTTGTCTCTCTATAGCGCGTTGATTGTGGCGGAGCGACTCACCTATGAACGCATCCACGGCCGCATCGGTTCGACGGACGAGCTCATCCAGTTGGTGCTCAACGATCCCTGGTTCACATGGCTCTGCCCCGTATTGGATCTGCTGCTCCGGATCGATCAACTCCTCGACGACGACGCGTTTGACATCACCCATGAAAATGTCGAACACCTTGTAGCCGAGCTGCGCACCTTGACCAGCCCGTCGATCGAGGGCGACGGATTTGAGCGCGCCTACTACGAGGCCCTCAATCGAGCCCCTGAAGTGGTGCTCGCCCACTTCCATGTCACGCGCGTCTTGCTGGCAGAAGCCGCCTAACCCCTCAGGCACAAGCCACTCGGATTCTTACCCGACCCCCTTCTTCGCCCGTAGACTGTTTGTTCAAAGGCGCCGGCCACTTCGTATGTGATCTGTCTGGTCCATCTGATTTGTCTCATGCAACCAAACAAACCAGACAGACCGAACAGGCCAAATGAACAAGACAGGCTGGCAGACTTTTTCAACAGCCTGCTACAGTACAAGGGTAAATATGGCGATATGCATGCAGTGATAGGTATAGATCTCCCAACCGAGTTAAAGGGGTCACCATTTTTTGAATAACCTGCTAAAGTTATTTTATGGCGTCTGTATCGCAGAAGACCGCAACCAGGAAATCCTGCCCTCTCCGCAAGAAGCTCCTCGACATGCGGGGAAGCCTCTTGGGTCTCCATAAGGCCCTCATCCTGGCAGAGCAAGTAACCTACGAACGCATCAATGGCCGTGTCGCGTCAAACAGCGAACTGCTGCAATTGGTGTTAAACGATCCTTGGTTTACCTGGCTTCACCCCTTGTCTCAGTTGGTGGTTCGTCTCGATGAGCTCTTGGATGACGGGTCCGAACTTTCGGTTGTTGAGGTGGAGCACTTTCTGATAGAAGCCCGAGTCCTCATCCGTCCTTCGGAGGAAGGAGACGGTTTCGAACGGAGTTACTACGAAGCCCTTCAGCGGGAGCCCGACGTCATCTTCGCCCACGTCGAAGTGAAAAAGCTCCTGACAAAGATCGCCGCGTAATATTCTGAAATACTCGTGTCTCATTTGTTTCCTGTCTCCTATAGCCGCTCCAGAAAATTGAAAGGCAGCCTGCGCACAAGAAGCAGACTGCCATTGCCGATAATGACACACTCTCTTCTTTCTCTGGCGAACCCCCTACGTCGGACTAGCCGTAGAGTATGGCCTCCCCAGCCCTCTTCGTAGACAATGCCTAGCAGCTCCGGCAACTTGAGTCTCATCGCCACATCTGCAGTCCAAGAATTAAGTTTTCCTCGTCTCTACCGATACTCACTAGTAGGCTCATAACTGAGAGTATGACGTTGCAACGGAGAGTATAACGATGCAACCACGATGTGGCCTGCGAGTTCCAGTCGGCTACCCCGCGAGTATCCAAAGCGATACCGGAGCCGAAGAAGGGGTCCTACTGGACCTTTCGCCCACTGGCTGCAGAATGCGTAGCGACATTGCGCTGAACCCGGGGACCTATCTCGCGCTGCAGATTGCGATATCTCAGGAACGAACTCCCCTGGCTGTGGAAGTATCGGTGGTTCGCTGGTGTAAAGACGGCCACTTCGGAGTGGAGTTTCTTCGGTACAGTCAAGGAGACCGTGAACGAGTCACAAGTCTTGTAGCGGCCCTGCCACTGACGGAAATGCCCGCCCATCCTATTAACGCGACATCGACGCCCAGCGCTGTCGGCTCGTAAATTTTTCTGACACAGAGACCCTCTCCATAGTGAAATACTGCCGTATCTCGTGAAACGTATCTCGCAGGACGATTGACGATTGATCCATTGCACCATTTGAATCAATGAATCAATTCATGCATCAACTGACGCGTCACGAAAGACGGAGAAACTGCTTACAAAACAACCGCGTAATCTCCCCAACAATCCAAAAAAACCAAGGCGACCAGCTCACGAAGAACCGGCCGCCCTGTGAAGTTACCGGAACGTGTGGTGTGACACGCCTGTTACTCCTTGCCTTTGGCCTTCGCCTTCCCATGCTTATTATGGCCCTTGGCTTTACCCTTCTTGCCCTTGCTCTCATCAGCCTTCGGCGCTTCCGCAGGCGGAGCAGGTTCTGTGACCGCTGGGGCTGGGGCTGGGGCTGGTTCTGGAGCTGGAGGGGGCGTTTGAGCGAACACGCTGGTGAATACCAATAGGACTGCGGCTGCCGTTAACGGCGATACTGTCTTAATCATATCGATCCTCCCTTGATTGGTGTGTGTGTTGCGGAGGGGCTTACCCCCGCCTATCCTAAGTACCTCACGCAAGCAGGATGCCGCGGACAGGCCTGACTTTTACCATAAATCGTGAGCAATTGCGTGGTTATTCTGAAGGTCTCGTCTCGACCACCCCAGCTGCCTGTGGCAGAACAGCTGTTTCCGCAGCCATCCCGCCCCAGATCTAGGGCACAGTTACAGCCGCTCTTCATCGAGCTCAATGACGTTAGCCCATGTATGGACAGGAGGGAGAGTCGCGACCGGCACACCACGTTTGGTGGCGATGCCTTGGAGGCGACCCTGGAACCGTTGCCGCGCCGCATCGTCTTTCGGACCGGAGGACAGGAGCTCCTGGCTCCATTGGGTGATCTCTTGGTCAGACGGTTTGCGACTGTTGGCCTTTACCCAGACGAGCAATTCTTCATCCGTTCCACCAGCCAACACCCGCTGCTCAAACGATTTCGGATCGATCTGCAGAAAATCGACCAGGTGCTTATCGAAGCCAACCGTGATGTAGTTGTAGTCCTGAATCTGGCCCGCATGCCGCAGCCGAATCTTGTCAATAAACCGCCCCAAGTGGGCAATGCCACCGAGCAGGGATTTTGGACTGCGGGGATAGGTTTGAGATGTCATAGCAGCTGCTCCCCAGCGTCAGCATCTGAAGCATTACCCTCAAATACAATCTTTCCTCGATGGTGACGAATGTTCCCCTGCCCTCTAACTTTGATAAGCAAGCGAGGCCCCTCCTCAATGACCGCGAGCTTAGTTGAGAGTCCGGTCGGTTTCATGGCCCGCTGAAGGAGCTTGTCATCAATCGTCATGTTCGTATGCATGCTAAAGGCGAATCTTGTCAGTAAACTGCCCCAAGTGGGTAATCCCACCGAGCAGCATTTGGGACGATCGAGAGAACGTTGAGCTAGTCACACATCTATGCTTACAGCAGCAATCGAGTTTCTAGTAGCCACACGTACCTTGTACATCTTTATGTTGTGCTTCTTCTCTATACCGCAGTTCCTAAGAATCTTGTTCCCAGAATGAATGGTCAAACATGACAAGTGGTCTATTATGTTCAACATCCTCAGCTATGGCTATATGCTGCAGAGGCAAACTAGCTATCTTCTGAGGAATTTTAGGAAAGGATCTGGGACCACTATGACCCCTTGCCCATTCTGGAAGCTCAATTACGAGCTCAGGACGTCGCAAGGTAATATAGTGAGGTGTGCATTTATCCAGAAGGACTTCCTCTGATCCGAACTTCGAACCGCCCTTATCTGGGAAACGGAGTGTAACCATTTCTCCTTCGTGTGGCTTCAGTGCATCATATACACTCCTTGCTTGACCCCATTGGCTGCGTTCGATCAACGCATCCAAGCCCTCAGTATCAGCGAGGCCCTGAGCTGTAGGCTGAAAGTCTGTCTGTTGCCCATCCTGCAGAATCAGTTGCCCTCGGAGGATAAGAAGGTTTGGTGACCGAAACTCCTGAATGTTATCAGCTCCCAATTCTGCTGCATGCCGCGTATTACGATTCTGAAATAGGAACGTTGCATCTCGCACCTCCTGAACAACCAGCCATTCGTTATGCATTTGCTTTATAGGTCGTCCCTTATACGTGGGTCTAGGAAGCAACCGAACAACGGTACCGAGAGTATTGTCTCTGAACAGTTTCAGATTCATTGGTGAAGGACCTGCGCGAGTAACTAGGTGCTTCGCGAGCTAGCTTGTCCGTTGACCAGGACAATTAACTATCGTGATGATAGGTGTCAACTCCTTATTTGCTGAAAGAGATAGTGCAGACAAACCGTTCAAAAAGACTTTCCAGCTAGGCCGCAGCGAGCAAAAGCCCGAGGCGTATGGTTCTAGGTACGTTGAGGGTTTGAGCGAAGCGAGAACGATGCTTGGTGAAAGGCGCGTCTAGGCGCGCCGGGGCGGGCGGGTGAGAAGAGGCTTTTTCAACGGCCTGATTTGGCAGACTTGCCGGCGTGTAGATACTGATCGATCCCCGCCGCCATCTTGCGCCCTTCAGCAATGGCCCAGACGATGAGCGAGGCACCACGTTTGGTATCGCCGCCGGCAAAGACTCCGTCTAGGTTGGTCATGAAGTGCTCGTCCACCGACACCGCGCCGCGCTTATCGTATTTCACGCCGAGGCTGTCGAGCAGGCCGGTCTTCACCGGACCGGTGAAGCCCATTGCGAGGAGCACGAGATCCGCATCCATTTCGAAGTCGCTGTTTGGAATCGGCATGAACTTGCCGCTCTCAAAGCCCACCCGGTGCCCGTGCAGCTTCGTGACATGGCCGTTGTGGCCGGTGAATTTGGTGGTCGAAACGCTCCATTGCCGATCGCAGCCTTCTTCGTGCGCGTGCGAAGTGCGGAGCTGCATGGGCCAGAGCGGCCAGGGAGTCGAGCCGGCTCGCTCCTGCGGCGGTTCCGGCAGTAATTCGAATTGATGGACTTCGCTGCAGTCATGCCGGTGCGTCGTGCCGAGACAGTCCGATCCCGTATCGCCGCCGCCGATGATGACGACGCGCTTGCCCTTCGCCGTAATCGGTTCATCCGTAATCGTGTCGCCGGCGTTCCGCTTGTTCTGCTGCGTCAGATAGTCCATCGCCAAGTGGATGCCCTTGAGCTCCCGCCCAGGAATCGGCAGCTCGCGAGCCTGCTCCGCGCCCATGGTGAGGCCGACCGCATCGAACTCGCGCCGGAGTTCTTCGCCAGAAATATCCTTGCCGACATTGACGTTGGTCTTGAAGATGACGCCTTCCGCCTGCATCTGTTCTAACCGGCGGTCAATGACCCATTTTTCCATCTTGAAGTCGGGGATGCCGTACCGGAGCAAGCCGCCGATCCGGTCGGCTTTCTCGAACAGCGTCACGGTGTGGCCCGCGCGGGCCAGTTGCTGCGCAGCGGCGAGACCGGCCGGTCCTGAGCCGACGATGGCCACCGACTTGCCGGTCTTTCCCGTCGGCAGGATCGGTTGCACGAGTCCTTCGTTGAAGCCTCGATCGATGATGTTCCATTCGATAATGCGGATCGACACCGGGTCGCTGTTGATCCCGAGCACGCAGGCCGATTCGCAGGGTGCGGGACAAAGGCGGCCGGTGAATTCCGGGAAGTTATTGGTGGTGTGCAGCGCCTTGAGCGCACCGCGCCAGCGGCCTCGGTGCACGAGGTCGTTCCACTCCGGAATGAGATTCACAACCGGACAGCCGTTCGTGCTTTGGCAAAATGGCACGCCGCAATCCATGCAACGCGCCCCTTGGGTCTGGAGTTTTTCTTCCGAGATCGGCTCGTAGAATTCCTTCCAGTCGAGCACGCGCAACTCGACCGGACGCCGCTTCGGCCCTTCGCGGGCATATTTCATAAAACCTTTGGGATCACCCATTTCTTCTAGTCCTTAGTCCAGAGTGCTGAGACCGTAACGACAGGCCATACTTCCGGCTTTACCGCTTACCCCTAATGCCTCACCCTTTACTTGCTCGCGGCAGTTTTCTTCTTCCGTTCTTCTAACACGCGCTTATAGTCCACCGGCATCACCTTGACAAACTTCGGCAGCATGGTCTCCCAGGCACCCAGGACCTGCTTGGCCTTGCGGCTGCCGGTATACATGAAATGCGATGTGACCATCTGATGTAGCGTCTTCTTGTCTTCTTCCGTGACGACTTTCTCCAGCTCGACCATTCCAAGGTTACAGCGGGACTGGAATTTGTCCAGTTCGTTCAACACAAAGGCCACGCCCCCGGACATCCCCGCCGCGAAGTTGCGCCCGGTCCGGCCGAGCACGACGACGATGCCGCCCGTCATGTACTCGCAGCCGTGGTCGCCGGTCCCTTCGATCACCGCGCGCACGCCGCTGTTGCGGACCGCGAACCGTTCACCTGCCATGCCGTAGAAATAGGCTTCGCCTTGCGTCCCGCCATAGAGCGAAGTGTTTCCGATGAGAATCGTCTCTTCCGGCGAATAGATCGCCTGCTTCGGCGGGAATACAATGATCTTCCCGCCGGACAGTCCCTTGCCCAAATAATCGTTCGACTCGCCTTCGAGGATCAGGGTGATGCCGCGCGAGATGAATGCGCCGAAGGATTGACCGGCCGAGCCGGTGAACTTGATCGTGATCGTGTCTGGCGGCAGTCCTTCAAGCCCATACTTCTTTGCAATGCGGCTGGACATCATCGTACCGACCGTGCGGTTCACATTCCGGATCGGCAGATCCAGAATTACTTTTTCCCCTCGCTCGATCGCCGACTCGCACAGCTCGATCAGCTTGTTATCGAGCACGTCCGCGAGACCGTGGTCCTGTTTCTGCACACAATAGCGGGCAATCTCCGGCCCCACATCTGGTGCGTGTAAGAGCGAGGTAAGATCCAGCCCTTTCGCCTTCCAGTGGTCGATGGCTTTCTGAGCTTTCAGTTTGTCCACGCGCCCGATCATCTCCTTCACCGAGCGGAATCCGAGTTTGGCCATGATCTGCCGCAACTCTTCGGCCACGAAGAAGAAGAAATTCACGACATGCTCCGGTTGGCCGCTGAACTTCTTCCGCAAAACGGGATCTTGCGTCGCCACCCCCACCGGACAGGTGTTGAGATGGCACTTCCGCATCATGATGCAGCCTTCGACGATCAGCGGCGCGGTCGAGAAGCCGAATTCTTCGGCGCCTAGCAACGCGGCGACGGCGACGTCGCGGCCGGTCTTCAGCTGCCCGTCGGTTTCGACGCGAATTCGTCCGCGCAGATCGTTCAGCACCAACGTTTGATGCGTTTCGGCCAAACCTAATTCCCACGGAACCCCGCCGTATTTGATCGAGGCCAGGGGCGAGGCGCCTGTGCCGCCTGAGTCGCCGCTGATCAGAACTTTGTCTGCATGCGCCTTCGCAACACCGGCCGCGACCGTGCCCACTCCCACTTCGGCTACCAGCTTGACAGAGACGTCCGCATCGGGACTCGAATTCTTCAGATCGAAAATGAGCTGGGCTAGATCCTCGATGGAATAGATATCGTGGTGCGGCGGCGGAGAAATCAACTGGACGCCCGGCGTGGCATATCGCAACTTCGCGATCACCTCATCCACTTTATGGCCGGGCAGCTGTCCGCCCTCACCGGGCTTGGCTCCCTGCGCCATCTTGATCTGGAGTTCTTTCGCATTCACCAAGTAGTGGCTCGTGACTCCAAACCGCGCCGAGGCCACCTGCTTGATGTAAGAATTCTTCGAGTCGCCGTTCGACAGCGGAACGAACCGTTCAGGATCCTCGCCGCCCTCACCCGTGTTGCTCTTGGCGCCGATCCGATTCATCGCGATCGCCAGCGTCTCGTGCGCCTCTTTGCTGATTGCGCCGAAGGACATGGCGCCGGTGGTAAACCGTTTGACGATTTCTTTCGCCGACTCGACTTCGTCGAGCGGAATCGCTTTCGGCAGGAATTTGAAGTCGAGCAGGCCGCGCAGGTTTGAGCGCCGTTTGCTCTCGTCGTTCACGAGCTGGGAAAACTCGGCGAAGCTCTTCGGATCGTTGGCCATCGTCGCGTGCTGCAGCTTATAAATCGTGTCCGGATTCCAGTTGTGGTGCTCGCCCTGGATGCGGTAGTGGATCTCCCCGCCAAAATCGAGTTGCCGGATCGGCGTCGGCTCGTAGGCCACGCGGTGCCGCCGCAAGGTTTCTTCACCGATCTCCTGGATGCCGATGCCCTCAACGCGCGAGGCAGTCCCTGTGAAGTATCGATCGACCAGCTCGTGATTCAATCCGATCGCCTCGAAGATTTGCGCGCCGCAATAAGACTGTACGGTCGAGATACCCATCTTGGAGAAGATTTTGAGCAAGCCCTTGTTGATGGCCTTGATGAACTTGCCCTCGGCGGTCTGGGCATCCAACCCTTCCGGCAGATACGCGTCGCGTTCCATGTCCACAAGCGATTCGAAGACGAGATAGGGATTCACCGTGCCGGCTCCGTAGCCGATGAGCGCCGCGAATTGATGCACGTCGCGCGGCTCGCCGGTTTCGACGATGAGGCCGACTTCGGTCCTCGTGCAGTCGCGCACTAGGTGGTGGTGGACGGACGCGATGCCAAGGAGGCTCGGAATCGGCGCCCATTCTTCGTTGACGCCGCGATCGCTGAGGATCAGGAACTTGTAGCCTTCGCGAATCGCCTGGGACGCCTGTCGACAGAGATCGTCTACTGCTGCCCCGAGCCCTTCAGGCCCCTCGGCCACTTTGAAGAGCATCTTGAGCGTCTGGCTCTTAAAATGCGGATCAGCGATCTCGCGAATTTTCTGGAGTTCGGCATTTGTTAGAATCGGCTGTTTGACCCGGATGCGGCGGCAGGCCTCCGGATGCTCATGCATCAGATTCGGCTTGGGCCCAATGCTGGTCGTCAGCGACATCACCAGTTCTTCGCGAATCGGATCGATCGGCGGATTGGTCACCTGGGCGAACAGCTGCTTGAAATACTTGAAGAGCAGCTGTGGCCGCTCCGAGAGCACCGCGAGCGGCGTGTCCGTGCCCATCGACGACACTGCTTCCTGGCCTTCCACGACCATCGGCGTGATGACCATCTTCAACTCTTCGACGGTGTAGCCAAAGGCCTGCTGGCGCTGGCGGAGCGTCGGGTGGTCCGGCTGCGGCACATTGCTGGGATCAGGCAACTCGTCGAGCGAAATCCGATATTCGGTGACCCAGGACCGGTAGGGCTTGCGGCTCACAATCTCGGCCTTCACTTCCTCGTCATCGATGATGCGCCCTTGCACGGTATCGACCATGAACATCCGGCCCGGCATGAGGCGCCCCTTCTGCCTGATCTTCCGGACATCCATCGGCAGCACACCCGCTTCCGAGGCCAAGATCACCAGGCCATCCGTCGTCACTTGATAGCGACAGGGACGCAGCCCGTTACGATCGAGCGTCGCGCCGATGAACTTGCCGTCGGTGAAACAGACTGCCGCCGGACCGTCCCAGGGCTCCTGCATCGCCGCGTGGTACTCATAGAACCCCCGCCGATCGAGATCCATTTGCGGATTCGCGACCCAGGGCTCGGGAATCAGCATCATCATCACGTGCGGGAGAGAGCGGCCTCCCATGGTCAGGAATTCCACGGCATTGTCCAGACAGGCGGAGTCGCTCTGTTGCTCGGAGACGATCGGATAGAGCTTGGCCAGATCCTGGCCGAACAGTTCAGAGTTGAGCCGGCCTTGTCGGGCGCGCATCCAATTCATGTTGCCCTTCAGCGTATTGATCTCGCCGTTATGGCAAATGTAGCGGTAGGGATGGGCCAACGGCCAGGTGGGGAACGTGTTCGTACTGAAGCGGGAGTGCACGAGGGCAAGCGCGCTCATCAGGCGCTCATCCTTCAAGTCCTGGTAGTACGCAGACATCTGATGCGGAAGCAACAATCCCTTGTACACGATGGTGTTCGCCGACAAGCTCGAGATGTAGAAGTAGTCACGCCCCTGAATGGCCGATTCGCGGATGGCCTTCTCCACCCGTTTGCGAATGACATAGAGCTTGCGTTCAAACTGCCCTTCATTGAGCACGTCACGGGCGATAAACACCTGCCGGATAAACGGCTCGGTGCTGCGCGCTACGACACCAATCGCATCGTTCTTGACCGGCACATCGCGCCAACCAAGGAACCGAGCGCCCTCCTCGCCGATAATTCTGGTAAAGAGCGCCTCGCACTGTTGTCGCGCATCGGCCTGGGGAGGGAGAAACATCATCCCAACGCCATACTCCCCGGCATTGGGCAGAAAGACCCCTGCATCGCCGGTTGCACGCTTGAGGAACTCGTGTGGTACTTGAAGCAGAATCCCGGCGCCGTCTCCCGTGCAAGGGTCACAGCCCTGCGCCCCTCGGTGACTCAGGCTCTCAAGAATCTGAAGCCCCTGTTGAATAATGGTATGGGATTTCTGGCCCTTGATGTTGACGACGAAACCGATCCCACAGGAGTCTTTCTCCTGTTCAGGGTCGTAGAGGCCTTGCTTCGGTGGAAGCCCAGGGATGCTCATTGTTCGTATCTCGTTAATAGTGTAGGCGTGTATGCTACCAGACGGAGGCTACACCAGGGAGGCTATCGAGATGGATAACTCCGTCACTCACAAGGCAAATTCCGTTCGTATCCGCTCCGCTCACCTTAATAGAAGCACGATTCTTCTGTCAAGATTATCTCTCTCACAGATGGTCCATGCCGGCCTGCCCCTCAAAGAGGTGATTGGCTTGACTTTGTTTCCTCCTCTGCCCTACCATCCGCCGCATGTCTCAAGGTCCAATCACCTCCACTATCAACAACATGGCGGACGTCTGGGAGGCGTACCGTGACGAACTGGAGGGGATGGAGCGCCAGGCTCGGACAAACCTCGATTCCAGTGTGGCCCTCGTCAATACCGTCGCCGCCCATATCCTGAACAGCGGCGGAAAACGAATTCGGCCTTTCTTGCTACTGCTCTCAGCCCGTCTCTGCGGCTATACCGGTCGCGATCATCACCAACTCGCCAGTCTGGTGGAGTTCATTCATACCGCATCCCTGCTCCATGACGATGTGATAGACGATGCCGATATCCGCCGAGGCCAGCGAACCGCCCGAAAAGTCTGGGGCAACCAAATCAGTATCCTCGTCGGCGACTATCTCTACTCCAAAGCCTTCTGTCATGTCGTCGACTTCCGGAACCATGGGATTAACGAAGTGCTTGGCGAAGCCTGCAAGAAGATGGCTGAGGGCGAAGTACTTCAGCTCTATTACAACGGCAACCCATCCATGTCGGAGACGGAGTATCTTAAGATTGTGGAATATAAAACAGCCGGCCTGATTGCCGCCGCTTGTCGCATGGGCGCTATTCTCGCGGACGCCTCAGAGGCACAGCAGGATGCGCTCTTCCGGTTCGGCCAACATCTTGGGATCGCCTTCCAAGTGGCCGACGATACGCTCGACTACACGGCCAATGGCGAACGTTTGGGGAAGTCCCTGGGGCAGGACCTCCGCCAGGGCAAAGCCACGCTGCCGCTCTTACATCTGCTACATCATTGTTCGGAACAAGACCGGCAGATGATCATCGACCGCATGGAAACCAGGACCCTGACAGAGGAAGACCTAGTGCGGTTCATTAGATTGATGGAAGAATTGGGCTCGATTGCCTATGCCATGGATCGCGCACGATCCTACGTCTCCGCGGCCCAACAAGATCTCGACCAGTTCGAAGATAGTACGGCCAAACGAGCCCTCTCGGTGACCGCTGACTATATGGTTACCCGCGATCGATAGCCTTTCTCCCCACGTATTCCACGGAACAGCCATGGAAACGACACCGCGCAGGAAGAAAGAATCCATCCTTAACCCGCATTACTCATGACGGATCGTCACGAAATTGCTGAGTCGCGTTGCGAGACTGGCGCGCGGAACCCTGAGGCCCCGATGCGTACTCGTGCAGTACGGTGAGGGTCCGAGGGGCAAGCCCACAGGCTGCGGAAAACTATTGCGGCGCTCCTGGAATTCAATGGCTCGCACGTCTGGGACGAGCCCGGTCCATATGATGGTTAATCTCTTGCAACCAAACAAACCAGACAGACCGAACAGACCAAATGAACCAGACGGGCTGGCTGGCGTTTTCAGCGTCCTGTCGCCGGCCTGAACCACTTATGGGACAAAGGACTCGTCATGGCCAAGATCATTCCGTTTCATGGCATGCGGTACGATACGTCGGTTGTCGGAGATGTCAAACAAGTTGTGGCGCCGCCCTACGACATCATCGATGCGGCAGGGCAGAAAGCCCTGCACGATCGCCATCCACAGAATATCATTCGACTCGAATTGGGGCTCGATCAGCCAGGCGACGGTCCAACTCACAATCGATACACCCGCGCCGCATCAATCCTACGCGACTGGCTTAAGACCGGGGCGCTGAAACGCGACGCGCAGCCGACCCTCTACTACCATACGGTCGAATACACACCGCCTTATGCTCCGTCTGGTTCACCGACCAAAATTCTCAAGGGCTTTCTCGCCACAGTAAAACTGGAAGCGCTCGATTCTGGACTTATCTACCCGCACGAGAATACACGCTCGGCCGCCAAAACAGATCGGCTGAATCTGCTCGAAGCCTGCAAGACAAACTTCAGCCCTATTTGGTCGCTCTACTCCGATCCTCAAGGAGCGGTGATGGGCCTGCTGGAACGGGCGATCAAGGGGGAACCCGCCCCGATCGACTTTCGCGACGATGCGGGGTTCCGTCAGCAACTCTGGGCCGTGACGGATCCAGCCGTACTGAACCACACGGTCGACGCCTTGCATAGCAAGCCCTTGTTTATCGCAGACGGCCACCATCGCTACGAGACCGCGTTGAACTATCAGAAGCTTCGCCGGCAGCAGGCCGGTTCTCCGGCCGGCTTGCACTCGTATGATGGTGTGCTGATGCTGTTGACCGCCCTCGAAGACCCTGGCTTAACCGTACTCCCGACGCATCGGGTCACGACCACAGCCCTGCCTTCTTATGACCGTGTGCAATCATTGTTGGGCGCCACGTTCGACCTGCAGGAATTTCCGTTCACCGGAGCCACGCAGGCGGCTACTCGCGCAAAATTCATCGAGGTGATGCGGACCAACGGTCGCATGGTTCCGGTGTTCGGCCTGGCGTTGAAGGGAGACAGCCGCTACGTCACACTGAGCTTGAAGCCAGCCCATCGTCCGCCCGCGCAATCCTCTCCTCGCGCCAAACTGGATGTATCGCTGCTCCAACAACTCGTTGTCACGACACTGTGTCCTACGCAAGAGGAACAAGAGGCTATCCTCTATACGAAGGATGATCATGAAGCTTTGGCTTGGGTGGCGAAGGGAACGGGAACCGGAGCCTTGCTGCTCAACGCGACCAGGATCAGCGAAGTGCAAGCCGTCGCGACGGCAGGGGAACGCATGCCCCACAAGTCGACGTACTTCTTCCCGAAACCGCTGACTGGTTTGGTTGTGAATGTCATGGAGTAGAAGTGGGAGAGTGAGGACGATTCCCTTGCTCGCGAAGCCCCCACGATAGAACGGTGGTCGCTCGATGAGCGCCGTCTGAATCATCCTCACCCTCCCACGAATTGAAGGTTATGATGAAAGCTAAAATTCTCATCGTCGACGACGATCCTGATATTGCCACGATGCTGGAAGATCGTCTGCAGGCGTCCGACTATGGAACTGTGATCGCGCAAGATGGGGTACAGGCGCTCGAGCTGGTCGAGCAGGAAGCTCCGCACCTCATGCTGCTCGATCTGGATATGCCACGCCTGACCGGCCTTGAGGTCCTCAAGCGACTCCCGAAAGTCAGACCAGCCGAGGATCTCCCGGTAATCGTCATGACCGCCTATGCTTCGATCGATGCCGCCGTCGAGGCCATGAAAACCGGCGCATACGATTTTTTGACAAAGCCGCTTGACAAAGACCACCTCCTCATTGTGATCGGCAAGGCCTTGGAGCGAAACACCCTTAAACGGCAGGTGGCCTGTCTCAAGTCGGAAGTCGACAGCCGCTACGCTTCGATTGTGGGCATGAGCTCGAAGATCCGTGCGGTGATGGAATCGGCCCAACGTGCCGCGAAATCCGATGCCAGCGTGTTACTGCTTGGTGAAAGCGGCACAGGCAAGGAACTCTTCGCCCGTTCCATCCACCAGTGGAGTCTACGTCAGGCCATGCCGCTGGTGGTCATTAACTGTGTCGCCCTCACGGAAACACTGCTAGAGAACGAACTCTTCGGGCATGAACGCGGCGCCTTCACCGGCGCGGATCGACTGCAAAAGGGCAAATTGGAGATGGCGGATGGAGGCACGATTTTCCTGGACGAGATTGGGGACATGTCGCTCCCGCTGCAAGCCAAACTGTTGCGCGTGCTCCAGGACAGGGAGTTTCATCGAGTCGGCGGCACACGCCTCGTGTCGATCAATATTCGGGTCATAGCCGCCACGAACAAGGATCTCCGGCAGGCTGTGAAGACAGGTGAGTTTCGTGAGGATCTCTTCTTCCGTTTAAACGTCATCAGCCTGACTCTGCCTCCGCTCCGCGATCGGCCCGATGACCTCCCTGCCCTGGCCAAGTTTTTCTTGAACCGGCATGCCAGGGAAGCGAAGCGTCCCGGCATGATGTTCAGCCCCGCGGCAATGGAAGCCATGAGCCGGTACCATTGGCCGGGTAACATTCGCGAGTTGGAAAACGTTGTCGCACGGGCCGTCGTCTTGAATCGGTGTGACACCATCGAACCGGACATGCTGTCGTTGGATGGCATGGGCCGCACTTCGCCGGGTGAACGCCTCCCCCATCTCTTACTCCCGTACCATGAGTCGATGGAAGAACATAGCCGCTACATCATCGAGCAAGCCATCGAAGAAGCGGAGGGCAATCAGACAAAAGCAGCAGACCGCCTCAAGCTCCAACGCACGTACCTGGCCCGTTTGATCAAGCAACAGAAAGTGAAAACGGAACCGGATTAGCAAACTGTGGAAGAACTGCTGTGGCACGCGAGACAGGCCAACCGAGGTGTGAACTAATTCTGTTCAAGTCGCGCATATCTCGCGTGTCACGTTCCATGGAGGCCGGCGGACTTTTTCAGCATCCTGCTAGGCAGGTCGCTGTCTTGCCGCTAGGGTGATGCGACCGGCTGATGCATCCTGTTCGGCTTGCGCATAGCGCTCCGGCGTCCCGATGTCCGACCAGTACCCCTCACAGTCGTACCCGAGCACCGTCTCTCCCCGCTGAATCGCAGCCACATAGGGGTCGATGATGGTCGAGGCCACGCCCTTCGGCACATCTCGCAGGAGCCGCAGACGGAACACATGAATCCCAGCAAACATGCGGGGTTGGGTCGGCACCTGATCTGTGCGTCCACGCCCGGTGATCCGCACGATGCGGTTGTCCGAATCCATTTCCACGAGACCCCACCGTGCCGCCTCAGGATCTTTGCGCAGAACCAACGTCGCCACGGCATCGCGTTGCTGATGAAACGTGCACAACGCACCGAGGTCGAGATCCACGAGCGTATCGCCGTTGAGCACCAACACCGACTCACCGGAAAATTGCGGCTCCGCCTGCTTGAGGCCGCCCCCCGTGCCCAAGATCGCCGGCTCGCGCGAATAGATGATCCGCAACCCGTAACGCGAACCGTTGCCGAGCGCCTGCTCGATCATCGGTCCGAGGTGATGCAAATTGATGACGACATCCTGGAACCCGTGCTGCTTCAGGAGCAAAAGATTCCACACGATCAGCGGTGTGCCCGCGATGGGGAGGAGCGGCTTCGGAATCGTGTTCGTGAGTGGTCTCAGGCGAGTTCCCAGGCCCGCGGCGAGGATCATGGCTTTCATGGAGCCCCGTGAGGGCTAAGGGGTAAGGGGTGAAGGGTTTCAATTCTCCTTCGCCTGACGACTAACGTCTCACCCCTCACGGCATTCATTGTAGCTCCGGCACATAGGGGGTGAGATGCTTTCGGAGCGTATCCAGCTCGGGATACTTCTGGAGATTGCGTTTGACATAGTTCAAAAGACGCGGAATGTCGGCGAGGAACTTGGGATTGCCTTTGACGCGATCGATGTAGACGAATCGCCCAGCCGCTTTGAGGTTACGCTGGATGCTCGTAAAGTCGAACAGGCGACGGAAGGCCTCTCGGTTGGTCCACGCCCGCCGGTGCGTTGCAAACCGATCGAGATAGCGGTTGATCAAGCGGTCGATCAGCGCCTCGTCGAGTTCGATATAGGCGTCGCGCAGCAGCGAGGCGAGATCGTACGTTGCCGGCCCCATCAAGGCGTCTTGGAAGTCGATGACCCCCAGCCGTTCGCCATCGACCATTAAATTGCGCGAGTGATAGTCCCGGTGGACAAAGACGCGCGGTTGGCCGGCGAGCAACTCGGCGATTTTCTCGAATTCGCCCCGGATGGGCCGGTAATCGTCGGCGCACACCGGTTTCCCCTGCCTCGCTACGATCCCATACTCCAGAAAATGGTCGAACTCCCACATAAAGAGCGGCACATCGAAACTTCGGTGGAACACGAGACAGTGCTGATCGGTTAGTGAGGTGGCCGTCGATTGCATATGCACGAGGGCTTCGACGGCCTGCGTATAGCGCGCTTCTAGGTCTTCCGCACTCGCCTCACGACTGGCTTCCGACAGGGTGAGGTCCCCAAAATCTTCAAGATAGAGCAACCCCGCCGGCTGATCATAGTGATAGAGGCGCGGAACAGAGACCCCGGCTTTGGATAAATGGGAGAGGATGTTCAGAAACGGTAATTCGGTGACCTGATGAGCCGCCCCGCTGACGGCTTCTTCCGATTGCTTGAAGGCCTCCGGCTCGGCCAACTGCATGAGAATCACCGAGTGAGCAGCGGTCCCGGTCAACTCGATGCGAAAATACCGGCGGTTGGAGGCATCGCCTGCTAAGGGGGTGAGTGCCTTGAATTGTCCCTTAAAGGGAATCTGAGCTTCGACCGTGGCAGCCACGAGGGTACGATCCGGCAAGGCCAGTGGCTGTTTCGGCGCGGCAGGATCGACAGTTGCCATAGGCTGCGCATTATACTGATGCGGGGAAACCTTGTCACTCAGAGGGTGGGGAAGGAGGGGCCGTTAGCAAAACTCCTCTGCTCCCGAAACGCGCACGATAAGAATATGGTCGCTCGGATGCGCGCGGTAAAGGGCAGCTCCGGCCACTCCTCTCAAGAGAGGTAGAGTGAGTTGGAAGGTGCTCGCCCGGGCTAAGAGCACGTCTCGGGAAATCGATTACGAAGCGATTGGAGGGTAGGGCGAATGAAAAATATCTGCCAGTGGGTGGCGGGTGAGAAAGTTGCGCGCACGCGAAGATCGGCAGGCTACCCTACTCTCTTCGCTCACGCTTCTCATTCCACACGCGAAAAATAGTATGTCCCGGTTTTTTTCACTCTCGTCATATCGAAGCCAGTCATCCTACAGCTTCACGTTGGCGATGGTGACGGTTTCTTCGGGGTCGAGTTGGCCGGCCGCCGACGAAGCCCGATGTGCAGCAGTTCTTGCAACAGCTCTTTATAGCTATAGCCGGCTTTCTCGGCCGAATCCGCAAAATCTTCGTCGTGCGCGATTTGGGGATTCGGATTGGCTTCCAGCACGTACACGTTCCCCTCCGCGTCCATTCTCACGTCGATGCGTGCATATCCGCTCAGGCCAAGTGCGCGATAGACCCGCTTCGCCAGATGTTGAATCTCTGCGGCT
>DASYRC010000083.1:0-11443 GCA_036004925.1 Nitrospiraceae bacterium | reverse complement strand
GCTGATCACCCATATCAAGCGGTACATCGCACGCTGGAATGACCACCCGACCCCGTTCGTCTGGACCAAAGAACTCGTCGCGATCATCAAGAAGGTCCTCCGGAGGGCCCCTTAACCTGACTTTGGAGACGGGACACTAGCCGGTCGATCCTCGATTGCGTACAACTTTCTCACCCGCTCACCTACTGGAAGACATTTTTCACCCGCCCTACCCTCCGATTGCTTCGCAATCGATTTCCCGAGACGTGCCAGTAGCGCGGGCAAAGGCATTCTAATTCTCTATACCTCTTCTTTATAGGAGTGGCTGAGGCTGCCCGTTACTGCGTATCAAGCGACCGTCATCCATCCAAATGATCCCTCCAAGCTCGCTCGATATCTCTTCAGGGATGGGGGCTGCTTGATCTTCCACTGCGCGCGTCCAACGAGGGCCTTCTGAGGCGCTCGTTCCGCGAGCAGGAGGACGACCAGGTTGCCCATCCCATCCCAATCAGGACTTTGGTCGCAGGCGGAGCACGGCGAGCGACCGAGCTTCAAGATCGTACTGAAACCCGCCTTTCAGTAGTGTGACCTGCTTTTGGTTCACGTGGGAGATCGCCGTTTCCAACACCGGCTGCCACCGCACACCGCGCTTGTGCGCTGGCAGAGTGAACGGCCGTGGCTCGTGGTGTGCATTGAGCAAGATGAGGAATGTTTCGTCCAGGAGTGGCTTCCCCTTCGAGTCTTTTTCCTCGATGGCATGGCCGTCTAGCCTTACGCCAAGGCAGCGGACATACCCTTTGGCCCAGTCTTCATCCGTCATTTCTTTTCCATCGGGGCGCAGCCAGGAGATATCTTTGACCTCCGCGCCGCGGATACGGCGGCCTTGAAAGAATCGGCGGCGTCGGAACACTGGATGCTGCTGTCGCAGCGCGATGAGGCTCTTCGTGAAGGCCAGGAGTGCTTGCTGCGGCTTGCTCAGATTCCAGTCGACCCAACTGATCTCATTGTCCTGGCAATAGGCGTTGTTGTTGCCATGTTGCGTCCGCCCCATCTCATCGCCGCCGCAGATCATCGGGACCCCTTGTGACAAGAGCAACGTGGCTAACATGTTGCGCTTCTGTCGTTCACGTAGCGCCACGATCGAAAGTTTTGCCGTCGGTCCGTCCACGCCGCAATTCCAGCTGAGATTGTCGTCTGTGCCGTCATGGTTGTCATCACGATTGGCTTCGTTGCGCTTCTGGTTATACGAGACCAAATCCTGCAAGGTGAACCCATCGTGAGCCGTCACGAAATTAATGCTTGCATGAGGCCGGCGGCCACCTCCTTCGTAGAGATCGCTGCTCCCGGAGAGTCGATACGACAACTCCGCCACTTGTCCTCCGTCGCCTTTCCAGTATCGCCGGATCGTGTCACGATATTTTCCGTTCCACTCAGCCCAGCCGGCCGGAAAGTTGCCGACCTGGTATCCGCCTTCACCTAAGTCCCACGGTTCGGCGATCAGTTTTACCTGCGAGAGCACCGGATCCTGATGAATGATGTCGAAAAACGCGCTGAGCCGGTCCACGTCGTGCAGTTCCCTCGCCAGCGTGGAGGCGAGATCGAATCGGAAGCCATCCACATGCATCTCGAGGACCCAGTAACGCAGGCTGTCCATGATGAGTTGAAGAATTCGTGGGTGGCGGACATTCAGGGTGTTGCCGCATCCGGTGTAGTCCAGATAGTAGCGCGGCTGGTCGGGAACCAGCCGGTAGTACGACGCGTTGTCGATTCCGCGAAACGACAGCGTCGGGCCAAAGTGATTGCCTTCTCCCGTGTGGTTGTAGACCACGTCGAGGATGACTTCGATGCCCGCGTTGTGGAGCGCCTTGACCATCGTCTTGAACTCCCACACATGCTCTGCTCGAACCGACGAGGTGCCATAGTGAATTTCCGGAGCGAAAAACCCGATCGAGTTATAGCCCCAATAGTTGGTGAGCCCACGATCGACAAGGTGTTTGTCGCGGATGAAATGGTGGACTGGCAACAATTCGACGGCTGTAATACCCACATGTTGCAGATGCTCGATCACTGACGGCGTTGCGAGTCCGGCATAGGTGCCGCGCAAGTGCTTTGGGATGTCCGGATGTCTGGCTGTAAATCCCTTCACATGCAGTTCATAGATCACCGTCCGGTCCCACGGGGTTCGCAACAATTGGTCTCCGCCCCAGGTGAATGCCTGGTCGACGACCACGCATTTGGGTATAGAGCCGGCGTTGTCTTGATCGTCGACGGAGAGATCCTCCTTGGGGTCACCGATCCGGTACCCATATAGAGCATTGGACCAATCGATCGTTCCTGCAATCGCCTTTGCATAGGGATCGAGCAAGAGCTTGGCAGGGTTGAATCGATGCCCCGCTTCAGGCTCATACGGCCCATGGACGCGGTAGCCATAACGCTGTCCGGGCCATACCTCCGGCAGATACACATGCCAGACGTGATCGGTACGTTCCTCGATTCGAATTCGGTGAGTTTCCTTATTGGCGTCAGGTTCGTCAAACAGACAGAGCTCCACCGCCGTGGCATTTTCAGAAAACAGCGCGAAGTTCACTCCCTCGCCGTCCCACGTTGCTCCTAAGGGATAAGGACGCCCAGGCCAGATTCTCATTCGGCTGTCATTCTCCTCTGATGCTGTGAGGTCAGCATGACGTTCTGGACCGAAACTCGCTGACCGAATTACAATATACTGACACGTGTTGGCTGCGCAATGACTCTCGCGCTGCACACGACTCGGCCTCGTACTCCCATGCACGGATTGCCATGGCACACTGGCTTCGACATTGCGCCTCAGTCTTCCTGACGCGCACATAGAGTCGGTAGATTCCGCGCACGCGTCTCTGGAGCGTCTCAGGTCGATTAAGTATGCAGCCATCATTTGTGAGGAACACCAGCCTCGAATGGAAGGCATCGCATTTGTACGAGCCGCGCTGAAGTTTCACCCAAAACGGCCAGTCCTGCGTCTGATCGAAAAGCACGATCAGGATCTCATCTGGCAAGCTATGAACGCCGGTGCCTATGACATGTTGGTGAAACCAGTCGACGAAGCCACGTTTCTCTTCGCCGTGTATCGCGCAATTGAAGCCTCTCGTATACGGTGCCAGGTCAAGAGAGAAGAAGAGAAGCTCTTGGCAATTGTGGGGGTGTGATGAGAGATCTCGCGGTGCTGTATGCTATCTATGGTTTGCGGTCACATTTTGAGGCGTTCATGGCTTCTGTAGAGGCTGAAGGCAGGCCCTAGGCACAAAGATGAAGTGTCCACCACTTTACAGGTTCGAGGGGAGAGAGACGGTAATCGGCACGCAGGTTCGTTTCATCGAGCGCCTCCTGTAGAACAAAGTCTTACAAGCCTGAGATGGCCGAGTCAATGTTTGAGCCGCCCCTTCACGCGCGTGCGCTGCTTTCGGCAGCGGAGTAGGTTGACCGTACGGGCTGTTCGTTCCTCGGAGGCTCGCCGTGTTGAAAAGTTGCGGTTCAGGTTAGGGCTTTTGTGTGGGAGCCAATTCCGCCAGCTGGCATCACTTGCAGGAGAGGAGAGGCGCTCACGCTGAGAGCACGACGGTGGTGTCCATGAGCCTTGCTGGTCGCTCGTTACCGAGAGCAGGGTTTCGTTTCCTCTTCCATCAGGTTCATCGTCGAACTCACTTCGAGCTCGACAAAGACGCCACACCGAGCAGTCCAGAATTTGGAACGTGCGGGAGGTGCTGGCGGTGGCGTCGGCCGTTGATGCACTTCGGGAATTTGGATCTGGACATTCACGATGATCATCGATGGAGTTGGCCAATAGGCGAGGTATGGCCAGAGGGATAGTCCGGATAGACCAGGGAAACGCATCACTGGAGACGCCATCATCCGACTGTCAAAGCGCTGCATGGCATCGCCGCTAGACTCTCGGAACGTTCTGCCGGCCTCGGCCTCTGTGCCAAGCAGAGCAAGCAGTACAAGTGTTGAAGCCGAGACCCACAAGCCAGCTTTCATACTGACCTCTTAACTCACGGGGTCTTAGAGCCCTACGAGGAGAATCGCTGGCTAAGAACTATACGGTTTGTTCAACCTTGTTCTTATAATACCCCTTACGGTTCTCTCGCTCAAGTTTGGAGAAACGGCTTCTGGAGCCATTTCGTGGTTGCGAAGAAGATTCCGGAAACATTTTCCAGGAGCACAATCCTGACCAAAGTCCATATTAGTAGAGTTGTTGGATCGGTCGCCCGCTCCTGGTGTTTAATGTTCCAACCAAGCTCGTTTGGCCTTTTCCCCTCGGAAGGGCACCAGTGTTGGTCCCACTGCGCCCGTCGAACGCGCACATTCTGATCGTGCGCGTTCCGGGAGCAAGGGATTGGCGTGGGTGCCATTCCTCTCATCGCTTCCATTTGATGCTGCAGCCGATGCTGGCCTTTTGATTGCTGTCGACAGGCTTTCCGGCGAGCGCAGCGTCGATCGCGGCACGCAGATCACGGCCGGTGACAGGCTTGTTGCTGCCGGGGCGACTGTCGTCGAGCTGTCCGCGGTAGACGAGCCGTCGATCCCGATCGAAGAGATAGAAATCCGGGGTGCAGGCTGCCCGATAGGCCTTCGCCACGTCCTGGCTTTCATCAAAACAGAAGGGAAAGGTGAAGCCGAGACGCTCGGCCATTTCTTTCAACCGTGGCGGCGCATCGTCCGGATAGCCCACCGGATCGTTGCTGCTGATGCCGATGATGCCAAGCCCTGTGCCTGTATAGTCCTTCCCCAACTTCGCAAGCTCCTGCTCGACGTGTTCTACATAGGGACAGTGGCGGCAAATGAACATGACCAGCAATGCGGCCTTGCCGGCAAAGGAGTTCAGTGAATAGAGGTTGCCGCTCACGACATCGGGCAACGAAAACGGCGGAGCGGGTGTTCCGAGCGGGAGCATGACGGACGCCATGGCCATGGTACCTCCTTCTCAATATTTTCTTGAGCTCTTCTGGAGGATGCCGCACCGTGACCGCTTCGTCAAGAGAAGCGACGGCCTTCTGTGTCGTTCAACCGCGGCTCGCCCTTCTAGTCCTCGTCTCCCTGAAAGTACTGGCGATAGCGCTCGATCACCGAGACCTGCTGGTCGTCTCGTGCGATGCGTTCCCACAGATCGCCCGCGCCGACTTCGCCTTCGTGCAGGACGGCCAGATAAAAACCGCAGCGACCGCTCGCATGAAAACGCTTTGGCATATTAGGACGAGCGAATCGTACACCGAGTTTGTAGCAAGGCATGCGCGGCTGCGTCACCTCGACCACCGCGTCCCCGATGCGGAACTGATCGCCGATGTGGACAGACTCTTCGTCCAGTCCCTCCGTGGTAAAGTTCTCGCCGAACATTCCGTACGGCAACGCCATGTCGGGAATTTCTGCCTGCCAGATAGGATAATGTTCAGAGGGATAGACATACACCGCCTTATCCAGCCCTCCGTGAACGGTCAGGTCGGCTTGCTGGTCGCCATCGAGATTGAACCGATACAACATGATGCGGCCGGCTACCGGCTCTTTATAGATACCGGTGGACACAGACTTTCCGTGCCATCGCACCGTACGCGGACGGCCGACTTGCACTGATACGAGTTTCATATCATTGCCCTCCTGACGAACGGCATCGCCGTTCATAGGCGTAACGCGGATGGTCTGCTCGACTTCTCACGAGCGTACACTCACATCGTCGCTCCAATCCAGGTCGACTCCGACAGATTGCCACACAGTGGGTGCTCACAGATGATCTCACCGCCAGGTTATAGTCTCGGCCTCGTTATTTCTCTCCATCAGCGATCGGTTGAATTGAGGTTAAAAACTCTACAATCTTCGCTCCGATTTCTGCCCTATGCGTTTCGAGGGCGAAATGCCCGGTGTCGAAGAACTCGACTTGCGCGCTCGGATTGTCCCGCTTAAAGGCTTCGGCCCCGGCCGGGAGAAAGAACGGATCGGTCTTGCCCCACACGGCGAGCGTCGGTGGCCGGTGGATGCGGAAGTATTTCTGGAAATGGGGATACAGCTTGACGTTACCCGCATAGTCGAGAAACAGATCCAGCTGAACGTCCTCATTGCCGGGGCGCCCCAAGAGGGCAGAGTCGAGCGCATAGGACTCTGGGGCCACACGCGATTCATCGGCCCCGTGCGTGTACTGCCACTTTGTGGACTCCGGGGCCAGAAAGGCCTTCAGCGCAGCCCGATTTTCAGGACTCGGGTCAGCCCAGTACTTTTGGATCGGGTTCCATCCAGTGCTCAGCCCGTCCTCGTACGCATTCCCATTCTGCGAGACAATCGCGGTGATTTGTTTCGGATGTCGGATGGCTAGCCGGAGGCCCACCGGAGCGCCGTAATCGAAGACATAGAGAGCGTAACGGCTGAGGCCAAGCGTTTCCGTAAACCGCTCCATCACGTCGGCCAGGCGGTCAAAGGTGTAGGTAAAGCGCGACGTGCTCGGCGCGTCAGAGAACCCAAATCCAGGGAGGTCGGGAGCGATCACGCGGAAATGAGGCGCAAGCAGGGGAATCAAGTCGCGGAACATGTGCGACGACGTTGGAAACCCATGCAGGAGCAGGACGGTTGGGGCTGCTAACGCGCCTGCTTCGCGATAGAAGACCTTGAGTCCGTCCACGACTTGCGTGCGGTAGTGCGTTGCGGTGTCATGATGAGTCATGCTTGCCTCCTTTGAATGTCCTGGCGGCAATCGAACCGTCCGGCTGTGTAGTGAGTGTAAGAGCTGCCGTTGCTATGTTAACGAACTAACCTTCAAAATATTACATTGACGGTTATAGACACTTTGGGCTAACCTGTCAAGTACGATTTTACCGGTAAGGCCATCGTTCGGACATTGGAGAATGAGTCGCCATGGGTGAGCCGAAGCCCCAGATCCCCTTCCTCTTCGTCGGCAACCAACTCTGTCTGGATTTCATCAATACCGAGTTTGTATGGAACGGACGACTGGTGGATTTGTTGGCCACCTTTTCGGATTTGGTCACGTGGCTCGTGCAAGCGCACCTGTTGGCTGGGGAGGAAGCCAAGAAGATAGAACGGAAATGGGGTGGGCAGGCTGAGGGGGTAGAGACCCTCCGACAGGCGCGGGCGTTTCGCGTCACGCTACGGGAGTTAGTCGAGCGGATGGCCGCTGGCAGGCCCGTTCCGCAGGCCGCGATTGAGGCCATCAACGAAATGTTGCGTTATCGTTTCGGGTATCCTCAATTGACACGCCGGAGCGGAAAATTTGAGCGGGGGTATCAGGTGGAGTCCCAGGAAGCGAATCATCTGCTCGGGTTGCTTGCCGAAGCTGCGACTAACCTCTTGTGCACGTGCGATTTCTCCCTTATCAAGAAATGTCAGAACCCGTTGTGCGTGCTCTTTTTTTATGACACAACTAAGAACCATGCTCGTCATTGGTGCAGCATGACTATCTGTGGTAATCGAAGCAAAGTAGCCGCGCACTATCGTAGACTTCGGGGCCGGAGCAGGTAAGCCTCGCCTTTCCAATGTTTCGGGGTGACGGAGCACGATCGGACTCGGCCGGAGGGATCTCTGCCGCTCAAGCCTGAGGATAGAGTCGATCGAGGCGTTCGATCAGGGATTGGGCTGAGAGTGGCACCCGTATTGATGGAGCTGCGTCCGTCGACATCATTCCTTTTTCAGGGCTTTTTACAACCCCTCTTCAGGGAGAGGCCAGGCTATCCTTCACTGCGCGCATCAAGCGACCATCATCCATCTAATTGATCCTTCCAAGCTTGCTCGTTATCCCTTCCTCTGCTCTGCGTGCAAAAGGATGGCCTGGCTAATCCCGGTCACCTCATCCGGGCGGGAGCAGCAGATACAATCCGATTACAATTATGGGGCCCGCGACGTACATAGCCTTTTTCCCGAAGGAGTCATACACACCGTAAATCAGGATCGCGCCGATGATCGTGAAGTAAATCGACCCGATCCCACGATACGTTCCACCAGCCCCTTCCGCCAAGGCGAGCGTGGGCCAGAAAGTCGTGAATCCGATCAAGACGCTGAGAACTCGGTTCATCGCATGTACCTCCTTTACTAGAGTGCACTGCTTCACCTCGCTCGCACAGCAGAACGCCCTCATGGTGTGGCGCACCACGAGGGCGTCGAAGTGTACCCGACCGACTCAGTTTCAAAGGATCGGCCAACGCTACCCCGGTTTCATCGCGGATCTCCTGGGGTGTGGAGGGCGATCGTATGCTGGCTCTTTTTCGTTAGGATGTCAACCATGGTCACGGGGCCGCCAGTCCCTTATGATGTGGGGCGTGGCGAGCCAGATCGTGTCAGCGCCCACATTCGTGAACTCAGGATACTGGAGAGCGCGTTTTGACATATCTGTAAGACTCCGTGTAATACGCGAACTCTTTCTTTCCTGACCCCATCCTTGTCATCGTTCATTCCGGTCTTCTCCTCAGGTCCCTGGGCCAAGCAGCGACACTCAGCTCGGCTGGGGAGGATGCTGGTTCAGCAGAACCCTCTATGTCACCCGTGCCGATGACGAAACGTCCCCTCTGTGTGCTTGGGACACCTGCCTGTCCTACCTGTAACGAGACTGGTATGGTGTCCAAGGGAGGTTTCTTGACCTGCGCGACCTGCGGGTTGACGATCATGCAACTTGCCCTTTTACGGGACCTCAATGATCGGGCTGCCGCGGTCGAGGACTAGTCGATGAAACCCGAACAGGTTGGTCTGTCTAGCGGCATCGGGATTCTGCTCGCCTCAATTTTCTTCGTCGACGTTCAATGGCCTTGGGATTCACACTCTGGCTGTTGTTATGTGATTCCCCTCGGTCTCACCTATTGGATCTCTCATCTTTATGCTCCCGCCGTCGTGGCTACCCTGTGCACATTGCTCATGTTTGTCGGCTATGACCTGTCGCCTCCATTGGTTGCTGAACATGTTGCTCTGACCAATCGAACGTTTGGTGCGATTACGTTTGGGGCGCTCGCTTTTTTGATTGTGGCCTATAGGATTCTGGCGCAGCGCCTGTCCCGTCTTACCGACCAACTCAGAATGGAAATCATGGAACGGACCCAGGACCTCGGTCGTGCGGTGAGTGCTCTTCTGGCGGGCACTCGGCAGCGGAACAGTTAGGAACGAAACCAGCCGGAAGCGAACGATGAGTTTACCCGCGAGGTCACGGACATCCTGGTGTCGGAAGGCCGGCGGTTGCGGGAAAAGGCGGTGGATTTTGCGCAGGAGAACAGGCCCGCGCAAGGGGATGAGGACAGGCTAGATCAAACACGCAGCGAATTGGAAAGGCTGGATAGGCAGTTGGAACAGTTGCAGCGCGACTTGCTCCGCCGTGAGAGTCTGAACATAGGAGGAACAATTGTTCGTGAAGCGCGAAGTCTTACGACCGTTCCCGCCGACATGATCAACCATCAATTGGTCGTCTTCCATCCCCGATCTTCCAGCATCGAAGTCTCTTTTCCACTATGGTAGGTTCGTGGCTCGTTGGATCATAGGAGAAGGGAGACTGTACCGTTAACCCTGGCTATCGACTCATCATCGTAGACAAAGCCGGTGTCTTGGTTTCGGAATTTCAGCTGACCGAGAACGTGCGTGGTGACCCTGTCGCGTTCGTCTCGGCGCTGAAGCAGTCGATCGAGGACGTCGAAGAGGAAGATCCCTGATGCATACGCCCGCATGGTTGCTTGCTCTCGTAAAACAACGGCATAATCCCCGATGATGCCCATGCAATACGTTCATCTTGGTCGGTCGGGAGTGAAAGTCAGCCGGTTCTGTCTCGGCACGATGAACTTCGGCCCGGAGGCGAGCGAGGCAGACAGTTTCGCCATCATGGATCGGGCGCTGGAGCTGGGCCTCAACTTTTTCGATACGGCGAACGTCTATGGCTGGAAACTGGGGGAGGGGTGGACGGAGCAGATCGTGGGGCGCTGGTTCGCCCAGGGCGGGGGAAGGCGTGAGAAACTCGTTCTAGCGACGAAAGTCTTCGGCCGGATGGGCGAGTGGCCGAATCAGTCGCGCTTGTCGGCTCTACACATCAAGCGGGCCTGCGAGGCAAGTCTGCGGCGACTTCAGACTGACTGCATCGACCTGTATCAGATGCACCACGTTGATCGTGAGACGCCGTGGGAGGAAATCTGGCAGGCGATGGAGCAGTTGGTCCAGGAAGGTAAGATTCTGTATGCGGGCAGCAGCAATTTCGCGGGCTGGCACCTGGCCCAGGCGCAAGAATTAGCCCGCAGCCGCCACTTCCTCGGCCTGGTGTCCGAACAGAGTCTCTACAATCTGAATGAGCGCACGATTGAACTGGAAGTGATTCCGGCCTGCGAAGCCTATGGCATCGGCCTGATCCCCTGGAGTCCGCTCGCGCGTGGGCTGTTGGCCGGGGCATTAGAACCGGCAAAGGTCGGTCGACGTGCGAACGAAGATCTGAAGAAAGACATTGAGAAATATCGTTCTAGGCTGGAAGCTTACGATGCGCTGTGCACACAACTCGGCGAGCGCCCGGCCGATGTGGCACTCGCCTGGCTTCTGCACCAAAAGGCCGTCACGTCGCCAATCATCGGCCCGCGCACGATGGAGCAATTAAACGGCACGATGCGCGTCTTGAGTCTGACGTTGAGCCAGGAAACATTGAAACGGCTCGACGACATCTTCCCTGGCCCAGGCGGGCGCGCACCGGAAGCTTACGCCTGGTGACAACGGCCTTGTCGCTAAAGGGGGCGGGAGTCTTTTCTCGCTGGACTGTCCATCGCTCCTTAACCTGAGTAACAAGCCCGCCCTGCCCACTGTCTGGAAAATGAAAGATTACTGACCACCACGACATCCACAAGTTCCTGCCGATCAATACGAGCACTTCTCAGTTCCGCCGCCTTGCGGTTTCTTCAGTTCACCCCCTAGAATAGGCCACCCTGCGAGGTACCTATGCCCTTCGTACTCCGCCCCTTCAGTCGCTTCCCCGTGCAATACGCCGTAAAGTACAACGTTGGTCCATGCATCGATGCAACCATCACGGGCCCAGGTCATGACGGCGGCTGATCACCAGGCGCCCGAGCCAGCCTGGGCCGCGTGGTCCAACGAGCAGCTCCTGGACCTCCCCATGAACCAGCTCGGGGTCACGCTCGAGGGGGCCTTCCTGTCCGAACGGATCGAGCAACTCTACGCCGAACTCGAGGCCCGCCAGCTCCGTTTCCGGCCCCACGTGTGGGTGTCCAACGAATGGTTTACGCCGGACGGGGTGCCCGGGATTGCCGTGCCGTTCTACCTGGCCCATCCGCGCCTGGCGAAATTGGAACTGGACCAGATGCTCGAGGTCGAGGGGGGGACCCCGGAGTGGTGCATGCGCATTTTGCGGCATGAGGCCGGCCACGCCATAGAAAATGCCTATCGTCTCCGCCGACTCCGCCGTCGACAACAGGTCTTTGGGCGCTCGTCTGAGCCCTATCCCAAATATTACCGCCCCCGGCCCTATAGT
>DASYRC010000082.1:0-65675 GCA_036004925.1 Nitrospiraceae bacterium | reverse complement strand
GCTGATCAGGCCACGGGCGCTCTACACGGGGCCGACGATGCGGGAGTATGTCCCCCTTGATCGCCGTCGCTGAACAGATTGCGCAAGCCCGCCAGCTGAGCGATGGCTCGCCCATGCTTTCAGGGAGTTCGTTCGCGGATTTCTTCACATCCCGCGTCTCTGATCGGCGCCTGGTCAACCGACCGTTTCTGACCTACTACGACGATGACCGGCAACTCCACTGTACATACAGTTACGCCGAGTTCGGCACGGTGGTCCAACGGGCAGCCACCTTCCTCCATGACCAGGTTGGGCTCCGGCGCGGGGATCGTCTGGCGACGATCCTGTTCAACCATGACGTCACCGTGGTGCTGTATTTTGCCGCCTGGGGCTCGGGCATCACGGTCGTTCCGATCAATGTCGAAGAGCCCACAGACAAGAAGCGCTTTATCCTGGAGCATTCGGAGGCCTCGGCAGTCTGCTGTTGGCACAGTTACGTTGAGGAAGTGAATGAACTTCAGCGAGACCTGCCCGCCCTACGGCATGTGATTGCGCTGAACGATGACGGCTTCATGGAGAACAAGAGTCGTGGGGCGAAGGGCGCGACGAGACACGGCCCGCTCGCCTCAGGCCACGCGGCCCATGCCGGGTTATTGGAGGACGAAGCCCTCATCGTCTATACGTCCGGCACAACCGGCCAACCCAAGGGGGTGGTCCTGACAGTGGAGAATCTGCTGAACGACGCCGATGCGATCGCTGACTGGCATCACTTTGGCGTGAACGATCGCCTGATGTGCGTGCTGCCGATCCACCATGTGAACGGAATCGTGGTCACACTCCTCACCCCCTTCTATTGCAAAGGGAGCCTGGTTCTGAATCGGAAATTCAAGAGCGCGACCTTTTGGCGAAGGCTGCACGAGGAGCACGTCACCTGCGTGAGTGTCGTTCCCACCTTGCTCGAATTTCTCCTCGAGGCGAACGAAGATTTGACTGCATACAAGCTTGGCCGCTTTGGAGGATTCATCTGTGGTGCGGGACCGCTCCTCACAGAAACGGCGGCCCGTTGCGAAGACCGGTTTGGCTTTCCCATCCGCCATGGCTACGGCCTGTCGGAAACGACCTGCTATTCCTGCTTCCTGCCGAACGATCTGTCGCGTGATGAGCATCGTCACTGGCTCAGAGACTATGAGTTCCCCTCCATCGGTGTGCCGGTACGACATACCACGATGGCCATCCTCAACGACCAGGGACAGCCGATGCCGGAACTGGCGCGGGGAGAAATTTGCATCCGCGGCGGGACCGTCTGCGCCGGATATTTCAAGCGGGACGACGCCAATGAGGCGGCCTTCCAATGGGGCTGGTTCCGGTCCGGCGACGAAGGCTTCTACGCGCGAGACAAGCAGGGGCGACCGTTTTTCTTCATTTCAGGCCGCCTGAAGGAATTAATCATCCGAGGCGGCGTCAATATCTCCCCGCTCGAGATTGACGATGCGCTGAAGGGTCATCCGCTTGTTCAGTTTGCCATGACCGTGCCGTTCGAACACCGCTACTACGGGGAGGAGATTGCGGCCTACGTGGTCCCGCGAGAAGGCGCCTCTCCACCCACGGAGGTGGAGCTGCTTGCGCACTGCCGCCGATTCCTCCCGTTCTCGAAATGTCCCAAGGTCATTGTGTTCGGGCACGAGGTGCCGTACACCTCGACCGGCAAACCCAAACGCCTGGAGTTGAAAACCCGCCTCGATTCGGTCTTAGCGGCCTACCGGGATCGTCAATTCAAGGACGAATAGCTGGACGGATGCGTCCGAGAACCCCCATGGGAATCCTCAGGGGTCGGCTGCTGAGTGGAACCTGCGCGAGTCCGAATGCTCACGTTGTACTATACGGCATGATGATCGTATGGCCCAGTTGCTGAATCGCTCCCTGCGATTCGGACCCAGAGAGGGGCGTCGTGAATGACCAGCACCGTGCGTATTATATTGGGTTCGAAGGAGTCCTGAAGGATCCCACAGCAAGTGCATCACGAGAGGGACAGACGGCTCGGACCCTCCTGACACAGCGAAAGAAATGGGAAATCAGCGTCAAGACAGGGAGTTCGAAATTTCTCCTAAATCAGCCTTCGACCCCGCCGGGCGGCGGCCCCTGCCGACGCTGAGGCTGGAGGTGGCTTGGTGGTCGATGTGTCTTTGGAAGGATGCCGCATCCGGAGCGCGGTGCCCATGCACAAAGGAGACTATGTACGGATCCGTATCGATCTCATCGGAGACACCCTGACCGGGGACCTGGCCGTCGTCCGTTGGTCGAGGAAGGAAGAATTCGGTGTGGAATTGATTCGAATGGCGTTGGATCAACAAGCCCGACTGCGTGGATTCCTCAATCTGTTCAACACGACCCCTGGAGATGAATCCACGACATCTGCCACTGAGATTCAGTGAGCGCCCTGCGCCATAGGGTGGGAGTACTAGTTACGTAGCGGGCATCAACGATATCGTGAGAGCGCTCCTGTGAGTTCCGTCACGCAGACCGCCGTCGCGAGCGAAGGAGTCATCCAATTAGACGGACCTTGTGGTCACGTTTCAGCGCGAAAGACCGTTCGTCAGGGAATCATGGTCTACAACTCGAAATGTAGGCCAGCGACAGCTTGAGGAATGGCTCCGGGAAGCGTCGGAGGGACGTAAGACGAAAGGCATGAGAGCCCCTAAGGAAGGCACAAGGGCAACAGGCAAGATTCAGCCGCCGATACTCCTGCCAGTGCTTGCGCGGTCTACATTGTCTCCCGTCCAGTGAGTTAACATATATCCGCCCCACGTCCCACGCCTGTGTCGTGCAATCCACGACATTGCTGATTTATCGATTCGACAAAAAAATCCTAGGTTGGTCGACAGGGCTTCGACCACGACTCGGCTATACTATTTCCGCACATACGAGCCGACGAACAGATCTCACATTGACGATGGTGCATTCCTTAAAAACTTCTCGATATTACCAGGCTGCTCATTTCACAGTCCCCTTCACCCCCATAGAGGAGGTTGCTATGGCACAGGCGAATGTCCCAAGCCTTGACTCCGTCATTTGCCACGAAGTGACCAGCCTGGTGTCCTGCACTCTCGATGAGCTGGCTCAGAGGGTGCCGGCCTATTCGTGGGCGCAAGTGTTCGCGGCGGTGGATCGGCTCAGCCGGCAAGGCACGCTGACGCTCAGCCGCACTCGCTGTTTCGGTTACGTTGTATCCATCGGGCCGGCTCCTCCGACTCCCCAATCTTCGCAAGATCGGAAGTGCCAGGCACTGTTTGGTCGGCTAAGCTGATTCAATCTTCGCCGGAACGTAAACATTCAGGAGGCCACCGCCGACCTGCCGGTGTGTTGCGAAACGGTGCCGTCTCCAACGTTGGGGTACATCCGAAAAGCAAAGGGGTGCGATTCGTGCTCGGCTATCTCGAACAGGTCGAGAAGGGGAAGGAGCCCGCAGACGAGTATTAGCTCCATATGGGAAAGGACAACCCCAATAAAGTGCCCATACTGTGACGTGCCAATTCAAGGAGCACATCTTCCCGTTTGTTCGAAGCCGAAAGGTGACGATGGTTAATTGCGAGGCGATTCTCCACAGCCCGCATTTTTTCAACGAGAAATTTACCTCGCTCGTGAATGTCACCATGCCCGCACCTCACCGGGAAGTTGACCATACGATCCTCCAAGATCACGGCAACGGAGTGATGAGATATGAGGGCGATGTCCACGCCCACGTGAACGAGGATGTGGGGCGGCCGATCAATGATGCGCCGCCTATCTGCAGGAGGGAGGTTGAGGCAGGCCACAGGAAACGGCTGACGTCCCCGTTGAGTTCCCCGTCCGGAAGGTCATGATCGAATAGCTGCGCTTCATGTCAGTCTGGCGCCAAGTCAAAGAGGGTGCCACACAAGGAGGGTCTAGCTATGAATTCCCACAAGAGAAACCTATGTTTCGGGAGTGTGATCGTCGGGGTGCTCGCGCTCCTCTCATTTGTCACCTATGAATTGAGTATGTACGTCCAGAACGCCAATGCGATTCCGGCCTTCGCCCGCAAGTACGGGTTTTCCTGCAATGTCTGCCACGTCCCCGGCTTCCCGAAGTTGAACGACACAGGGAACATCTTCCGCGATCAAGGCTATCAGCTGGGAGGGGACGGCGACCTGCCGACCCATGAGGGCATCACCATGGGCTACTTCCCCCTCTCATTCCGGACGACGGTCGGGTATCAGGCGGCCAGCGTCCGGACGGATGGCAGCGGAGTCTCGACCGGTGGGTTTGGTTTTACGGGCCTGGATATTTTAAGCTTTGGCACCCTGCACCGCGACATCTCGTTCGGCCTAGTTTTTACACCTGGTCTTGGGAGCGCCGGCTTTGGCACAGGAGCGTCGGACAGCGATTTGGAGGCTGCCTTTGTCCGGCTCAACCGGCTCGAACGGTTTCTTGGTGTCAAAGGCGAGTCGGGGACGTATCTCATGAATCTGAAGGTCGGGAAGTTTGAACTCGATGTGCCCTTCAGCGAGAAACGGAGTCCCACCCTCAACACGCCCTTCGTGCTGTATCACTATGTCGCTGGTACTCCCTACACAGCCACGATCAGCGGGACATCGACCAGTTCCTACGCCAACCCCAACTCCTTCGCGATCGGAGAAAATTCACCTGGGATCGAAATGGCCGGCATTACCAAAACTGCGGTCACCGACGGGTACTTCCGCTACAGTCTCGCGGGGCTCAGCACGAACGCTTTCTCAGGCCCTCTCAGCGGCTGCGCCGGAGGGATCTGTCCCAACGGGGCAGTCGCTGGCACTGGAGGCCAAAACGTGAATTTCTATGGTCATATGACACAGTCGTTTGGGGGCTATGGCATTGTCACCGGCCAGCGCCTTGGGGTGTTCGGCGTGTACGGAAATGCTCCTACTATGGTGAATGCTACCTGCCCCGACTGCCAGGCCGTTGGGGGGAGCGGTCAGCCATTCTCTCGGATTGGGGCCGATGCGAGCCTCACCTTCGATGGACAATGGAATCTCTTTGGCGCGTTCGTGCATGGAAACGACAGCAAAAACTTGTTCGTGTCGCAGGCTATCGTGAATGCCCAGAACGCGTCCTGGAACGGTGCCTTCGTCGAGCTGGATTGGTATCCGACTCAATTGCCGCTGGTAGGAATGCCTGGCTGGCTCCTCTCGTATCGGTATGACATTATCAGAAATGATCGGCAAGGCGATCCGACGTTTGCCAAAAACTACAATAACGTCGACTCCCATACGTTCATGGCCCGATATTACATCCACCAGTCAAACCGAACCGATATTGCATTGCATGCGGAGTACAACGCATATCGGACGGAAGGTGTTGGGTCAAAAAATGTTGTGTTAGGAAGCGGGACGTGCGCTCCTGCATGCGGGAATCTACTGGGCCAAACGATGCTCGTGGGGTTTGACTTTGCCTATTAGAACAATGTCAAACCGCTCATCTCATAATGATCCGGCCCTCTTCCGTGGAGGGCTGGCAGCAGATGCGCTCACTCGATTCAAGTCATGAGGGTGACGAGGATGCAGACAATGACGGCAACTCGACGTGGACGTGTGCGAGTCAATCCCTATAAGATTTTCATTGTGCCGCTGCTCCTTGTAGCAGCGGCGAGTCTCGGAACAGCGCCAGCCACCAGAGTGGCCTGCGGATTGTGTGAACAGCCGGACCGCTTTGTTCGGTTGCAAACGGCCTCTACTGACAGTCGCCCAGTGGGCTCCCAGGGGTTCACGCATCCGTTCGCCTTGAGCCCTGAGGACTGGAAATCCATCCTTACAGAGCTGCACGTCCAGCGTCAGGCCGAAGGGCTGCTCATTCCCGTGCCGCAAGGACCGGTGTTATCGGCCTTCACCGAAGAGGAAGTCAGCTACCTCAGCGTGACGTTGAGTAAAGCGTTTGCCCAAGCGCAACCCAATGAATGGGTCGTCTTTGGGTTGACGAGATCGACCCCACAGGGACTCACCGAACTCACCACCGGGGGAGGGTATGTGGAGGGGCCCTCGCTGCATGTCGTCTTAGCCAATTATCGGAAGGTAGTCACCATGCCCGGTACGCGCCAGTTACTGTGGGAGCGCCCCTTGCGTCCCGACGCTGGCCCTGCCTACGATCTGGTCGTGGGCAACCATCAGACGATCGTGCGAGAGTCCGGTTTTGTGCCCAGCCTCCTGTCTTCATCCCCCTCCGAACTCGCGATTGCGTATCAGGCGCTCCTGTTGGGAGAGCCGGCCGAGGCCTCAGTGACTCAGAAGACCTCGGCCGCGAATCAGTTGGCCATTCCTCCTTCCACGATCGTCGCGCCACCCTTGTCCATCGAGGACCGGCTCCAAGTCCTGAAACGGTTGCAGGCTCAAGGACTCATCACGGAGGATGAATACCGAGCCAAGAAGCAACAGTTGCTCGATCGATTCTGAGCCGGTGTGTCTCGCGCGCATAACGATTCGTGGTCGTATGACGCGATCATCGGTGAAATGCTCTGTGCGCGGGAGACAATCAGGGAGAGTGCGCCTATTCGCCTGGCTCAACTTTTTCACCAACGATCTGAAGGATGCCGTACTCGGAACCACGCTCTTATTCCTTATCGACGCGCAACGCAACGGAAATCTCTAGCCGCCCTGCACTGTGAACATGGCACACATGAGAGATTCCCTGCTCTTGGTGGCCTTGCTCGTCACAACTATACTGTACTGTCTTAGCTGCCGACTTCACTCGTTGTACGTGACGGAGCATATGGCACTGGGACTCGGCGGAAGGGTGAATCGAGAAAGGCATGGGGGCCTCGCAGGGAGGCATCTTGCAGGTGGGAGACGAACGGACGGCGCAGGGCTAGGGAGAATTCAGTATCTGCGGCACTTTCAGCGCTCCCCCGCAGGGCTCTCACTGAAAATCAGTGGCAGATGTGGTGGATTCACCTAGAGGGTCGGATTCGAGTTCTTTTGGAGAGCAGTACTGTGAACTGTAGAACCTACTAACGTGGATGCAGCGCCAGATACGGCCGCCAGCCCCCCAGGGCGGTGATTTCTTCCGCTCCCTCGATCGCATAGCCCTCGCAGATGAATCCCTTGACCACCCGGCCATCATCGAGCTTCAGCGATCCTATTCCCAACGGAGGCGGAACGCGCACCATGAAGCGACCAAAATGTTCTAAGGGAATATCCCAGACTTCCACTTCAAGCGCAGCGCCACTGCCGTCCCTGACGAAGACTACCCCAGGCTTGCGCGCTCCTTGAGGGTCGGTAATCACGTAACACCGGTATTCCGGTGCCGTTCGGCAGGTCCGCCGTAGTCGAGCTCCCAGTTCGGTGAGTTGGAAGTTGAGCGGCTGTCCGGTCAGATGCAACCCCAACACAGCCAGTTCCATTCGTTCGCCGTCCTGGTTGTTTGACAACTCGACATCCGGGGCGCTGTTGGGCGGCAAGGTCCATCCGGTCGCCCCCATGGTACTGCTTGACTGGTGATGAAACTCCGCGGCAAGTCCTCCCAGATATTCATCCTGGAATGCGGGCGCCATCAGCGTAATCCCCATTGGAAGGCCATTTTTGACAAATCCATTGGGAATAGCCCAGGCGCAGAGATCCAAGAGATTGACGAAGTTGGTGTAATAGCCCAGGTTCGTGTTCAACTGCACCGGGTCGGCTTCCACTTCCGCAATCGTATAGATGGTGCCGGTGGTCGGGAGCAGAAGCACGTCAACGGCGCGCCACAGGGCCTTGACTATTTGTTGATACATCCGCAGTTGATAATAACTTTCATAGGCGTCTATCGCGGAAAAGCGTGAGCCTCCTTCGATGATGCGCTTCGTGACAGGATGCAAGGCGTTGGGCTTTTCAGCTAAAAAGTCCTTGATCGCCGCTAACCGTTCAGCGACCCATGGCCCGTGATACAGCAGTTTGGCCGTTGCGAGAAACGGTCCGAAATCAATCTCTTGTTTCTCCCCTCCCAACTTTGCCAATCGTTCCACCGCCGAGGAGAACAGCGCCGCATATTCACCATTGCCAAAAAAATCCAACTGCTCGCGATATGGCACACCAAAACGGAATGGACGGGTCGCTGCATGCTGTTTTTGCGGGAGATAGGCCGGCCTCTCGCGAGAAAATGGATCGGCCGGATCAGGCGCCTGACACACAGTAAAGACAGCCTGCGCATCGGCGCAAGTGAGCGCAAGGATCGAGACACAATCCAGGGAGCGGCAGGCGGGAAAGACTCCCTTTGTGCTGAGCAGTCCTTTGCTCGGCTTGAGGCCAACGAGATTGGTGAACCCGGCTGGGACTCGACCCGAACCGGCCGTATCGGTCCCTAACGAAAAACTGACTAGTCCAGTGGAAACAGCGACCGCAGAACCGGAACTGGACCCGCCGGAAATAAACCGGGAATCGAAGGGGTTTGGACAAATACCGTAAGGGGAACGGGTTCCCACCAATCCTGTGGCAAACTGGTCCAGATTGGTTTTGCCGATCAATAGCGCGCCCGACGAATTGAGCCGGTTTACGACGGTCGCCGACTCTGTCGGCACGTAACGAAATTCCGGGCAAGCGGCTGTCGTGGGGTGCCCCGCTACATCGATATTGTCCTTGATGGCGTAGGGAATGCCATAGAGCGGCATAGCGGCCTTGCCAGACTTCCACCGAGCCTCCAGCTCTTTAGCTTGGGCTAACACTGCTTCACGGGGCAGGAGATAAATCCAAATATGCGGCACGGGACACTGCGAGACCCGCTCGTAAACAGCCTCCACGAGCTCAGTCGGCCGCAGCGTTCCCGCATGGTAGAGGTTCTGCAGTGTGGCAATATCCAAACTGCCGTTCCGAAGAGACCAACTCATTCCAACACCCTGCTCCGGTAAGGATCTTTTTCCGCACACACGATAACCACGTTCCGGCACCTGCGCAGCTACCCGTAGGCTTGCCGGAGAGAGTCCGTCAGACGATTCGCCGTCGTCACCCAGCCGACAATGCCTCCCTGCGATTGGATCATGCGCAGGGTTGTGTGTTTAAAATCAGGAAAATAACTTTCGGTTCCATCTTCCACTAAGAGACATTCATACCCGCGGTCGTTGGCTTCTCTCATGCTGGTCTGGACACAGACCTCGGTGGTCACCCCCGTAAAGATCAAATGGCTGATCGAGAGGGCCTGCAGACGTTCGTGCAGGTTGGTGGCGTAAAACGCCCCTTTGCCGGGTTTGTCGATGACGAGTTCGCCGGGTTCGGGACGCAACTCCTTCACAAAATCATTCCCTGGTTCTCCCAACACCAAGATTCGTCCCATCGGTCCTGGATCTCCGATGCGAAGCGAGGAGTCCCCACGGCTTTTTTTGGCTGGAGGGCAATCTGACAGATCGGGCCGATGGCCTTCTCTGGTGTGAATAACCGGCAACCGCAACTCTCGGAATGTTCTAAGCAGCCCAGCGATGGTCGGTACGATCTTTTGAAGGTATTCGACCTGATTGCCCAGCGCTGCGCCAAATCCGCCTGGCTCAATGAAATCGCGCTGCATGTCAATGATCACCAACGCCACTCGAGCGCTGGACTCTCGCGGAGGCAACTGATACGGATATGGGGATGCGATCACCGTGTTCATGCCGCATGTCCTGTCATGTGCCGTCCGATGAGCGCGAGGTCGGCGCCGGACGACATCGTTTCATAGACCAGTTGACCGTTAAACATCACCACGGTACGGTCGGCCAGTTCCAGGATCTCGTCGAGATCCTCACTTACCAGAAGCACAGCCGTCCCACGATTACGCGCCGCGACAATCTGTAGGCGAATGTCTTCCGTGGCCAAGAAGTCTAAGCCAAAACATGGATTCGCCACGACTAAGATCTCCACGCCGTCGGAAAGCTCTCGCGCCAAGACCGCACGCTGTACATTTCCTCCGGAAAGAGATCGGATCGGGAGGTGGGGATACGGCGGCTTGATATTATATTGATCGATCAACCTCTGCGCGCTACGCCGCATCATGTGGTGATTGATGAGCCAGCCACCCACAGCATGGGGTGTTACATCAAAATTTCGAAACGCCAAATTTTCTGCGAGGCTCATGTTCCCCACACAGGTATTCAGAAGCGGTTCTTCCGGCAAACAATAGATTTTATGACGCACAATCTGCGCACGGGTCGGCTCAAAAGGCATGCCCCGTACCAAGATTTTGCCTGCTATCGCCTGGCGTTGCCCGGCCAGGACCTCAACCAGTTCTCGCTGTCCATTGCCCGATACACCGGCAATCCCCACGATTTCACCGGAATGGATGGTGACATGCAGCCCCCGGACAGCCTCCACTCCGGCATCGTCATGTACTCGAAGGTCGTGAATAGCTAGTTTGGGCGTCTTGGTGGGAGGTGCGCTGCGTTCCTTCGGTTTGGTTGTGACTTCAGACCCTACCATCATTTCTGCCATCTGGGACACCGTCAGATCCGACACCAGTCCAGATCCCACGAATTGTCCTTTGCGCAACACAGTGACCTCATCTGCGAATGTCACCACTTCTCTCAGTTTGTGGGTAATAATCAAGACGCTGAGCTGTTGTGTTCGCGTCATAGCACGGAGATGGCCTAAGACTTCATCCGCCTCTTGCGGTGTCAGGACGGAAGTAGGCTCATCCAGAATGAGAATGCGGTTTTGCAAAAATAGTTGCTTGAAAATTTCAACTTTTTGTTTTTCGCCTGCTGCGAGTGAACTGACACGAGCTGCAAGAGAAACCTTGAACGGCATCTTCTCCATAAACCGAGTCAACTGGTCTTCTTCCTCCCGCCAATCGATGCGAGGGTGTAACTTTGCTTTGGAGATCACCAGGTTTTCGAGAACCGTCATGTTAGGAATCAGGGTGAACTGCTGATAGACCATCCCGATTCCCAATGCCTGCGCGTCACGGGGACTACGAACCGTGACCTGTTGCTGATCCACCAGAATTTTTCCTTCATCGGGGTGGTAATAGCCCATGATGCATTTCACTAACGTGCTCTTGCCGGCGCCGTTCTCACCAAGCAGCGCATGAAACTGACCGGGCCGCAGCTGAAAATTGACGTCCTTCAAGGCCACCAGGGGTCCGAAGCGCTTGGTCATACCAAGGGCTTCCAGATCTGGAGGAACAGGGTTCGTCATGAAAGTGCCTCGACAAAGGCATCGGATGTCGCCACGGCACCGAAGACCCCGCCCTGCATTTTGACCATCTTGATTGCCGCCTGGTGGTTTCCATAGTCAGTCGCGCCACAACAATCTTCAAGTAGGAGACATTCAAAGCCCCGGTCATTGGCTTCGCGCATGGTAGTGTGCACACAGACGTCGGTGGTAATCCCTGCCAAGGCGATATTGGTGATTCCGCGAAGCCGTAACAGCATTTCCAGATCGGTCGCCCAAAACGACCCTTTGCCGGGCTTATCAATAATGGGTTCTCCAGGTTTTGGAGCGAGTTCCGGAATGATGTCCCATCCCGGCTCTCCCCGGACGAGGATTTTCCCGCAGGGGCCGGGATCCCCAATGCCTGCTCCGATTCTTCGACTACGCCACCGTTTATTGTCGGGGAGATCAGTGAGGTCAGGTCGGTGCCCTTCCCTGGTGTGGAAGACGTGCATCCTCATGGTTCTCGCTTTCGCCAACACTTTGAGAATATGGGGGATCGGGGCACGGGTGAGTGAGATGTCATAGCCCATCTTGTCCACATAGCCCCCTTTCCCACAAAAGTCTGTCTGCATGTCAATGATGAGAAACACCGTATTCTCCGGGCGGAGATCCCCATTGTATGGATAGGGATAGGGATCAGCGGTAACATATTTACTCATGATGTCCACCTCCAAGTAGATCCATTCAAAGCGAACACTTCAGGTTACCGAGTGACGGTCAGTTCATGGGGCGCCCCCAGGAGATTGCGTCGTGGCGAACAGGTCGCAATCATCACCGCCAACGTCATAATGTAGGGGATCGCGTTGAAGATATAATACCCATAGGTAATCCCCACGGATTGCAAGGCCGGCCCTAAGGCGGCTGCTCCTCCCCACAAGAGTGAGACCCATAGACAGGCCAGCGGCTGCCAACGGGCAAAGATCACCAGTGCCACCGCCATCAAGCCCTGGCCGCTCGACAGGCCTTCGCTCCAATTGAACGGGTAGTAGAGCGAGAGATACGACCCGCCGATTCCTGCAAGAAATCCTCCCTGGGCGGTACTCAGGAGCCGTATTCGATCGATCGGCAATCCGAGGGCGCGCGCCGCATCCGCGCTCTCGCCGACCACACGAACCTTCAATCCCCATGATGTATTTTTCAGTATCCACCCAAGCGCAATGGCCACGACAATCCCGATCAGAAACAAGGCGTTGATCTGCAGAGCTGCTTGGAGTTGCGGCACAGTACTCCAGCCTCCAAGATCGATGGATGGCAATCGAGGAGCGGATGGTTGAATGTACGGTTTCCCCAGGAAGAAGGCCAACCCGGTGCCGAACAGCATCATCGCGATCCCGACTGCAATATCATTGACCCGCTGGTAGCTGCAGAGCCAACTGTGCAAGGCGCCGAGCACCGCGCCGGCTAACCCGGCACACAAGACGCCCAGCCACGGAGACCCGCTATGCAACGAGATGGCATACCCCGTCATCGCGCCCATCACCAGCGTGCCTTCAAGGCCCAAATTGATGCGGCCACTTTTCTCGGTCAAGCACTCGCCCAGCGAGACAAAAAGAAATGGGGTGCCGATCCGAATCGCTCCCCCTAGCACGGCAATTAAGACTCCCCACCAACCGACTTCCATCACGCTACCCCTTGTTTCTGCCACTTCGAAAATCGCCCGAACAGGGTCTCGCTAAACAGGATGACGAGGAAAATGATCCCCTGCATAACGAGCACGGTCGCATCCGGTAGTTCATGTGCTCGCTGCAACAATCCGCTACTCGCGCGGATTCCTCCCAACAACACGGCAACAGGCATAATAGCCAGCGGATTATTGCGTGCCACAAAAGCAACGAGAATCCCGGCATACCCATAATTGGCATTGAGGGTATCGTTGGCCCTGCCATGGATGGCCGCCACTTCCACCATGCCGGCCAATCCACCGGCTGCTCCCGCCACGAAACAGACGATGAGAATCAACCGCCCGACCGGCAATCCTGCGATCTGAGCGGCACGCACATTGCCCCCTGCAATTTGGGACGCAAAGCCGAAGACAGTGCGATGCATGAGAAACCACGTCAGGACACAAGCAACGACGCCGAAAACCAATCCCCAATGGAGGTTTGTTCCGGGGATGAGGCCGATCATATTGGCCTCTCCAATATGATGCGTCGAGGGGTGATTGAGACTTTCCGGATCACGAAAGGTGCTCGTGACGAGGTGGTTCAGCACCGCAATAGCGATATAGTTCAGTAACAGACTGCTGATCGTTTCATTGACGGCACGATAGTGCCGCAATGCCCCTCCAATGGCGAGCCAGATCCCGCCGGCGACCATGCCGACGAGCGCCATGGTGGTGAGAACCACCATCGGAGGAGCATGAGGCATCACCAGTGCGGATAAAGCTGCCGACAATCCCCCTATCACCACTGCCCCCTCTCCCCCGATGATGATTAATCCGAGATAGCCCGGCAGGGCCGTGCAGAGGGCCGTCAACATCAGCGGTGCGGCTCGGACTAACGTATTTTGCCACGAAAACGAAGAGCCAAAGGCGGCCCGATACATCGTCTGATACACCTCGAAGGGGTTCGCCCCAGCCACTGCCACGAACCCTCCAAACAACACCATCGATACCGAGAGAGACCCGACGATGATGAGGAACGGTTCCAGCGCTTTGTGCAGGTTTTTCGGCACATCCATGCTCACGACTTGGTGGAACCGATGACCCCTTCCGCCAGCCAATCCATACTCTCCAGCCAGTAATCCGTTTGGACGTATTCCTTCCCGGCCGGAATGACGACACGACCCGTATTGTCCTTGATGGGGCCCTTGTACACGATCATTGCCCCACTCATAAATTTTGCCTTGGCCGCGTCGGCTTGCTTGCGAACGGAGTCAGTCACCACCTGGTTATAATCCGATACCCGCACAAGGCCTTCCTTTAAGCCGCCACGTACCAGGTTGGGGACTTTCTGCCCCTTTCGAATCATGTCGGCATAATCCATGTAGACTTTGGCCCAATTCCATTCGGCTCCGGTGAGGTACCCGCGGGGTGCCAGCTTCACTTGGTTGCAGTGATAGCCGGTGCAGTAGATGCCCCGCTTTTCGCACATGGTCATGACGACTTTGGGGCTGTCTACATGGCAGGTGATTACGTCGATCCCTTGATCGACCAAGCTGTTGGTGGCTTCTGCCTCACGGACCGGGAGTGACCAATCCCCGGTAAAAATCACATTGGTCGTGCAGTTCGGTCTGATGCTGCGGGCCCCGAGGGTATAGCTGTTAATATTGCGCAGCACCTGTGGGATAGGCTTGGCCGCTACAAACCCCAGCTTCCCGCTTTTGGTCATTCCGCCGGCCACGATGCCGGCTACATACTGCGATTCGTCAATGTAGCCGAAGTAACTGCCGACGTTCTTGGGATGTTTGCCTTCTTGATAGAGCCCCCCGCAGTGCAAAAAGAGGATGTTAGGATATTGGGGCGCGACCTTGAGAATGTGGGGATCGAAATAGCCGAAGGATGTGGGGAAGAGAACCTGGGCCCCGTCCAGCTGGACCATGCTCTCCATAGTTTTTTGGACCTCGATAGTCTCCGGCACCTTCTCTTCATCGAAGGCCTTCACCCAGTCGAGTTTGGCCACCGACGATTTACCTTCAAAATGCGCCTGGTTGTAGCCATAGTCGTCTCGCGGCCCCACAAAGATGAACCCCATCTTCACCTTATCCTGCGCCCCCCATGCTTGGCCCAGCCAGTCCAAGCCGCCCAACATTCCCAGCGCTCCGACAGCGGCGGTCCCTTTCAGAACTTGTCGTCTTGTCAGTTTATGTGATGGAGCCATATGTCCTCCTTAATTGTGAAATGTGAATGTCTGCGCACCCTCCCGCACAATGAACGTTCCAGTTTCACCGGCCAGGGCGCGACCAATATTGGGGGGGTTAGTGATCAGCCCCATCCACCCGCCACCATCCAAGAATTCGATCACCGCCTGAATTTTCGGTCCCATGCTGCCCTTGTCAAATTGATTGTCCGCGAAATGCCTCTTCGCTTCACCCACCGTCATGCGATCCAACCATTGTTGATCGGGCCTATTGAAGTTGATGGCGACCTTTTCGACCGCCGTCGATACCAGCAATAATTCAGCACCGATATCGCGGGCCAGCAGGCTCGAAGCAAAGTCCTTGTCGATCACCGCTTCAACGCCGACCAAATTGCCCTCGGCATCTTTGACGACAGGGATTCCGCCCCCGCCACACGCAATGACCACATACCCCGCCTTGGCCAGGCACCTGATCATCTCGAGTTCGACGATGGTCTGTGGCAACGGCGATGGCACCACGCGCCGCCAACCATGCCCTGCATCTTCTTTGATGGTCCAGCCTTGTTGAGCGGCAAGCCGGCGCGCCGTCGGTTCGTCCAACTGAGAACCGATGGGCTTGGTCGGATTGGTAAATGCCGGGTCATGACGGTCGACAATGGTCTGGGTGACCACGGCCACCGCCTTCCGATCAATCCGGCGCTTGCGAAATTCGTTATACAGTGCCTTGAGGAACATGTAGCCGATGCCTCCCTGTAAGTCGGCACCGGCATAATCCATGGGCACAGGAGGCACTTCATGAAGTGACAGTTCCGACCGTCGCAGGACGAAACCCATCTGTGGGCCGTTTCCGTGCGTCACCACCACATTCCAACCGCCTTCGATCATGTCGGCGATATAGTGCGCGGTAATCGCCGCTTCCTCACTCTGGTCTGGGATGGACTCATGCTGTTTGTCTCGGATCAACGAGTTGCCCCCCACTGCGACAACGGCGAGTTTGTTGGCGGCTGTCATCGGGAACATCCTCCGCGTTCACTGACTGCCGCGCATCGCGCTTGCCAGCGCAGACACCGCCTGCGTGAAACAGGCCAGAGGCGCGCGTGTTATACCGGCTCCGATCTGTCCGACTCCGGCCTCACGGTGGGCAATCCCAGTATTAATAATTGGTTGAATGCCGGTATCGACGACCTTACGGACGTCAATGCCAGCCGGCGAGCCGGCAAAATTCATTGCCGGCAACGTGAACGCACCATTCCGGCCCAACGTGATATGGGTCATCTTCGTCGTATTGTCGATCGCATCCTGCGGCGTGCCGCCGACGAACTTAATGATCGCCGGGGAGGCGGCCATCGCGAAGCCGCCCAGACCCGCTGTCTCAGTGATCGCACTGTCCCCTAGATCGGGCGCCGCGTCCGCTTTGGTGTAGCCGGGGAAGAAGAGTCCGTCGACCAACGGCGCCCGCGTGGTAAACCACTGATCCCCCGTGCCGCTGACACGGATTCCGAACTCGACGCCATTACGAGCCATGGCCGTGACCATACTGCTCCCTGGAACGCCGTGGGCGGCATCGAGCATGGCCTTACAGGCGGTCATGGATAGATTTAGAAAGAAGTGATCGTTGCCGGCGATGAAGGCGACGGCGGCGGCGATATCGGCCGATGGCGTATCCGTCTTCAGCAAAGCCGAAATCAACCGTTTCAAAATCAGGGACGACGCCGCGACGTTACGGTTGTGCACCTCGTCGCCCATGTGCAGCGCCTGTGCCATCAACGTTTTGAGATCCAGTTCCCCGAGAATCTCCACTCCTGCCCGCAACGTCGGTCCAAGGATCTGTCCTATCCATTTAAGGCGATCGATCACATCGGGGCTGTTGGCGCCGAACCGGAGCACTCGGCCGATTCCCTCGTTGAAGTTACTGAAGGCCTGATTGCCATGGGTGGCATCGACAACCATCCATACGGGCATGGACGGGCTAATGGCGCCAGCCATCGGGCCGACGGCGGCATGATGGTGACAGGGTTCGAGGAGAACCTCACCACCGGAAGCCAGGGCCCACGCACCATCTGTATTCTTCGCCCATCCTTCATAGAGGATTGCGCCGATGATGGCACCCTGCATGGGACCGCACATGTTTTCCCAGGCGATGGGAGGACCTCCGTGCAGGATCATGCGCTCCGCCATATTGGGGAGGACCCTGCCGGCAATCCCGATACCTCGAAGGACCGGTTGAGCTGATAGGTACGCATCAAAGGCCTTTTGGTTGGCCTCTTCGACGGCCGGCAGGTTCACGAGCTGAGCTAATTCACGACACACGGTCTGATGCCCCTGCGCAGGCGGGGCCCATTCTATCTGTAGAGCCGCCCCGCCCGCCCTGGCAACGGACTCTACAAATGACGACAGGCCGACGTTCAATACCTGTAGTTTCTCCTGAAACAAGGCCAGCATCACTGCATTCCCCCAATCGTGGTCGGCCCTAACACAATGGTGGCCGCCAAGCGGACTGCGTGGGCGTTACTTTCTGCCAGGGTCACCCCTGCGTCTCGCAGGGCGGTTTCTTGTTTAGACAGATCTTGCGGGTCCAATGATGTGCCGCAGACAAATCCGACAACAAATAGTTGTCTGCCCTTCTTGTTCGCAAAATTTTTGGCCTTTTGAATCACCGGAACCATTTCGCTTGCCGGATCCGGATGAGAGCCATATCCGAGTACTACATCCAACAGAATCACAGCCACCTCGGGATCTGCGGCTTCTTTGAGAATACGTTCATTGCGCAGTCGGTGATCGATCATGGGATGGGGACGCCCCCGGGTGAAGAGATCGTCGCCCAGATCAATGACCGTATGCCCCCGGCTTGTCCAGACGTCGTCCAGGCGGTTTTTAGGATCCACCGGAGTGTTTGAATAGACCTGTCCCAAGTTTTTCTTCAGGAGAAGCGAGGCTTCGTAACAAAACGTCCCCCCACTGTAAAGACCGCGAAGGTATTGCTGCCCGGGAACCAGCTTGGGGGGCATCGCAAAAGGCGGGCGCTCCGGCCTGCCCTCTTCAGGCTGCCTGCCGTCGGCAAGTGCCACCGCTGCAGCCGCCGCATCCTCAAGAGTCCGGGCCGCGAATACATTCGGGCGCCTGATACCCTCCGGGTCCGCGCCGAGAAAATTTACCACCACCGGTTTTCCAGCACCACTCGCAACATCCAGAACGCGTTTGGCAACCTCCGTTGAAGGAGGCTTGGAAATCAGAACAATGATCGAGGTGGACTGATCGGCAGCCAATGCCTTCAGCCCCTGGAGCATGGAAATACCCCCAACATCTCTGTGTAAGTCATGACCTCCAGTTCCGATCGCCTGGGAAATACCCTTGCCCCATCGATCGATAAGGCAGGTGACCTGCTGAAGACCGGTACCCGACGCAGCGACGACACCGATATCCCCGCGCCTCACGACGTTGGCGAAGGCGAGCGGGATGCCATTGATGATGGCAGTCCCGCAATCCGGTCCCATGACAATGAGATCGTGGTCCTGAGCGAAACGTTTCAGCGCAATTTCATCGTTTAACTCAACATTGTCGCTAAATAGCATCACGTTGAGGCCAAGACGCAAGGCCTTGAACGCCTCAGCAGCGGCGTATTCGCCGGGCGTGGAGATCAAGGCCAGATTGGCGCCAACCATATTTCCGAGCCCCATTTCTATACTGCGGGGGGCCATGGCAGATGACTTTCCGTTTCCGGACATTGGAGGCGGGTTTTGGTTCAAGGTCGACTCGGCTACAGCCATGGCAGCAGCAAGGGCGTCGTCGTCTCCCTGAAGCGCGATGAGCAGGTCGTTGGCACCGGCCTCAATAGTCTCCCCGAGCAAGCCGGCTTCTTTGAGCAAACTAATGTTGTTTGCAGAGGCCATGATCGCCGAGGCTTGTTGCACGCCGGGCAACTTGGCAAACGTGGAGGAGAGTTGCATCAGCGACACCGAATCACGATAGAAATTTCGGAGTATTTTAGTCGCCCGCGCCATGCTCACGGCCTCCCCACTGACTCCGTCGCCTTGGCCGGTCCGTGGCGTCGAACGTCAGGCGGTTGGAAACTTCCCCCTCGGTGGCTTATCTGGCGAACGTCAATTCCTGCAGCGTGGTGTCTCGTCTGAGATGACTGCACAAACCGCCCAAGAGAGATTCTTAGCGTGCGAGTTGTGGGAAGTCGTGCTGTTCATTTCTCGGCCGTGAACTTGAACACCAAATTGTATACCAAGTCAAGAGCAAAGTACGGGTTGACTCATTTGCGCTAGTCGGCTCGCTTCTTGGCATTCCTTTTCCAGCAATGGGGTATATCGGCACTCCAGTTGGAAGGCGTTTCTCGGCCGGATCAGATATTCACTGGCGACAGGTTCTTCATCGGCCTCGTTTGCTTCATCGGCCTGACGGCTTTGCTTCTGGCAGTGGTCCCGTGGCAGCGATTCTGTCTATTCTGTTTAACATTGGTCTGGTCATCGGCATTCGATCATGCCAGGCAACCCCGGCTAAAAATGCGTGCTGCGTAGTCCTGGTGATCATTCCGAACATCGCAGCATGGGCTCTCAGCGCATGCAGACGTTGCCCTCGCTGCCGTCGGAACCTCGGCGGCTCAGGTCGGGCTCGGACAGTTTATGGGCTCGGGCGTTGCCATAATAAGGTATGGCGTTGCTGGGTGGCCACGGGTGCCTGGCAGGCTTAGTGCTAAGGCCAATCGCCACGTCTATTCTATTATGGACCGCCAGTTCAAGCCGGTTCGCACCTAGGCCTAGGTCGGCGACGGCCTCTCCTTCTTCGACTTCATTCATGGAATGCACCTGGGGATCGGTGCCTCGCCGCTCGTAACTTTGGGCTCTCTCGTTCTGGCTGAGATCTGCCTGACTGTGATGTGGAGTGAAGAGGGTTCTCGGAAAGAGCTGAGGTCGACTGAAATAAGTTAATGACGGCGCCTCCCAGGCGATACAGCCAAGCAACAGCCCCAGGACTCCATCGGTCCCTGAGGTGTTGCCCACCTGCAGGGCGGTCCGTGCCGCTTGTCGGACGCTGTCCATGCTTTTCGCTTGCCCAACGCGTTGCGCCAGAGTCGCAATCGCCTCGGAGACATTGCCGTAGACAGCGGATTTAATGTAGGTGCAGCTGATCGCATTGGTGTCTGCTGCGGCCTGAGACAGCCAGGCACCCAGCGATGACATGAACCTTAGCCGGGGTGAATCACTGCCCGCCGTGCTCCACAATCCAGCCAGATACCCCACGATGAAATCATCGCCCGAAGGCGTCAAGCCGGGCCCCAGCCCGATCAAAGGTCTGATGGCGGTGATGGCGCCGTCAACCTGAAAGGTGCATGTCGCCTCTATCAGGGCCGAAACGGTTTGAACCGCCCGTTCGACAAGTGTCTTTATCCAGGGCAATGTCACGGGATTCTGTCTTGGCTCAGGAATGGCCGCGATCATTGCGGATATGCCATTCCCCCGCCGATGTTTCTCCAGTTCCAGCCAGGCGACCGCCCACGCTTGAGCCGTGTCGCGCTGACGTAGATCGACCCGCAATCCCTTGAGATCGATGTGCCAGAGGCTTGCGGTTCGCAGATCAACGGACAGCTCGGACCCGCTGATCCGAAGAATCCCCCCGCGGCAAGCCAACGGTTGCCCCACCAGGACCTGCTCCAGAAACGTGAACGTGGGGGGAGTCCCCAAGCGGATTCCTTGGGAGAGGTTGCCTTTCTCTGAGGACAGAAGGGTGAGTACTGCATCGTTTTCAAGACTGACGTTGCAAGCGTGGTGGAAGCTGCTGTGAATAACCCCGCTGAAGCATATGGTCGGGGCTTCAACGCCGGCAGAGAGCGCATTGAGGCGCATTGAGCACACTCCCATCGTCAGGCGACATTATACGCCATGCTTGCCATGAAGCTGATTAGGTAACAGCGGGCATTGAGGACTCACGCAGCCGAAAGGTTTCCCTGGCCGCAGGGATGAAGGCGGAGAGTGGAACATCCTAGAATGAGTAGGCTCTGGCCAGGGCATCCTTGATCGCTGCATGTACGTTCTTCCGGCCCTCGTCGATATTCCGTTGCATGGCCTTGCGTGCACCCGATATGTCCTTGGCTGCGATGCGTTTAAGGATTTCCAGATGTTGGTGGCACGTGCTTTCGGCCCGGTGTGCCTTGCCGAAATCTATCATGCGAAAAAGCAGCAACCGCTCGTTGATTGCACGAAGTTGCCGTAATAGAGACTTGTTTCCTGCTGCCTGGGCGAGCGTTTCGTGAAACAGGGTGTCCAGCCGGGCGAGTTCTTCATCCTTCTTAGAAGATCCGTTGAGCAGACAAGTCCACGTCTGCTTGAGTGCATCTATATCATCCATCTTCGCGGTGCCCCGCTTCGCCAAGCATTCGACGACAAACAGCTCCAGGGCCAAGCGAACCTCATAGAGCTCTTCAATCTCGCGAAGGTTGTACTGCTTAACCGCGTAGCCACGATTGGGCATCTTTTTGAGGAACCCATCCGTCGCCAGAGTCCGGAGGGCCTCCCGCACCGGACTACGACTGACGCCGAATTTCTGGCAGAGTTCTGCTTCGGTAAGCCGGTGTTCTGGCGGATATTGCCAATGAATGATCCGCTCTTTGAGTGTCGCCACGATTGACGCACTGAGATTTGAGAATTGTCTTCCGACCATCTGGTCCACCTTATCAAGCTTGTCCGCAGTTCATCCGAATCAAGTTTATACCTCTTCTGTGTCAGACTCCTCGCGACCGATGTTTAGAGATATTCCAACCTGAATGGCGGCTAGTGTCGTGCCATGGGCAGTTTGGCAAAATTCGGAACCTGACTCATCTTGGGACGAGGAAGATTGTATACAATCTAGAGTACTCTGTCTAACGCGTCTCTACAGTGAGCGATCGTGGCGCTGATCCCCTCCAGGGACGCATTCCATTCCAGTCAAACACATGAGGGTCTCTTTATTTATGGGGTGCCACGTAGCCCTTGATGGTGGCGGGTAATCAAGACCGGTGGGACCTCGTAATCAGGGCCAACCGGACGAAGGACCAGATTGGAATCGAGATCTTAGGCCTTCCGGCGGAAGCAGGAGGACCCTCGAGAACAGCGCGCCCTCGTTCCGCAGGGCGTTGCGAGGCTGTCCGGGAAGCGTTTCTCGACCCGGCGAGGGTGCCTGCGGGCACACCAATTACCGGGATCGGTATAGTCAAAGACTCAACCACGAGGCGGCTGGATGAAGGGGCCAACGACCTAGCAGGCGCGTCAGCGATCTCGATCTGTGTACAGGCAATTCTTGGGACTGCACACCGAATGCAGAGCCCCGTATCCAACGCACAATCGCGCCAGGGATAAGAATGGGCGCGCTTTTACGGGTCCGAATTTGAAACTCAATCGCTGTCTCGGCAGACAGGGGAGTCGGACTCGACACCCTTCGACAGAGAGGTCAAGCACCTTACCTTATAGGGGGGCAAGCTACGGTTTAACGACGAACCTGTCAACAAAGAGAAGGATGAAATGGGTGTACTTCAGGAAGGAATCGCCCGCGCATGGACGAGGCGATCAGACTTTGACTCAGCTCAAGTAATAGATACAATATGGCAACGATTCGCGTCACCTTGAAAGCAGCACCATGACTGGGTCCCCCTTTAACCTTCCTGCCTGGGCTAAGGTCACGTTGCGACAACAAAAGATGCCACTGGTTTCACGCATGGATCGCATGCGTTTTGTGATACGTTTAGCCATAGAGAATGTAGAACGTGGTACAGGCGGGCCTTTTGGGGCTGCCGTCTTTGAAGCGAAGACGGGAACGCTGGTTTCTATAGGCGTGAACATTGTTACGATAGCAAATTGCTCTCATTCCCATGCAGAAATGGTTGCCTTAGCAAATGCGCAGAAAGAACGCGCGAATTTTGACCTCGGAGCACCTGGATTCCCTGAGCACGAGTTGGTCACTAGCTGCGAGCCTTGCGCAATGTGCTATGGAGCTATTCCATGGTCTGGTGTCCGAATGTTAGTTTGTGGAGCGAGGTGCGAAGACGCAGAAGCAATTGGGTTCGATGAGGGTCTTAAACCCAAGAATTGGGCGGGCGCATTAGAAGCAAGAACCATTTCAGTTATTCAAGACGTTTGCCGAAAAGATGCGGTGGCCGTTCTTCAGGAGTACAAGAAGCGTGGCGGTATAATCTACAACCCGCACCAATAATTTCAGTCTGGACCTTTCAAAGTTTTCAACGAGACGCCAGAGGGAAAAACCAACTACCATTCAAAATTGGCAGCCAGTTTTAAATTATCCCTTGCCACGATGCATCCACTCCCGTAGCGGCACGGTCCATGGATCAACGCACAACCATTTTTGGGCCTCCAAGGCTGACTACTCTAGCACTTCCAGTATCGTGTTTCCTGGCGCATACTTCCGATACCATCAGCATCAGCCGTCTTTGACCAGCTTGTGATTGACGGTCGTGCTATCCGGCAGGAGCATATCGGCAATGGTGCGCACGTACTTGTTCTTGGCGTGCGTCTGGAGCGTGACACCACCGTGACAGAAAGAATAGACCTGACAGAGTCGCTGAGAATGAATGGAATTGTGGACATGGATTCCTCCACGCGGAACGATTGGAAAATATAAGAAAAAGTGAGAAGACCGCCCAATTAAGCTTTAAGAGCCGGTTTGCGAAATTTGTTCTAACTATCCCTTTCAGGGCAGTAGCACGGGTTCAAATCCCGTTGGGGACACTAATCCAACCGTTCATCGCCTCATACCCGACTCGCTGTTTCAGTCTTTTCATTCCGTTGAGTTTGTCGTGTGAGCTAGATACACTGGTCGGCGTTGGCGGGTCCATTCTTGAAGAACGCTACGGCGATGGAGAGGGCAATGCGTGGTCAACAGACGAGGTTGTGGATTGGGATCAGCCTCGTGACAGGGATAGTTTGTCTTGGGGCGGCAGAGCCACAGCCCTCGAAGAACGGGCAGGCAGTTTTGTCGGTCGAGGCGAGTCGAGGGCGGGATGGCGCTCCGATGGTTCTCATCCCGGCCGGTCCATTCACCATGGGTAGTCACGAGGGCTTCCCAAACGAACGGCCTGAACACAGCGTGACGCTTGATGTCTACTACATCGACCAGTATGAAGTCACCCTCAGCCTCTATCAGAAGTTTCTGGAAGCGGGGAAACACGAGTCACCTTCGACATGGGACGATGAGGCGGCGACGACGGTTGGAGATCGGCCGGCCATTGGGATGAGATGGGAATCGGCAGCCGCCTATTGCCAATGGGCAGGGAAACGCCTTCCGACAGAGGCTGAGTGGGAAAAGGCGGCACGGGGGACCGACGGGCGCCGGTATCCGTGGGGAGATATGCAGCCGTTCGTCGACATTGCAAACTATAACAGAGGAATGTGGGTCAGTGAAGCCATCACGTTGGTGGCGGTCACCAGCGGTCTCGATGGAATGAGCGTGCGACATGGGCTCAAAGATGGCGGGAGGAGCCCGTTTGGCCTCTCTCACATGGCGGGGAACGCGGCAGAATGGGTGGCTGACTGGTATGAGCGCGACTATTATCAAAAGAGTCCTGGGAGGAACCCACTCGGCCCGGCTACTGGTGAGAAGCGCGTGCTGCGAGGTGGGTCATGGGCAGATTTACCGTCTGCTTTGCGTGTAACGGCGCGGTTCTCAGCTGAGCCGGACTTCGAGGATCGGACCATCGGATTTCGCTGTGCCATGAATGTGATGAAGTGAGTGGTGGAGGCCGGCGAACGTTCCGCGGCTATCTGCGTCGTTCTCGGCCAGAAAAATCCCTCAATGTATTCCAGCGAATACACCTCCGGTTTTTCCGGGCTTGCGGTCTCGCATCTGACCGCAACTCTTTCGCCTTGTCACGAACGGCAATGTCGGACGGGCTCCTAGATATCCAGGCTCAGCCATCAACGTTAGTTCCTTGCATTACGACTCTACCGGACTTTCCCTACGACCGGATCCATGCCTGAACGATTTATCACACCCCTCATCGTGATTGCACTGCTACTGGGGACGTTGTTGGCCCTCCGTTCCACCAATTCCGCTTTGGTGACGCCGGTACCTGTCTCATCGGTGATAGCGCTTGCTCCTGACATGGTTCCGCTGGTCACCGGAGACGAACCGATCAGACAGATCTTTACGAGAGCCGGCTGCGCAGTGTGCCATACCGTTCCGGGTATTCAGGGGGCCGATGGGCGCGAAGGGCCGCCCCTCATCTTAGGCATCACGGGGCCTACGCGATTGGCCGATCCAGCTTACCGGGGCCATGCGAAGACGGTGCATGATTATGTGATCGAATCGGTCATAGAACCGGGAATATTCGTCGTGCCGGGATATCCGGCCGGCACGATGCCGATATGGTATGGCGCGAAGCTCAGCGCCCTCGCGCTGGAGAAGATTGCGTCGTATCTTGAGCAGCAAGGGGTGACTGCGGCTCAGTAAGCGCGGAGATCCTCGCCAGATGGTGACGAGGCGCGTGGGTGGTGAGGGGAGCTAGCGTTTACGCAGGGGGGTCACGTTTCCTGAACCTCCCCCCTGGATCTTGAAGGCACCGGTTGTGGGGTCACCTGATTTCTTGTCGAGGAGCGCATTGATCGCATCGTCCCCTCTAAGACCTTCGATCTTGATTTTGAGCCGGAGATTGTTGGCGCTGTCGGCATTGATCAAGGCTTGTTCGAGCGAAATCCGCTCTTCCTTATACAGTTTGAACAGGACGTGATCGAACGTCTGACAGCCTTCCTCCACCCCTTGCTCCATCGCTTCTTTGAGCGAATCGACCTCGGCCTTCTTGACGAGATCCTTAATACGGGGCGTGTCGAGCATGATTTCCAGTGCAGGGGTCCGTTTTCCGTCCATGGATGGTATGAGCCGCTGAGAGATGATGGCGCGAAGATTGAGCGACAACTGGAGATAGATCTGCGCATGCCGCTCTACTTGGAAAAAGTTCATGATGCGCTCGATGGCCTGGTTCGCATTGTTTGAGTGGAGGGTGCCGATGCAGAGGTGTCCGGTTTCCGCGAAGGTGATCGCGGCTTCCATCGTTTCCGTGTCCCGGACTTCGCCGATCAGAATCACATCCGGGGCCTGCCGCAGTGTATTCTTGAGGGCGTTTTGAAATGAGAGCGTGTCGAAGCCCACTTCTCGCTGCGTGATGAGCGATCGCTTATGATTGTGGACGAACTCGATCGGATCTTCCACAGTCACAATATGGCCGGGATGGGTGGTATTACGGTGGTCGATCATGGCCGCGAGGGTGGTGGATTTTCCGCAACCGGTGGCTCCGACTACCAGTACCAATCCGCGCTTCGTCATGGCGATGTCTTTCACAATCGGAGGCAAGCCCAGCTGCTCGACAGTCTGGATCTCGGCTTTGATATGCCGGAAGACCAAGCCGACATTCCCTCGCTGCCGGAAAATATTGACACGGAAACGGCCGAGCTCCTTGTAGTAGAGGGCCAGGTTCATTTCCATCTTTTCCTCGAATTCCCCACGTTGCTGGCCGCGCATCAGCGCCAGCGCGAGAGCTTCGAGTTGTTCATTGGTAAACGGCGGCGCGTCGGTTAGTTGTGTCGAACCGTGGACACGATAGGCGGGAGCCGAGTCGACGGTCAAGTACAGGTCTGAGGCTTCTTGATCCACCATGACTTTCAAGAGACTGCGAACATCCATCTCTACCCCCGTTTCCCCCTGCCAGGTATCTTAGGCCGCGCCGCCCATTGCGGTTCCAAACAGATTGGGATTCATACTGCGCGATTGGGCTTCTGTTTTCGTGACGACTCCACGGGTGGCTAGTTCGAACAGCGCCATGTCCATCGTTTGCATGCCGTCTTTCTGACTGGCCTGCATGATCCCGGGAATCTGGTGCAACTTGCCCTCTCGGATGAGATTCCGGACTGCGGTCGTAGCGACCATGATTTCGAGGGCGGCGACGCGCCCGCCTGATTTTTTCTTCAGCAGGGTCTGCGTGATGACCGCTTCCAAGGCTTCTGCGATCTGGGTGCGAATCTGGGACTGTTGATTTGGGGGAAAGGCGTCGATGATGCGGTCGATGGTTTTCGGCGCGCTGGAGGTGTGGAGTGTGCCAAAGACCAAGTGGCCCGTTTCCGCAGCAGTCAACGCGAGCTGGATGGTTTCCAGGTCGCGCATTTCACCCACGAGAATGATGTCCGGATCCTCGCGGAGAGCGGACTTCAGTGCATTCGCGAACGACAGGGTATGGGTGCCTAGCTCCCGCTGGTTGACCAGACATTTCTTCGTCTGGTGGACGAATTCGACTGGATCTTCGATTGTGAGGATGTGGCCTTCGAAGGTGTTGTTCAAATAGTCGACCATGGAGGCCAGCGTCGTCGATTTACCAGATCCGGTTGGGCCGGTCACAAGAATCAGCCCCTTTTCCCGATCGCAGAGATTACGCACGATCGGAGGCAAGCCGAGCTTCTCCATCGGAATGATCATGGTGGGAATGTTTCGGAAGACGGCCCCAAGCCCCCGGGCTTGGACGAAGACATTGACACGGAATCGGGCGATGTCACCCAGTTCAAAGGAAAAATCGCACTCGCGCTTTTCTTCGAAATTTTTCCGCTGGGTATCGCTCATCATGTCATAGATCAGTGAGTGTGTCTCTTCCGTGGTCAGTACGGGATGATCGAGTTTCTTGAGGTCCCCGTTCACACGGATCATCGGTGGCTCGCCGGCGCTGATATGACAATCCGACGCGCCCTCCTTTGCCATGAAGGTCAGGAGCTTCGAAATATCCATGAAGTGGACCCCTCGGTTAGAAAGGATAGTGAGATGATGGCCTGTCGGATATCAAGGCTACTTGAGAGCATAATGCCACAGGGTGATGAGAAAGCAAGGAAATAGCCGGAAGCAGCTGTGAAAACTCTTCGGTTGTTTACTGTAGATTAGGTGGGGGATTCGATCAGATCAGCCCCACCGATTGCCCTGCCCGTTGAAATGCGGTGAGAGCGTGATCGATGTGGCTGGGGGTGTGCTCGGACGTCACCGTGACGCGGATTCGGCTGGTGGCGTCCGGAACGGTAGGAGGACGAATCGCCGGAGCATATACGCCTTCTGCGAACAGGTGTTCGGCAAACGTGAGTGCGGTTTCAGCATTGCCGACGAGGATTGGCATGATTGGACTGACGCTGTGGGACAGGGTGAATCCCAATTGTGTTAATCCTGAGAACAACCGTTCGCGGTTGGCCCACAAGCGCGCACGTCGTTCCGGTTCTCGTTGCATGACTCGTAACGCTGCCGCGACAGCAGCAGCCGAACTCGGTGGGGGTGCCGTGGTAAAGATGAAGGATCGGTTCGTACTCATGAGATAATGGATCAATGTCGAGGGCCCAGCGATGTAGGCGCCACTGCTGCCGAAGGCTTTGCCCAAGGTTCCCATCTGAAACGGGATCTGGGTATCGAGGCCGAAATGTTCGGCCGTTCCTCGTCCATGCGGTCCCATCACACCCGTGCCGTGGGCGTCATCGATATAGAGGTCGGCATTATAGTCCTGGGCTAACCGACTGAGTTCTGGCAACGGCGCCAGGTCCCCGTCCATACTGAAGAGGCCGTCGGTCACGATCAGGGTGCGGCGCGCACGGCGTCTCTTGGTCAAAAGGGATACTAGGTGATCGGTATCGTTGTGGCGATAGATTCGAAAGTCGGCTGCGCTTAAACGGCAGCCGTCGATCAGGCTGGCATGGCACAGGCGATCGGCAAGGATCAATCCGCCTCGTCCGATCAGCGCAGGGATGGTCCCAATGTTGGCAAGATAGCCGGAGCTAAAAGTCAGCGCGGCTTCGGTCCCCTTGAACTGTGCCAAGGCAGACTCTAGCTCTTGATGCGGTGGCAACGAACCTGAGATCAACCGAGCGGCTCCTGCTCCGGCACCAAACCGTTGTGTCGCCTCGATGGCGGACTGAATCACTTCCGGGTGCATGGCCAGCCCCAAGTAGTCGTTCGAGGCGAGCAGGAGGATATGGCGCCCTGCCATCTCAACCACCGGGCCGACGCCGGAATGGAGCGGAGTGAGGCGCCTGGTCAGATGTCGCGCAGCCAATTCGTTAAGTCGCTTTTCAAACATGTGAAGTGGTTCGTCTTTAAACATGGGAGATAGTGTGCCATCTGAGTACCGACACGAAGCAGCAGCCTCATTGACAAAATCGTGACATCCTGAGTATAAGGCGCGCACACAATTTGAGGAAACGGACCCCGCTCTCTCCGACGAATCCATCCATGAGCTACCGTATCAAAGTCCCGGCGAAAACTCTTCCGATCGATGAAGCTCACATGTTGAGCTGGCTTGACCATACGCTGCACAGGTCACAGGAGTATCGACGTCCCTTGCTGGTCGGTCTGGGAGTGTTGGTGCTTGCGGCTGGCATAGTCGGAGGGGTTTTTTATGTTGACCGGCAGGCTGCGCAGCAAGCACAAGACCTTGAACGTGAGGCGATGCGCTTCTTGACTGCTCCTTCTGCAAATGATCCTCAAAAGGCTGATCATGCGCTCAAGGAAGCGATCGCGAAGTATCGGGAAATTGTCGATCGATATCCACGAACCGCCACGGCACCACTCGCCTTGTATCATTTGGGAAATACGTTGGTCCAGGCTAATGAACTGAGCGCGGCTATTGAGGCCTACCAGCGATTTCTTACATTATACAGTTCGAATCCCTCAATGGTTGGGTTGGTACAACAACGTCTGGCCTATGTGTATTTGCACAAGGGAGACCGGGACCAGGCGATGAAGGCACTCACCGGCATACTGGAGACCCCCGGTACGTTGAACCGGGATCAGGCATTATTTGAGTTGGCGCGGCTGGAAGAATCCCAATCGCGTCCTGAGGGGGCCTTGGCTCGCTATCAGGAACTGATAAAGACCTATCCGAACTCTCCGTTCACCAGTGAAGCAACGATTCGGACCAAGATCATGGATGTCAAGAAATCGCAGGAATCAACCCCTGCCTCAACAGCGCCGGCTCCGGCCATTGCTGGGCCAGAGAAGAGTCCTCTGCTTCCTCCGCCCTCAGCAGGCAAGAAAAAATCCTAGCCGGATGCTAAAAAAGTCCGCCAGCATAAAAAGACCGTTGTTTGGTTTATCTGGTCTGTCTGGTCTTTTCGTTGAACGAAACTAACCAGATGAACCGAATCTACCAGATAAACAAAACAAACCAGATCAACCAAACAGACGGGCTGTTCCACACGTGCGGACTATCGAAGGTCTCGCGTGCCAACATAGTTTGTCCACAGCCTGCTAGGCGCTTAGGCTTGCCGGTATCCCGGCTCTCGGCTTGGTCTGTCCTGCGGGATCGGCGAAAGGGGAATCGAACTTAGCGGCTGATAACGAGAAAGTCGCCTGGTCGAATCGTCGGGCCGGAAAGGCTATTCTTCGTCTTGAGTGTCTTGAGCGGGATGCGAAAGCGTTTTGACACTTTCCCCAGCGTATCTCCCATGCGGACCTTATACCAGCGAGAGGGCCCGGCGGTAACAAACTGAGCCTTTGCCGGAAACTGTGGAAACTTGTAGGTCGGGATGCGGTCAAGCAGCTGTTCCACTTTCGCCTTCGTTCCCACCGGAACCTTCAGGTGGTAGGTCTCATCGCCGGGGGGTGTCGCGTCTCGCCGCAGCTCAGGATTTAAAAGCCGGAGCTCTTCATAGGGAATGCCGGTGACTTTAGCGATCGCGCGAAAATGGACTGGCCGTGTGATGATCGCTTCATCAAATTGATGCGGCTCGGCAGATTCCTGAGTGAATCCGTATCGATCGGGGTTCCTTGCGATAATGGTGGCGGCCATAAATCTCGGCACATACTCCTTCGTTTCACGCCGAATCAATCGTGTTTTTGAAATCTCGGAAAAGCTTTCGACCCGGGCCTTTTGGAGGGCTCGCATCACCTTGCCTTCTCCGGCATTGTAGGCAGCCATCGCGAGCGGCCAGGCACCGAAGAGGTCGTAGAGATCGCGGAGGTAGCGTGCCGCAGCAACCGTTGACTTGATGGGGTCCCGACGTTCATCAACGTACTTGTCGACGCGAAGCCCATAGACCTTGGCCGTCCCCTTCATGAACTGCCAGGGGCCCGTGGCTTTGGCTCGTGAGTATGCGTAGGGGTTGAATCCGCTTTCCACCAGGGAGAGGTAGACCAGATCGCTGGGGAGGTGAAACTCCGTGAAGATTGTCTCGACAAGGGGCCGGTAGCGACTGAGTCGGAAGAGCCACTGTTCGAAGCGACCGTGGATAGCTGTATTGAAGTAGCGTATGTGGGCTTGGACCGAGGAGTCCATGACAATCGGAACATTGTAGCTTGCGTATTCCGTCTGATCTGCGGCATTTTGGGAAGGGTCTTGCGTCTGGGTTAGTTCAGCCGGAGGATTCAAGGCGTCTGAAAACCGCGCGGTCGCTGGTGAACTTCCCGCCGGGTTTAGTTGTAAGAGGTCTTCAGCCCTCGGAACACTGCTAGTCGTTGCTGTGGGCTGGCTGGTGGCATCCGGTGGAGGGCCTTCGGTGTCGAGCGGAACAAGATTTTCGTCCGGGTCGTCCTCCGCCGCTGCGTTCTCTTCCACAAGCGTAGACTGGTCAGCTGTAGCTGGTTCGGAAGGAGTTGCAGCCTGCACTACCATAATAGAGGGAGCGGAGAAGCTGAACCACATTCCAAGGAAGAGAGCCATTGGGAGGACGGCATGTCCAGACCTGAGTGGACTCATCGAAGAGCAGTGGCAATTAGTATTGTGTGGGAGGCTTGTCATGTTCTGTGAGGCTAGACTATCGATGGACTGCGCTCGTGTCAAGGAATTGCCAATGGAATGATGCCCTCCTTTGGTAGTACAGAGGCATGCGCTCCATCGTTCAAATAAAATTGTAAGCGCAATACTGCCGATATCAAATGGCCACAACAGTATGAAAACACGCGTGTCTATACGGTCCTTCGCCTTGACAGCTTTTGAGAGGCAATGGTATCGTCCCACCTTCCCGCGTAAGATTTTTCACGTTTCATCCGGTAGGAGGATCAGTCGATGTTGAAGCGGTATTTGCTGGCTCCCGGCCCGACGCCTGTGCCCCCTGAAGTGCTGCTGGCCATGGCCCGACCCATGTTCCATCATCGTGCCCCCGAGTTCGATAAGGTATTCGCGGAGGTCCGCGATGGACTCAAGTGGCTGTTCCAAACAAAAAACAACGTGCTCATGCTGGCCGCTTCCGGAACCGGAGGCATGGAAGGTTCAGTGTCTAACTTTCTCTCTCCCGGCGACAAGGCTCTCACCATCAACGGGGGGAAGTTTGGGGAACGATGGACCAAGCTCTGTAAGACGTTTGGTGCCGAGGTGACCGAAATCAAGGTGGAATGGGGACGCGCCGTCGATCCCCTAGCGGTGGCCGATGCGCTGAAAAAAGATCCGGGAATCAAAGCGGTGTATGTACAAGCGAGTGAAACCTCCACCGGTGTGGCGCACGACATCAAGGCTCTTGCGGAGATCGTGAAGCCCTATGGCGAGACCATTCTTGTGGTGGATGCCATTACCGCCCTCGGAGTGTTCGACATCAAGACCGATGAGTGGGGGATCGATGTCGTGATTACGGGGTCGCAAAAGGCTCTGATGCTCCCGCCTGGCCTTGCATTTGTGAGCGTGAGTGATAAAGCCTGGCAGTTGGCAGAGAAGGCGAAGAACACGGCGTTCTATTTCAACTTCAAGAAAGAGCATGAGAATCAGCAGAAGAATCAGACAGCCTATACACCGGCCGTGTCTCTCATTGTCGGCTTGCAGGAAGTGCTGAGGATGATGAAGGCGGAGGGGCTTGAGGGGGTGTTCGGCCGCCAAGCCATGCTCGCGAAAGCCATGCGTGAAGGGGTGCAGGGTGCCGGGCTGTCCCTGTTTCCCAAAGAGTCGCCGAGCGATGCCCTGACCGCTGTATCAGCGCCGGAAGGCTTGGACGGACAGGCCATCTACAAGAACCTGCGTGTCCAATACGGCATGACGGCGGCCGGTGGGCAAGACCATTTGAAGGGGAAGATCTTCCGACTCTCTCATATGGGCTACATGGACCGCTTCGATATCATCATGGCGGTGGCAGCCGTTGAAATGGTACTCAAAGGGCTGGGGCATCCTGTAAAGCTTGGAAGCGGTGTCGCAAAGGCGCAAGAAGTTCTCATGGCGTAGGGGTTACGTCTCGAAATTCTTACGATAGAGCAGTCACAATGGGCATGAAAATTCTCATCAGCGATAGTTTGTCGAAGCAGGGCGTGGAGCTGTTGGAAAAGGCTGGATTCACTGTGGTCGTGAAATCCAAGATGCCGAAGGAAGAGTTGTTCAAGGAGATCAAGGACGCTGATGGACTGATCGTGCGGTCCGGGACGAAAGTCACGGCGGAGTTGATCGCAGCGGCCGAGCGCCTAAAAGTTGTGGGGCGGGCCGGATCAGGGTTGGACAATGTCGATACCCCTGCGGCCACCCGTCGGGGCATCGTGGTCATGAATACGCCGGGCGGCAATACGGTCACCACTGCTGAGCACACCATGTCACTGATTTGCGCCATGAGCCGGCGCATTCCCCAAGCCACCGCGTCCGTGAAGGCCGGCAAGTGGGAAAAAGACAAATTCATGGGTGTCGAACTCTACAACAAGGTGCTCGGCATCGTCGGCGTGGGGCAAATCGGCGGCCATCTCACGAAGCTGGCGCAGGGGATCGGCATGAGCGTGGTCGCCTACGATCCCTATTTGGCCGAAGAGCGCGCGCAGAAGATGGGCGTCACCATGATGCCTCTGGACGGACTCTTCAAGCGTGCCGATATCATCTCTGTCCACACGCCGTTGACGCCTGAGACCAAGGGTCTCATCAATGCGCAATCGATCTCGACGATGAAGCAGGGGGTGATGATTGTGAATTGCGCTCGCGGAGGGATTATCCATGAGGGTGATCTGTTTGAAGCGTTGAAGGTCAAGCGTGTGGCGGCAGCGGCGTTCGACGTGTTTGAAGAAGAGCCAGTGAAGGCGGATCATCCATTGTTGACGCTGGATAACTTTATTTGTACGCCGCACATTGGAGCCCAGACGACCGAGGCGCAAGAGAATGTGGCCGTCGGCATCGCGGAGCAGATCGTCGATTACTTCACCAAGGGCATTGCTCGCGGGGCAGTCAATATCCCATCTGTCTCTCCGGAGTTGTTGCCGAGGCTTCAGCCGTTCCTATTGTTGGCAGAACAGCTGGGTAAGTTGCAAACGCAGTTGTGCGAAGGCGGGCTTGAGCGGGTGACCGTCGAATACAGCGGAGAGGTTGCAAGTTTGTCGATCGCCGCGCTCACGATCGCCGTGTTGAAGGGATTGTTGACCCCGATGATGGAAGCGCCTGTGAACTACGTGAACGCGCCGATCGTGGCAAAGGAACGTGGGATTGAAGTCAAGGAAGTGAAGAGCTCCGATGCGGGCGATTTCACCAGCTTAATTCGTGTGCGAGTGGAGGCCGGTAAGAAATCGTACCAGGTGGCCGGCACGCTATATCACAAGAAAGATCCGCGCGTTGTGGAGATCGATCAGTTCAATGTTGAGGTGGTGCCGGAAGGACACATGCTCCTGATCCTCAATATCGATCGTCCAGGGGTAATCGGGATGGTGGGGAAGGTGCTCGGCGACAACCAGATCAACATCGTTCGGATGCAATGCGCGCTCGAAAAGCGAGGCGGGAATGCGCTACTCCTCATTGGATCCGATGCGGTCTTTCCGAACCCGGTACTTGAGACGATCAAATCCAGCAAGGACATTCTCTCAGTCAAAGTCGCGGCTCTATCCTAACCCCGCGCGCCATCAATCAGGTCTGCCATGGTCTCCGCTCCTCCGAAGCCCCGCCCTTCTTCGGGACAGGTTCAGTCGTCCCGCGAGCGCTCGCTCGTCCCCGTGGGCATGGCGACGATTCTCCCTCATGCGGCGAAGCAGGTCCGCCGTCTTGAAGAACAGTTGCTCGCTCAAGTCAACCGGTGGGGATACGATGAGATCATTCTTCCCACGTTCGAGTATCTCGACGTCTTGGCTCCGGGGCTTGAGCCGGAATTGATCGAGCACTGCTATCAATTCGTCGATCGTACGACGGGCCGGACGCTCCTTCTCCGTCCGGATGCCACGGCGCAGATTGCCAGGACGGTCGCAATGGGGCTTACGGGCGCGACGCTGCCGTTGCGTCTCTCCTATCGGACGTCCGTCTTCCGCTACGGGCAGGAACATGCTGGGCGCGGTCGAGAGATTTTTCAAGTTGGAGCCGAGCTTATTGGCCTGGACGATGTCACGAGCGACAGCGAAGTCATCGGTTTGATGATCGAGTGTCTCCGCACAATAGGGCTGCAGTCTTTTAAAGTGTCTCTTGGACATGTGGGATTTATTCAGGGGCTCCTGATGCGATCCGGGCTGTCGGCGCAGGGGCAGAAATTGGCTGAGCAGGCCGCGGCGCGAAAAGATCTGCCGAGACTCGAAGAGATCCTTGCCAGTGAGCGTATCTCCAAAACGGCGGCGCGCGCCATTCGGGAAGCGCCTGAGTTGTATGGTCAAGAGGAAGTGTTGGCACGCGGTCGGGTCCTCGCCGCTGGCGATCCGACATTGGCCGCTCCGCTCGAACGGCTTGCCCAGGTGTATCAGCTACTTTGTGCGGCAGGCCACCGGGAATCGCTGCTTCTGGATCTCGGGGAGTTCCGCGGGTTCGACTATTATGATGGTGTCGTATTCGACGTGTTTGCCGAGGGGATGGGGGCGGAGTTAGGCGGTGGTGGACGGTACGATCACTTGATCGGTCGATTCGGCCGACCACTGCCCTCAACCGGTTTTGGTTTGGATGTCGATCGGCTCTTCCGCACCGTCGAGTTCCCTAAGGAAGGATCGGTTTCGGCTCGAGTCGACTATCTTGTCGCTGCGCCACGTCGGGCCGTTCGTTTGTTAACGGCTGTCGCGGCGCAGTTGCGCCGGACTCGCTCCCGAGTGGTGCAGCAGACGATGAAGGGGAGCGACACAGCGCTCTTGTCTTCTGCAGTGACAGCAGGGTTGGCCCAACAGGCAGCGGCCTTGGTCGTGGTGGGTGCACCAGGGATAGATCATGATGACGTGCTGGTGGTCGAGCCCCTCGCTGCTCACATAGATGGCCGCCGAACCGGCAATCTGAGTCATTTTTCGAAGAAGGTGGGGCTTGCTGACCTGGTTGCCGCGGCTCGTCGGTCTCGGCGGCAGGGAAAGGAACGGTCATGAAATCTATGTCAGCCGTCGATCTGTCCCAGCCCAAACTGCCCCCTCAGAATCTGGAAGCGGAGCAATCGGTTCTCGGTGCAGTCCTCCTTGACAATAGCGCGATGGCCAAGGCGATGGAATTGCTGGTCGAAGAAAACTTCTACCGCACGTCGCATCGTAAGATCTATCGTGCGATGCTGGAATTGTCGGAAGTCGGGGAGGTGATCGATCAGATTACGTTGACGGAACGGTTGAAAGCGCAGGGAGAGATTGAGGCCATCGGGGGAGCAGCCTATTTAGCGGAGCTTGTGCAAAGCGTCGCCAGTTCCGCCAATATTCGCTACCACTGCAAGATCGTGCGCGACAAGGCGCTCCTGCGAGAACTGATCCATACCTCCACGGAAGTCCTCACCCGGGGGTACGAGGGCACCTCGTCAGTCGACGATCTGCTCGATTTCGCGGAGCGGTCGGTGTTCAGCATCGTCCAGGGGAAACTGGATCGGTCGTTCGCCCCCATTAATTCCATTATTAAGGAAAGTCTCGACCTTGTCGACAAACTGTCAAAGCGAAAAGAACATATCACGGGTGTCCCCACCGGGTTTTACGACCTCGACGATATCACGGCGGGGCTCCAACCCTCCGATCTCGTGGTGATCGCAGGGCGGCCCAGCATGGGGAAGACCAGCCTGGCCCTGGGGATCGCAGCCCATGCCGCCATCCACGCGGGGACCGTGGTTGGAATTTTTAGTCTGGAAATGTCAAAGCCGCAGATCGTCTTGCGTATGTTGAGTTCAGAAGCGCGAGTCGATTCGCATGGTCTCCGAACGGGCAAGCTTCAGAAAGAGGATTGGTGGCGCCTAGCGGAAGCGGCGGGCCGACTGGAACAAGCGCCGATCTATATCGACGACACCGGCGGCATCACCGTGCAGCAGATGCGAGGGAAGGCGCGTCGGTTGAAAGCCGAACGGGGGCTGGATCTATTAATTGTCGACTACCTCCAGCTGATGCAGGGGCGGAGTGATTCGGAATCCCGTCAGCAGGAAATCTCCGATATTTCTCGCTCGCTGAAAGCCTTGGCCAAAGAACTCAACGTGCCGGTCGTCGCGCTGTCGCAGCTCAGCCGTGCGGTGGAAGCGAGAAAGCCACCGATTCCCATGTTGGCGGATCTCCGTGAGAGCGGTGCGATCGAGCAGGATGCCGACGTCGTCATGTTCATTTACCGTGAGGACGTGTATGACCAGAATTCCGAACGGAAGGGCATTGCCGATATTCTCGTGAGTAAACATCGCAATGGCCCGATCGGGAGAAAGGAACTCTTCTTCCACGACCGCTTCGCGAAGTTCGAGAGCCTCGACAATCGAGAAGTCGTTTGACCCTGTGTACCCCACTCGTATAATATTTCTCTGACCACCACCGTTTTATCTGAATCTACCAAGAGGATCGTGCGAGTGTTCACGACACGAGTCATTCCAAACCGAACGGCGAACAGTCACGTCGGAGAGGCTCTTAGCGTGCTGTGTTTGCTGATCTCCCTGATGGTGGTAGCCTGCGCCGCAGCGCCGCAGACGCCTGAAGTACTCACCTCTGCCGGCACGCCGAAGGCTACGCCCCCGATTCACCCCCCCGATGCTGCCGCGTCCTATCATTTCATGCTGGGGTACCAAGCCGAGCTTGCGCAGGACATGGATCGTGCGATTCAGGAATATCAGGCCGCGCTGAAGGCGGATCCGGCGTCCCAGTCTGTGAAGGCTCGGTTGGCCGGTCTCTATTTTTCGCTGGGCGATATGCCCAATGCTGTGCGCTATGCGGACCAAATGGCAGAGGGACCGAGTCAGGACGGTCCGCTGCTCACGCAGATGGCGGGTATTTTAGCCAGTACGGGGCAAGGGGAGCGTGCGGTGAAACTGTTGGATCGTGCGATCGATCTCGATCCGACCTCCGGCGATCCCTATTTTACAAAGGGTCTGTTGCTCCTGAATCTGAAGCGGCAGCCCGAGGCGGAACAGGCTATTCGAGCCGGCTTGGCGCTGGCTCCCCAATCTGCCGTCGGCCATTATCACCTGGGGCGCATGCTCCTCGATGCGGGGAAAGGGGAAGAGGCGGCGGCGAGTTTGGAACAGGCGATTGCGGCCAATGCCTCGTTTGAACCAGCCTATCTTGCGCTCGCCTCGATCTATGAGTCGCGGCAGGCCCATGATCGAGCGGTCGCCGTGCTACGGAAATATCTCCAGGCGGTGAACCCGCGAAATCGGGATATCCGGCACCAGTTGGTTCGCCTCTATGTGGCCGCGAAGGAGTATCAGAGTGCCAGGAAGGAATTGAACGATTTGCTGGCGGAGGACCCTTCGGACCTCGATGCCCAGCTCCGACTGGCGCTTCTGTACGGGGAAGAGAAGGAATATCCCAAGGCCATCGATCAACTAACCCAGATTCTCAAGGCGCGTCCGACGGAGCTCAAAATCAGAGATTACCTTGGATTTCTCTACGAGGAGTCCAAGGACACCAAGAAGGCCATCGAGACGTACACGTTTAACGTGCAACTTGAGCCGTCCTATTTCGAAGGGCATCTGCATCTCGGCCTGTTGTTCTATCGATTGAAGCAATTTCCTGAGGCCATTACGCACTTGACCCAAGCACTCGCAATTAATTCAAAACAGCCTGAAGCCCACATCGTGCTGGGATTGACATATTTGCAGAAGGACCAGTTTGACGAAGCGGCAAAGGCCTTGGAAGAAGGTGTCAGCCAGAACCCCAAGAACGCCGATTTGCACTTCAATCTTGGCACTGTCTACGACAAGCTCAATCGATTCGATGACGTCGTGCGTGTCATGGAGACCGCAATCAAGCTGGATCCCCATCATGCCGATGCGCTCAATTATTTGGGGTATAGTTATGCAGAGCGGGGGGTCAAGATCGACGAAGCGCTCTCCTTGACCAGGCAGGCTGTCGCGCTCAAACCAAGCAATGGGTACTATATCGATAGCCTCGCCTGGGCCTTGTTTAAATCCGGCTTGTTAGGTGAAGCCTTGACGGAGATGAAGCGCGCCGTTGCGCTTGCCGGGGATGACCCGGTGCTCTATGAGCATCTCGGGGATATTTACGCCAAGCAACGAAACCTCTCAGACGCCCGTGAGTCCTGGCTCCATGCGCTGGAGCTTGACCCGTCCAATAACAAGTTGATGGACCGATTCCGTGAATTGGGGATGGGCGACCCAACGCAGGAAGAACGTATCCAACAGGCTAAACGCCGCGTATCCGAGAAGATACAAGCTCAGTAACACATCTCTCTCCCCTACAGGAGTTCTGGGCTCCCCCCTTTGATCCTCTTCTTTATCATTAATCTCATCTGTCGCCATCTCCCTGAGTCTTCTCCGCTGCATCTGACAAGCTGATTCGGTTCAGTCTTTTCATCCTAAATTATTGTTTTCACAGATTGTTCCTTTCATGCAGATGGTGAAGAGCCCCCGGATCTCCCTCCTCCGTGGAGAGAAAATGGAAGGTGTCAGGTCCCGTACAGTGGGTGACAAATATTGGCAGATCAGAGCAAAAGCAAGAGAGATTACCATCAACCACGGTCCGTTGCACAGCAGGACAAGATTCATAACTATTTGATATTTCATGCGACTGAGTTTTTTATAGCTTGGCCATGTAACGGGCATCGAACCTGCTACGGGGCTAGGTAGCAGAAATCTGACGTAAGTTCTGATGAGATAGAAACAAGGGTGTGGAGGAGGAAAGGTTAGTGAACCATCAACAAGGAGGCGGTACGATGTTTAAGCAGTTGAAGGGGCAAAAGGGTTTTACTCTGATCGAGTTGATGATCGTCGTGGCGATCATCGGGATCTTGGCGGCCATCGCCATCCCGAACTTCCTGCAGTACCAGATGAAGTCGCGGCAGTCCGAGGCGAAGACAAACCTCCAGGCGATTCGCACCTCGGAAATCTCCTTCCAGGCGGAGCGAGGCTGCTATCTCGCAATCACCCGAGAGGGTTCGCCAAATCCAGGGGCGGGTGCCAAATCAGTTCCCACTGCCTGGGGCGTCGGTATCGCTCCTGTCGCCCCGAACGCCAACGGCTTTTGCACTGTTTTGCCCGCTGGTACGTTCGTGGGAACTTTTAGGAATATCAGTTTTATAGCAACCGGTAGTGTGAATTATGGGTATGCGCTTGACTCGTCTATCGTGGCAGTACCTATTCCAGCCTGTACACTTGGTCCTTCAGTAGAGGCAACAGGCGCTGTCGCTGCTTTAGCGACGGGCTTTGTTGCCACGGCATTGGCGAACTTGGACGGAGATGCCGTTCTGGCAGTCTGGGGTGCGTCTGCCGACAACGGCGCTACCGATTGTAACGTTGGTCAGTTCTAGGTTGGTGTAGGTGTAGTTGAGTTGACAGGGTCCCGGCAGCCATTCGATGGCTGCCGGGATTTCCTTTTCTCATCCTTCCGGTTTTCCTATCATGGCGGGTTTGATCGCTCTTCCATACAACAATCGCGGCACACGTGTACTAAACTGGTTCCTGCTTGGCCTGGCAGGACTTGTTTTGCTGGCCGCTATGGGCTGGCTGCAAAGGGAGCTCGATCGGCGGCAGGACCGGACGGTCGTCCAGATCGAAGGCCTCGCGCAGCTTCCTAAGGGCGAATATCTGAAGCCCGCCTTGCTCGGCTATCATCACTTGGGTGCTGACATTCTCTGGCTCAGGCTGGTGCAGGTGATCGGAAAAAAACGAAATAGCGCGGACGAATATGAGTGGATGTATCACGCCTTGGACGTGCTCACCACACTCGATCCTCAGTATGCCTATGCCTACTATGCAGGCGGGGTAATTATCGGCGATCTCGCCAACCGCCCGGACTTAAGCAATCGGCTGCTTGAAAAGGGTTTCCACGCGAATCCCGATGTCTGGAACATCCCCTTTCTGCTTGGGTACAACTACTATTTTCTCCTCGGGGATCCAGCCAAGGGGGCTGAATACATTATGAAGGCGGCCAGTCTGCCGGACTCCGCTGACTTTCTCCCGGGGCTGGCCACTCGCATGGCGGCTGAGGCGGGGAGCCCCGACACGGCCTTGGCGTTTCTAGAAGCCCGTTTGCGGGAGACGAGCGATCCGGAAATGCGAGAATCCTTTGTCAATCGGATGAAAGAAGTTATCATCGAACGGGATATTCGCATGCTGGAGCGCGCGATGGAGGCCTATCGGACGCAACATCGGACTTTTCCTGCCACCCTCACGGACCTCGTAGCGGCGGGAACCCTTCCGATGCTGCCACAGGAGCCGTTCGGAGGAGACTATCGGGTGGATCCCAAGACCGGTTCGGTCTCCAGTTCGACGCATCCGGAACGGCTGCGCACGTTTTTTAAACGTAATAGACAGCCTGGGTACAGCTTTCCCAAGGTACAGCCTTCCTATAGTTTCCCTAGAACATGGGAGTGAGCCATGACGCCTAATTCCGATCTCGTGGTCCAGACTGAGCAACTCTCCAAGATTTTCCGCGTGGGGTTCTGGGGGAAGCGAGTGACCGCGGTGGATGGCCTCAGCCTTGAAGTCCGGCGTGGGGAAGTGTTCGGTTTTCTCGGCCCGAACGGCGCGGGGAAAACCACCACCCTCAAGATTTTGATGGGGCTCATCTATCCAACCAGTGGGACCGCCAGGCTTTTCGATTTGGACATGGGCGATCCTCGGGCCAAGACACGTCTGGGATTCCTTCCTGAATCGCCGTATTTTTACGACTACCTCACGAGCCGGGAGTTTCTCGAGTTCTACGGGCATTTGTTCGGGCTGTGGGGCGCTGTTCTGGGCAAGCGAGTCGACGAACTCTTGGAGCTTGTCGGCATGATGCACGCGAAGGATCTCCAGCTCAGGAAGTTCTCAAAAGGCATGTTGCAACGTGTGGGTGTCGCCCAAGCCTTGATTAACGATCCGGAGTTGGTGGTGCTGGACGAACCCATGTCCGGACTGGACCCCATCGGGCGGAAAGAAGTTCGCGATCTGATCTTGCGTCTCAAAGAGTCCGGGAAGACGGTCTTGTTCAGCTCCCACATCTTGCACGATGCCGAAGTGTTGTGCGATCGGGTCGCGATGATCCTGAAGGGCCACCTCGTGGCCTGTGGCCGGGTGACCGACTTGCTGGATCAAGGGGCGAGTCACCAAGTGGAATTAGTCGTGGATCGTTTGACCCCCGAAGGGTTGGACCACTTACGTCCGCTTACCGACAAAGTGGTAACGCAGGGGGATCGGATGCTGGTGGTGCTGAAGAGCCAGCAGCAGGTCGGGGGAGCACTGGAGATTATCCGCGCGGCGAAGGCTTGTCTAGTGTCGCTCAATCCTCAGAAGGGATCGTTGGAGGACCTCTTCATCCGGGAGGTCAAAGGACATCGGAGTCCGCCGGAGAATCGCGCATGAAAATCCTGTCGATCGCGCTGAATACCTTCCGGGAAAACTTGCGAGACAAGCTGCTCTACAATCTGCTGGTGTTTGCGCTGCTCATGATCGGCAGTTCTGTGCTCCTGTCGCGATTAACCTTGGGAGAATTCCACCGTCTCATCCTGGATCTTGGGCTAGGGAGCATTAATTTCTTTGGGGTGTTGATTGCCATTTTCGTCGGGATCGGACTGGTGAGCAAGGAGATTGAGAAGAAGACCATCTACACGATTGTGTCCAAGCCGGTGGCGCGATACCAATTTCTGCTCGGAAAGTATGTGGGCCTCACGATCACCTTGTTCGTCAATACGGTCGTCATGGCGCTGGGATTGTTGGTGGTGCTCTATGCCCAAGCTGTTCCTGTCGAGGGGATGCTCTTCAAGGCGCTGGCGCTGATTTTCGTCGAGTTCATGGTGATCACCGCGGTCGCCCTGCTGTTTTCCACGTTTACCAGTGCCACCCTGAGTGCCATCTTCACGCTGGCGATGTATGTGATTGGGCACCTCACGGCTGACCTGAAAACATTCGGGGCGAAGATGGATGATCTCAGCCGGGGGATTTTGGACGGGATTTATTATGTCTTGCCCAACCTCGAGCGCTTCAACTTGAAAGGCCATGTCGTTCACCACCTGGAAGTAAGCGGTACGGACCTGATACTGATTGTCGTCTACGGAGCGACGTACACGGCAGTGCTCCTCTTCACGGCCAGCCTTATTTTTCATCGGCGAGATTTTCGTTGAGACAGCCAGCCGGCGGTTCTGATTCTCCACTTGCATTATGCCAAGGAGCCAGGTATTGAAGGGAGTGTCACAACTGCCTGTTCGTCGTTCGCCTGCTGAGATTCATACTGGAGAACAATTTCGATGAATGTGCCGTTGCTTGATCTGAAAGCTCAATTCCAACCCCTCCGTGCGGAGATCATGGCGGAAGTACAGGCTGTCTGTGACGAGCAGGGATTTATCCTGGGGCCGCGCGTCGTGGCGTTCGAGGGATCCATTGCCCGGTATATCGGCTCTCGCTATGCGATCGGTTGCGCCTCCGGGAGCGATGCGCTTTTGCTCTCCCTCATGGCCATGGGAGTGAAGGCCGGCGATGAGGTCATCACCATCCCGTTCACGTTTTTTGCCACGGCGAGTACAATTTCACGATTAGGCGCGAAGCCGGTGTTTGTGGACATTCAGCCGGATACGTTTAATATCGATCCCGAACTGATTGAACAGGCGATCACGTCTCGCACGAAAGCTATCATTCCAGTTCACCTCTTCGGGCAGTGTGCAGACATGGCTGCGATCAACGAGATTGCCGGACGAAGGCACGTGAAGGTGATTGAGGATGCTTGCCAAGCCATTGGGGCGGCACAGCAGGGGAAGCGCGCCGGTGTACTTGGAGACACCGGGTGCTTTAGTTTTTTCCCCACCAAGAATTTGGGCGGTTTTGGAGATGGGGGGCTCATCACGACAAACGACAAAGCCCTTGCCGACTCCATGGCCATGCTCCGTGTTCACGGGAGCCAGGTCCGCTATCTCCACGAGGCGATAGGCATCAATAGCCGGTTGGATGCGCTCCAGGCTGCCGTGCTTCAGATCAAACTGAAGTATCTTGACCAGTGGACCGAGGGGCGGCGTCGGAATGCCGAACGGTATCACCAGTTGTTTGCCCGGACGAGGCATGCGGATCGCGTCTCGCTTCCACCAACGGTTCCCGGCAATTTTCACGTCTATAACCAATTCACGGTGCGAGCGCCGAAGCGCGACGAATTGCGCACCTTCCTCAAAGAGAAAGGGGTCGGCACGGAAGTGTACTATCCGCTCCCAATGCATCTCCAAAATTGCTATCGCGATTTAGGGCATCAGAAGGGGTCCTTCCCTCTGTCAGAACAGGCAGCTGAAGAGGTTATGTCTCTTCCGATCTATGCTGAATTGACAGAAGCACAGCAGTCTTACGTCGTCGAGATGATTGCGGAGTTCTATCGGCTCGCCTAGCTCTGTTTACGTCACACCCCTGTTTCGAGCCAGCCTCTCGCTCCCGTCAACTCCCGTCCATTCCTGCGTTCCGGCATATAAAGTGCACACATTTCGAAGCTTGGGTGGACCTGTCGATTGGCATCGCAGCTAGCAGGCTGCGAAAAGCGATTTTTTACGCAGCAGAACTTCGATGACCTGCACGTTTGGGGCAACAGGCGAACAGCACGCAGGATTGCTGCGCGAGTCACGTGAGACACTCGGAATCAGGGCTTGTGAATCGCGCTTGTCGCACTAGGCGTATCCGTCGCGCGCGTGAGAAGCTGGCGGACTTTTTCAGCATCCTGTTAGAAGAAGGAGGCCATGATGAGGTCGATAACGTTGGGGGTTCTGATCGTGCTCTCCTTGATATGGAGCACGGCGGCCACTAGGAATGAATTATCGCTCCGTGAGATTTATGAACAAGCCTCTCCAGCCGTGGGGATGTTGATGGGGTATGCGGATGGCGGTAGGAAGGGGAGGGGCGGAACCGGTTCAATCATTCAGTCAGACGGATTAGTCCTCACCAATACCCACGTTGCGATCGAAGAGCAGACAGGGAAACCCTTCGCCCGTCTGTCCGTATTTCTCAAGCCGCCCCGAGTCACGGGAGAGTCAAAGAGCGATCTCTCCCGTATGGTCCGGCCAAGGTCGTGGCCTATTCACAGCCGTTGGATCTCGCCTTGTTGAAGCTTGATGGTGTTACCGAGGCGCTGCCTGTCGTCGATGTGAGTGAGTCTCTGGACGGCCCAGGATCGGGAATGGAGTGGTGGCCATTGGTCATCCGGAACAAGGTGGATTGTGGACATTGACTGCTGGGGTGATCAGCGCTGAAGTCGATAACTTTAACGGCGTGAAAGGCAAGCAAGTGTTTCAGACCGAGACCGGATTGAACCGGGGGAATTCTGGCGGGCCACTCTTGGATGGAGAAGGGGGGATCATCGGTGTCAATACGGCGATTGCTCGCTTGACCTCGGATGGTCTTCCGATCACCAGCATCAGTTTCTCGCTCAAGTCGAGCGTCGCCACACAATGGTTGCGGGAACAAGGCGTGGGAGTTCGAGCTGGGCGAGGGACGCCGCTGCCCGCTGAACAAGTGCAGCCTGTGACCGCCTAACCCTTGCCCCCGTCAGTTCAGCCACAGGTCAACCAGGTCCGGCCTCCTCAGTCAAATCTATCACTCAAGCCGACGATGAAGTCGAAGCTGATTCAGCCGGTCCCGGTTCGTCCGTACAATCTCGGTCAGCTGATCAGCGATCGTACGAAGGCGGAATCTGTACTCATGCTTTCACAGCTCGCGCTGTGACCTCCATGTTCACAACGGGTCTCGTAGTGACAAGCACTGCTCAACCGCCCTCATTCATCCACCACTCAGTGAAATGAAATGGACCACCGGTTGAGAGAACCGAGGCGGCCTCGATCGTTGTGGCCCAGGATGCAGGGTTCCACGTTCATATCTTTTCAGGGGTGGACAACCTCTGCGCATCGTGCCGATGAAGACAGCATGACGGGAAAAGGCATAATCCTTGCCCAATAAGATGGTGAGGAGAATAATAAAGGAAAGCGAACAGAGGGACCAGTCCCATGAATGCCGAGCAGTCCAGTTTCCGAACCTCTGGGATGACGACAGCCCTAATCGGCGGAATCCGCGCTGTTGATTGGTGGCTGCGCATGGGCATTGCTGTGCCGATGTTGTACGTGGTGCCGGTGCTCGCCTCCTCGTGGATTCCCCGATCTCGAACGATCCTGCTGACCGCGGCCATCGACTGGGCTCCGTCCTCGCTCCCCGCTTGGATCGTGCGCTGCAACCGGTTCTTCGCCGGGGTCGTGATCTGGATAGCCGCCATTCTCTGCATGCGGCGAGTACAGGATGAGCATAGCCTGTGCGTCGCCCTTGCAGGCATTGAGCATCAGATCGAGGCGCGCATGGAAGCATGGAGAATCGAGATCCAGCAATTGCACTACCAAGAAGGGATGTGAAGCCATGGTACGAGCAAAAATCCTTCGGCAGGCGGAAGCGCGGCTCCGGGCTACCAAGCGTAACGTCGCGGCCATGCCTGTCAAGGATGTGCAACAGCTAGTGCACGAGTTGCAGGTCCATCAGATCGAGTTGGAGATGCAAAATGAGGAGCTGCGCCGGACCCAGGTGGAACTCGAAGCAGCACGCGATAGCTATGTGGATCTCTATGATTTTTCCCCTGCCGGCCATCTCACGCTGGATACGCGTGGCACGATTGTGGAGGCCAATCTAAGGGCCGGGACGCTGCTCGGCATCAACCGGAAGGAGCTGATCGGACGACCATTCGCACCCTTCATTGCATGGGACGATCAGGGCACCTTCCGCCGGCATTCTCAGGATGTTTTGAAGATAGGCACGCGACAAATCTGTGAGGTGCGGCTCTGGGAAGAGACCGGCGCTCCGCGCTGGGTCTATTTCGAGAGCCTTGCGGTGCACGATAAGCTAGGGCGCATCACTCATTGGCGGACGGCGCTACTGAACATCACCGAGCGCAAGCGGGCGGAGGAGGTGATGCGGGAAAGCGAGCAACGGTTCCATACGATGGCGGACACGGCTCCGGTCCTGATCTGGATGTCGGGCCTCGACAAGTTGTGCACCTATTTCAATCAGGTCTGGTTCACCTATACCGGCCGGACGAAGGAGCAGGAACTGGGGAGCGGCTGGGCTGACGGCGTGCATCCGGAGGACTTTGACCGGTGTCTGAAGACGTATACAGAGGCTTTCGATCGGCGCGAGCCCTTCCAGATGGAATACCGCCTGCGCAAAGCGGATGGGCAGTATGGCTGGCTTCTCGATCACGGCGTGCCGCGCTTCCTCCCGAACGGCGAGTTCGCAGGCTACATCGGCAGCTGTATTGATCTCACTGAGGGGAAGGATCTGGAGGACCGGCTCCGTAAGGCGGTCAAAGAAAAAGAGAGTCTGTTGCGTGAGGTCCATCATCGGGTAAAAAACAATCTGCAAATGATTTCCAGCTTACTGAATCTCCAGGCGGCCTCGATCAAAGACCCGCAGGTCGTCCAGCTGTTCAGGGAGTGTCAAACCCGCATTACCTCGATCGCACTGTTGCACGAAACCTTGCACCGGTCCAACGACCTGTCTTGCATCAGAATGTCGAACTACCTTAGTACGCTGGCGGGCCACGTGTCCCGGTCCTATGGGGTAGATCCCAAAGCCGTTATATTGGACTTGCTGGTGGAGGATCTCACGCTCGATACCGATACGGCCATGACGTGCGGGATGATTGTCGAGGAACTGCTGTCGAATGCTCTGAAACATGCGTTTGCAGTGGGGAAGGAAGGGCGCATCCAGATTGAGTTGCAGGCACAGAACGCGGGCGCCTATCTGTTGCAAGTGAGGGACGATGGAGTTGGCATTTCGAAAGACGGCGGGCAACGCAACCCGGGCTCGCTGGGGTTGGAACTCGTCAACCTGCTCGTAGAAAAACTGGAAGGCGCGATCGAACTGCAAAGCGGCCCGGGGACGGCATGGCGAATTGCGTTCCACCAATTGCACTACCAAGAAAGGATCTGAAGCCATGGTACCAGCAAAAATCCTTGTTGTGGAAGATGAAACCATTGTCGCGAGGGATATCCAGCAAAGTCTGACCCGCCTGGGGTATGACGTGCCGACGACGGCGACCTCGGGAGAGGAGGCGATCCGCAAGACCAAGGAGATCGATCCGGACTTGATCCTCATGGATATTGTACTGAAGGGGCAGATGGACGGGGTGGAGACGGTGCAGCAAATCAACCAGCAGTTCGATGTGCCGGTAATCTATCTGACGGCTTACGCGGACGACGCGACACTCGAGCGGGCAAAAACTACGTCGCCGGCCGGCTACATGCTCAAGCCCTTCCATTCGAACGAGCTGCGGCCCACCATCGAACTGGCGCTGCACCGGGCACAGATCGACCGCCACCTTAAAGAAAGCTTGCGGTGGTTGGCGACGACCGTGCGGTGTATGAGTGATGCCATGATCACGACCAACCGCGGCGGGCAATTGACCTATATGAGTCAGGCAGCTCAGGCGCTGACTGGCTGGCTCCAGCAAGATGCGATGGGGGCTGAATTGACAACGATGTTCTCGTTCGAAGAGGACGGCCCGGCGCAGGTCATGGAAAATCCGGCGATGCAGGCCATGATGGAGTGCCGGATCATCCGGTTCGACCTTGTGACATTGCGTGCGAAAGACGGCACAACACGACCGGTTGCAGGCAGCGCCGCGCCGGTCATCAATGATGGGGGTGTTGTCATCGGGTCGGTGTTAGTCTTTCACGATGCGCAGGCGCCGGAACGGCCGGACCGCGGCTTCGAAAGCATCCGAAGCGAACTGCGACAGGCTGTGGCACGTGCGCCCGGGGTCATCAATCTCTGCGCCTGGTGTAAGCGGGTGCCCGACATGTCGGGGGAATGGTATGACCTGGACACGTTTATCACGGAACACTCCGGACTGCAGTTCAATGGCGGGCTCTGTCCGGCGTGCCTGCAGAAGTGCTTCCCGCATCCATAGCCAGTCCGTGGGCATGTGACAGTCTGTGGAGGCGTTCCATGAAAGTAGTCATGCGTTTGAGTGTCCATCCTGTGCTCCTCAGATTGAGGAGTTGCGCAGTCGGCAGCTATCCAGCCGACTGGGCCGCAAGGCGCAGTACTGTTGGGAGCCTTGTCACCCGAGGTGTTGCCGAAGATCGATCAGCTGGTCAGATTGCTGTAACAAGTTGTCAACGATGGAACGCTCAGCGAGGAGCAAATCAACCAGGAGTTGAATCATAGGAATCTTGCCGGACTCGTTGATGACCTGAATCCGGAGGCGAAGCAACTATTGGACGACATCAGTACGTCGTCACAAGCGAACCACAGCGAGAAACCGCTCGGCCTGCTGTTAGGCGGAGTGACTGAGCCGCCCCCGTCAGTTCAGCCTCAAGTCAAGCCAATCCAGTCCAGCCCCCTCAGTCTGATCTATCGCCAAAGCCTGTGATGAGGTCGGAAGTGGCCCAGCCGGTTCAGAGTCCTCCGTATAACCTCGGTCAGTTGATCAGCGATCGTACGAAAGCGGAAGCAGATCTCGACAGCATGATGTCAGAGATGCGTGGGCGAATGAAGGGACGATAGATATGAGAGATGTTCTTTGCTCAATCACAACCTGCGATTCGTCCGGTATCTCATTACGAGCGCCAGTCCTGTCCCTCGGTACAGTCAGGCTGGACGGAGGGCGATCAGCAGAGTGAGTTACAATGCGAGTCACCACCTGCCCATCTTTCTCTATGTCGTAATTGCCCCTTCCGAGGCCGACGAGACGTGCCGTGCGTACTTGCCCATCACGCCGGAGGTGTAGCGTGGCAGTGGTTGTTTGACCTTCTTGATCCGGGCTTTGATTTCTTTCTGCGAGAGTTCCACACTCAGTGTCCGCTTGGCGATATCAAAAACAATGATGTCGCCGTTCTTCACCGCGCTGATTGGGCCACCTTTGATAGCTTCCGGGGCGACATGGCCGGCCATCAAGCCATGGGTAGCGCCGGAGAAGCGGCCGTCGGTAAGCAGCGAGACGGAATCTCCCAGGCCTGCGCCGACGATAGCCGCGGTCACGCCAAGCATTTCTCTCATGCCGGGTCCGCCGGACGGACCCTCATACCGAATCACCAAGACATCGCCCGGTTTGATTTGACCGGATTGCACGGCTACAAAGGCATCCTCTTCCCGGTCGTACACCTTTGCTGGGCCACGGAATGTCATGATCGAGTGTCCGGCCACCTTCACGACGCAGCCTTCTGGAGCCAGATTCCCCTTCAAGATTACCATTCCACCGGTATGCTTGATCGGATTCGAGAGGGGTCTGAGAACTTGCTGGCCGGATGTTTCCTTGGCGTCCTTGGCCTCTTCCCCGATCGTCCGGCCGGTCACGGTCGGTTGGCCTGCGTGCAAAATGCCGGCATCGAGTAGCCGTTTGGCGACCAATGTGGTTCCTCCGGCCGCATAGAGATCCGAGGCTGTAAATTGTCCGCCTGGCTTCAGGTCGGCGAGCAACGGCACCTTCCGATTGATCTTGTCGAAGTCGTCGATGCTCAGCTTGACGTTGGCTTCGCGCGCGATGGCAAGCAGATGCAGCACCGCATTCGTCGAGCCGCCGGTCGTCGCGACCGCGGCAATGGCATTTTCCAACGATTTCCGCGTAATGATTTGACGGGGCCGCAGGTCTCGCTTCAGCAGATCCATGACCATCTTCCCGCACTCGAAGGCCACGTCGTCCTTCCTCTGATCCATGGCCGGCACCCCGTTCCGTCCCATCGGCGAAATGCCGAGGAACTCGAATGCGATCGCCATGGTGTTAGCCGTGAACTGGCCTCCACAGGCGCCAGGGCCTGGGCAGGCATGGTCTTCTAGATCTTTGAGCTCGGCATTGGTCATCTTGCCTGACGCATGTTTCCCGACTGCTTCGAACACGTCTTGAATGGTCACGTCGTGGCCTTGGAACTGGCCCGGCATGATTGATCCGCCGTAGAGCATCACCGACGGCAGGTTCAGGCGAGCGAGGGCCATCACGGTGCCGGGAATGGTTTTATCGCAGCCTGACAATGCCACCACGCCGTCAAACAGGTGCCCACGAGCCACGAGTTCGATCGAATCGGCAATTACCTCCCGACTGATCAACGAAGCCTTCATCCCTTCGGTCCCCATCGAAATGCCATCCGACACCGCGATGGTGTTGTACTCGATGGGGGTGCCGCCCGCAGCTCGAATGCCGGCTTTCACCCGTTCCGACAATCGGCGCAGGTGGAAGTTGCAGGGCATGACTTCGATCCAGGTGTTGGCGATGCCGATGATCGGGCGAGACAAGTCCTCGTCGGTGAATCCAACGGCTTTCAACATCGCGCGGGCCGGCGCCCGATCGGGACCTACCAGCAAATCGTGGCTCGTAAGTTTCAGCTCCTTTGGCATGACGTGGTTGCTTTCCTTTGCTTCCTCTTCTTACGCCCGCCCTGAGGCTGCCAAGACAGCAGCTTTGCCTATGGACGCGCCTTTTCCCATGCGCGTTTTCGACACCCGTGAAGCATGAATAGTGAAGCGTATCTCATTATTCGCGCGAGAATCGCGAGGCTTGCTGGAAAAGCGAGACTGGTCGGAATATTCATCGGTGCGAGTCGCGCCTGTCGTGCATATCTCGCCGCTCTCGCGCACGACATACGAGCGACGTACGGAAGAGGAAGGCCTTTTTGAACAATCTACGGGCTCTGTTGGAAGCGTCCGTGACTGGCTCCACCCCTGTATTCCCTAGGGTCAAAAAAGTTTTTCAATACCCTGCGAGTGCTCTTGGATAGCACTACTGCACGTACATGCCTGATGGAGGTGCCGGCTGTGCAGCATCGCCACCCATATGCGGATTGTCTTTCATCGCGCCGCCATGAGGATTACCGTAACCCTGGCCAGCATCCTTGTGCTGCTGCAAGATCTTCTCATGCTCGCTCTTCTCCTTGGCACGCTGCTCCGGAGTCAACAGGGCGAGCACATCCCGCCGGGCCTTGATGGAGACCATGCGTAAGCCGACTTGCAGATCCCCGCTCTGCTTCAACTTGGCTTCGACCGCTCCCAGGTCTGACTTCTCATCCTCGTTCAGGGCTTTCAGTTCGCGCTCCGCGACCTGGATATCGGCCTCGGTCTTGATACGGGTCTTGTCCAGTTCGAGTTGCATGTCTTTGAGTTTCGCCACTTGCTCCGCGGTGAGCCCGATGTCTTGTTCGTGCTTGAGCAGATGCCGGATCAGATGGCCTGTGCTGTTGTGCATCATGCCCGCACCATATCTGCCCATCGAGCTATGCCCGCCGCCCCCGTGTCCTTCCCTGCCGTAGTAGCCTGGCTCATTGGCCCAGACCGTAGATATCCCAACGGTTAGTGCGAATACCGATGCGACGCCCAGCCTCACGATTGTTTGCGTTCTCTGCTTCATGCCTGCCTCCTTAAGGTGAACCGAATGAAGACGTCTTACTCCACTGTAACTCACGTCCCAGTAAGCCCTGCTCGCATTTGAGCCTATTAACAAAGATTTGTACCGCGAGTGCAGCCAGCAACGGCCCCATCAAGCGGATCATAGTTTTCTTCGCAAGTGGATGTAGCTTGCCAGATCGATCAACACAACGCAAGCCAGCAGCACAACTCGATGAGTCCACGAGGCTGTCTACGCATCCAGTAATATCAATATGATGACGCTGGAAATGGTCGCAGGTCCTGCCCACACGGTCCTGCCAGCGGCGTAATGACGCGCGACAAGCGCAAGGAGCGCGACTCGCGTGACGTGTGAGCGCTGTCCCTGCCAGTCGCGCTTTTCCCGCCAGTCTCGTCCGTCTCGCTTGAGTCAGGCATCGGCGATCGCAGCAGAAACGTTTATGAATAATGTGGGCTAGTGAGCATGCCCGACATTGCTTTTGTGACGAGGCGAAGGAGGTGCGGCCAGATGCGAGACTGCAGGCCCTGAAAACCGGAGGTGTATTCGTTGGAATACATTGAAGATTTTTTCCTGGACGAGCACGACGCAGATGATTGCGGATCGTGAGTCGCAGTAGAGCGGTCCATGTCGGACAGGCTCTTAGTCAGTGTCAGGGGTGTGATCGGTGTCGGGCCTGGGCAAGCAACTCGCCACGCGGGTCAGGGTGCGCGATGGCCCTGAGTTGGTCATACAGTTTGCGCTCCTCGTCGGTCGAGGAGGGGGGCATCACGATTTGGATCGTCAGAAAAAGATCGCCGTGGCCACCGGTCGCAGCGGGGAGGCCCTTACCCTTCAGTCGAAGCTTACTGTCAGCCCGACTCCCCGGTGGAACTTTCACCCGAACTGGCTCCATCAGTGTGGGGGCCATCACTTCGGCACCCAAGGCTGCTTCCCATGGGAAGACGGGGAGGGAGACATGAATGTCGCTCCCCTGTCGGCGAAAGACGTTGTCCGGAACGATCATCACGCGCAAGTACAAGTCGCCGGGCTTGCCGCCGTTGGTGCCGGCTTGTCCTTTGCCGGCCACGCGAACCCTCGTTCCATCCTGTACCCCGGCGGGGATACGTACTTCGATCGTATTGGGATGCAGCGTCGCACCGTGCCCCTGACAGACTGGACAGGTTCGTCCGCGAAAGACTCCGCTCCCGTGGCAAGTGGAGCAGGGTACTGGCTCTTGCAAAGTCATGCGCTTCGTCACGCCGGTGAATACCTCGGCCAAAGTCAGTTGCACCTCCGTCTCAAGATCCTCGCCCTGCATGGCAAATCCACGACTAGGGCCGGCTCGCCCTCGTCCTTTGAACAGATTCTCGAAGAGGTCGGAAAAGCCTTCTCCGCCGAACGAAGTTTCCGGACCCCTTTCCCCGCGGGCACCGGCCTGCCGGCGCGCCTGCTCGTAGGCCTCGGCCTGTTCCCAGTTGGCTCCATATTGGTCATATTTCTTGCGTTTGTCCGGATCGCTCAGGACTTCATGCGCCGCGTTCAACTCCTTGAACTTTTTCTCCATCTCTGATTTCTTGGAACCGCTATGGAGATCTGGATGGACCTGGCGCGCGAGGCGGCGATAGGCCTTCTTGATGTCATCGGCGGACGCCGTTCGGTCGAGGCCAAGAACCTGATAGTAATCGCGCGGTGTGGATGCCATGGGAGTGGAGATAAGGTTGCTTCAGTATAGGTCAACTATCTAGTACGCAGCTTACGGGGTCGATGAGGGCATTTCAAGTACTGATGGGGGGTCGGGCGTAATGAATGTGCCTATTAGCGTGGGGCGACGGTCTTGGCCCTCGCCATCATTTTGCAGTAGGAGCAGACATCGGCGGTGGTGGGCTGGCTGCAAGAGGTGCAGGGGTGAAGGACGGCCCGGTCTTTCTCCGTCATGATGGTCGCAGTGGGCTGCTTCTTGCTTTGCTTCTCGAGAAACCCCCAGTAGAACATTTGCTTTGTGCCCGGCGACTCCGTCTCCAGACGATTCAAGACTTCCTTGTACAGGAGCACTTTTGAGCCCTTGGCCATGGGGCATTCCTCGACTATGTAATCGATCCGGTTCAACACCGCATAGGCCGCAAGTTCCCGTTCCGAGAGCCGGTAGAGGGGCTTCACCTTCTTGGCAAAACCTTCCACCGAAGCCGGCAACGAAGGCCCCTGCTTATCCAGATATTCCTCCTGCCAATGCAGCACGTTGCCCAGGAGCCGGGCCGCTTCGTCATCGAGATTGTGGCCCGTGGCCATCACATCGTAGTCCTGTTCGATCGCCACGTGGTTAAATTGGTAGCGTTTGATGGTCCCACATGTGGAACAAGTCGGGCGATGGATGAGCTGGGCCAGTTCCTTGATCCCCGCTCCGGCCTCCTGTTCGACCGTATGGAGGTGCAATGTGGCTCCATGAGAGGCAGCGACTGCCTCGGCGAACTTCGTCACCTTGGCATGCGACTGCTCAGAATAGGTCCCGATGCCGAGGTTTACATAGAGCGCGTCGGCGCGATAGCCGAGCTTGAGCAGAATATCCCAGAGCGCCAGACTGTCCTTCCCGCCGGACACCGCAACGAGAATTCGGTCTTCCTTCCCACACATCTTCTCCGACTTGATCGCCCGCGCAACCTGATCGTGGACGAAGCCGTTGAAGCAGCCTTTGCAGAAGGCCGCATTGTGGCGCGGGAGGCCGATCACCGCTTTGGTTTTACATTTGGCGCAATTCATGGGCTGGTTTCTCTAGTTAGTTTGTTCTGTCTGGTCTATTTGGTTTGGACGAGATCAACCAGATAAACCAAACAAACGAGATGAACCGTCTTCATCCCCCCGAGATCACTGGCCGGATTTCGATCTGGTCTTTGTCGTAGAGCATCTCGTCTTCGGTGACGAGATTATCGCCTTTGATCACGAGATGCGCTTCGACGACGAGATTCAACTCACGCAGGAGTTCCTTGGCTCTCTTGGGGCCTTTGACTTCGACGGTTCTAGCTGGATGGCTCAGTTGAACTTGCATGGGAGGATCATAAGCCGTCGATACATGAGGGAGCAAGGGGGCAGCGAATGGGTAAGATGTAAAAAGGTAAAAATAAAAAGGAAGAAGGGGAAAACCGGTTAACCCGCATTATTCATGACGGTTCGTGGCGAAATCGCGCTGCGCCAGCGCCTCGTCGATGTCCATGTTTGGATCGGACTCCCTCAGCAGTCCTTGGGCGGATTCGTTGTCGGTGAGCATGCGGGAGGGAACGGAAATATCGACGGGCTGACCCTGCAGCTTGAACAGGCCAAAGGCCTTCCCGACGAACTGCACGGAGAAGCGTTCTGTGAGCAGTGCATGGAGCTGGCCAGGCGGCAGCCCCGAAATTTCAAGGTCCAGATCGCGCGGTTGCCGACTAAGCACGAGGTCGCGTATGCAGCCGCCGACGAGCCAAGTCAGGCCGCCGGCGCGGCGAATCAGCAGTTCAATTTGGCGCAGTGACCCCGCGAGCGCGGGGTTTTCGATGCGAAAGCGAAACGGCACCTACAGCGATGCCTCCCGCAAAGACTTCGCCGATTCTTCCGGCGCCACCGGATTGATGTAGAACCCCGTGCCCCATTCGAAGCCCGCCACTTGGGTCAGCTTCGGAATGATTTCGATGTGCCAGTGGTAGAAATCCCCGGTCTTTTCGTGGAGGGGGGAACTATGGAGAATAAAGTTGTAGGAGGGCTTAGCAAGGACCTTATCCATCCGTCGGAGTGCTTCCGAGAGAATCGGCGCGAGGAATTCGAATTGTAGCTTCTGGCTCTCTTCGAAGAAGCCGGCGTGGCGTTTAGGAAGAATCCACATTTCAAAGGGAAAGCGTGGAGCAAATGGGGTGACGCAGAGGAACTCGGGATTTTCCGCCACGATGCGATCGCCGTCAGTGAGGTCCTGCCGGAGAATATCGCAATAGATGCAACGTTCTTTCTGCTCATAATGAGCCCGACAGCCCTCGATCTCCTCCTGGACGTTGGTGGGGATGATCGGCAGGGCGATGAGTTGTGAATGGCTGTGTTCCAGCGTGGCGCCGGCTGACGCTCCGTAGTTCTTGAAAATCAGGATGTATCGGAACCGCACGTCTTTCTTCAGATCGATCATGCGATCGCGATAGGCCCAGAGCACGTCCTCGATCCGTTTTGTCGGCAAGTCGGCCAGGCTATTTGTGTGGTTCGGGGTTTCGATGATGACTTCGTGTGCGCCGATCCCATTCATTCGATCGTAGAGGCCGAAGCCTTGACGGTCGAGGTTGCCTTCGACGTGGAGCGCTGGGAATTTGTTCGGCACGACACGTACGGTCCAGTTCGGGCCGTTGGGCTCCACTGGCTGCAGCCGGTAGGCCATGATTTCTTTCGGTGTCAGTCGCTCTTGCCCTGGGCAAAAGGGGCAGAGGGTTGCGGCCAAAGGCCGGGCGGCATGCACCGGGATAAAGTCGTGAGGCCGACCGCTACGTTCCGTCGTAATAATCACCCACCGACCGACAATCGGATCACGTCTTAGATCGGGCATGGTATCTCCTGAACAATGTTGACTGTTAAATGTTGAATGTCGAATTGACCAGGAAGAATCGCTAGGCGCATGGAAGAACTCCACTCTTGTAATTCATCATTTAACATTCAACATTGAGCATCCACCGCTTCGTGCGCTTACACTCGCCACTGATTCGCGTCAAATTCCGGACCCGGCACGAGGAAGGTCGCATGCTTGTGGTATGGGTAGCGTGCGATTTCCAAGCGATGTTCCAGCACCAGAATGGTCATGTGGAGTTCCTGCCCAGCTGTGAGCTGCAAGTCCTTGAATGGCACAGCCAGTTCGACAATTTTCCCATGACAGATCGATTGGTAGTGGCCGATCTCCTGCCAGGATCCGTTTGCGAGTTTCTGCGAAAGCAGAAACTGGTTTGGCCCTGGTGGTGTGAGTGAAAACGACAGGTGATAGAGCTGCTCGGGCGTCTGCAACTGCAGTTCGACCGTCAGCCCCGTCTGCCGCGTCTGCGATTGCTCGTCAGGATCGAGCCTGAGATACAACTGGTCAAGATTCCAGCCAAACTGGACATCGGCTAGCACCCCTTCGGCTTTCCACATCGCGCCGAGCGGCGGCTGAGTCTTGATCCTACCTGCTCCGCGCCACTCAAAAAAGTCGGTCACGAGTCCATCGATGGAGGGGTTCAGCAAGGCGAGCGGTGCCGTCACGAGGTCTGTCTCCGGCATGCCGCGGGGACTACAGATCGGTTCATTCAATAAGTCCGGCGGCGTCAATCCTGCAATCGTCCAGACGTTCCGAAGGTGGGTTCGAAAGAGCCGATCGAACTCCTCTTTGTAGTCGGTATCAAAGTCGTCTCCATACCACCAGAACCAATCGCTGCCTTCGGCGGCATAGAGTTCGTCCCAGGCGGCCTGCGCGCGATCCGAGGGGAGCGTGACAGCGATTTTGGCGAGATGGGAGCGCGTGTGACTTACCAGGTCCCATCCCCGATTGTCTTCCTGATGGCCGATCCAGATCTTGTAGTCCTGATTGATCCAGGAGCCTGAATGGAGGTGGCTGACCCGCCGAGTGGCTGGCGCGGTTTCGAGCGCGTTGGAAATCGTCGCGGTGCTCGTGCGAATCCCGTCGTGATCGAGCGCGCCGGTCGAGCAGGCCTTGTAGAGGAGCGAGAGAAACTGTTCGCCGCCCTCGTGGTAGTGTTCCCATGGATTTTCCCCGTCGAGCACAATCGCGATGGTCACCTGGTCATGCGGCGCTTCGTGAATAATTTGGCGCAGCCGACGAAGAACATCCTCTGCGGCCGTTTCAGGAGTGGTCTTGTGGTAGATGAACCCAAAGGCATCGGAGATCTCCCGATCGCGAAACAGTATTGTAACGTCTTGGCTCTCCGGCCCGACCAGGTAGGGCTGATACAGATCTCGGTTGCGATGCCACGGTTGCTGGGCCGCGTCGAGCGAGCGAGCGAGAATGCCTTCGTCTGTCGCCAGCCAGCGCAGTCCGACCTTCGGCAACATCGGAATCAGCTCTGGACAGACCGAGCCCTCCGACGGCCAGAGGCCCACGGGGGCCCGGCCGAATATGGCGGTATGACACTCGACGGCTCGTTGCAGCTGTGCCTCCGCATCTTCCGGTGCATGGAATCGCGAGGGGAGGGGTAGTTCCGGTCTGGCGCGTCGAGTGAAGTCCGTATCGATGAGGAGTGGCAAGATCGGATGAAAGAAGGGGGTCGTGGTGAGCTCGATTTGTTCCCGCTCCATCAGTCGTCGATAGAGCGGAATGATGTCCTGCACGGCATCGAGTTGGAAGGCCAACACCTCCTGTTTCTCCTCTTCCGTAAAGCCCCGGTTCTTCGCACGCAGCGCGGCCAGGCGCGGATAACGACTGACCGTGCCGTAGCCGAACCAGGCGAGATTGTGCCATGTCTGTAAGTCCAGCAGGTCCTGTGTGGAAAACTGCTGCGCAACCCGCTCCAAGTCGCGACCATAGACGTCGGCCCCGCGTTTCACGAGCAATTCATGATAGCGAGGGTAGGGACGTACCATCGTGGCCCAATTGGCGGAGAAAAAATGTCGGACGAGAAAGGCTTTCTCTTCAGGACGAAGGTCCGCCGCCGGACGCTGCGAATGTTCCAGAAAGAGGTCGCGCACCGTCCCTGATCCTACTTCTTGCAACTGTCGCAGGAGCGAGGGAGTAAAGTTGAACGTGGCTTTCATGGCGGGAAACTTATCCAGCCCATAGGCCATGTCGTAATAAGCCTTGGTGGCATGCAGACGCACCCAGGGCATACTCACAGACCCCGCAACCGGGTCTGTGTAATAGGGTTGATGCATATGCCAGAGAAAACAGATGTGGACAGTTTTCATAGTCCAATGCTATTGATGACTTTAGCAGGAGGCTGAAAAAGTCCGCCAGCTTCGTTCTCGTCTCATCGAAATCCTCAACGGGGAACCGGGCGCCTCACTAACTCGACGGCGCGCACAGACTTGGCGCTCGTTATTCGTCGCACCGTGCATCCCCGAGGGTACGCTTCCGGTTTCGACTTGCCTGCAGCCTTACTGGGCGGGTAGCCTGGCTCTGTTGAGCTTCCTGTGAGGGCATTTTCCCATCACCTACGCAGATCATCGAAGTTTTCGCGTGTTTATGTAGTCTTTCTGCATCCTGTTCGTTATAAGTATGGCATAGGGTAGGAGGCGGAGCGAGAGGAAATCAATGCGTGACGCAGCTCGGCAAGGTGTGATGGGTCAGGTGTTCTGGTATTGGGGGCCGGTGGTCGGCCTTGCCGGAGTGATTTTTTACTTGTCGGCCCTGCCGCACCCGGAAGATCAACTGCCATCGTTCTTGTTCAAGGATGTCAGCGACAAAGTCTTGCATGTGGTGGAGTATGGCATTTTGGCTCTCTTCTGCTACCGTGCGTTTCGCTGGGCAACGGGGCCGGTTATCGCTCGGCAGGCGGCCGTGCTGGCAATCGTAACGGCATCTGTTTTTGGCATCACGGATGAAGTGCATCAACTCTTTGTCCCATTTCGCGAGTCGAGCTGGCAGGATTGGTTGGCCGATACGGTTGGCGCAGTCATTGGGGCAATGAGTTGGCGGTCCATCAGTTCGGAATGATGCGCCTCGAGACGGGTGTGATGGGCGGCAAAGGTGGGATACTCGAAATCAGGGTTTGCGCGTCTCGGTCGTCCCGCTCGTCCCGCACATGTCTTGCCCATCACGCACGCGCTACGGTCTGTAGCTGCTGGCGGACGTTCTCAGCATCCTTTTATTAGAGGCGATTCTACTTAGTCTGCTTGGCCGGCTCTTGGGAAGACGGTTTTTCCGGTCCCTTCTCTGTGATCTTCTTGAATGCGCTTCCGATCGCAGACCCCATCTTGGGAATCTCTTTCTCGACATTTTGTGCCGCGCTCTTTAGCCCTCGTCCGAGGTCGTCTACTGTGATGCCTTTGTTGTCTTCTGTCTTACGGTTATCGGCAGAGGTCGATGAGTCGGCTGCTGCGACGGACTGTGTAAGCCCTACGACCAATAGGGCCACGATGATGATGACGGTCCTGTGCATAAGACACCTCCTGTTTCACAAACTATAACATGCACGGAGTTGTCTTTCCCGAAAGAAGGGTACTACAGGGATGGGGGTAGAGGGGTAATAGTTTCAATCCTAGTTCTTCTCGCAAGCAACGATCCCACCGCTCTTGTTCATCTGGTTCTTTTAGTTTCTTTGGTTTGTTTGGTTCACTCGGTTCGATGGCCGAAAGAAACGAGATAAACAAGACAAACGAAACAAGCCAGATCAACCAGACAGACCAAATAAACGAGATAGACCAGACCAACTGCCCTCAGGACTCCCCAATTCACCATTCATCATTTAACGTTCAACATTTCGCACCCCCTCCCTCGAAAGGCGGGATGATTTTAGCCCTTGGAAAGGGTATGCTTCGGCGGCGGCGAATCCTTTGCGCTGCTGTGAAGGCTCAGCCTCTTTGAGGTGCCGTGCGCGCTATTCAGCGTTTCGGTAAACAGCTTCAGCAACTGCGAACTCGCCGTGGTCTGACGCAAGAGCAGCTCGCCGTGACCGCTGGCCTGTCGCGCACGTTCCTCACACGGCTGGAATTGGGACAGCACGACCCTTCGTTGAGCACTCTAGTGCGATTGGGGAAGGCGCTGAGGGTGTCAGTGACGGAGTTGTTAGGAGAGACCATGAGTACGAGACAGTGGTGGCAGGTAGGGGAGGCTCGCTTTCCGACGCGAGAGGATGCTGAGAATTACGCCCGCACCGTGGGAGAGATGTTTGTCGCACGGTATCAAAACAAACCCGGCGGCCCGGTGCGCCGTCTCCTCCCTGTTCGCGGGACGAAGTAGTCCCCTTCGACACCCTCCCACAGACGCCCTAGCTTATCAGTTAATTTAGCAGCCTGTCCCGAAATTGACCTTTCTACTGCGGCGAACGATCCACAATCATCTGCGTCGTTCTCGGCCCGAAAAAATCCTCAACGTATCCCGTATTCCAGCGAATACACCTCCAGTTTTTCCTGGCCTGCGGCCTCGCATCTGGCCGCACCTCCTTCGCATCGTCACGAAGGCAATGTCGGACAGGCTCCTAGATCGAATAATCCGGGGCGTGAGACGACTTATCCAAATTTTAGTGGGGCACAGTACACCTGCCCGAATGAATTCCTTATCCATTGCGGGATGAGCCATGTTGTGTCTTGACCAGCGTGGAGATGACCTGTGTGATTCGCTCGGCCACCTTCGGCTGGGGAGTTTCGAAGTCCACCCCGAACTTAGACCGCTTGACCCATGTCACGGTGGCGCGATCAATCAGCAACAGCTCCGGGTCTCCCGGCACGAAAATTTGCAGGGCGAGCACCATCCCGACGGAAACCGGTACATTCCCGATAATATAGCTCCCGTTCAGCGAAAGGTCTTTGATGATTCCTTCACCGGCAATCCCTTCCCCACGGTAGCGCACCGGCGCAAACGTCTTGAGTCGTTGACCTTTCCGCAAGACAAATCCCGCCATTCTGTCTCCTTGTCTCTTTCGGTCACTCTTGCCTACTAAGAACTCCTTGGATGGTCGCGATCAATTCGTTTGCCTTCAGGAGCTTCTGGAGGAATGCAACCGCCCCGCTCTCCCGTGCCTTTTGCTCCGCCACCGAAAGGACTTTTGTCGTCACCACAATCGCTGGAATTGCCGACAGCAGCCGGTTACTCTTCAGTCGTTCGAGTACAAGAAACTCGTTTCCACCCAACAGTCCCAGATCCAACCGAATGACGTGAGGTCGATGCTTTCGGGCCTCGCTCAGGGCCTAGATGCCGTCAGCCGCCCAAATAGGCTGAGTGATGGGTGCTGCGTAAGATCGAACGGAGTAAATTCCAGTTATCAAGCCCATCATCGGCGACCAGAATCCTCGCCTCCATTCTGGCTCCCTCGGCCGATTCGCCCGCTCAGTCGTAACACCGCATGCACACGGCGGTCCTATGCGTTGCGGCCTCTTCACTGCTCCAATTGTACTCCCCCACTGAGAGTTTGGACAGGTAATTGCCCCGCCATCCTTGACAGCCCTGCCTGATGACAAAGCCCCCCGGGGTTACATAGGTGAGTCCAGCAAACCTTACTTGACGCCCTGCCCGATCGAAGACTAGGCTGAAGGTCCAACCAGGAGGTGTCCCATGCCACTCCTGATCCTCCTACTTCTGCTGATTGCCAGCGTGCCTTCCTGCAATCCGGCTCCAACACCGAAACCGGCGACACGACCTTCTTCAACTTCGATACCTTCAGCGGATCGAGGCAGTCGACCGGGAGAACTGCTGTTTAAAAGATCAGTGACGGATCGAGTGCGACGCGCAACAGCGTGGGGAACACCGACTTCTATTCCAGCTTCAGGCCCAGCCTGAGTGGATCGACCAATCAGAGTGATAACACAGAGTGATAACACGAGCACCCATCAGTCTTTCAGTGGGACCACCTCACGCAATTTCAGTAATGGTCGGAATTGCGCGAGTAGTCGGGTCTGGACTGTAGATTTATTGTCAGGCGTAAGTATTGGAAAAATCAAGGGGTCCGGAGTCTTTTCTCGACGCACGGTCCACCGCTTGCTGCCTGACTGACACACCCGCGCCACCCATTGTCTGAAAAAGAAAGCTTGCTGAGCGACAAACCACTACACCTTCCTGCTGATCAATATAAATAAGCCTTTCTCAGTTCCCCCGCCTTGTGGTTTGTTTAATTTTCCTCCTCCTAGGTTGGTCCTCCCTGCGAGGTCCCCATGCCCTTCGTGCCCTGTCCCATCCGTTGTTTACCGTGCAATGTGCTGGCACGTACAACACTGGACCTTCCTCAACCTGCCACTGGCCTACTTATCTGGCTTTGGATCATCAAACGGTACGACCTGTATCGAGATGCCCACACAGCTGCACCTACTAAAGAGGAATAGCAAGAACGCAACGCAGAATGAGACGTTTAAGAAGGTATGAAGTGGCGACAGGGTTCATAGCCATAGGAAGTTGTTTTCTCAAGCCATTTTTGGAGGACAGTGATCGCACTCAATACTCCGCATGAGACGGGGAGAGCTCGCTATGCAGAGACTCACACACGAGCATGGAAATTGCCTAGTACGACAGGGCCTAGCGTGTAACAGAGATCGGGAGGCGGCTCGCTTGTTGAACTGTATCGCGGACTGAAAGTCCGATTGCTAATGTGGTCCAATATATTCCAATCAAAGGGTGACGAATGATGATCACAATCAAGAATCATTCCAAACTGCTAACAGGGCTGATGGGATTCCTGCTGGCTGTTGTTGTGGCCGGATGCGGCAGTGATGGAGGCGGGAGTACCCAACCAGGTGTCCTGGGCGTTTCGATAACCGATGCACCGGCCTGCGGCTTTGATGCGGTGAATGTCACCGTCAGCAAAGTGCGGGTGCATCAAAGCGACAATGCTTCCGAAAACGCGGCCGGCTGGACCGATATCACCCTAGACCCACCGCGTAAAATCAACTTGCTTGACCTCAACGATCCTACGCAACCCAATCGCGCGCTCGAAAGCCTGGGCGAGACACCGCTCGAGCCAGGCCATTACACGCAACTGCGACTGGTGTTGGTTCCCAACAGTGGCGGTCAACCCTTCGCCAATTCGGTTGTCCTGTCCACGCAACTCAACAACGAGATCGCGCTCGAGACGCCCAGCGCAGTACAAAGCGGGATTAAATTGATCCACCAGTTCAACGTGGGTTCAGGGCAACGTGTTGATCTGCTGCTGGACTTTGATGCCTGCAAATCCATCGTGCAGACCGGCAATGGTACGTACAAGCTTAAGCCCGTGATCAAGGTCATTCCCTTTGTGCTGAATGGCATCGAAGGCTTTGTCGATTCGAATCTGCTTGGTAGCAATGTCGTCGTGTCGGCCCAGATGAATAATGGGGAAATCGTTCGTGCGACGGTGCCAAACACGGTGACCGGAGAATTCTTCCTCGCTCATCTGGCTGCGCCGGCAAACTATGACGTCGTGATCACCGCAGACGGCCATGCGTCAGCAGTCATTTCCGGAGTACCGGTCGCGAGCAGCACCAGTATCACTACCGTCAGCACCAGCCTCGCGCCAATCCCGGTACTCACGCCCCCTACGTTGGAGGCCTCCGCGACCCATAGCATCAGCGGCACAGTTACGTTGAATCCAGCCACCGATGATGAAACCGTTGTTGTTGCAGCGAAGCAAGCCTTGAACGGTGGTCCAACTGTGACCGTGAAATTACAGGTGGCACCTGTTAAAACCACGACTGTCCTAACCGGCGACTACGAGTACTCGCTGACGCTGCCCATCGGCGCACCATCACTTGGACCGTACGCCACACCTTTGCCGATCGTGTTTACCCAGCAACCTGTGTCGGTTGCAGGTAAGTATACTGTCCAGGCTTCGGCGACTGGTTACCTCGCCCAGTCGTTCGACAAGGATATTTCTGCGGCTGATGCAACACAGAACTTTACCTTGACGCCGTAAGGCAACCGCTTAGGCATTGGCGTAACTTCGCGTCGATCAAAGGGGTCGGGAGTCTTTTCTCGCCGCAGCGTCCATCGCTTGCTGCCTGTCTGACACACCCGCGCCACCACACCGCCAAGGTTGACCGCTTGCGCTGCCCTCCCGCCTAATAGTAGGCTGAGTCTAGTGACTGTCGCTTGTTGCGAGGCTCGCCATGTGGGTCGTCTCCCTCCTTGTTCTGCCGCTGCTCTTCTCCCTCACCCCTGCGTTTGCCGAACCCGGATTTGATTCTAAGTACGAGCGCGACTACAATATCTTCAACCCCCTTAATCAGTATGGTGCTGATAATCCGCTGAATCCGATCAACGCCTACGATCCAAAGAATCCGTTGAACCCGATCAATCAGTACGATCCCGGAAACCCCTCGAATCCGATCAACCAATACAACCCGAGCAACCCCTACAATCCCCTCAACCAACATAATCCCAAGAACCCGCTGAACCCCCTCAACGAATACAACTCCACCACGCCGTTCGAACCCTTGAACCGCCCCTTGGGAACTCATCGCTAGCGCGGGGAGGAGAAAAGCTAGTGTAACGTATCATTAGTCATGTTAATATATGGGCCATGTCCACCCTCTCGCAGGAGGGCTCATGGCCAACCATTCTCGCCCCATCGTCCTGGGGGCTGTCGAACGTGCTGAACTGGAACGACTGCAGCGCTCGCCG
>DASYRC010000081.1:0-4519 GCA_036004925.1 Nitrospiraceae bacterium | reverse complement strand
GCATAAGGCGTTCGCTCGATCATATCAAGATCTCCGGCCCGAAGAGCCGTGAACCGGACCGACGGCTCCTCAGCGACCTTGATCGTAACCTCGTCCAAATAGGGAATATCCTTTTGCCAGTAATCCTTGTTGCGGGCAAAGGTCACGTGACCGAGTTTCCTCCATTCCTTGAAAACAAACGGGCCGGTTCCAGGCGGGAAAGTGTCGACTCTGTCCGTGCCGGAAGAAACGGAGCCCCTGGGTACCACCGCAAACGCCCGCAATGCGAGATAAGAAAGAAATACCGCATTAGGCTCTCTCAGAGTGAATTCAATGGTGTAGCGGTCCGTCACCGTGATCGCTTTCACCTCGCGTAGATAAGTGAGCCCGTCCGAGCCGTTCTTCCGGTCCATCGCATAATCGGCGCACCACTTCACGTCCTCTGCCGTCAACTCCGCACCGTTGTGAAACTTGACCCCGCGGCGGATTTTGAAGCTGTAGGTGAGACCGTCTTTCGAAATACTCCACGACTCCGCCAAAGCCGGAATCGGAGCGCCCTTCCTATCCTCGTCGATGAGCGCCTCGTAGAACAGCCCGCGCACGTATCTGTCGGTGGAACTTAGCCGGACAAAAGGATTCATCGTGCTGATGTCCCGTTCGATGCCGAACGTGAGCTTCCCGCCGCGTTTGGGCGCGGCTTCCTGAGCCCAAATCAGCAGCGGCAGACCGAGCATAAAAGCACCGATGAGGCAGACGGAATATCTTTTCATATATGCGGCCTTATAGGGGAGCTAATGCCATTCTGTCAACCAACCCCGATAGATCGCTCGTTGGATTTTGCTTTCGATCGAAAGCTTCTGATCCAATCCAGGTAAAGCGAGCATAGAACGTGGTGTTCACGAATTTTACCTATTCGCTTTCACTGAACGGTTGATTTTAGTGAACACTCCGAACGTGGCAACACCGGTGTAGGCGCCCATGGGGCAGTTGGTTTCAATCAGCCATCCTTGTTATATTCGGGACAAAAAGTCGGTTCAGTAGGGGAGACCCGTAGAAACGAGGAGATGCTTATGCCGGGAAAGTCGGAGATAATGCGAGCACTGGAAAGATTGCCGGAGGATTCCTTGAAGGACGTCAAGGAGTTCATTGAGTCTCTTAAAAAACATAACCGCAAGAGGCGCGCACCCGGCCGCAACGGAAAGTTGCTGGCTCAAAAACAACTTTCCGCCATCAAGAAGTGGGCAGGGAGTACGGCTGAAGGAAGGAGTCTCGGGACGAGAACATGACGCCGTACTGTATAGAAAAAGATCGGTGATCTTGTCGATGCTGTTTTATGAGTGTCATTCGCGTTTATGCTGATACTTCGGTGTTTGGGGGTGCATTTGACGAAGAGTTCCAAAAAGCCAGCAGGATATTTTTCGATCAGGTAAGAAGCGGGCGCTTCAAGTTGGTCACTTCAGCGTTAGTGCAAGATGAGATTGAACCTGCGCCGAAAGACGTTCGAGGCCTATTTGATGGGTTTCTCGACATCGTCGATGTGGCCGAAATTTCCGAGGAGGCTCTTGAGTTAAAAGACGCCTACTTGGACACCGGAATTGTCACGGAGCAGTCGGCTGATGATGCGCTACGCGTCGCCATCGCCTCCGTCAATGGTTGCTCGCTCATCGTCAGCTGGAACTTTAGGCACATCGTTAATTTCGAAAAAATACCACTGTATAATGCGGTTAACACGCTCAAGGGCTATGGAACCATCGGGATATTTTCTCCTTTGGAGGTTATAACGCATGAAACCTAAAACATTCGATTGCGTTGAGATGATGCATCGAGGAGCGGAACAAGTTAGAAAAAAAATCCGATCCATGACGAGGAAAGAGGAGATAACCTTTTGGCGGGAGCGATCCCGAAAATTACGGCAACGGCAAAGTAAGGCCCAACGGGAAGGCGAACGCGAGCCGTCCGTGCCGTAGGAGGAATCGACCTTTAGTTTCCCGCCTCTCTCCCTCCAAGAGCCTTCCGCAATGAAACTGCCTACGTTAAGCAGATCCACGTTCTTGCTGACATTCTAAAGGCGTGTTGACGAGCACAAAGGACGCTCGCTGGGTGTCGCCACAGCCTACTTCACAGTCCGTGGGTTTGGACTGGTTCAAGCACGTCTGGCGGGCCCTGGAAAGTTCGGTTGTGCTCGGCGCGGAGTCAACGACCGGAGAACAGCGCAGAATTGGACGGTGCCGCTGTATTAGCTCACGGCCTCTTCGCGATAGAGCTGAGCTGCCTTGAGCAGCGGCGCGTCGCTTACGCTGAATAGCAGGGCGTCATCTCGAACAAGGTTCCTATGGCGGTGCGGGCACCAATTGGGCACGACGAAACCGTCTCCCTTGGACCAACGCAACCCTTGCTCTCCCGCGACGGTCTCGCCTTCGCCCTCAATTACGAAGTAGACTGCCCCGGAGGTGTGGCGGTGCGTTTTGGTTTCTTCGCCGCCGCGCAACATCTGGACGTGGCAATCCATGGTTGGGAGCGCGGCGCCGCCGGTGATCGGATTGACATATTCAAGGATCACGCCGTCGTGAGGGCTGCCCTCCTTACGGGCCAAGCGCTTCAGTTGATCGTAGGTGGACGACCACTTGTAGGCCACCGCCAGGCCTCTTTCGGCATCCACGGTGCGCCATCGAGGCCGGGTCCAGCCCGCGTCCAACTGCACGCTGTCGCTGGCGTCGACCACCGGTTGTTTCATGCTGCTGTACTGCTCGTAAAAGATCGCGTTCATGTTTCTGACAAACGGCGTGTCGATGGCGTCCAACCAAATCACCGGCTCGTCGCTGGCGTTCTCGTGATGATGCCAGGTTCGCTGCGGCGTCAGAATGAGATCGTTCTCCTCCATATGGAGCTTTTCGCCGTCGACGATGGTGTAAGCCTTTGGGTTTCCCCTTGCCACGAAGCGGAGCGCGCCCATGCTGTGGCGATGTGCCCATGCCACCTCACGAGGCCTGAGCATCTGAAGCCCGACGCGCAGCGACAAGGTCGTTCCCTTGGTCGGAATGGCAGGGTTGGTAAAAAGCAGACTGCGCCTGCCTCCTTCTTCCAATCCTAAAACCTCGCCGGCCTGACGCATCATGGCGACCATAAAATCCCACTTCCAGATGTGGGGCACACCGCCCGGATCGGGCTGCGGTCGTCGAGGAATCTGCCATTCGCCCACAAGATAGGCCGACTCGAGCTCCTGTTCGAAGCTTTTGAGCTCCTCTGTATCGGCGGCCAGGACATAGGAACCGTCTTGGATAGTATTCGCCATAGCCTCTCCTCCGCAGACACGCTTATACCAATTTGCGATGCAGGTTTTCAAAAGGCCGAGGCCTTTGGGTATCCAAAGCAGTCGGCCGCCCTATTTGGGACTTTCCGCTCTCCAGGCGCCCGTCGCCAATCGAACCGATGTAAAGCGAACCACAGCCGAGCACAAGCGCCGCATAAAACCTACAAGGACCGCGGTAGGCATTTTTCGGACGGCGAAACCAGCCGGGTCGGACCGCTGAATGTTTGGTCTGTCAAGATAATAGCGCAAATCTGATTGGGGCTAGACACTGGAATATAAACCCTATGCTCTAAAAATCGTGAGTTGGCTCAAAAGAGCGAAGCTTAGAGCCGTAATTTTGGCGGCAAAAATGTTGCGATAAGGCCGGAAAACAATCTCCGTTGGCAGAGAAACGGTGATAACGCACAGACATAGCGTGGTCCGACCTATTGAGGACTCGGATCTTGTTCAGTGTCTCTCCGGAGCACTTGGTGATGCAGCTAGTCGCAAGGTTCAAAGTTTTCCGGCGACCAGCGATATATTAACCAATTACAGGCTGGCGCCAAACGCAGGCTTTGCAGCCTCGGGCCGCGGGCCAACGGTGATAGGGCCTGGCTGGTACAGAGGTTGGTTGATCTGGGATTCATCCACATCGAGCTTGTAAAGCCCGATGGCGTTGTCCATCAGGATCTTCTTGCGGTCATCCACCGATGCCACGTCCTGTAGCGAGTGAGTCCTGCACCAGACCGACTTGGGCCAGGTGGTTGTGCCGTGGGGATAGTCGGTGGAGTACATGATCTTGTCGACACCGATCTCATCACGGCTTTTGATCCCGTGGCGCTCATGCCAGAAGGTGCTCCACATGTTTGACCGGAACATTTCACTGGGCTTCTTGGTGAGAGTGGTGCTCTTGGCCACCTTACGCTCCTCAAACTCATGATCCAGCTCTTCCAACAGGTATGGCAGCCAGCCCACTCCGCTCTCGACACTGATCGTCTTGAGCTTGGGAAACTTTTCAAACACGCCCGAATAGAGGATATTGGAGACGATCTCCATGTGGCTGACAAAGGTCATGGAAACGCTCAGGGCGGTTCTGGCACCTGCCTGCAGGGACTCCCAGGCCGGCAAGGCTGGCAAGGCGGTCGAGTGCAAGCACAGGGGCACATCCAGGTCGCAGCACGCCTGAAAGACCGGGTACCAATAGGGATCGTTGAAATATTTCAGCCCGAGGACGTGCGGGGCACCGTGCCA
>DASYRC010000080.1:0-7868 GCA_036004925.1 Nitrospiraceae bacterium | reverse complement strand
ACTCGCTCTTGCACGGTTGTGTCGTCTCATACACACCTCCATTCGAATCTATCGAATTGATTCAGTGTCACGGATCTACATTGTGCTTGTGTCCATCCCTGCCGATATGGAGTCCGGCCCCTCAGGGAGACCACAGGGATAACGCGTGAACAGAGAGGACCGGTGCGTATTCGAACTCATCCACCACCCATTTCTCCCCTTGTTTCGATGACCAGAAATTCTCCCTTCATATTGGGATGGAGATCACACCGGAAAGGGTATTGGATGGTCTCTTGATACCCGGTCAATGGGTCTACATGTGAAGCCTGGGTGAAATAGAGAGTGGCCGTTTTCCCCGCTGGCACGTGATAAGACCGAATGTCCTCCGTCTGGACCTCTGTTGCGTCGCCTTCTGCCCGAATGACTAATTCCTTGAAACGAGGAGAACTAATCCCATGGGTTACCGTATCTTGGTTTCGGAGCACAATTGCCGTTAGAGAATCCGGAAGAGAATGGCCCTTGACGTCATAGCCACGATCTTGCATGGTAATCTCAATCTTGACCGGTCTCCTCTCCGGACTGCTGCTCTCTGCGCGGAGGTTTGCCCTCGTATCTTCTAGCAGTTTTTCTACTTCAAGAGAGCGATCTTTCGATGCTCCTGGCGAGGGAGACAGTTGATAATGCGTCGTGTCAAGGACGAATTCCTGTTTCACCTCGTTTGGCCCTTTTTTCATGTGGGCCCAAGGGACCACTTCGAGCCGCTCGGAGTCATTCAACAACACGACCGCATATTCGATCTGTCCTGTTTGCAAATCCATCAGTAGGTTTGCGAGCGATCCGATAACTTGCCCCTCCACATTCATGACGGAACTGTGGAGAAGTAAATCGTCACTCAGGCTCTTCAATTCACCCAAAGGGACTGGAGGCACAGCATATTCTTTTGGAGGATACCCGTGCGGGCCGGTCATATCGAGCTGTCCCGGTTTCTCCTGTTGATCAGGGATGGCCAATACTCCGGTTGCGGCGCTCTCCCCGAGCGAACGCGCAGTTTGAGGTTCCTCACGCGTACGCATGAATTTGAGCGTCGTGACACGCCCCATATCGTCCACCTCTGCCTTAATCCGGTCGCCAGGCTTAAACGAGCAGGCGCCGATTCTAAAGCCGGATCCTACGGCCGTTTGATCCTTCTTTTGTCCCTGTTCTTTCTGCCGGTCGCTGGCCTCAGGGACCTGCTGTTCTCCTGGCTGTCGGTCCTTTGCGACACTTGGGGCGGTTGCACCTGCTGTCGCGATCGGGGCCGCACTGCAGTCCAGATTGGCATCTTTATTAACCAGGAGTCGCACCTCGTTTCCGGTTTCATTATCATTAATGAAGTAATACTCGCCTTCCATCTTGCGAATTTCCCCGGAAACCACTGACCTGGCCCCTCCAATGGTTACCTGTGCGTTGTGATCGGCCGTTAGCTCATTGGCCGGACTCCTTTTCATCTTCGTGCATGCTTGATCTGATACGGAGTCCATCTTGCTTGTAGCCTGCTCCGTGAATGGATCCGGGTCAGGCTGGGACTCCAACCCATATGCGGCCGAAATCATTCCGATGGTGAGGACTACGGCAGCAGTAAGAATGGGTGTGTGTTTCATGATGAGTCTCCTTTTCGGTCAACTCTGATATATCAACTGCTCTCCGTCCCCTCTCATGGTATGAAGGGGTATGAAGGGAACAGAACTCAATGAGCAAAGGTGATACCAACTCCCCCATTTTTCTTTTGGAGTCTGTTTTTCAACCAGATATAAAGCAGATATAAACAGAGCGGTCGCGTCGCCAAGGCACAGCTTGTCCCAGGCTTTCAATAGAACAAAGCCAAGGCCCTGTTTTTTTGAAATCTTTCAACGGCGACAGGTTGTCTGCCTCTGGACAGATTGTTGACCGGTACCATCCCTACTCGACAAACTACCGAGTGAGATTTGTACCATGTGGGCTGTATCACATTTCCAAATAGTGCGGTGATCTGATTGTGCGGTACCACTGTCGTTCGGGCAATCAAGTTCGAGGATAGACATGCTTCCTGCGATCATCGAAGATGGGCGTGGTTTGTAACACTAATGATGAAGAATGACTGATACTAACAAGACGCGAGTGATGAAGTAATAGGCCAACACGCAGAAAATAAGAATCACTAAGCATTTCACGAGCAATGCGCGAGACGGCATCACCCCTCCGGCGGCGAATGAGCGGCCATGAAACGCTAAAAGTTCTCCCTTGTGATCCTACCATCAATCACATTGCTTCACCGGCGCTCTTTGCCAATGGAGGCGGCGCTGGTTCTAGCCTTGGACTGATCGAAGGATCGCCTGCCGCCTCATGGCGACCCTGAGAATCGCATGTTTTTAGGGGCACAGGATACTTCGAATTAGGAATGAGACTGAAGCGCTACCGTTTACCGCTTTCGCCACTGCCACCACAACACCGGTTGCGGGTCCACCCACAATCCCTTTCGTGCCTCTCTTGCTTCCGTCTCCAACCCTCCCAGCACCACGGAGATAAAAAAAGGGGGAGTCACTTCACCCACACAGCAGACGGCGAATGCAAATGAGAACGCTTGCCGCAGGGCCCGCCACGCGCAGCGGGATGGGTTCTGGCCTCACCCGGCGAAATCTGTTCGCGGTGCGGCAGCATCAGTAAACCAGGGGTCGACGGCTTGTGGCCCAAGCAGAGGAACAGCTAGAGGCTGCTCCCCATTCGGCTGGTTTCGATAAACTGCTCAGTTGAGTCGTCAACGGCACGCCCTCGTCGTCCTTTTGGCGGGAGAATGTAGAGAAGCTTCGAGTTCACGGTTTCCTGCGCGGATGGCGGGAGCGACATTTGGTACGACACCGGGCGTTGGTGGTCGGCCATCTGGAGCTTCGGATTGTACACACTGTTGAACTTCCACAGCATCTTCACGAAGTTGGTCTGCCCGCGCATGAGATGCCCGGCCGCGAGTGTTGCTGTGGATTTCAGGGCGGCCCAACCGAGATGCTTCTTGTTGAGAATTTGTTGAGTCCTGACCAGCTCCGCGTAGAACTCAGGAAGCGGCATCCTCGTCGGCAGCACGGCGTGTTGAATATCGAAGAGGCGGTAATCCCTCGTCTGGATCTTGCGCGATTCTGTAACCCAGCTCTCGGTTCCGGGGTAGGGAGTATTGACACTGATGTTCACAATCTCAGGGATTTCCATGCACCATTGCCGGACTGTCTTGAATCGTTTCTGATCCCAGTCAGGATCGACGATTAAATTAATGGCGACGGTGATGCCAAGTGAGCGGGCAAACTCCAGCGCTTCAAAGTTTTTCCCCAGCGAGATGCGCTTTCGATGCATCCGGAGTCCTTCCTCATCGATTGCCTCCACACCCAAAAACATGTACTGGAGTCCAATCGTTTTCCAGAATCGGAACACCTCCTTATTGCGTAACAAGACATCGCCACGTGTCTCCATGTAGTACTGTTTTTTTATCCCTCGCCGCGCAACAGCTTCACCGATTTCGAGTCCCTGCCTCGCTTGGATGAATGCGACATCGTCGACCAAGAAGATCCCCGGTTCTCGAACCTGTCCCAGCTCCTCCACAGCCTTTTCCGTACTGACCATCCGATAGCTGCGACCGTAGAAGGTCCAGGCGCTGCAGAAGGAGCAATCCCAGGGGCAGCCTCGTGCAAACTCGATCGAGGCGCAGGGATCCAGGACCCCGATGAAATATTTGCGCCGGTACCGGAGCAGATCGCGAGCAGGGCCCACATCATCGAGGCTCTCGATGAACTGTGGCGGAGATCCCTCACCGTCGAGGGTCACTACCCCGGGGACTTTTGTGATCGCCTTGCGGTCATGCTCCACGGCCAGCAGCAGCTTGGGGACAGAAACCTCCCCTTCGCCCTTGAGAACGCAATCAATCGCGCCATCCCCGTGCTCCAGAAACTCTCGCGCTACGAAGGACGCGCTATGCCCCCCCACGAAGACAAAGGTGTTTGATAATTCCTTCTTGGTCAACTTCGCAAGATCTACGATCTCCGGCACATTTGCCAGGTAGTTGCAAGAGAATGCGACGACGTCGGGCTTCCAGGTGTTGATGAGCGTCAGATAGTCCTTCCAAGTCTCGACCTGCAAGTCGATCAGGCGAACGTCATGCCCTGCTTGGCGGGCGGCTTGACCCACCATCTCAAGCCCGAGTGGTTCCAGGCGTAGATAGATCTTGGTGTACATGAGCGGACTGGGATGAACAGCGAGGAATCTCATTTCACCCGACCTCCTCCCAGGAAGACGCTTGGTCAAATTCGGGGCTGTAGATGATGAATTGTCATCGGTGCTGGTCCAACCGACCTGGCTGGTCCTGACCAGACAACCTCTGAGGGGAAAAATTTTGACATACCGGCAAGTTAGGTTCAACTACTAAAGAGACCTTATTAGCAAAGCAGGCTGAGGAAAAACCCGGGTTGGTTGACTGAAACAGATGCGCCCCAACCGTTTAGCAGGTTCACCGGCTTGTGCGAAGTCAGGCCGTCTCTTTTCAGCAACTCTAGGATGTCGTCGATGATCTTGTTCTCCGTCTCGGTGTGGAGGTATGGCTTAAGGAAGGCCGTCTCAGGGATGCTGGCACGAGGATTCTTGCGGCGGAACTCGGTGATGATCTTCTTGTAGAGATATTGCTTCGTGCAGAGGCCCTTCCGTCCCAGCACGTCCACAATCGCGGCGATCTCCCACATGTTGGAGACGGTCGCCTCTTCGATGGACATGGAGTCGCGGAGTTCGCGCTTCTCTCCCATCATTCCCACTCGCCGAGTGGATTCCCCGTTTCATTCATGCATTGTCCGAAACCGAAGTCTTCCTGATCGGTACCGACGTCCGCCACGCTCCCATCGGCCGTGACGTAGGCGTCAAACTCACTAGCCTGGGACGTCAACCGTTCGTTGGTGTCCTTCCGCACGATGGCGGCACAGACTTCCACGATTTCCTTCAATGTTGGCTGTGGTTTCTGCTGCATATACTTCTGGGGGTGAATGTAGTCCACAACTTCTCCCTCTAACGCATTCTGTTCAGCACTCACAGTGCTTGTGAGCAAGAGCAGAGCCATGACTGATAGGCTGCAAATTGGCAGGTGAATCTTGGGTGTCTTTAATAACTCAGGGAGGGTCGTGCGGAGTGAAGTCATTGATAACTCCTCGGTCTGACGCTGTGCCCAGCGTTGAACGGCCCGTCAATGGTCATCGTCTCATCCGTAGGTCTCTGATCTCTCCAAAGATAGATTCTCGTGAGTGCTCTGCACCAGCCGCTTCACGTAATGCTGGAGCTGAGCATGAGTGCGTGGCTCGATCATCACATTCTCCACCGCAAACTCCTGGCCTCTTGACCAACGCACGACCGGTTCAGACACTTCGATGCGTTGCTCATTGGGGAGCGTGACCGTGAGCGAGAGGATTTTCCCCGGTCGCATGGCATGGGTAGATCGCCGGAGAGTCGCCCACCGGTACCGGAGAGATTCGATACCGTGCCTTGTCCTTGGAATGGACCAGCGTTATACAACACAGAGCATTGGACAGCGAAGCGACGGAAGGGGTGAATCGAGAATGGCATGGGGGCCTCGCAGGACGATGTATTTTAGAAGGGGAACGAAGGAAGGCGCAAGGGCCGCAGGTGGGGATTAGTTGTCTTAGTGCACTGCCCCATTTAATTTGTGGACAGATCATTTCCCGTTTGTGACCATCCTTTTTGTAAAAAATTCGGTTGCGTCCGAGGCTCCAGTTCTAAAGGGATATCTGGCAGCACTCGCCCGTTATTCTGTTACAAGGTTCACGACCATCTCTCAACCCGATCATTCGGACAGATTTCACTGTGTTTCACGCATATTTCCTGACGCATTCCTAGTCTACAAATTCAGCGGGGCACAACAAATCATGCTGGTGGGTTGGGCTGATTCATCAGTAGAACCGTAGTGCACGTCTCCTCTCAATAGATCCTAAATTGTATACTGAAGTAGGATCTGTCATAGCCAGCTTTTTTTTCTACGGTAACTAGTCTCTTTGGTACGATCACTTCTCCTGCTACGGACAGGCTGTTCCAAGAAAAGACAGAATGTCCCTCTTTTCCATTATGTGAGCTCTCCAGAAATGCTGCTCACAATCTTCAAAGATTTGACATTTTTGTAGAGCCAGTAGGGGTGTCAAGGAGTCTTAGACTTTGAGTCCATCGACAACGGAGTGCCCTTTCTGTTTCATATCAAAGACATAGCCCTGAGGCATTCACTCTAAGCATTTAGTGGAACTTTTAAGACTGTCAGAATCCTTGACACTTCTAGGCCTCTCATCCTCGCGTATGGACATACAGCGAAGATGTGGAACAAGAGTTGCTCAAGCCCAGATGCATCCAATCGACTGACATTCAGTTGGGGCAGACCATCTCAATATGGCCTGCCTGGCGTCCAGCAGCTTGTTTCTTACCTAGGTAAATGATGGTTTTAATGGAGGTGCACGATGATCAGAATCCTATCGGTTGCTGCCGGTTGCCTCTTATGGTGGGGCGGGCTTGCCCATGCCGTCCCGGTCACGGTTCTGGACAACGGGCCAATGTTGACCAATGGCCTAGCCGAGCAGAATGACAGTCTCGATTTGACCGGTTTTAAAGGACTGGACCTAGCCAACCAAGTGGCCGGTGAGCATGGCCAGGAGGGACGTGATAATGCCGCGTTCCACCACGCGACTAGCTCGGCTCAGAACGGGAGCTTCACGGCGGAACTGGTCGCTCTGCCGCCCTCGACGATTCACGGAGCGACACTCGATAGCCCGACGACAGTTCCAGGCGGCGATTCTTCAGTTGTGCCTGTGCCCGAACCCACCTCACTCTTGCTTCTCGGTTCTGGGCTGGTCTGCCTCTGGTTCTCGCGCCTCAGGAACAGCTGATCGCAGCTGGCACCTGGGGGCATTCATGAGGTCGATGCAGGAACGATTGTACGACTCCGCAACGGAACCATACCGTTGGCATAATAGTATGCAGGCGGCGCGCGAACCCTGAGGTGGCATGAGGTTGAAACAGCAGTGGAAGGAGGTCTGACAATGGCGAGACGCCAGAACGGTGAGAGAATGCGCGTAATGATTGTGGAACAAGACTTAGACTTTGGAATGAAACTTGCCGATTGGCTCGCAACACATGGCTACCAACCGGTGTTCGTCAGGACCGTTGATGCCGCGATAGCTGAGCTGAGCAGCGTCCGCCCGCAGGCGATCTTTGTCGGCTTAAGCTATGCTGAGCCTGCGGCGCGGTTCGACATGTCCAAAGTAAGCCTTCTGATCCGGACCGAATGCCCTCGCGCGCCGGTGATCACGATGGTGCATGAGGCCAGCCAAGCCCAGACCCAGGTTATGTTCCACCAGGGAGGTTGCAGTTTTCCGGTCAAGCCGGGCGAGTTCGCGCAGATCGGCCATATGCTCCAGTCGGCACTCAGTGCTGCGACGGCATAGGTAGCCCCGTCCAGTACACAGTAAAGGACACACGATCGATGGGTAGCTGAGAGTCTGTGGCACGATCGGACGGTCCCTGTGTTGACGGGAGCACATATCGGATGACTTGTCATCGTTGCCATGGCTTTATGTGTCCTGTGGATCTCCTCGATTGGGCGAGCGGCAGCGGGCATGACAGTTTTCGTGCGTGGCGTTGTGTCGCCTGTGGCGAGATCATCGACCGGGTGATCGTGTGGAATCGCATTTGCGTGAGGGACCAGCGGTTTGTCAGACGACGAAAGACGCCTCGTCAACCGGTTCGCACGGGTCCGGCCCGTTAATGGCCGGCAGGTGAGGCATTCATCGAGAATCGGGCCCCAGGCTCGAGGGAGGGCACCGTGGATGATGTCGTTCCGATCTGCTGTTTCT
>DASYRC010000079.1:0-4977 GCA_036004925.1 Nitrospiraceae bacterium | reverse complement strand
CTTCGGCGCTAAGCAAGAATCGCCCATCTGTGCTCAGCAGAAGTGACCCACGTTGAGATCGAGGTTTGTAACAAGAGGAGAGAAGAGACTCGATATCATCCGCGCCGAAGGCGCGATTCTACACGTCATCTGCGCCGAAGGCGCTATCCGCCCGTTGTTAGTGCCGATGATAATGTCGTCCGATGTTTTATCCTTGCTGAACCTTCAGATGCCTTTCCAGCTTCTCACGGAGATAGTTGAGGTAGTCGGGAGGAAGCGGGGCGGCTGTAATCTCGTCGATTACCGGCAGGAAGTAGTGGAGCGAGCGAATCGGAGCGAGTGGGGGGTAATCCGGTGGGCGGAGCACTCTCCTCGCCGTCGCCAGAATAATGGCGGCTTCCACCACAGACGCGGAAACCATGCGGTCATACAAGTGACTTGCGAGCTGCCGGTCTGATTGACGAGTGTATCCTGTTGTTCCGGGCGCGCGCCGATAGCATTCCAAAACCTGTCGAATGTACTCCTGTCGATCCGGTCTATCCACAAGGGCCTCCTGAAAACATCTGTTCTCGCGTCAGCCCTGGGGCTCACGCAACGATGGCCCGTCAATCTGTACGGTATGGCAATAGTGACGCAGCCGTCCGAGGAGCGCATCGACCATTGAACGATTACCCAAGAAGTTGTGCCACTCGTCGTATGGAAGATTCGTGGTGATAACCGTTGCGTGTCGCCGGTAGCGCTCCTCCATGAGTTTGAAAAAGATATTCGTCTGCTCGGGGCGAATGGTCAGGTAGCCCATCTCGTCAATCAGTAACACGTCCAGGCGCGCGAGGCGTTGGACAAGCTTGCGCGTGGAGCGGTCCGCCAGTGAGGCATACATCTCATCGAAAAGGTCTTGTGCCCGGATGAACTGTCCGCGGTAGCCGTTCTCCAGAGCCTTGAGCAGAATCCCGCAGGCGAGTCCGGTCTTGCCTACACCCGTGTTGCCTATGAACACGATGTTCTCGGCCTTGGTGATGAACTCCAGCTCGGCAAAAGCACGGATTTGCCGGCGGTTGACGCCTGGCTGTTTGGTGAAGGGAAAGGTCTCCAGGCTCCAGCGCTCCGGTAAATTGGCCTGACGGATGCGATAGTTCAGCGCGCCTTCCTGCCGCGCGTGCCACTGTGGACGCAGGAGCCGAACCATAAACTCCGAGTAGGAGATGTCGTCCTTGTCGGCAATGCGCAACTGCTCGTCGAAAATTTCAAGGATGCGTTTCAGCTTCAGGTTCTTTAGCAACTGCTCGAGTTCTTCAGTCATCTTTCCCTCCGTCTTTGGTCCAGTCTTCGAGCAGGAAGTATTCGCCAGCTACGCGGCGCAGGATCATGCGTTCGAGCCGGTCCAGATCGTACAGGCCGTAATGAGTTGCCTCACGGACAGCAGCAAGCACCGCCTCGTGCGGATATTCACGTACCATGCGCGAGAGTTGGCGCAGGGCAACGGTGACGTGTTTTCTACCGCGCTGCTTCAGAACCGCGACATAATCGCCGATCTCCGGCAGGGCTTTGAGAATTGCCTTTTCCTCAGGATGAGGATCTCCTCTCTTGATTCCCTGCCCACGGGGCGGGCGGTGTTCAGGCAATGTAATCCTCTGGCCTACGGCATCGATCAGACGTTTATGAGTCACCAGATCGCGAAGTCCCAATTGGATCTCGATCTTGTCTTTGCCTTCGCGGACTTCAACACGGCGGCCGATCCACCGAAAGGGCACCGAGTAGCGGTTGGTGTGAAGCGTGACATATCCTTCGAGGTCCACCAGTCGCTCGTTCAAGCGATAGACCTCAGGAACCCAGACAGGCAGCCGTTTCAGGTGCATACGTTCCACAGCGAATAGCTCGCGCGGCACAGCACGGATATGTTTCTTATAGGTACTGTTGACCCGATCACACCACTCGCGCGCCTGCCGATTGAGGTCGTCCCAGTCAGCAAACTTGCGGCCGGCCAGAAAGTTGTTTTCGATGAAGGCGAACGGCCGTTCTACCCGGCCGGAACGGTTGGCGTCTCCGCGCTCATGGGCTTGGAAGCGAAAGCCATAGCGGTCGGCAAAGGCGGCCATCTCACCAACGGGAACCATCTCGCGACCCGTCCCGCGCAACACCACGATATGGGTGTTGTCGATCATCATCGTTTCGGTGGCTCCGTCGTAATAACGGAGGGCCTCAGTGAGGAAAATCTTGCATTCAAAACGCTGAAAGTAGGGGTAGAGCTGGAAGAACAGCATGCGCGAGTAGCAGAGCACGGTCGAGGCAGTCTGCGCTTTCCGTTTGTGGCTAATGAACGTCACTTCGTGGGGCGAGGTATCGTGCTGCGTCTCCCTGCCAGGTTCAAACTCATAGCTTCCCGACGGCTGTGGAGGCTCGTGGCCGATTCCGTGCCGGCGACAGAAAGCGGTGAGTGCCGGATACGAAAGCTCGAGCCCCGCCTCTTGAAGTTCCTCATGGACTCGGACCAGGTTGCCGCGGCAGGAAGCGTAAAGCTCCAGGATCTGCTGCCGGTGCGGTTGGGCTCTCTCGCCCCGAATCAGCAGAGGCACATCGGTCGAGCCCGACCGAACCACTTTCTTCACCGCCGACCGGGAGATTCTCAAGGTTTGGGCGATCTTCCGTATCTTTACTCCCTGGCGATACAGCTCCAGAATCGCTGTTCGTTGATTCTTGCTTAGCATCAACTGTCTCCTTTTCCATGCGCCGCGCCAGCCGGCACAGATCATCCACGGTCTTCTCCAGACAATGGCGTGCGCAGTCCACTTCGTCTGCGGTCATCAGCCCGGCAACAGAGCGCCAGCGCCGGCTGGCACGCTTGGCCACAGCCAAGATGATTTCCAGATCACGGACAAAATCGGCGGCGGCCGGTTTTTCGCCGGGTTGGTCGTTTTCCATCTGTCGCCGAGCTTTGAGAAACAACGTTGGATCATCGAGGATCCGTTGCCGAATGCCAGGCGAGCTGTCGCGCCAGGCCGCATAAAGTTCAGCGGCGTCCCGCGTGTTTAGTTTGTGTGCGGCAAAGGCGTCGGCCATCCGCCGGCAGTCGTCGAAACTTGTGCGCGCCACTGGCACTAGGAACTTCATTGCGACATGGGCCCTGATCTCACCATCGCGCACTTGCTGCTGGATCGCTTCGGGTAGAAGCTCGACCAGTGCCAGTCGTCGTGATACCCAGCTCGTGCTTCGGTCGAAGCGCCGTGCCAGCTCTTCCATGGAATATCCGAAGCTGCGCTGGAGCTCTGCCAACAACCAGCCCTGTTCCAGGGCCGATTCCGCTTCCGACGCTCGCAGCGACCGGTCCAAAACCAGGGCCTCAGCCTCGGTCATCTGCCATGCCGTCGCTTGAACGGTGTCCTGCCCAAGCCGGCGCAGCGCACGGATCCGCTTGTGCCCGTCGATAACAAGAAAACGATCAGGGGTGTCTTTGAGCGGCACAACCACAATGGGAACCTGCTGGCCCGTTGCAGCCAGCGAAGCCAATAGCTTGTGCTCACGCTCGGGACGACGCACCCGAAGGTGCTCATAGCGCATTTCGAGCTGATGAAACTCCAACTCCATATCGCTTACCCCGGCCGTCTTCTTTCTGAATGCGGATCATACTGAGAGGCGGAACTGGTCTTGCGCGGGCGTTAGTGGAAGTGGTCCCGGATGTCATTTGAGTTCAATGAGTTAAGCTTCGAACTGGTCTTGCGCCGCCTTAAGGAGAAGTGTCCCCATAACGCCAATGAAATCAGCGCCTTTGACCCCGAACTCGTCTTGCGCAATGTCCCAGGGAAGTTGCGACAATGGGGGAGGTAAACGCAGCGGATCCGGCTGCTGCGTAGAGGCACTCCGGGCCTGAATGCGTCTCGCTATGAAGTAATCGGGATTACGGGCACGCCAAGCCGACTGTGTCTTCTTGCGGCGAGCGGTCTGACATTCGGGGCGACCGCAGGCCCTCTGCCGAATGCCAACGCGTGAATTGGGGCGGAACCAGCGGCGACAGATGCAACATGGTTTCTTTGCTGAGTCTGGCATGGTGACTCATCGTCACCAACCAGACTAGAGTACGCATGCGATCCCATGTCCACAGGGGACTGTCTTGGAAAAGCGAAAATGAGTGGTGGGTCGTTTGAAGCAAGCAGACGTGGGTTAATTCTGACAAGCGCCGAAGGCTGGTCACGGTTCTCAGGATCTATTTGGCAGGTTTGCGCGAAGCCGCCTTACGTCTCGGCAGAAAAATGGAATTACTCTTTCCGAGCGAGGCCTGGAGCTTCATCGACTGGAATAACGCGGTCGATGCGTTTCACCGGATATGCGGCAAAGCGAAAGTACAAGGGATCGTACCCCCGAAGGATCTGCGTCACACCTATGCAAGCCTTCTGCTTTCTCGATACGCCCCGATGGGTTACGTTCAGAAACAACTCGGGCACGCGAACATGAGCACGACCTTGAAGTACTACCACCAGTACATCCAGGTTCCGCGCGGGGCTCGCTACCAGGCGATGTTGGCGAGACTGCAGGAGGTAATGGCAACCAGCAGGCACTGCGACCTGCTCGACTTCGGCGAGTCGGACGCCGTAAGCTCCGCAAACGCATTCAGTCCCTGCACGCCGGTCGTTGAAGGGAAGTTTAGTACCCAAACTGTCACAGGAACTGTCACAGAACCGGGTGAAGAGGGGTTTCGCGAGAACTCCCGTACAACTCTAAGTTCTTTAGAATCAAGTGGTGAGCCGTGTAGGAATCGACCTACAACCTACTGATTAAGAGAAGGCGCCGCACCTGAAGCAGCAAATTCATCCAGGTGCATTACGCGGTCTGTCAGGCAGTTACGGAATCCACTCCTTGCGATCGGTTCGCGTGGATCGTCCACAACTGTCACATGAACTGTCACATGGAATAGCTGCCGGCGCCGCATGTTGGAGGACGCTTGCATCGGAAAGCTGGGCGACGTTAAGGACCTCAGCAGCGGAGGCGGTTACCTCGCGAGCCCTT
>DASYRC010000078.1:0-6441 GCA_036004925.1 Nitrospiraceae bacterium | reverse complement strand
GAGAATTGCCCAGGTTGCCCCCTTGTGGGAGAGCGTTCCACCGAAACTCTATGGAGGAACGGAACGGATCGTGTCCTACCTCACCGAAGAACTGGTTCGGCTCGGTCACGACGTGACCCTGTTCGCGAGCGGCGATTCGGTTACAGCCGCTCGTTTAGAATCGGTCTGCGGTCACGCACTCCGTTTGAATAAGGGGATCTTCAACCGTGATGCGCCCATGATGATGCAGATGGAGCAGGGATTGGGAAACTCCACCGACTTCGACGTCATTCACTCTCATCTGGATTTCTTGGGTTTTCCTTTCGCCCGGCGGAATCCGACCCCGACAGTGGCCACGTTCCATGGTCGGCTTGACCTACCGGAACTGCAACCGGTGTTTCGTGAGTATGGGGAGTTGCCGATCGTGTCGATTTCGGATGCCCAGCGGAGGCCTGTCTCCTGGGCTAATTGGCAGGCGACCGTTTACCATGGTTTGCCGAAGGATCTCTACGGCGTACATGAGAATCCTGGGGGATATCTGGCATTCTTAGGGCGTATTGCCGCCGAGAAGCGACCGGATCATGCCATTGAGATTGCCAAGCGGGTAGGGATTCCCTTGCGGATTGCTGCGAAGGTCGATCCGGCAGATCAGGAATACTTTCACGCCGAAATCGAGCCGCTGCTCTCTGACCCATTAATCGAGTTTCTCGGGGAGATCACCGACGCCGAGAAGGATGAGTTTCTGGGTAATGCCACCGCGTTAGTCTGCCCGTATGACTGGCCTGAACCTTTCGGTCTTGTGCTGATCGAAGCGCTCGCCTGTGGAACGCCCGTGCTGGCTTATCGGCGTGGATCCATTCCTGAAATCATTGAGGACGGCGTCACCGGATTCGTCTGCGAGGGAATCGACGAGATGACGGCGGCTGTCCAACGTATTCCTGAAATTGACCGCGGACGATGCCGCTCTAGCTTTGAGCAGCGATTCACAGTGGAACGAATGGCTCATGATTATGTCCGATTGTATGAGCGGGTGCTTGGGAAAACGTCTCACAAGGAAGCTGAGAGCACGAGTTTCGCCTCTTGGCCTATATTATCGGCCAGTGTGTAGTACGGAAGCTTCCTTCAGCCTTAGAAGGAGGTGCATATGAAATTCCTAAAGCTGACTGTTCTAGCAATAGCCATTGTCATGGTCGGGCACATAGCGGTCGAGGGATCTCAGCCACAAACGCGATCGCCCTCCGAATCTTCGCCCTTGAAAATTGTCACAAGCGAGGTTATTCAAGGTTGAAGGTGAGTTCCAGATGTCTAAGGATGGCCATGGCGATGATAGGATCGATATTGTGGATACTTCCTATCTCATCACCGATCAATCTGGGAAAGAGCTACGGCTCGAACTGGACGATCATACCAAGATCAGGAAAAGGGTCAGTCCAGGGGATTAGATCGAAGCGAAGATTTCATCAGAGGGCTATACTCTCTCGGTTATACGAATCGAACCATAAGTCACGAGGCGCATGAGAATAAGAGACCATGCCGATTCAAACACACAGAAGTTTGGCAGAAGCCGTGTGTCTGGTCTGCATCTGTGATTGAGGGCTAGAGGAGGTTGAACGTGGTTGGTAGCGACAAGGTGATAGAAGGTCGGGCAGTATCCGGCTGGAAGTTGTTGACGACGAGAAATTTCGGCCTGTTGTTTTCCGGCCAACTGGTGTCCCAGATTGGCGACGGTATGAACAAGGTGGCTCTGTTATGGTTCGTGTATGAACTGACGGGGTCGGCCTTCAAGATGACGCTGATCGGGTTACTCCAGACCATTCCGCCGTTGATCTTCGGTCCACTCATCGGTGTCTATCTCGATCGTATGAAGAAAAAGCCGGTGCTGATCTGGGTGGATCTGATCCGCACGGTGCTGGTCATGCTCATCCCCTTGTTATATGCGATGGAGGCCTTGACGCTTGAACGGCTCTACGTGCTCGTCTTCGCGACGTCGATCGTCTCCACGATTTTCGGTCCGGCATTGGCATCAGCCGTTCCGCTTTTGGTACAACGTAGTCAACTCACCGCTGCCAATGCGTTAATTCAAAGTACGACCAATTTCGGCCTTCTGATCGGACCAGTCGTCAGTGGGGTGGGTATTGCAATGATCGGAGCCCAAAATGTGTTGTACTTCGATGCCGTGACGTTCTTGGTGTCTGCTTTGTTCCTCATGCCGATCCGTTTGCAGGAAACGCTCTATGCGCGTGTACAATCGGCCGACAGACCCACGATCCTCCAGGATCTATTGGTCGGATTTCGGTTTGTCTTCCTTCAGCATCGGACCGTGCTCCTGCTCATGCTCACCGCTACGCTCTTCAGTTTTGGCGCGAGCGCCTTTATATTCTTGCTGCCTGTATTTGCGGCACAACATCTCGATGCGGGTCCCGTCGAACTTGGGTGGTTGTGGTCATCACTCGGGATAGGTATGCTGGCTGCGTCCGTCTGGCTGGCTTGGATCAAGCAGGGAGACCTCCAAAACCGCCTGCGGTTGATTGCCGCTGCTCTGGCCGTCGGCGCCGTCGCGGTGTGTACGCTTGGTATGCTAGAGGTGCCGCTCATGGCAGCCGCCCTCATCATCGTGTTCGGCGCCAGTACGGCCGTCTTTACACCGATTGTGTGGGCGATGTTGCAAGAATTGACACCCGAACCGCTCTTAGGCCGTGTCTTTACCACTTTCAGCACCGGCGCTATGGCTTCCGCCATGGCCGGGATGGCCGGATTTGGTTGGGCGACTGATGTCCTTGGACCTTCGGCGAGCCTCGTAGGTATCGGATTACTGTTATTGAGCACTGCGGCGGTCGCAGCTGCTTTCAGTCGACGACAGCCATCCAAAACGGTCGCTCCCGATTTCATGCCGGCGTGAGCCTGTTCTATCGTGGTTCCTTCCCGAGTCTGCAAAAAAATTGGTATTTGTACAAAACACCGTTGGAACTTTATAGAATGGCGCCTATGTCAACAATAGATCAGGTTGCTCAAAAGTCTGTCAGCAGGACACAACGAGCGAAGAGGCGTGGAGGTATAAACCGCACTTCGTGTGGCCATTCGCCCAGAACGGATCTTGGGGAACGGATAAGCCCACAAGTATGTCCAACCCTTGTAAAGCTCTCTTCAATGTTGAGTCTCTGAGCCAGAATGCCGCTGGCGGACTTTTCCATCAACCTGCAAGGAGCCTGTCTGACATTGCCATTCCACTGTGAACAACTCCGCGGCCAGCTGCATCATACTTGGCCCGCTTCCAGACCCCTGAAACGTGAGGCGTGAAACGAGGGGTCTGCATTAGGCCGCGCCTCTTTTGCTTCGTCACGAAGGCCATGTCGGACAGCTTGATAATTCATGAACGGTGACGCGAGGCTTTCGATAGGGAAGTCCGGCTGGGTGAGAGGGCCGGATGACGTACCGTATATTTCTGAATATTCCAGGCTAGGCTGATCTCCATGGAAATGAAGGAGGGGATTGTGAAACGGTCGCAGCTCCGGGACAGCAGTTTTGGACCGGGCATGGCCTTTCTGGCAATCTGCCTGTCTGCTCTGCTCATGAGTCAGCTCGCGAATCCGATGCTCGCACAGAGTGAGCAGCGTTCGAACACATCAGCTCAGCCTTCCGCCGATCAGAGTAAAGGGGCGGACTCGAAGGTACCTGATAAGCCGCATAAAGAATTACCTCCCGCCGAGTCGCCTGCTCAGGAATCGAACCCTGTTCAGCCGAATACGCACACACCCAAGAGTGATGAGTCAAAGGCGAAAAAAGAAAGTGGAGAAGAGGGGACAGAAAAGGGGAAAGAAGGGGCAGGTAGGAAAGGCGTCTCCTCGCTGATCCTGACAGTCAAACTTGCGTTACTGGAAGATCCCCGCTTGTTTCCGTATGAGATCGAGGTGGAGGCCGGATCGGACGAGGTCACGCTTACGGGGAAAGTGTCTAGCGAGGCAGAAAAAGCCGCGGCGGCGGACATTGCGAGCACGGTACCGACCGTGAAATCTGTGTCGAACAAGCTGGAGGTAGTCAAAGAACTGCTGGAGGTTATCACGCACAAACAAGACGACATTATTACTCGTCATATCAAAGAGCGATTTGCCAAAAGTGCCACCGTGACCGCCGCCAATTTCGACGTGAAGACAGAACAGGGAGTGGTTTCGCTTAGCGGCGCCGTACGATTCCAAGTCATTGTGTTAGAAGCAGTAGAAGCGGCCAAGCAGGTTCCAGGAGTGAAAGCTGTGAAGACGGACAAGGTCAGGATAGAGAGTGAGGGATGAAGCCTGCGGCTATCTCCATAACGGGTCTCACCTCTACGCGCAACATCGCGCAGGAAAAGGTCCCCGACGAGATCCGCCGCCGCCTGCTCCTGACGAAAGATTTCGGGTTGATCTGGCTCAGTCAACTGGTCTCCCAAGTTGGCGACGGTATCTCGAACCTTGCCCTCCTCTGGTTCGTGTATTCGATTACCGGCTCGCCGGTAAAAACTACCATCATCGGACTCCTTCATACGATTCCCCCTATCGTGCTCGGTCCTTTCATCGGCGTCTATGTAGACCGGTTGCCGAAAAAATTCTTCCTCATCGGAGCAAATGTATTCCGGGCGGTGCTGATCGGCATCATTCCCTGCGCCGTGTCAACCGACACATTCACGGTCAACCTCTTGTATATCCTTGTCCTCCTCGATGCGGTAGCGATGGCGACGTTCAGTCCTGCGCTGACGTCGTCGGTGCCGCTGATCGTTCCGCGCGCGCAATTCACGGCTGCGAATGCGCTTATCCAGAGTACGACCAGCCTGGGCATCATTTTCGGTCCGGCGCTGAGCGGGATAGGGATCGCCCTGTTCGGTTCGCAGGAAGTGCTCTGTCTGAACGCGGTCACGTATCTTGTGTCTGCGCTCTGCCTCGGGTTAGTGCGACTGGGAACAGCACACCCATCTGCTGGACCAAACAAGATTGGTGGCTCATTGTGGCACGATCTTACAGAGGGACTGGCCTTCGTCGTAACCAAACAACGAGTCATTTTGCTGCTGATCCTGACCGCGGCATGCTATGGATTCGGCGCCAGCGCTCTGACGACGTTGTTTCCGGTCTTCGCGAATAAACTGTTGCGTCTGGGGCCGGTCGAGGTGGGCTACCTCTGGTCTGCCTTGGGAGTCGGATTACTCGTCATGTCGATCGTGCTTCTCTGGTTTACGGGACGGACTCTCGCAGACCGAGTCAACATCATCGTCTGGACGAGTGCGTTGAGCGGCCTGGCGATGGGGGTGCTCATCTGGACGAAAGACCTCTACCTGGTCGGTCTCCTCATGATGATGATCGGAGGAGGGATGGGAGCCTTTACCCCGATCGCCTGGGGTATCGTGCAAGAGCTGACGCCTCGAATTATGGTGGGCCGCGTGCTGGGCCTCTATGGCACAGGCGCGATGACGGCCGCCATCAGTGGGATTAGCATGTTCGGCCAGGTCACAGAGCGGTTTGGTGAATCGACGGGAATCGCGGGCATTGGCGCGACCTTTCTTCTCACCGCCTCCCTCGGGGGCTGGTTGAGCCGATCAATCCGAAACCGATGAGAGAGACTTATGGAACACGTCGATCGGCAGAATGATCAATGCCCCATCGTCGCCTCCTCCTCGTTGACCGATGACCGCATCGAGGTGCTGAAGCAGGGCGACACGTTCGGCTTATTCGATCGATACGGCGACATCCATTCGCTTAGAATGGGCTCGCTAGGCCTCTACCACGAAGGGACTCGTTTTCTGTCGCGTTTCGCGCTGACCATCAATGGGGAGCGGCCGTTGCTGCTCAGCTCGACGGTCAAGGAAGACAACGTCGTGCTCAACGTCGATCTCACGAATCCCGACATGACCTATGAGGGACAGGGAAAGATCGCGCGCGGGGCGCTGCACCTGTCTCGGGCTCGGTTCCTGTGGCAAGGCCGCTGCTTCGAGCGCCTGCGAGTCCACAACTATAGCCTCCTCCCGATTCCGATCCGGGTATCTTTCTCAGTGGAGGCCGATTTTGCCGATCTTTTCGAAGTCCGTGGGACGAAGCGGAACCGGCGAGGCCGACGCTTGGAGGCCGTCACGTCCAAAGACGGAATGTCGCTCGGGTACGAGGGATTGGATCGTGTGGATCGGTGGGTCACCGTCCGCTGTGCACCGGCTCCGACTACAGTCCATCCCGGTGAGCTCCTCTGCGACACGCTCTTGCCGGCGGGAGAAGTCGTCCAGTGGGATCTGACGATCTCCTGTGAAGTCAGCAGGCCAATCAGGTGTGAACTCTCGTATGCGAATGCGCTCGTCGAAGTAGAACAAGCGCTCCATTCCGCCAGGGCTGACGATTGCCTCATCGTGACATCGAATGAGCAATTCAACGTTTGGCTAAACCGCTCGCTGGCCGACCTCCACATGATGATCTCAGACACCTCCGACGGCCCATACCCCTACGCCGGTGT
>DASYRC010000077.1:0-58323 GCA_036004925.1 Nitrospiraceae bacterium | reverse complement strand
CCTCCCGGTCTCAGAGGACCTCAGGCATATCGACCTATCACGTCCGAACAAAGAATTGACAATCATCCTCTAGACGGTCTGCGGAGAAGATACAAGGCATACGTGAAACAGTATGTTGACCGACCGAGCGGCGAGCCCGCCCGCCGCCAGGCTTGTCGCAGCGGCGTATCGGCGGTTGCAGTAGAAGCCTTCGTGAATGATGCAGGCTAAGGTAGCCTCAGACTTGAATGACGGATATAATGCAGGGTGCATACGTAATTCGTCGTGAACATACCGGTTAAGAGGTGTACGGTGCGCATTGTGCTACTGCTGTCAACCCTGGCTTTCAGTGTTGTGACACTTTCCTCTCTCCCCTCATGGGCCTACCGGGACTATTTCACATCGGAACAGAAAGCGTTGCTGGATAAGGTTCAAACCGTGCGCGTTGAGGCGATTGCACTTGTGGACAAAGGAGCCGTTGATGCTGCGCCGATTGCCGAACTTGTGGCCCGCCGGATCGGTGAATTGGGATACACGGTCGTGCGCGAAGCCGGTAAACCTTCTGACGCTGTGCTCAAAGTAAAATGCGAACAGCGAAAAACATGGGAAGGCACAACTGCCGCAGGAGGCGATGCGGATTTGCCCGATGCCCCGTCGCGGCTGTGGAAGGGCCCCGCCTGTCAGATGACCTATCTCCTCGGTGACATGAAGGTCAAATGGCAGAAAGAGGTCCGAACCGAGTTTGAAGATGCAGGACAAGCCGCGCAATCGGCCAACGCGGGAGATCCGGGAACCTATGCCATGGGTAAATTGAGGGATGTGCTTGAGACATACGAATTTCCCTTGTTGCTGGCCGCTGAATGGGGTCAGCCTGAACGTCTCCTAAAGTTGCTCGATCTGTCCGACACGCCGCAGGCCAGAAGGCTCAAAATTATTTCCCTTTTGGGCGAGATGCAAGCCGACGAGGCCTTGCCGAAGCTGAGAGAGGTGCTCAAGAATCGTGACCTGGCGAAGCAAGCGATCGGGGCAATGGGCAATCTCGGCAAAGAGGGCATTCCGCTGCTTGTCGACATTATGAACACGTCTCCGCAGATTGAATTGCAGGCGGCGGCAGCCAAGGGTTTAGGACAATTGGGCGGGACGCACGGCGATGCGTCCGTCGTGCCGCCGTTGCTCGCCAAGCTGGGGGATCCCAAGACCGACTGGTCTGTGCTCACGGAAGTGGCTTGGTCGCTGGGTAAGATTCCGGATAAACGATCGATCCAGCCACTCTACGATCTCGACAAGAAACTACAAGCCATGCGCGATCCGGAAAATGTGCCGTTGAAGAAACTCAAAGAGGCGGTGTTCTGGGCGATCAAACAGTGCGATACGTGGGACCAGTATAGCTAATTGACAATCCTCTGTGTGGTCCGTATCGTTTTTCGAGCCGGACGAAAGCCTGCTCGGAGAAAACACGATGGGCGCATTCCTTTCCTCGACTCCTCCTCCCCGATTTCACGACGTGTTGAAGAAGATCTTGCTCCAGATGGCGTCGAGTCTCGACCTGCAGGTGGCTCTGGCCACAATCACGCAAGGATTTGTCGACGAACTCGATGGCGCCTTCGCCCGCATCTGGTTCTTAGTAGGATGCGGAAAAACTCTGAGGGCACGCCGGAATTTCACTCGTCTGCACGTCTAGTCGGGATTACTCATAAATGCCTGCATGATGATCTCACCCTTCTGGATCGCGCGTGTCATCTATATAGTGTGAGTCTTCCCACTCCCGCATCGTGGGAAATCTCGTTGCAACGGTGGCTCCTAGTGGCGGTCTTTCAGAGCGTCGCGGATCTCCATCAATAATTTCTCTTCGTTGGTCGGCCCTGCCGGTGGGGCCGGAGGCGCTTCTTTCTTGAACCGGTTGACCTGCTTGACAAACATGAAGATCACGAACGCAATGATGATGAAGTCGAAGACGCTTTGCAGAAACACCCCGTAGTTAAGCGTCGGGGCTCCCGCGGCTTTCGCGGCCACAAGAGACGGTTGTGGCGTTCCTGATAGATTGAGGAAGAGACTCGAGAAATCAACTTTGCCCATCAGCAAGCCGATCGGGGGCATCAGCACATCGCTGACCAGCGAGGCGACGATTTTTCCAAAGGCTCCGCCAATAATGACACCGATCGCCATGTCGAGCACGTTGCCTCTCATGGCGAATTCTTTGAATTCTTTCAGCATAAGTGTTCCTCCTTGAAGAGGAGAGAGGTGAACTAGAGGCCTACCGTTTCCGGGTCGTATCGAAGCTATATCCCAAGGTCATGAGGTACAAATTGTCGGTATCCCCTGTGCCCTTCGCCGGAGCGCTGTTAAATCGCGTCGTAACTTGGAGGCTGCTCATGAAGCCCTCGATCAGTTTGAAACGGACGCCGTTGTCCATCGTCAAAAAGTAATCCTTAGTATTATGTAGTGAGGGGTACACTTCATCGTAGTGGTAGATCGTGACACGATCATCCAAGAGTGGCCAGTTGAATTTGAGCGACCAGCGGCCTCGGGGAGAGGAGGCATCATCCGCAACCCGGAAATCTTCATTGAAGTAGGCGACGCCGACTTCTGCATACAACGTCATATTCTTCAAGATGCCCGAATAATCTCCACGCTCGATAAACTGATAGCCTGGCCCGGTGGCGAGGGCCGTTCGCATTTTGAGGTCCTGAAAGTAATCGTTCTCAAAGTAGGAGGATATGAACCAGAACAAATGTTTTGTGATAAAAAAGTCCAACTTGATCGTCCCGCGCGCGTTTCGGGCAATGAGAGTACTCGCCTTATCACCGTAGACATAGCGCCCATTGATCGACAGGCGGAGCTGCTCACTCCGAGCCACGAAGTCTCCGATCAAGCTGCCATTTTTCAAATGGCTGTTCCCGGTTGTTTGCGAATAGCCACCGGACAGGTTGCCTGAATAGATGACTGGGGCTTGGATAAGTGGATTCAGAGCGGTGATCGAATCCATCGGAACCTCGATCGTTCCCTCCAGCGGTTCAGCTCGCACATTGATGGTACCATCGGGGCCCTCGGTCGCTGTGCCGATCAACACTGACCCATCTTTCAGGTGAAAGGGGATGGGATGGTTGATGGCCAGCTTCGACACGCTGGCCCAGTTTATCTTGACGATATTTTCTGCAGCCGCGGCAGTCTTGATTAGTAATACGCCGCCAGACAGTTCAATGACTTCACCATAGAGCACACTGCCGTCCTTCAACGTGACCATGTCGAGTGGTGCGGGAGCGGAGGGTTGAACATCCACCACCGCTGGAGCATCAGCGGCCGCGACAAGTCTCGGTGTCATGAGACAAGCCAAGAGAATAAGAAACCAGAACCCCTTTTTCATCGAACCCTCCCTACCAGATGAGTGACTGTCCATGATTCCATTCCCGATGCTCGTCAGGATGGATGATTGAGAGCCGTAGGGGTCTTCAGCCCTAATAAATCCATAACTCTATAGCTCGATTCATCATGGGGTGGCAAGCGTAATCACTAGGCTCAATACTGAAGCGAGCGACGCTAGCAGCGCATGTGGAAGAACCGTTGCCGGAAATAAGCAAGGCTGATGTCGTGGACAGTGATAGTCCCATTTGATCAAATGTTTTTGCAGATACATGGCTGGTAGACAGGTCATGCGAGGGAATTGTTCCTCACATGTGTGACTGATTGGTGTGTTGAGGGGCTATTCCGCCACAGAGAGGCGGTGAAAGAATCGGGACGAGTCAGAAAATGGAGAGAATGTAGATGCGGAGAGTATGATGGCTGTCACCGAGAGGACGACCAGGATGCTCTGCCCGATAAGAGTCCTCATCGCCGCGCCTCCTCTTGATTTCGTTGCAGTATAGGAAGGGGAGCCGGGAGGGTCAATGCCATGGCGATGAGCACTGGTGGTCACCTTGCCGGTCATCAGACCGCGTGTTAAGATGCCGCCTCGCGAAAATCGGTTCGGAGAGGTGCGAGAGTGGTCGAATCGACATGCTTGGAAAGCATGCGTCCCAGCAATGGGACCGTGGGTTCGAATCCCACCCTCTCCGCCACTCAAAGAAGTGCTGAGTTCTGAGTTATCAGTTCTGAGTTGTAGGATTAGGGAATGGGACACAGCGTCCATTCAGAACTCAGAACTCTAAACTCAGAACTAAGTGAGGATAGGGGCTGGGCCCTGTGCGACAGAACCCTGTGAACCCCGCCAGGTCCGGAAGGAAGCAACGGTAAGCGGTCAGTTCTGTGTGCCGCAGGATCACCTGGCCCCGCTTTCCCTCGAAGCGAGGAGCGTTGAATTATGAGTGCTGAGTTGAACGGAAACTCATTCTTTCTTGACTCAAAACCATAACTCAAAACTCAGAATCCAGAATTCAGAACTCGGAGCATAGCGACGTTGGATTACCAAGTCTCTGCCAGAAAATACCGGCCGGGCACGTTTGATGACGTGATCGGACAGCCACATGTTGTTCAGACGCTGGTCAATTCAATCACCACGAAACGAATTGCCCAGGCCTACCTCTTCTCCGGGACCCGCGGGGTAGGGAAAACCACGGTTGCGAGAATTCTTGCTAAGGCGCTCAATTGTGAGCGCGGACCCACTGGCACGCCCTGCGGCACCTGCTCCAACTGCCTCGAAATTGCGCAGGGGACCTCCGTCGATGTCATGGAGATCGATGGGGCGTCCAATACGAGCGTGGACGATGTGCGCGAGATCCGAGAGAACGTCAAGTTTGCCGCATTCCGAGGGAAGTACAGGGTCTACATCATCGACGAAGTCCACATGTTGTCGAACTCGGCCTTCAACGCGCTGCTGAAGACACTGGAGGAGCCGCCGCCGCACGTGGTGTTTATTTTCGCCACCACGGAGATTCACAAGATTCCGGCGACGATTCTCTCCCGCTGCCAACATTACAACTTCCGCCGGATTGCGCGAAGCGAGATCGTCGAGAGGCTGCGCCATGTGGTCGATCAGGACAAGATCGTGATCGAGGAGCGGAGCCTGATGGCGCTCGCCAGGGCAAGCGAAGGCAGCATGCGTGATGGATTGAGCTTGCTCGACCAGGCGGTGGCGTTCGGCGGCAAGACGATCGTGCATACGGATCTGGAGGCCCTGCTGGGAGCGGTTCCACAAGAACTCGTTCGTGCCATGATTCAGGCGATTACGGCTCAGGAGAGCGCCGCGGCGCTTCGCGTGCTGGCCCAACTGTTGGACCAAGGGCATGATCTCCGGGCCTATTGTGCGGAGGTTGTCGAGTATCTGCGCAACATGCTGGTGGTGTCTGTGGTGAACTCGCCTCAAGAATGGCAGGGGTTGATCGAGGCCTCCGCGGAAGACCTGGCACAGATGGCAGCTGATGCGCGTTCGTTCTCGCCCGAGCCACTTCAGGAGCTGTTTGCGATTTTCACACAAGCGGAGGACTCGCTCAGGTTCAGTGCCCATCCTCGGTTCGTGCTCGAGACAGCGGCCGTGCGTGCGACGCGGTTGCTACGTCGCGCGGAAGGGAAGTCACCCCAGGCGGTACAGCCGACCCAGGCGACACGCCCACCTCAGTCGGCTCCAGTGCGCACGGGCCAGCCGGTCTCGCCGGCTCGTTCCGCAGATACAACGCCCTCTTTGCCTCTGCGGCATCCTCAATCGACGGCTCCTGCACCGACCTCTCCGGTGCCGCCCAGGTCTTCCGTTGTCGGGAATACGGTGCCTCAACGAGGCCCCTCGGCGAATCCTCCAAACCTCCGGTCCTCTGGCACTGCCGGTGAGGTGAAGGCTTCGATGCCTGTGGCATCGAAGCCAACTGATGACGAACGCGCTGTGGTGATGTTCAATTGGGAACGGGTCCAAGAGGAAGTGGCCAATGCCTCTTCCAGGATTGCCGCCTTCTTGGAAAGAGGGCGGTTTGTGGGTGTGGATGGCCCTGTTGTGACAATTGGATTTGCCAAGCAGGAGATGGCGGCCCGAGGGATGATCGAAAATCCTGATAATATGGCCGTGCTCACATCGATCTGTGAACGATTGAGTGGTCAGACGGTTCGGCTGCGGATTGTCGAATTGTCGGAGTCGGATCCCTCCGGACCGACGATGGCGCAGCTCAGGGCGGCGAAGGAAAAAGAACAACGGCTGGTTCTCTTCGAGCAAGCGCGGGCACATCCGGTCGTCAAGCAGGCGCTGGAGATGTTCGGCGCAGAGCTCGCAGAGGTGAGACCGGTGTCGAGACAGAAGGAGGTCGAGGAATGAAGAACCCGTTCGGCAATATGGGGAATATTCTGAAACAAGCGCAGGCGATGCAGGCACAAATGGCGAAGGTACAGGAACAGGCGGCGTCCAAGACCGTGACCGGGACGGCGGGCGGTGGCAGCATCATGGTCACTGCCAATGGGGCTATGCAGCTTGTCGGCATCGTCATCGATCCCGAAGTGGTGAAAAGTGGCGACGTGGAAATGGTGCAAGATTTGGTCATGGCCGCCTCGAACGATGCCCTCAGGAAGGCTCGCGAGATGATGGCGGATGAGATGAAATCGGTCACCAGTGGGATGAACGTCCCCGGGCTGCTCTAGCAGGCTATCACGTCATGGCGGTTGATCAACAAGGATTACTTGCACGGTTGGTGCGCGAGTTGGTCCGTCTTCCAGGCATCGGCCAGAAAACGGCGCAGCGATTGGCGTTCCATGTCTTGAAGGCTGAGCGCGAAGACGCGCTTCGCCTGGCCGAGGCGATTCGTGCCGTCAAAGATGGGCTCTCATTTTGCCGACAATGCCGGAACATCGCTGAGGGAGAGCTCTGCGAATATTGTCTCGATCCGAAGCGGGACCAGACGAGAATCCTGGTGGTGGAAGAACCGAGCACGACCTATGCCATCGAGCGAGCGGGAGCCTACCGCGGCTTGTATCATGTGTTACTCGGCGCTTTGTCTCCGTTGGACGGCGTCGGACCGTCCGATATCAGGGCCGAGGAGTTGGTCGATCGGGTGAAGCTTGGGGGAATTGAGGAAGTGATCCTCGCGACGAGTCCGACGATCGAGGGCGAGGCAACCGCCATCTATTTAACGAACCAACTGAAACCTCTCGGGGCCAGGGTTTCGCGCATCGCCTATGGCATTCCGGTCGGGATGGATATCGAGTATGCCGACGAAGTGACGTTGCTTAAGTCGATCGAAGGCCGTCGGGATCTCTAGCGAAAGCCGGTCGGGTAAGATTGACAGGCCCACGTTACCCATTGACCCACCCTCCAGGCCCCTGTTATAGTTCCGCTCATTTCGAACCGGTTTACTCCTCAGGTAGGTTTCAGTATGAAAGCAGGCTCTTCCGTCAAACGTATTCCCCCCACTCCATCAGCGGCGCACTCTGTCCCTGCCAAGCGCAGAGCCAAGAAATCGTCCCAGGGGAAAAAGTACGCGGCTATTCGTCGTGACCTTGAGCGGCAGCGCAAAGCCATGGTAGACGAGGTGGTCGAGGGTCTCGCCAATCCAAACGGTCAGGAGGCGTTCCCGGATGTCAGCGATCAGGCGTCTGCGGAGGCCGAGCAGAATTTTATGATGCGTATCCGCGAGCGCGAGCAACGGTTGATCAAGAAGATCGACGAGGCGCTTGAGCGAATGGACCAGAACATCTATGGCATCTGTGAGCGCTGTGAAGAAGAGATTCCCTATCCGCGACTGAAAGCCCGCCCAGTCACTACCCTCTGCATCAACTGCAAGACGCTGGAAGAACAGGAAGAGAAGATTCGGCGTTGAACGTGCTGTGCTGCTCCACCTCGAACCAGTTCGAAATGCCGCACAATCTTTTTGTGAATGACTAATGTTTTAACGCCTTGACGCGTTGTTGGACGAGAGCGATGCGACTGGCTTCATCGGGGATGCCTTCGACCAGCGCGAGATAGGTTTCGTACTCTGAAAGGGCCCGCTTGGGATTCGTGGGCTCGTAGGCCTCGCCTAAGTTGTATCGGGCAATGGCATAGTTGGGGCGAAGCGTGACGGCTTTTTCAAATGAGGCGAGCGCGTTTGCCTTGTCTCCCAGCTTGGTATACACCGTGCCGAGGTTGTTCAGAATTTCAGGAGTGTTGGGTCTGATGGTCAACGACTGAAGCATCTCCCTCTTGGCCTGCTCGTGCTCTCCCCTCCCTTCCCACGCCAGGCCCAGTTTGTGGTGAGCTTCTGCCAGCCATACTTTATTCGTAAAGCCGCTTGCGATCGCTTTCTGGTAGGCAGTGGCTGCGGTATCGTAGTTCTGGGTCCCGCAGTAGGAAAGCTGAGCGGTTTGGCCGCGCGCAAACTGCTGGAGCGAGAGGAAGGGTTCTTTGTCCTCTGCGCCTTGACTGTCGAACTGTTGCCCGGGCTTTTGTCCACTCGGATGGCGCAACCGTTCCAAGAACTCGCGTCGATAGGGTGAGAATAGCCGTACATAGGGGTCGATCGTCACAGAAGCCTGGAGCAGCGCCGGCTGCTCGCGCGCGCCAAGGACCAAGTACTGTGTCGTTGTTTTCTCGTCGCCGGTTTCGTACAGGGCGCTGGAATCCATGCTCGTCTTTGAGGACAGATTTGACACATTGAGATAGAACTCCAATGCCGGCTTCAGCAGCGTTAAGGTGTGGCGGAGGACTGGGTAGGGATTCAAGTCAAGCCCAGACGGAAAGGTAAAGAGGGTTCCGACCAGCATGCCATCTTCATCGAAGAAGTAGGATTCGTCGCCATGTGATGGGCTCTGGCCGGCAGGGAGAACCAACTCTTGTCCGGCGCCCCAGTCCTGTGTTTTGAGGGTAGAGGCAGGATGTGTCTTGAGGAAGTCGGGTTTCAAAGTGCAGAGGGTCGTGGACTTCAGGAATACCAGATCGCTTTTCGATGGCGGGAGGATCGGTTTTCGAGTCGGAGTTTCGCAGGCGTTCAATAAAAGACTCAGTCCTAGCCCGCAGACCATCCACAGGCGAAGGGGCACAGCACGAGGTGCTTGCGTGTCACGTGGATTTCGACTCACGAAGGGAGCATACACGAAACGTAAAAGGGTTTGCCAACGGGGTGATAAGGCAACGCCCGCTTTCGTGAGGAAGGCGGGCGTTGAATTGAATCTGAGGACGACGTGCCTGCGGAGATTATCGCCGTTGGCTATCCAGCATCGAATCCTCAGACGTATACCCGAAAAGGTAGGGCATCTTGCTGGTGAGCTTGTAAATCGGTCGGTTCACGCCGTAATCAATCGCGACTCCGACAGGGTGCAGTAGAAAACCGGTCCAGCGCCAGGGGTTATCGTTCGGGGCTGCTCCGGCCGCCACATCGGTGTAGACCAAAGATGTGGGGTCCATCACACTGTAAATGCTGGCCGGGGCCGTATAGCCTCCATCTGCATCGGCCGACGCCTGTTCCTGGCGGTTTCCGGCACAGCCGACTGCGGTGGCTAGGAAGAGAATTCCCATGGCAAGAGCTGTAGTCCGCATTGATGACCTCACTTGTCTTGTACGGTTCAGAGTCGACGGTCTGTCGATAGACTGAGTGTAGCTGACCTCCAGGATTCTGTCCAGGAATGGTACGGTTCAGGCATTATCATGAAAACCGTCGGTTTAGACCGGGGGTATAGCTCGCGAAGGGGGAAGAAGGGGAGGTGGAGAATATGGTAGGCGATACTGGTATCGAACCAGTGGCCTCTTCCGTGTGAAGGAAGCGCTCTACCCCTGAGCTAATCGCCTACATGCGGCGAAGTCTAGCACGGGGTCATAAATCGGATCAACCGTGACGCCATGCGTCATACGCCGCGAAGTTGCCTTGACATCCCCAAAACGTGGTTCCTACAATGCCACCGCTCTCAGTTTTTCTTCGCGGAGTTTCTCTCGTATGCGCGATGACATCGTTATTATCGGGGGTGGTCTGGCCGGGTCTGAAGCGGCGTGGCAGGCGGCCAATCGTGGAGCGAAAGTGACGCTTTATGAAATGCGTCCCAAGGAGATGACGCAAGCGCACAAGACCGGTGGTTTGGCAGAACTGGTCTGTTCGAATTCGCTCGGCTCCACGGATCTCCTGAATGCTCCCGGCATCCTGAAAGAGGAAATGCGCCGTCTCAACTCGCTCATTATTCGGGTGGCGGATGAGGTGCGGGTGCCGGCAGGATCGGCCTTGGCAGTCGATCGCGAGCAGTTTTCACTCAAGATTACCCGGGCGCTGGAAGGGCATCCGAACATTCGCATTCTGCATGAGGAAGTCACCGAGATTCCAACGGACTGTCTCTGCATTCTGGCAACCGGCCCGCTGACATCCGACAAACTGTCTCAGGCGATTGCGCAATTGACCCACGCGAAACATTTGTATTTTTACGATGCGATCTCTCCGATCGTGGATGCCGATTCCATCAACATGGATGTCGTATTTCTCGCGTCCCGCTACGACAAGGGCGGGGATGATTATCTCAACTGTCCGATGGACGAGCCGGCCTACAACGCTTTCTATGACGCGTTGCTCGCTGCGGAGAAAGTCCAACCCAAGGAATTTGAAAAGACGTCTTATTTTGAAGGCTGTATCCCCATCGAAGTGATGGCCGAACGTGGCCGCCAGACCATGCAGTTCGGTCCGTTGAAGCCGGTGGGCCTGGTGAATCCCAAGACGGGATTGCGAGCCCATGCTGTGGTACAACTCCGGACGGAAAACGCCCATCGTTCCTGTTACAACCTCGTGGGGTTCCAGACTAAATTGACTTACGGGGATCAGAAGCGTGTGTTTCGCATGATTCCCGGTCTTGAGCAGGCGGAGTTTCTGCGTTACGGCAGCCTGCATCGCAACACGTTTATTAATTCTCCCCAACTGCTGCGCGATACCCTTCAGTTCAAGGCGCGCGGCACTCTCTTCTTTGCAGGACAACTGGTCGGCGTCGAGGGCTATACGGATTCCGCGGCGATGGGAGGGTTGGCGGGAATCAACGCCGCTCGTGGTCTTAAAGGGTTGCCGTTGGTCACGCCGCCGCCAACCACGGCGCATGGCTGTCTACTGTCGTACATCACGACCACGGACCCTCGTCATTTTCAGCCGATGAATACGAATTTCGGGCTCTTTCCTCCCCTTGCCACACCGACGAAAGACAAGGAGCGTAAACGACGGCTCACGGGACAACGGGCGCTTGAGGACCTGACGGCATGGATGACGCAATTCGAGCTTTCATGACGTTCCTTGAGCTGGAACGTCATGCGTCGCATGAAACAGTGCGCAGCTATACCTCGGATCTCCGACAGTTTCAGACGTTCATGACGACGGAGTACCCTGCCGCCCAAGCGCTTGATCCGGTTACGGTGCAAACGGAGTCAATTCGGGCCTACCTTCACTGGTTGGACCGCAAGCGTGAGAAAAGCACGTCGATGGCTCGGAAGCTCGCCTCACTCCGCAGCTTCTATCGCTATCTGCAACGAGAGGGCATGGTCGGCCTCAATCCTGCCGAGGCCATCAGGACACCGAAACAACCGAAATATCTTCCGCGTGTCTTGACCAAGGGCGACGCGGCAGCGCTGATGGAGTTTCCTGACGATCAGACAGGAGGGGCGTTCCGAGACCGTGCTTTGCTGGAGACGCTCTATTCGACTGGGGCTCGCGTGAGTGAACTCGTGGGGATCAATCTCGAAGATGTCCGTGCGTCCGAGGGGCTGGTCCATCTGCGAGGAAAAGGCCGGAAGGAGCGCATCGTGCCGATCGGAGATGTGGCTTTACGAACCATTCAGGCATACCTGGCTCAGAGGCCCCTGGTGGATTCCCGAGATCTGACGACGAGGACGAAGCGCGGCTCGTCACCGGTCTTTCGAAACAGCCGAGGGGGGCGGTTGACGACTCGGAGCGTCGCTCGCATCGTGGCCCGCTATTCGAACCGGCTTGCCGGTGGTTCCGTGAGTCCCCATACCTTGCGTCACTCATTTGCCACCCATCTCCTCGATGAAGGGGCGGACTTGCGATCGATTCAAGAGATGCTTGGGCATGTCTCATTAGGTACGACACAAAAGTATACACACCTGGCCACGGACCAGCTCCTAGCAGTGTACGATAAGTCGCATCCGCGAGCCGGTCGCCCGACCAGCGTGCGTGTCGTGAAGGACGTCAAGCCATGATCGTCATACGGTTGCCGACGACCCTCTGTATAAGGCGAGAGGTGCAAGAGTATGAGAAGCGAACTCGATCGTCCCGCGTTTCTCGCGTTCCGTGATTTTTTCGCCATGGGAGCTCGAATATGAACAGACTGATTAAGAAAGCAAACGTCCTGATCGAAGCCTTGCCTTATATTCGTACGTTCAAGGGCAAGACTATTGTGATCAAATATGGCGGTCATGCGATGAGCGATACGCCATTGAAAGAGCGGTTCGCCCAGGATGTCGTGCTCCTGAAATATGTGGGTCTCAATCCGGTCATCGTGCACGGTGGGGGACCCCAGATCGACAAGATGCTCCAGCGCGTGGGTATCGAAGCCAAGTTCCGCCATGGGGTGCGGGTCACAGATGAGGCCACAATGGAAATCGTCGAGATGGTATTGGCCGGCAAGATCAACATGGAAATCGTCGATCTCTTGAATCGCCATGGCGGTCTTGCGGTCGGCCTGAGTGGAAAGGACGGCGGGCTTATGCTCTCTCGACCGCTCACGGCCAAAGCCTGGGCGGCAAGTCTGGAAAAGGATCTCGATGACGGCGAGGGGGACGAGGATTTTGGCTTGGTCGGAGAGGTCCAGTCTATCGATCCCACGTTGGTGCGGAAACTTCAGCAGGATAATTACATTCCCGTCATCGCACCCATCGGCACCAACCGGGAAGGGAATACATACAATATCAACGCCGATCTGGTGGCCGGGGCGATGGCCGCCGCGCTGTGTGCGGAAAAACTGCTGGTGATGACAGATGTGAAAGGCATTCGCGATGCAAATGGCCGCCATCTCTCGACGGTCTCACGCAAAGACGTGCAACGGATGGTGAAGAAGGGCACGATCAGCGAAGGGATGTTGCCCAAAGTGCATGCCTGCTTGGATGCGCTCGGAGGCGGCGTCGGCAAAGCCCATATCATCGACGGTCGAATACCCCATGCCATTCTTCTCGAAGTGTTCACGCATAAAGGTATCGGGACGGAGATCGCATCGTAGCCCGGATTATTGATGAATGCCGTTGCGAGGCGTTCGAGAACGAGGTCCGCCGGGGCTTCTCGCAAATAAGGCTGATGCAGGTGTACTGGCAGTCCGTCGAGGAAACCGAACGAGAAAAACCCCGCCCGGCGAGAGGATCAAACGGCGTAGCAGGAATTCATGAATAGTCCTGGCTAGTCGTGGTGACCCATCGCCTCCGAATCAACCGCCATCTTGAGGCTCTCGTCGGCGAGCGTCATCCTGAGACGAGTCCTCGCGCGCTTCGGAAGGCTGCGCACTATCTGGCGATGCAGTTTGCCAAGTTTGGGTGGGCCACCGGGGACCAACACGTGAGTGCGTGGGGTAAGGTCTATCGAAATGTGGTGGCAATCAAGAACCCCGACTGGCCCCGACAAGGAGAGGAGTTGCCCCCACTCCTGATTGGGGCCCACTACGACACCGTGTCCGGATCACCCGGAGCGGATGATAACGCAAGTGGGCTCGTGGTCCTTCTCGAAGTGGCTTCTCGCCTTCGTGCGCGACCTCTCGCGCGACCAATCTGGCTCGTGGCATTCTGTCTTGAAGAGCAGGATCGCCTAGGGAGTCAGGCCTTCGCGTCCCGCTTGAACGCCGAGCGCCGTGAATTGGCCGGTGCGATTATTTTGGAATGTGTCGGGTTCGCCAGGAGTGTGGCCGGCACGCAGCAGATCCCACCTGGTGTGCCCATTGCGGTGCCGACCCAGGGAGATTTTCTCGCCATCGTGGGCAACGAAGCATCCCGGTTTTTGGTGCTCCAGCTTGAACAGGAGGCCCAGCGGCATGCGGCTGGGCTCAAGCTCCTGTCATTAGTGGTGCCAGGCCGAGGGGAGGTCATGCCCCATACCCGTCGTAGCGACCATGCCTCGTTCTGGGATGCAGGCTATCCAGCCGTCGTGTTGACCGATACGGCGAATTTCCGGAATCCGCATTACCATCGTGAAACCGATACAGTGGACACACTGAATCTCAAATTTCTCTCCAACGTAGCAGCGACGGTGACCGCGACCGCGATTCAGATCGTCGGAGTACGACCATGAAGACGAGTCGCACGAAGCTGGCCCCCGCAACCCGTCGTCTCGTGACCGAGATCTATGGCCGTCTCGACTATGGCACACTGGGACCAGTCTACTGTTATGAAGGCGGCGATGAATTCTGGCGAGCGAAGCGGGGGCTTTGCAACCGTCTTGGGAGTCGGATTGCCGTGGTGTTGAGGCGGAAACTAGGACAGGGTGGCCGCAGTCTCTACATCGGCGCCGGGGTGGCGGAACTTCCTGTTTTGATGATGGAAACGGTGGAGCTGGGTCGGACGGTGGAACCCTATAATCTCCGGAGAGCCGAAGTCGCAGCCCTCAACCGTGCCTGCCACTCGATCCCCCTCACCTTCCATGCGTCTGATGCGGCTACCGCGAAGGGCCGATTCAATCATCTCTGGATGGCCAGCGTGTTGAATGATCCTGAGCAGTTCCCGCATCTGTCGCCTCTGTCTTATGGTCGAGGCAATCCTCTCACCCTCGACCCTCTGAAATTTGGCAAGGAGCGCCGCATCGTGCGTGCATTGGTTGCACGTTGTATGGGAAAGCTCGCGATGCCTGGACTCGTCACGACCACCACAGAAGAAGTCCTGTGGATTGCAGAATGGTGCCACCGGCATCGAGTGCTCTACCGGGTTGGGAAACGCTACTATCCGACGGCGCTGGTGGGCGATCCGATCTGTTTTATTCAAATCGGCAAGGGAAACTAGCAGGCTGCTGAAAAAGTCCGCCAGAGCCACAGACCATGGCGCGTGAAGCGCGAGACATGCGAGAAAGGTGCGACACGGACAGATTAGACTTCCACCTCGTCTCGCCCGTCCAGCCAGTCTCGCTCCGCTATCCTGCTAGACTTGGAAGCCTGGTTTGGTTTTTGATGACTTGTCTAAATACTGGCCTGCGTATTTCACGTAGTTCTCCGCTGACTCCTTAATCCACGTGATTTCTTCAGCCGTAACCGATCGTGTTATCTTCGCGGGTGAGCCAAGTATCAGGCTGTTGGGGGGGACGATTGTCTGCTCCGTAATCAGGGCCCCGGCTCCCACGACGGAGTCTTCCCCAATCACGGTGCCGTCCATAATGATAGCGCCCATGCCGATTAGCACGCGATCCTTAATCGTGCAGCCGTGGAGTATCACCCCGTGGCCGATGGTCACTTCACTGCCAATGATGAGGGGATGGATATCGTGGGTGACATGGAGCATACAGAGGTCTTGCACGTTGGTCCGGTTGCCGATCTTGATATAGTGCACGTCACCGCGAATGACAGCATGGAACCAGACGCTGCAGTGCTCGCCTAGCACGACATCGCCGATGACGACGCCGGTCTCTTCGATAAAACAGGACGTGGGAATCGTGGGTTTGATACCTTGAAATGTGCGAATCATGCAGCGCACTGTAGGGGAATCGGCCCGCGACCTGCAAGGGGGTAAAGGGGGAGGGTGAGGGAGGAGGCGCGAGCCCGCTGGTCGGAGGCTCGTCATGGCAGGGGATCGACGAACACAGCAGAAGCGCTTATGAATACTTGGGGTTAGATAATCGCGTCCGAACCTGTTCGATCGCGTGCAACAACGACTGATGGCTTCGGCATCCCGCAACGAGCTTCGCCTCGGAAACAGTCACTGGCATATAGGGCGCCACAAACCGGTCTTTCAGGAGAGCGATTCGAGCCGCCGAGAGGTCTAACCGCTCGACGGAAATCGTGCCTGACGCCACCGCCTGCTCCACGGCCTCGAAGGCGGCGACTTCCCGATCCCGATCTTTACAGATCAACAAGACATCGCATCCCGCCAGCACTGCACGAACCGCAGCATCTTCTATACCATAATGGTCGATGATCGCGTGCATTTCTAAGTCGTCCGTCAACACAACCCCGTCGTATCGCAGCTTCTGGCGCAAGAAGTCGTTGATGATGGTCGGCGAGAGCGTGGCCGGCAATTCGTGATCGAGGGCCCGGTAGAGTACGTGCGCGGTCATCATAGACGCGATACCCTTCTCAACAACACGGCGAAACGGGAGCAATTCGACGGCGTCCAATCGCTCCCGCGATGCCTCGACCACCGGGAGTTCTTTGTGGGAATCGACATTCGTATCGCCGTGACCGGGAAAGTGCTTGCCGCAGGCCACGACCTTGTTGTCTTGCAGCCCTGTCGTCGTCGCCGACCCCAGTTCACAGACCACATCCGGCGTCGTACCGAACGCACGGTCACCGATGACCGGATTGTCCGGATTGCTGTTCACGTCGAGCACCGGCGCCATATTCATGTTTACGCCCACCGCCCGCAGCTCTCTGGCAATGGTGGCCGCAGCCGCGTACGCCAATTCGGTTGAGTTGCAGCGGCCCAACAGGCCGCAAGGGGGGAAAATCGTAAAGCCCTTCGGAAGACGGGAGACCTGACCACCTTCTTGATCGATCGAAATCAACAACGGCGAATGGGGGCTGCAGGCTTGCAGGCCGTTGGTCAGGTCGACCATCTGCTCGACGGATTCTAGGTTTCGAGAGAAGAGAATAACCCCGCCTGGCCTGTATTCTCTTATGAACGAGGCCAGATCGGGCGTCACAGACGTGCCCAGAAACCCGACCATGAAGAGCTGCCCGATCTTTTCGCGCGAGGTCAGTCGATATCGCTCCAATGCTAGAGGCTCCGATCAATCAGGTATTGCACCAATAACCTGGTTCCAATCGCGGTGGGACCCTTCGGAATGTAGGCCCGTTCCCGCTCGCTCCAATCCGTACTGGCAATATCGAGATGCACCCACGGGCAGTCCCCCACGAACTTGCTCAGAAAGAGCGCCGCGGTGATCATGCCGCCCCCACGGCCACCGATGTTGCGCATATCGGCGACATCGCTCTTGAGCTGTTCGAAATATTCCTCCCACAAGGGCATCTCCCACACACGCTCGCCGGCCTTCTGTCCCGACTTCCGGATCTGTTCTTTGAGTGGCTGGTCACTCCCGAACATCCCGATCGCAAATTGGCCTAGCGCCACTACACAGGCCCCCGTGAGCGTTGCAATGTCGATCAAGGCCGCCGGCTTATAGCGCATCGCATAAGCGAGGCCATCGGCCAAGATGAGCCGGCCTTCTGCGTCCGTATTCTGTACTTCGACGGTCTTCCCCGACAGTGTCGTCACGATATCTCCCGGCTTCATCGCCCGGCCGCCCGGCATGTTTTCCGCCACGGGCAGGATGCTGATGAGACGCAGCGGGAGCTTGAGTCTGGCCGCCGCTCTGATCGAGGCCAGAACTTCGGCCCCCCCCGTCATATCGGCCTTCATGTGTTCCATATTTTCGGCAGGCTTCAGCGAGATCCCACCCGTATCGAAGGTGATCGTTTTTCCGACCAGCACGACCGGACGCTCGTCTTTTTTCTTGGCTCCGTTGTATTCAAGGATGATGAACTTGGGCGGCTCCTGGCTCCCGCGCGCCACGCCGAGCAGTGCCCCCATCCCCAAACGCTCCATCTCTTTCCGCTCGAGGATTTTGATCGCAATCCCGTCAGACTTGGCGATGGTCTTCGCCTCGTGGGCGACTCTGGTGGGGGTCAGGACGTTGGAGGGATGATTACAGAGGTCGCGGACAAAGACGGTGGCCTCTGCCGTGGCGACGCCGCGCCGGACTCCTTCAGTGACCTGCCGCAACTGACCCTTTCTCGGGATAAGAATCCTCATCCCCGCGACCTCTTGCCCTGAGGTGGCCTCGCTCCTATAGACGGTGAACTGATAACTGCCCAGGATCGTCCCTTCAACCATCGCTTGTGTCACCTCGACCCATGACATCCCGCCAGGCATCACGGTCGGCAGCGCTACCGAAAAGGACCCGACCTTCGCCTGCCGGACGCGCTTCGCGGCTGAGCCCATCGCTTGGCGGATCGTCTCAGTCGTCACCTCGTTCTTCTTGCCCAAACCGACCAGCACCAGGCGCTTCGCAGGCACCGTACCTTGCGTGTGATACAGCAATACTTCGTTGGCCTTGCCTTCGAACTCCTTGGATTGCACCAGCTTGTTCAGCGCGCCCCCGAGCGCCCGATCGAGCCGGGCCGCATCCTGGCTGGCCAATGCCTCTCCTTCACAGTGCGTGAGTATCAACACCTCTGCGGACGCCGTCTCCGCTCGCTCAACCTCTACCGTGACCTGCATGATCTTCATTCACGTCTCCTTGTTCAAGCTGTCAGCCATCAGCACTCAGCTTTCAGTTCAAACTGAGGGCTGACTGCTGAGACCTGATAGCTACTCCTCACACCCCTCGCATGTCTGGCGCCCATATAAATTTATGCAGTTGCATCTGGAGCCGCACCGGAAGCTTATCGGCCAGGATCCATTCTGCCAGCTCACGCACATCGAGCGAACCGAAGACCGGACTGAGGAGCACGGGACAACGGCCGGCTACGTCATACTGGGCAAGAATCTCACGGGCCCAGTCGTAGTCGGCTCGGTCGGCCAGGACAAACTTCGCCTCGTCTTTGGCCGCCAGCTGAGAAAGATTCGGCCAGTGCATCCGATTCGTCATACCGCTTCCCGGACATTTCACATCCAGGATGACATGTACACGTGGATCGACCGGCGCAATATCGACGGCGCCGCTGGTCTCAAGGAGGACTGCATAGCCGGCATCGCACAGTCTGGTCATGAACGGGAGGCTCTCGGGTTGGGCAAGGGGTTCCCCTCCGGTGACCTCCACGAGGCGGCACCCATAGGTTCGCACCTTAGCCAGGGCCTCATCGATCGAGCACTCGTGCCCTCCGTAAAAGGCATATTCGGTATCGCACCAGGTGCAGCGGAGCGGGCATCCGGTCAGTCGCACAAACACACAAGGCTGTCCGGCGTAGCTCGACTCACCTTGAATACTATGGAAGATCTCGGTGACCCGAAGCATTGACGAGGTAGTCGAGGTAGTCATTGTGTCATTGACTCATTTTTTCTGAAATGAACAAATCGGCAATCGATCAATGATTCACGTGCGCTTACTTCCACGTCGTGACAGGCCAGCCGAGGCGGCGCGCCGTGCGAGCCATGCCCCGGATCGGGTTGACCACCAGGGGGTGCCCGACCAGTTCAAGAATGTCGCGATCGCCTGGGCTGTCGCCGTAGGCGTAGGAGCTGGCCAGATCAAGGCCCATTCCCTGAGCGTGGGCGAGGATCAGCTCACGCTTGCCACCGCCATAGGGCAACGGGGGAATCAACGCACCGGTATAGACGGAATCCCGTTGCTCCGGCTTCGCCGCGAAGACCGTGGGCACGCCCAGAAACTCCGCAAGGGGCACGATCAAAAAATCAGGCGCGCCGGTCACAAGTATCAGCTGATGACCGGCCTGTCGATGCGCGTCCAGCTTTGCGCGGCCCTGCACGGACAGCCTGCCGATCATCTTGGCCTGACAGAACTCCCGCGCATACGATTCAATGTCTGCGGGGTGCTTGCCCGTCAGATACACTTTTCGTTCTCGGAGCGAGTGCAGCGAGAAGGGGGGCACGTGCCCCGCCAGCCAGGCAACACTCCGGCTCAACTCGCTCCATCCCACCAGTCCGCGCCGCCACAGAAACCCGAAGAATCGTACCTCGCTGGCCTCTCCTGGCAGGAGCGTGTTGTCGACGTCGAACAACGCAGCGACGCACCCCTGTGCCCGTCGTTCAACGGTATCATCGAGCATGGAAGTGAGGCTGTGGTGACTCTGCACAATGTTGGAGGATCCGGTGAGTATGCGCCGCCAGATTCTACCGGACCGTCTATTGATTGACAAGGATTTTGGCCCACTTCTATAATGCGACTCCCTCGGTCGTTCGTAAAGCGTGAAGCGCAGGTACGAAACAATGTGACGGTCGATTTGAGCATTCCCTGTTGTAGGAGCTTCGAAAATCCTTGCAACAAGGCCGCAGCGAGCGAAAGTCCGAGGAGGTACAGACCGCACTTCGTATGAGCCGTTCGCCCTTTAGCTTGGCGAACGGAAAAGTTCCTCAAGTGATTCCGACATCCGAAGGTCTCTCTTCTGTATGTTGAGGGTTTGAGCGACGCGAGAACGCAGTTGTGAGGGTTATTCTAGCTCCTGCCAAGTGCCGAAGTGGTGAAATGGCAGACACGCACGTTTGAGGGGCGTGTGGCGCAAGCCGTGCGGGTTCAAGTCCCGCCTTCGGCACCAAATCAAACTCGCTCGTGTTGGCGCCTCGTTCCACTGATTGAATAGCCGGGGCCGTAGAACTTCCGATTCTCTCCGAAGTTATTCCGCATCGTACTTCACTCTTACCCTCCACTCGGACCTAGACATCCAGGGGCCATCCGTAGGACACTACAGGTCCCCCACGCCCCTGTTCAGGACCACCGCGAGGGCCTGCGCACATGCAGTTTATGCAACTCGATGTGCACCTGAAATGCGAGCTGCCAGTGCGGCCGCTGGAATTCTACAGCGAACGTCTACGGTTCCCTTGCCGAAACTCCCTCTCGGCCGAGCAGCGCAGTCAACCCTCAGTACATTCTGTGACGGCGCATCCCCAGTCAGACAGTCGTTACCTGTACTCAACCGGCTCACTAAGCCATGGCACGTGGCAAGGAGTTGCAGCATGAGCAGTATCGGTCATCTGTCGGAAGTCGAATCCCTACGATCGCAGGCGGCAAACCTCACGCGCGCACTCGCCGAGCGAGACCAATCGATGCAGGCGCAAAGCCATCATCTTGAAGAGAGAATGCGGGATCTCCGCGAACAATCACATCTCCTGCGCACCAACATCGAAGGCACAGCGGCCGAGACCGGGGATGAATTCTTCCCATCACTCGTCACTCACTTGACCTCGACGTTGCATGTGCAATTTGCGGTGATCGGTGAAGTGCTTGAAGGCCGGTTCAGGAAGATCCGCAGCCTCGCGGTCTCGGCCGGAGGCATCCTCGTTGACAACTTCGAATATGAACTCGCCCATCCGCCCCGTGCTACCGCACGACACAGACCTTCGTATATTTCGACCGGGATGTCCGGGCAACGTTTTCTCGTCCCAGCGTTCGGCAGACCTCGGAGCCGAGAGCTATTGCGCTGTGCCGCTCCGGACGAAAGGCGAAGCAGTCATTGGATCGCTCGTCGTGATGGATATAGAGCCGTTGCAACACGGCGAATATCTGCAATTCCTGCTGGGAGTCTTGGCCCCTCGCGTCGTAGTGGAGTTTGAGCGGAGGCGAGCCGCACAGGCCGTGTCGTCTGAACAGTCCTCGCATCTGCTCCGCATTATCCAGGAAGCGGTGAGTAATTGTATCCGGCACGGCTGCGCGCAAGAGTCCAGGGTTTCGCTCAAGAGGCTGAAGCAGGGTGTTTGGCTGAGCATTCGCGACAACGGTCGTGGATTCACTCCCGACGTCTCCAAGGGGACTGGGTTCGGATTGGCCAATATGGCCGCCCGTGCGCAGAAGATCGGAGGACGGTTTACTGTCTTGTCAAAGGTGAATGAGGGAACACGCATCGTATTCGACTTGCCGAACGAGGCTTCCTATGCTCGACGCTAGGGAGCCGATTCGCCTGCTCTTGGTCGACGATCACGAAGTGGTCCGTGTCGGCCTGCGAACCGTCTTACACAACAACCAGGGCATTACTGTCGTCGGCGAGGCAGGATCCAAAGCTGGCGCGGTGCGCGCGGTCAAGCGACTCAAACCGGACATCGTCCTGATGGATGTCCGACTCCCGGATGGTTCCGGTGTTGAAGCTTCTCGTGATATTCTCGCCGAGGATCCCACGACACGAATCATCTTTCTCACATCCTATGCGGATGATGATTCCGTCCTGGCGGCCGTGCTGGCAGGCGCACATGGCTATATCCTCAAGAACATCGACTCTGACCTGCTGATTCAATCAATTCGTGCCGTTTCCAACGGTCAATCGATTCTCAATCCGGCTCTCACCCAACGGGCGCTGGATTGGATTAAAGCCGGGACGGTGCGAGTACAATCCCTTTCCCCTCAAGAAGAGCGCGTCCTGGCGTTGGTGGCGGAAGGTTTGACCAACAAGGAAATTGCGACTACGATGCAACTCAGCGATAAGACGGTCAAGAATTATCTCGCCAACATGTTCCAAAAACTGCACATCTCACGACGAGCCCAAGCCGCCACGTTCTTCGTCAAGCGTCAGGCCTGACGGCACACCCGCGCACAGATCGTGAATCGTTTCAGGTTGCACGATTCTAGTTTCATGGTTGAGATTTCAAGTATCAAGTTTTCAGAGCCGTTTCCGGTGAACCTGGAACTTGAAACTTGCAACGAGGAACCGAGAGCTCCAAGCCCGAAACCGAGAGAGACGAACGGCATACGAAGTAGTCTAGTGGAACCGGTTTTTATGGAGTGGGGGCAAGCTTGACCATCAGTCAGAGAATCGCTAAGGTGGGGGCTCCGTTGAGAGCCATGAGCCAGAGAGTCGTGGGAAAGGGCCCGCGCGACTATGCCTCGTCTCAGCAGAGGACCAAAATCACGGCGGCGAAGAACGAATCGTCCGCATCCCTTGGTCGGGGTGTTGGGCGGAAGCAAATCCGATTTCCCGATCTTAGAGAAGGCTGTTGCGATTCTGACGGATCTCGGGATTCCACACGAGTTGACGATCGTTTCCGCGCACCGGACTCCGGATCGCTTGTTCGCCTATGCAGAACAAGCGCCTGGCCGGGGGATAGAAGTCATTATTGCCGGTGCCGGCGGGGCGGCCCATCTTCCCGGCATGCTGGCTGCGAAGACGCATCTGCCGGTCATTGGGGTCCCGATCCCAACGGAGAATCTTCACGGACTTGATTCGCTCCTCTCCATGGTGCAAATGCCGAGAGGAATTCCCGTCGCAACGGTGGCTATCGGAGGGGCGGAGAATGCCGGTTTGCTTGCGGCGCAAATCCTGGCAGGCCGGTATCCGGCGATTGCCGTTCGCGTGAAGTTATTTCGTCAGACACAGACGGACAGCGTGCTCCAGTCTCCCGAAGCGAAGGGCCTAGTGACCGGAACAAACGGTCCCGGCCGTCCGAGTCGCCGGTCGTGAAGGCCATGGTCCTCACGACCGGATCTGTCCTAGGCGTCCTGGGCGGCGGACAATTGGGCGCTATGTTCACCATGGCGGCATGCCGTCTCGGGTATCATGTCGCCGTCTGGGATCCAGATCCAGAGGCGCCGGCTCACCGTATTGCCACGCACAGCTTTCCGGTTCCGTTCACCGACCACCACATTCTTGCTCGCTTTGCCGAGCTGGTCAGCGTCGTGACCTATGAATGGGAAAATATTCCGGCGGAGCTCTGTCGAGCGTTGGAGCAGCGGAGGCCGGTTCGTCCGTCGAGTGCCGTTCTAAGCGTGATTCAGGATCGCCTCGAACAAAAGGAGTTCTTGGCCTCCAACGGAGTTCCCGTTCCCCCATTCGCCGGCCTGACCGATCCAAATCAATTGGCGACGAGCATCCGACAGGTCGGGTATCCCGCCCTCTGTAAGACTGCAACGGCCGGTTATGACGGCAAGGGGCAGTGGAGAATCCCCCGAGAGTCCGATGTTCGGGAGGTGAAACGAGCAATATTGGAATCCGCTCGCCCTGGCATGCGATGGATCGTGGAGTCCTTGGTGCCGTTTGAACGGGAACTCTCGATCCTGGTGGTCCGTGGAGCTGACGGACAGAGTTGCACCTACCCCTTGGCTGAGAATGAACATGACGAGGGGATTCTTCGAACCACCATGGTGCCGGCCCAGGGATCTTCAGCTGTGGCCGAGCGAGCAGCCGCTCTTGGGCGTCAAGTAGTGGATCGTCTGGAAGGGGTCGGAGTATTTTGTCTCGAATTGTTTCAGCTACACAGCGGGGAACTGCTTATCAACGAGATTGCTCCGCGGCCCCATAACTCAGGCCATTACACGCTCGATGCCTGTAGCGTGTCCCAGTTTGAGCAACAGGTTCGTACCACCAGTGGTATGCCGCTTGGTGAAGCGCGTCTGCTGAGCCCTGCCGTCATGGTGAATCTCATTGGGGACGATGCCGCGATCCTTATGAAGGGCGACGGCTGTCGAACCCTACTGAATATTCCTGGTGCGGTACTCCATCTCTACGGCAAGACTGCGATTCGTCCTCGTCGCAAGATGGGACATGTCACGTTCCTCGGGGAAACGCTTAGTCACGCTCTCGGTCATGCCAAGCAATTTCGTGACGGCCTGGCAAACGGTCCCATCCTGTCTGCCTGGGAGCCTGTCCGACATTGACCGTTCTACTGCGGCGAACGATCCTCGATTATCTGTATCGTTCTCGGCCCTGATAAATCCTCAACGTATTTCAGCGAATACGCCTCCAGTTTTTCCGGTTCTGCGGCCTCGCATCTGGCCGCACCTCCTTCGCCTCGTCACGAAAGGCAATGCCGGATAGGCTCCTAGCCTCCTTCATTCATCTGTAGCGTTCCTATCCGGCATCAACCGACAGGATGGCGTGAACAGGATCGACCGTTTTCTCCACCGCGCTACCCAGGCAAATCCAACCTGTGAGCCGTTTTTTGGCCATACCGCGTCGTTCTATTTTGTGATGTGCTGTAGGGAGATGGATCAAACGGTTCAGATCTTCGGGGCATAGTCACTGGAAAAATATGGTTCCACCCTGTTTGGGTATCGGTACAGGACTTGCTCCCCTCCTAGCGGGCTGCGGGGAAACCATTTCGGCACAGCAGAACTTCGATAGCCGACACGTCCTGGACAAGAGGAGAACACTCCCGCAGCAGGGCCGCAGCGAGGGAAGCGTCGAGGAGGTACAGACCGCACTTCGTGTGGGCCGTTCGCCCTTCGAATGGATCTTTGGCGAACGGAAAAGCCCCTCCAGTGCTTCCGACTTCCGAGAATCTCATTTGGTACGTTGAGGGTCTGAACGATACGAGATCGCTGCTGGCGGGCTTTTTCAGCATCTTGCTAGTTTTCGGTCGCCCGAGGAGGAAATCATACAGATGAGCAGTCTTGCCGTACCCTCTGAAAATCATGTCGAGTCGTCTTCGGAGGATTCGAGTCACGACAGTACGATTTCGCGTCCACGATATACTGTGCTTCAGTCGCTGGTCGGCGTCATGTTGGCCTACCAGTTATTATCTGGAGCGGAGCTGGGCGCAAGCCGCCCAACGATCGTGGTGATCGTCGTTGGGTTGGTAGCGATGGTCCTCTGCCTGTGGTATGTGCCGACCTCGATCCTACAGGCCGCGTGGTTCAGCGGGACCGTGATCGGGATCGATACGGTTCTCGTGACTGCAACCATCTATCTTTCTGGTAATGCCCGGTCGGAACTTTATCTGTCGTATTTCATTCTCATGCTCATTGCCGCTTCGGTGCGTCGCCTGTCCCATGTCATTGGGTTATCTCTGCTGCTCTCTACAGGGTATGGCGTCATCCTCTACCAAGGGATTGTACAAACTGGGTCTTTGTCACCCGGGCATCTGCTGGGAGTACCGGTCTTGTTGGTGATGGCGACGTTCTACGGGCTCGCACTGCAATCGATCGGGACCGAACGGCAACAAAAAGTACTATTGCAGGGGAGTATCGAGGCTCTGAAAGAGACCGAACGGGCCTTACAATCGTCGCGCGATCAGTTGGAGGTTCGTATCAAGGGTCTCAAGGGCGATCTCTCACGGGCAAATGAGCATGTCCGGCAGGAGAAAAAGGAACGAGAAGGCCTCGAGCAGCAATTGCATGATGCGCAAAAGATGGAAGCGGTCGGCCGGATTGCCGGGGGGATTGCCAACGAACTTAGCCATCTCGTTTCGGTGATCGGGAGACAGACGGGTGTGGTCCTATCGCGCCTCAAGCCGGACGACCCACTCTATGGGCCGGTCGATGACATATTTCGAAGCGGGGGGCAGGCCGCAGCCGTGACCGCTCAATTGGCTGGGTTAGGCTTCCACGACGGTCACGTCCGACAGGTGCTATCGGTCAAGGCCGTGCTGGAGGAGATTCGTGGAGTGATGAGAGGACTGTTGCCTGCTTCCATCGATCTATGCATGGTCATTGAAGATGCGCCGATGGATGTCGAGGTCGATCGTGAAGGATTCGAACAAGTCCTTCTTCAGCTTGCGGTGAATGCGCGGGATGCCATGCCAAATGGTGGTCGGCTCCTGATTGAAGCCAAGCAGGCGTTCCCTGTGCATGAGAGTGGGTCGGTGAATGGAAGGGGAGGGATTCTACCCAAGGTGCTGATTCAAGTGACCGATACCGGAAACGGGATGAACCTGGAGACCCAGTCGCACATGTTCGAACCCTTCTTTTCCACAAAGGAAATGAATGTGGGACTCGGACTCACCGCGGTCTATGGCATTGTGAAACAAAGTGCAGGCCAAGTCGATGTTGTCAGCCGGCCTGGCGAAGGCACTGTGGTTCGGGTGGCGCTTCCCCTTATACGGCAGGGCCGGCCGCCTGCTCCATCAATCCTGGCACACGTCGCAGCCAAAGGCCAGGAAACGGTTCTGCTGGTAGAACCGAATGAAATCGACCGTAAGCTCGCGCTTTCCACGTTGTTACGGCATCGCTATCACGTCTTAGAGGCGAGCTCGTCCGTTGAAGCGTTGCTGCTCACGCAGCGACATCCCGGAGCCGTCCACGTGGCTGTGAGCGATCTCATGATGCCGGAGATCAGTGGGCGTGACTTAGCCAAACGATTGTTGAAGCATCACCCGATGATGAAGCCGCTCTTTGTCTCTGGGTATGACGACGAGACGATGGTGTCTCATCGCCTCAACCCGCGTTATCTTTTGAGGCGTCCCTATCGACAAACTGGACTGATGGAAAAAGTGCGTGAGTTGCTGGATACGTGAAGATCGGATGGTTGCTCTGGTTTGATTGGTCCGTCTCGTTTATTTGGTTGAACCAAACTAAGTGGATAGGTCAGAGAAACCAGATGAACCAGACAAACTATACGGGAAGAGGACGGACTCTTTCAGGCTCCTGCTAGTCTTCCCATGGGCCTCTGCGGCTTGGTGCAAAGAAGGGCACGTCCGGGCGTTTGAACAGACCAATCAGCGCCATCCCAGCGAGAAACCCGCCGATATGGGCGAAGAATGCTACGCCTCCACCCGTACTGCCGATGCTCATCCCCCCGCTCAACAGTTGCATCACGAACCACATGCCGAGGACGACACCCGCTGCCACCCTCGTTGCGCCCAGGCCGGGCATCATAACCAGCACGCGGGCTCGTGGAAACAACAGCACATAGGCGCCTAAGACACCGGAAATGGCTCCGCTTGCTCCGACCATGGGAACGGACGAGGACGGATCGGTCACGGCGTGACTCAAAGCTGCCAGAATTCCGCATGTGAGGTAGAATACGACGTACTTCGAATGCCCCATGACGTCTTCGATGTTGTTCCCGAAGACCCAGAGATACAGCATATTCCCAATGAGGTGCATCCAGCCGCCGTGGAGGAACATGCTCGTGATCAACGTGGCGTAAGGAGGAATGGCCACGCCCATCTCAGGGAGGTCGGCCTCTCCGAACACGAGGGCCGGGATTGCCCCGTACTGAAAGACGAACGTTTCTCCTGAGCCGGCGGGAAGGCTTGCCTGGTAGAAAAAGACGAGGACGCAGGCTGCGATCCAAGCGATCGTAACGACCGGCGTCCGCTCGGTTGGGTTGTCGTCATGCAGAGGGATCATGGTGCCCTCATTGGGAGGGAGAGCGGCGACGGTCGATGACCGATCGAGGAAGTGCCGGGTCATCCGGCAAGGAACCATCAGGTCCAAGGGGGACTGAAAACCCCGCGGCGTGTGTGTGGCCTCCTCCGCCGAAAGACGAGGCGATGGCTCCCACGTCGGCCCCATCCTCACGCGAGCGCATGCTGTAATAGCGGCGACCGTCGCGATCGTGCCAAATTACGCAAAACGGATGCTCCACGGAGAGGCGTTCGCCGATCTGACTAGTCAGGACCGCGCTTTGGACCGACGGAACGACAGCTCCGTGAAAGTCGACTAACATCGCTTGCGCCGCAAGTTTGCTCACGAGCTCGCTTTCATAACGCAGGATGGCGCGTCCTTCCTGTTCCAACTCCTTCTGCTTGAAGTGATTCCAGAGGTGATAATCGAATGGATATGAAGCAATGGCCGCATTAATTTCTCGACTGGAGGGGAGGGTCCAAGTCCAGAGGTCTTTGTCTTGGATATAGTCGAGGAGCCACGGTATCGGCTGATCGTGTGCCCATTCCCAGGCCAGGACCGCTCCGGACTTCTTCAAGTCGAAGTAGGCATAGGGAAGGCCGGCGAGGGCTTTCTCTGCGGTGATATGATGATCGAGCACGAGGAGCGCCTGCGTCTGAGCGGCCATGGTTTCCAGCGTTTCGCGAGCATAGCTGAAATCCACGATGACGACTCGTTGATCTTGTAGTCCAGCGGGAGGAGGATTTCCATGTTTGACGGGAATGAATCGAGCCGCTGGAAATTGATTCCAGATCGCCCAAGCTGCGCCGAACCCATCGGCACATTCGGCGTGATAGAGCACGACGGTGGGGGGCTCAGAGAATGGATGCTGTGTGCGGGAACCAGCCATCGTCGGGGAGCATACCATGACGCTGCTCCGAGACTAAAGCGTCTTTGTGATGAGAGATCAGAGGGCGTTGAGATGGTCAATCAGTTGACGCAACCGGCTCGCGCTCCGGCGGTTCGAGGTAAAGGTTACTCGAGGCAAGTCCCTCAGGTCCGGCTCGTCGAGCTCTTCGGGGAGAGGTCCGCGCAATTCGAAGGTGCCCTCGGATAGCAGATCGCCAAACGTTTCATGAAGGCCGGCCACCTGTTCCGGGGATATGCGGGTTTTCAGCCGCATGGCCAAGAGCCGGCCCACATATCGAATCGAATGGAATCGGCGATAAAACCGTCTGATCTCATCGATCGCGTCGTCCACGGACGCGGTGATTGTGAACAGGCTGAGATCTTCAGGGTTGATCAGTTGACGGGCCAAGAGTTGGCGTGTGACGAAGGAGTACCAGTCGTCCCAATAGTCGCAACCGGGAGCCTGGAGACACACGATCGGCTGGGGATCGCTCTTGCCGGTTTGGGCGAGGGTCAAGATTTCAAAACCTTCATCATGTGTCCCGAAACCGCCTGGGAACAATGCAATGGCGTTGGCCTCTTTTTGAAAGATTAATTTACGGGTAAAGAAGTATTTGAACGTGACGAGCTTGGGGTCATCGGCGATCGTGGTATTTGGGCCTTGTTCGAAGGGCAGCATGATATTAACCCCGAAGCTGTTCTCGCGGCCGGCGCCTTCCTGGCACGCGCGCATGATCCCGTCGGCGCCCCCGGTAATGACCATGAACCCTTCCTCGACGATCCGACGAGAAAACTGGAACGCCATCTGGTAGTTCGGATTATCCGAGGAGGTGCGGGCCGAACCGAAGATGCTGATTTTGCGCCGATCGCGATAGTTATGAAATACGCGGAACGCGTGGCGCAGTTCTTTTACGGCGCGGTTGACGATCTTAAGGTCCAGGATGTCTAGATGAGAATCGTGGAGCCGAAGCGTCCCGGCCAGGAGTTCCTTCATGATCGCGGCTTGCAAGTCGTCTTCCGGGCTGTCAAGCAAGATGCGAATCTGGCTGAGGAACTCCTCGTTCGAGGGGAGGGGACGGGAACGGGTCTGGGAAGTCTTCATCGGGTCATCCATGTGAGGTTCGGTTTATTCTACGGAGAGAAAAATTCTATCAGCTGATCGCCCGTTGGTCAAAAGAACGGAGCATAAGTGTGAGGTTAGGAGCGATTGGGTGAGGGAGGCATTGTTTGAAGTGCCCAGGCCCTGATACGCGTGAGATCGGTTGACGAGAGGTCAGTGAACTGAATATCAACATGCCAGTTGCGGACCACGCTTGATGGCTCACCAGACTCTTCCCCCGAAACTCCGCTGGTCAGGACCGTTCCATGAATGGTTAAGGGAGTGTTTTGACCAGGAATTGAAAACGCCAGTACGACGTTCGTTCCTGCCAGGATCTTCGCAGTTGATTCGACCAACGCTCCGACATGGCTCAGTTGGGTAATCATGGCATTATAATTGAGCCCCTGTGCCGAAGCTCGTCCGACCACACTCACGACGACAGGGATCTTCGTGCCACATCGGGGTAGCGTGAGCATCAGGTCTTGTGCACTGAGCACCCCAACGGGTTGGTTTTGTTTGGTGACAATCAAAAGAGAGGCACCTGTCGCCATCATGAGTGTCGAGGCCTCTGCCAAGGCCTCATCGTACTCGATGAACTGCACCGGGCGTGTCATGATCGTTCGGACTTCGATGTCGTGAGGCTCAAGCCCTTGAGCGACGACTTTCTTCACAATGTCGGTCGGCGTCATGAGGCCGAACCGCGTGTCGGTATCCTTGACGAGCAGGCAGGGCGCCTGTTCTCGTTCGAGCAGCAATGCCGCCTCACTGACGGAGACGTCCCCTGGAACCTGCACAACCCCTGGTCTCATCATATGGGCAACCATAGTGGGTATAAGATATATCGTCTTGAAGGGCTTGTCGTCGTCGGTCGGCATCGGCTCTAGACATCCCCCGATTCGCGCCTGCACGATTCGTGAGGGTCCACCTCCGGCGACGTAAGCCAAGTATAGCAGACGGAGCCCCCTGGTCCGTGACAGGGGCTTCCCTTGTCAAACAAGGGGTTCGGCGAATAGACTAGGCTAATTGTTAGACCAGCACAAGGGGTGATCGATGGTTGATCCCGATTTCGTTCAACAGGACTTTCAGCGTCGCCTCAAGGAAATTGCTCTACAGGGGATGGGACTGTCAGTCGACGTTTATTCGCCCGATCTGTTCAAGCTGGTGAACAAGCTCCAGAAGCAAGGACTCCAGCCGGGCTATCTCGAAGTCTTTAAAGCGTCGACGACCGCACTGACAACGGTTCGACAGGCTGTGCCGGATATACCGCTGGCGTACCACGGGGAAGGCCTGTGGCTCACTCAGCCTGATGTTCAAGAGTCTCCGTTTTTTCAGCAGGAAGTCGGCGAGATGGTCACGCAACTCAACAGCATACAGAGTCTCTGGCTGAATCATGAATGTGCGATGAAGCAGATGGCAGGGTACTCGTTTGGCACGTATGTCCCTCCATTATATACGCGGCTGAGCGCCGAGGTGGTGGCAGCAAATGTCGCGACGGTTCAACAGGCAATGGATCGGCAGGGCCGTCGAGGGGACGGGACCGCGCCGCTCTTTCTCTTGGAGATGCCGCCGCTCACATATTTTTCCGCCGGCACGATACCGATTCCCCATTTTTTCCGACTCGTCACAGCGTTGGTGCCCTGCGGTCTCGTGCTGGACATCGGGCACCTCTGGACGGTCTTTCGCTATACCGGCGCCTGCCGACGGACATCTCTTGAACGATTCGTTCGAGAATTCCTCGACGAATTTCCTCTGGAGCGGGTCGTAGAAATTCACGTAGCGGGGTTGGCCTGCCATGAGTCGGTCAGTGAGCCGGAGGGGGGCGAAGGGCTTCCTGAATGGATCGACGCCCATGCCGCGCCGATTCCATCGATGCTCTTCACCATGCTTGAACAGGTTCTGGCCCATTCGAATCTCGTCAGCCTCCGAGCGGTGGCGCTTGAAGTGGATACCAAACCGATCGAGATAATTGTGGAGGAGTATGCAGAGGTCGTGCGGCGGTTCTCCCTCCTGGTTCAGCAGACGATGGCCAGAGGAACGGCTGTAGGACAGTTGATGGGACTGGCGCCTCGTCCAGCTTCAGTCCCGGAACCTGTGTGCCAGTCTGATCGACAGCAGTTGCGCGACGACTATGCGCGCTACGCGCAAATCATTTCCGGACAAGTCCCCGTGACAGGCCCGGAGTGGCGGGAAGTGGCCGAGGAGGCGACCGGTGTAGCACGGTACCGCACGACCTATATGCCGCACGAGATTCTCCATTGGGGAGGAGACCTTGCAGAGATGTTTCCACAAACCTGCCGAACTTTAGCGGAGCGGGGCATCTGCCTGACAGAATTCGTGACCTTCTGGTTTCGGTCGCCACGACCGCTCACGCACTCGTATGATTTTTTTCTCCTTAAGATCGAACGGTTTCTCGAATTCGTGACAGAGAGCGCGCCGGACGTAAGGGGCTGCGTACAACAGGAATGCGACATCTTGCGCCAGGGCTATGCCCAGGCAAATGAAGTGGTGGAACCGGTAATGGAACTGGAACGAGCACGATGAGTTTCTGGCAGTCACTCACCAGACCGATCATCGGGATGGCGCCGATGGATGGGGTCACAGATGCGACGTTTCGCCATACCGTGGCAATGTATGGGAAGCCGGATGTTTCCTTTACGGAGTTCACGCATGTGCATGACGTCTGCAGGGGACCGGAGTTCTTGTTGGACTCCCTCATCTATCACGAGGCTGAACGCCCGATTGTTGCACAGCTCTATGGGAAAGAGCCGGGCCTCTTTTATCAGGCCGCTCATGCAATCTGTGAGCTGGGGTTTGATGGATTGGATATTAACATGGGCTGTCCTTCGCGGAGTGTGGCCTCATCCGGATCGGGCGCGGGGCTTATCCGAACGCCGGATGTGGCTCAGGCCGTTATGCAGGCCGCTCGACAGGGGATCGTCGATTGGGCAGCAGGTCAGACCCTTGAGGGAGCGGGTCTCAAGCCTGGCAGAGTGGCGGCGATCTTGCGGATGAACGAGCAGAGGCAGAATGCCCGCTCGCTCGTCCGACACACGATTCCCCTGTCCGTCAAGACACGTCTCGGTTACGACGTGGTAGTCGTTGATCGTTGGATCGAACGTCTCCTCCTGGAACAGCCGGCAGTCATTTCCCTGCATGGCCGCACCTTGCAACAAATGTATCGAGGGGAAGCGGATTGGAACGCGATTGCTCGGGCGGCGGAGATCGTGCGGGGGAGCGGGACCTTGCTGTTCGGCAATGGGGACTTGCACAGTTATCACGACGTCGTCCGTCGCGTGCGGGACACCGGAGTCGATGGCGTGTTGGTCGGACGTGCCGCACTCGGAGCCCCCTGGTTCTTTCGGCAGAAAGAGTCGGCGCGACTCGTTCTCCAGCAACATCGGCCTGAGGAGGGGCTCGAACCGTGGGTGCCGCCACTCAACATTCGCTTCGAGATGTTGTTCGATCATGCCCGACGGTTCGAAGCGGCCTGTGGGCAGGGCCAGTTTCGGCGGATGCGCAAACATCTGGGGTGGTACTGCAAAGGGTTTCCTCATGCCGCCTCGCTTCGAGCTGCTATGTTTCGAGTCTCTTCAGTTGCCGACCTGGAGCAGGTGCTCGCCGATTTTCACGCGCACTGTGCGGGTCTCACCGAGGTTCCTGACCAGATGCTGCTCGATCCTCTTGTCGCCACTGGGCCCTCTCCAACGTTGTAGCAAGATGCTGAAAAAGTCTGCCAGCAGCTACAGACCGTGCCGCGTGAAGCGCAAGACATGCGAGAAAGGCGCGATTCGAAGTTCAAAGTTCGGGGTTCGAAGTTCCGGAAACCTCGCACTTCGGACCTCGAATCCTCCCTCCTCTCGCCCAACCCGCCAGTCTTGCTCGGTTATCCAGCGAAGGTGTTCTCCTATTGTCACAGATGTGCGGACGAGTGAATTTCTGGCGTGCCAAAATAGTTTTTCCACCGCCTGCTAGATGCCACTCATTCTCGCTTCAACCTCTCCACGCCGTCGCGAGTTGCTTGCCCTGCTGGGTATCCCATTCGACGTCAAAAGCCCATCCTTCGAGGAGCGGCTGGTGGCGGCCCGTCCGGCAAACGAGCAGGTGCAGTCCTTCGCACAAGGCAAGGCCCAGTCGGTCGCGAGACAGGAGCCGGAGGCGATCGTGTTGGGGAGCGATACGGTGATTGAGGTGGATCATGACGTGCTCGGGAAACCGGGCGATCTGGCGGAAGCCCGTGCGATGCTTCGGCACCTGGCTGGACGTGATCATCACGTGCGCACGGCGGTCGCGCTCGTTTGTTCAACTCGCGCGATTAATGTCGTCGCCCTGTCCACGGCCGTCGTTCGAATGAAGCGGTTCGATGAACGAGTGCACGAACGTTACCTCGCGACGGGAGAAAGTCTCGGCAAGGCCGGTGCGTACTCGATCCAAGGAAGGGGCGGCGACTTGGTCGATTCCATTGACGGAGATTTCCCGACTGTGGTCGGCCTGCCGCTCCGCCTGGTCGCCCAGCTGCTTACACAAGCCGGTGTGAGAGTGCCGGTTGATCTCGACGATCTCTATGCAATCAAGCCCTATGCCAACTGGGCCTGCTTCTCAGGCTGATTGCAAAGGGGTAGGGGTTTCCTTACAATGCCGCCCCAACATTCGCTGTCTTGTTAACGGAGGGAGTAATGAGCCTGCGATGTCTGACATCAGTGGCGCGGGATGGTGGCGTCGCCACCTGTGCGATCGTGAGCCTGTTGACGGTCGTCGGTCTGCAACAGGTCTTGGCGATCGATGTGAATCTATCCGTGGAAGAGGCGCAGAAGGCCTTGGAAGCCGGGCGGGCGCCGATGGAGAAGGCCAACACCCCGGAGGACGTCAAGAGGGTTCTTCAGCAAGCCTCCATGGTCACGCGCGTGGGAGCCGACCCAGAGAAAGATCCCTGCGGAGCAAGTGCCATCCTCCGGACCAAGCGCTATCGACTTGAAGCCTTTGGCAGGCAGGAAGCGGCGGAGTCCAAGAAGCGGAAGACGGATGTGCGCATGCCCGAGGAATTCATCAAGAAAGTCGTGGACATGCCCAATATGGAGATTGAAGTGCAACTGTGTGGCGACGACGAATACTTTGCAGAGGGTGCATTAATCGAGTTGCAACAGGGCTCCAAGAAGATCAAGCCCATCGATATTGGAAAGGCCGAACGTGGCCGAAAGAATGAGGGAAGCGGGCCGACCTACCGGTCGCGCTTTACCGCACTGTTTGCCTATGAAAAATTTGATCCGACTGCGGCGTCCGTTTTCGTCGTGAATCTTCAGGACGGAAATGAGGCGAGAATCGTTGCCGATTTCTCCAAGGTGAAGTAGCGCACTCCTTCGATCCTGTCCTGTGCCAATCTGTTGCAACTGCTCCTGCTGTCCGGCGAGCGGTCGCCTGTGGATTTTCCCCGTCAGATACTTGGTCTCGCCATTGCCGATCTGTGCCTGTTAGTCGGCTGAAACCTCATAAGGGCAAATAGTGGGGTGTTCTTCCCAAGAAGGAAGGTTGTCTGTGGCCTTTCGCGCTAGGGCCGTCTTGACCACTGCTAGAGCAAAGGGATAGCCTCTCGTTTGTGGGCTGTCTGGTTCATCTGGTTTCTCTGGTTAGCCCGGTTTAAACAAATAAACGAGACAAACCAAACAAACCAGAACAACCAGCCGCTTTTCACGCTTCACGGGGCTCGGCGCGCTGGGGTTGGGCGGGTGAGCAGAGCGACTTTTTCAGCATCCTGTCGAGAAGGAGTGCAACATGACCGAAGATTGGGGCGCGATTCTCGTCGTCGATGACGATGCAGAAATGCGGGAGCTTGTCCACGATGTGCTCAAGGATCGCAGGCATCAGATCACGACGGCAGGAAGCGGGCAAGAGGCCTTGAAACTGTTGGCTGAGCAAGACTTTGCCGTCGTGTTGACAGATTTGCGGATGAAAGGGATGCCGGGGACGGAGTTGTTGGTGGAGATCAGGCGTCTGTATCCGGACATCGGGGTCATTCTCATGACAGGTTTTGGATCGGTGGACACCGCGGTCGAGGCCATGAAGCGGGGCGCCAGCGACTACTTGACCAAGCCGGTGAAAAACGATGAGTTGGTTCGCGTCGTAGAGCGGTCCCTCCGCGAAGCGGCGCTCCGGCGCGAGGTGAACAGGCTCCGGCGCGAGGTCCACAGGGAGTACAGCTTTCATCAAATTATCGGCAAGAGCAAACCGATGCAGGAGATCTTCGACCTGATCCGGCGCGTGGCCAACAGTCCGACGAATCTGTTGATCACGGGTGAGAGCGGAACCGGCAAGGAGTTGGTGGCCAAGGCGATCCATTACAATAGCGACCGCCAGGATGGTCCGTTTGTCCCCGTCAACTGTGCCGCCATTCCGGAACAGCTGCTCGAAAGCGAGCTGTTCGGCCATATGCGAGGCGCTTTCACGGATGCGAAGGTGGACAAGCGGGGCCTCTTTGAAGAGGCGCAGAAGGGCACGCTGTTCCTCGACGAGATCAGTGAATTGCCGTTGATGCTGCAGGCCAAGATCTTGCGCGCGATCCAGGGAAAAGAGATTCGTCGCGTGGGGGCCAACAAACCGATCGCCGTCGATGTGCGTATCATTGCGGCGACGAATCTGAACCTAACGGAAGAGGTCAAGGCGAAGCGTTTCCGGGAGGATTTGTACTACCGGCTCAACGTGATCGAACTGCGCCTGCCCCCCTTGCGCGAGCGCCGCGAAGATATTCTGCTACTCGTGGACGCGTTCATGAAGAAGTGTGCGGAGCCTCGCGGAAAACAGATACAGGGGGTGAGCGAGCCTGCGCTGGCAATGTTGGTGGATTATGCCTGGCCTGGCAACGTACGTGAATTGGAAAATGTGATTGAGCGGGCCGTCACGCTCAGCCGAAGCGAGAAGATTGTCCCTGACGATCTCCCGTCAACGATTCAGGGGGCCCGTGGCGATCGGCGCGTGCTCGACGATGCGGCTGAACGGACCCTGCCGTTGGATGAAGTGGAGAAAGAATATATCCTCAAGATCCTCGAGAAGACGGGCGGCAACAAGTACCAGACGGCCCACATGCTCGGGATCGACCGCAAAACCCTCTATCGGAAGCTGGGCGAGATCGAGGGGAAGACACCGGCGTGAGCCAAGAGTCGTTCGGTAACACGGAACAGTTTCGTCTCATAGTGGAGGCCGCTCCCAATGGTATGCTGCTCGTTGACGAGAGTGGAACGATTGTGATGGTGAATACCTCCGCACTCCACCAATTTGGTTACGAGAAAGAAGAGGTGCTCGGCAAGTCGGTCGAGATGCTCATTCCCGGGCCGTTTCGATCCGATCACCGGCAGCACCGAGCCGGGTTCATGAAGGCTCCCCAGACACGATCGATGGGAGGCGGACGCGACTTGTCTGGCCTACGGAAGGACGGGAGTCAGTTTCCTGTTGAAATCGGACTCACGCCTATTCAGACGACCAAGGGGATGGGGGTGGTGGCGTCGATCGTGGATATTTCAGAGCGCAAACGTCTGGAGATGCAACTCCGGCGGACTGAGCGGTTGGCGGAGCTGGGCACACTGGCTTCCGGTATGGCACATGAAATCGGCACGCCGATGAACGTGATCCTCGGGCGCGCGGAATATCTACTCCAACGCACAGCCGATGAAGGGATGAAGACGGGCCTTGCCACGATCGTCACACAGGTCGAGCGAATCACCAAGGTGATGAACCAACTCCTTGCCTTTGCCCGGCGGAGGACGCCGGTTCGGCGGGCCGTCGATCTCGGTGAGGTCTTGGACGATAGCCTGGAGATGTTCCAGGAACGAGTCGCCCAATGTCGCATCACGGTTCACAAGACGATTGAATCGTCCTTGCCACCTGTCCTGGCCGATCGGGACCAACTCATCCAAGTGCTCATCAATCTCGTGATGAATAGCATCCATGCCATGCCGGAGGGGGGGCGACTCAGGCTGAGCCTCGCGCGTGAGAACAGTCACGTGCGTCTCGGGGTGTCCGATACCGGCCACGGGATGCCGGAAGAGATCCGCTCCAAGGTATTCGAACCTTTTTTCACGACGAAAGATTTTGGGAAGGGTACCGGTCTAGGTCTCACGGTCGTGAAAGGGATCATCGAAGAACATGGCGGGACCATCGATGTGGAGAGTGTAGTCGACAAGGGCACGACCTTTTGGATCCGACTCCCCCTTGACGAAGCTCAGACCGCAGCTATCACTTAACCAACACCACCCCCCTCGCTCAGAAGTTTGATCGGCAGGCTGACACCCTTCTGTCGCAATCTGCGACAAAAGCGGGGGCACACCTGTCGCATTTCTCATCAGGCCTAGATGCGCTTTCTATCCCAACCATGCTCATCCTGAGGAAATCTCACGCAAGTTGGCTCAGTTCCGGAATCCATCACTTCCCGTCTGCGAGAAGGTCTGGCTTGCACGGGTTGTGCATTGTGTTCCACTAGCATGCAGCGGAACAACTACTGCGGCATACAAGAAACTCAATAGCCCACAGGACATTGACAACTGATGAATATCCAGCGGGATGCTCAAAAATGCCATTCAGCAAGGCCACAGCAAGCGAAGAGGCGATACGTACTCTGTTCGGTACGTGGAGCCTCTGAACGTGGCGAGAACGACGCATGGGAAAAGGCGCGTCTCGGCGCGCCGGGGTCGGGCGGGTGAGAAGAGCGACTTTTCCAGCATTCTGCTAGAGAGTGAAGAGGGCCGGACGCAGAGGGGGAAACGGATGACACAGGAGAGGAAGCAATCCGTGTTGCTTATCGTCGAAGATGATAAGGAGATGCGGAGTCTCCTCTGTGATGAGCTATATGATCTGGGGGTGTACATCCGAGAGGCGGCTGATGGGGACGAGGCCCTGCGGTTGGTGTTCGATACTCGCCCTTCGCTGATTCTTACGGATCTCCGTATGCCGGCGGGCGGCTTAGATTATATTTCCAGGCTCCGGACGTTTGCTCCCGGGGTGCCGATTGTTCTGCTGACGTCATTTGGAGATCCCAAGACGAGAGCCAATGCCTTGGCCATGGGTGTCGAGGCGTACTTCGATAAGCCGGTTCGCATCAGTGAGCTCAAAGGAGCAGTACGGCGTCTCTTAGGCCCGGCACTGGATGGAAACATCACCTGAGACCTTGCTGAGATTGACTCTTCTGCCTGTGAGAGTTGTGAGATGGCCGGATCTCAAAAGTAATCTAAGAGCGTTCCCTCCTGTGCTGATCCCATCCTCGTAGCTCGACTGGAAACCATCAAGCAATTAGCCGGTGGGTCTTCCGATCGAGTGGCGGTCTTAGATCGCGATTCCAACGTGACCTACGCGAATGAATCCTCATGGTCTGAGCACACATCCGCCTTCTGCAAGTGGGCGGGCAAGCGGCTGAACACCGAAGCGGGATAGGAGAAAGCAGCGCGCGGGACCGATCCAAATTCGAAGATCAACTGGATGGGGTTCCGTTGCGCGCAGTCAGTCTACACTCGATTGCAAACGACCATGAAGGTCAATGGTCAATAGTCATCGGTCATCGGACAAGTGTGTGGCTCAGGCGACGATGAGTCCCTGAAAGATCCGGCCTCCGGGTAACCAGAAAAGGCGTGGACTGTTCCGAGCGGGAGAGATGATACGGCATCTGATTCTCAGCGTCGAAGGGGAGATTTTTCGAGCCATCGAAGTAGTGGATCTCAGAGAAATATTCCCTTGCAGTCGCGATCAGAAATAGTTTATTTTGCATGTTCTTTTTAACACTCGGTCCTTGGCCGATCAGTTGCTCCGCGAGGTGTATGTGCTGGCGTCCGTCGTGTATCGGAAATATGTTCCCGGAACAAGATTGGAGGCAGCGTCAGTTTCTATGCGCTGCTGAGCCAGGCGCCGGCCATCCTTTCCCTGCCAGTTCATTTTTCTAGATTTACAGGAGGAGTGGCGCGCGAACGAGGAGTGTGTCCGATTGTGACGCACTAGACTAGCGGGTGAGCATTTCTTAATTCAAAGGAGGAAGACCGTGGGCGGATACAAACGTTTCGGAATACTGCTGTGCTTAGGAGTGGGATTGTTTCTGGGATCACTGATAGGAATTCCGGAGGCAGGGGCAGCGGATGAGGCGCTGAAAATAGACACAGGCGATACCGCCTGGGTCCTCACCTCCACCGCGCTCGTCCTGGCGATGACGATGCCGGGCTTGGCGCTCTTCTATGGCGGGATGGTTCGACGCAAGAATATCCTGGGGACGATCATGCAGAGCATTGTCGTGCTCTGTCTGGTCAGTCTGATCTGGATTCTTGGTGGGTACAGCCTGGCCTTCGGTCCTGATCAGGGAGGTCTCATCGGAAGCCTTGAGTGGGCGGGGCTGGACGGGGTGGGCAGCGCGCCGCATCCCACCTACGGCCCCACGATTCCCCACCAAGTCTTCATGTTATTCCAGCTCATGTTTGCCGCCATTACGCCGGCACTGATTACCGGAGCTGTGGCGGAGCGCATGAAGTTTTCCGCGTTGTTGCTGTTTGCAGCCTTGTGGTCCCTGTTTATCTATGTTCCTGTGGCCCATTGGGTTTGGGGCGGTGGATGGTTGGGGCAGATGGGTGCGATAGACTTTGCGGGTGGCGCGGTGGTGCATATCACGTCCGGCGTGAGTTCGCTGGTGTGCGCCATCGTGATCGGCAAACGCAAGGGATGGGGCGCCGATCACATGCCCCCGCACAACCTCCCCTTCACGTTGTTGGGGACCGGCCTGCTGTGGTTCGGCTGGTTCGGGTTCAACGCGGGCAGTGCGTTGGGAGCGAATGGGGTGGCCGGGACCGCCTTCTTGGCGACCCAGGCGGCCGCGGCAACGGGGGCGTTGGTGTGGATGGTGGTGGAGTGGATTCATCGTGGGAAGCCCTCCGTGCTCGGTGTGGCGAGCGGCGTAGTGGCCGGGCTGGCAGCCGTGACCCCGGCCTCCGGGTATATCGGACCGTTCTCCGCGATCCTCATTGGTGGCGTGGCGGGGGTGCTGTGCTATTACGCCGTCTATTGGAAGGGGCGGATGAGCTATTACGATGACTCGCTCGATTCCGTGGGCATTCACGGTGTGAGCGGCGTGTTCGGCATCATCGCGACGGGGTTGTTCGCGTCCAAGGCGATCAATGCCGCCGGGGCTGACGGGCTCTTCTTCGGGAATGCGGGTCAGCTGGGTACTCAGGCTCTCATGGCGGGCGCGGTGGCGCTGTTCTCCGTGATTGGCACCTGGATCATTCTGAAGCTGGTCGATGCGGTGGTCGGCTTGCGAGTCTCTTCGGAAGAGGAACAAGTAGGATTGGACCTCAGCCAGCACAATGAGCAGGCCTATTCACACGAGTAAATGGACCATAACACAATCAACCCAACAATGAGCCGGCGATCCCAGCGACGATGTACGATCAGCGTTCTCGGGTGAGCATGGTGAGGAGATATCGACATGAAGATGATTGAAGCCATTATCAAGCCGTTCAAGTTAGAAGAGGTCAAAGACGCATTACTGGAAATGGGTGTGCATGGGATGACGGTCACAGAAGTTAAAGGATTCGGACGCCAGAAGGGGAATCGAGAAACATACCGGGGCGCCGAGTATACGACTGACTTTGTGCCCAAGGTGAAGATTGAAGTGTTCGTCACGGATAACCTGGCGTCGCGTGTGATTGAAACCATTACGCGTAGCGCGAAGACCGGCAGTCTCGGGGATGGGAAGATCTTCGTATCGGATCTCGGTTCCGTGGTGCGGATCAGGACCGGCGAGACGGGGGAAAGCGCACTGTGACGATGACGCCGGACAGCGGGTCGCTGTCCGGGCTCTTGCGCAGGGTGAAGTTCGAGCCGATTTCCGTCTAATTATTGGCAGGGGTCTCAGGGAAGCCGAATCTGGTTCGATCACCTACTGGTTGTGAGGTCTCCCTGGGTTCCCTCGCGTTTCCGTCGTTTTCTTTGGCTGGCCGTGCTGTTAGCAGCAGGCAGGCTTGTGCGGACCTAGCAGGCTGCTGAAAAAAACGTCCTTCTCGCCCGCCCGGCCCCGGCGCGTCAACACACGGGTGACGTGTGGATTGTGAAGCGCAAGCAACCGGCTGGTTGCTCTGGTCTGTCTCGTTGGTTTGGTTCAACCCAGACAGAGCAGAGCAGCGTGATGGGCCTGCTCGTTCTGTCGCATTATGCTACTGTGGCAACTAGATTCACTGTAGCAGGACTCCTCCACCTCCCCTTTTCTTCCATCCAATTACGTTCGAAACTCTCTATATTCTTACAAGAATCTCCAGGTTTGAGGGTTTGATGTCAGGGTCTCTTCTTTGCAATTATAATTATAATCTGAGAGCACGACTGGACCGCCTGTGCAGTTTCCCTGCGGCGGCTGGAGCGTGTACGATGCGGGGTGTGATACTTTCTGATGCGGTCGTCCTTATTCTGACGTGAGCGGGTTCCCAACCGTGCGACCTCGGTTGGCTGACTTTTTCAGCATCCTACTAGGCTCCTGACAGCGAGAGGAAATAATCGCTATGCCAGTGAATAAAAAAATCTCCTTTTCGATCGGGTATGTCTTTCTCGCGATCTTTGCGGTCATTCTTGTGCACGATTTCATCGTGGCCATGCAGAAGGTCGAAGAGCTTCCGTACAGCGAATTCAGGACACTCGTGGTGTCCGGCAAAGTGGCGGAAGTCACGGTCACTCATCAGAGAGTGAGCGGGAAGCTGAAGCCGGAAGGAGGATCCAAAGACCAGAAGCTGTTTACGACCGTTCGGGTTGAAGATCCCGATCTAGTCAAGGAGCTCAACGCGCACAACGTCACGTTTAGCGGCGTGATCGAGAGCACGTTCATGCGCGATCTCCTTTCCTGGATCGTTCCTGCGCTGGTCTTTGTCGGCATTTGGTTCTTTGCCATCCGGCGATTCGGGCAGGGCCAAAGCGGATTCATGACAGTGGGGCAGTCGAAGGCGAAGATCTATGCCGAGAAGGACACGAAAGTCACCTTCGCGGATGTGGCCGGCGTCGACGAGGCGAAGGAAGAACTGCGTGAGGTGATCGAGTTTCTGAAGACGCCGGAAAAGTTCACGCGTCTCGGAGGAAAGATTCCGAAAGGCATCTTGCTCGTCGGCCCTCCTGGAACCGGCAAGACTCTCCTGGCCCGCGCCGTGGCAGGAGAGGCCGGGGTCACTTTTTTCAGCATCAGCGGGTCCGAGTTCGTGGAAATGTTTGTAGGGGTTGGGGCAGCACGCGTGCGGGATTTGTTCGAGCAGGCGAAGGTCAAAGCGCCCTGTATTATCTTCATCGACGAACTGGATGCGCTCGGAAAAGCCCGTGGAATGGGACCCGCGTCGCATGAGGAACGTGAGCAGACCCTGAATCAGTTGCTGGTCGAGATGGACGGCTTCGATCCGCGCATCGCCGTCATTCTGATGGCGGCCACCAATCGGCCTGAAATCCTGGATCCCGCACTGTTGCGGGCCGGCCGGTTCGATCGCCAAGTGCTGGTCGATCGTCCGGATAAGATTGGCCGCCTGGCCATCTTGCGTGTCCATGCGAAGAAGGTAACCCTGGGTCGCGATGCGGACCTTGAGGTGATAGCCGGGATGACCCCTGGTTTCTCGGGCGCCGATCTCGCCAATATCATCAATGAAGCGACGCTCTTGGCCGTGCGTCGGAATAAGGAGCAGGTGGGTCTTCCTGAATTGCAGGAAGCGGTGGAACGGGTCGTGGCCGGGTTGGAGAGGAAAAATCGGGTGCTCAACAAGGTGGAGAAGGAACGAGTCGCGCACCACGAAGTGGGCCACGCATTGGTGGCGCTGTCGTTTCCAGGAGCAGACCCGATACAGAAGATCTCGATCATTCCCCGTGGGATTGCCGCGTTGGGCTATACCCTTCAGCTCCCGACGGAGGATCGTTTCCTGATGACCAAGACGGAGCTGGAGAACAAAATTGCCGTCTTCCTTGGAGGGCGGATTGCGGAAGAATTGATTTTCGGCGAGGCCTCCACGGGGGCGCAAAACGACCTGGTCAAGGCGACAGATATCGCTAAGAGCATGGTCAAGTCCTACGGAATGAGCGACAAGCTTGGGACCATCACGCTCGATCGTGAACGCCAGCCCATGATGATGCAAATCCAGGCGCCTCAGGAGAAAGGCGACTACTCGGAGGAGACCGCCCGCGAGATCGACTGCGAGGTGCGCCGTATCATCGATGAGCAATACGAGCGCGTGAAACGACTGCTGGCGGAACGAAAGGCCGCGCTCCTCGAAGGAGCGAAGAGGTTGCTCGATCAAGAGGTGATTAGCGGCAGCGACCTCAAAGCCATCATGGACAAGTACTAGGAGCCTGACCGACAGTGCCTTCGTGACGAGGTGAGAGAGGTGGGCCTTGCAGCTGGTCGGGGATCGTTTGCCGCAGTAGAACGGTCAATGTCAGACAGGCTCCTAGGATGCAGGCTCACATCGGCAATGAATGTTGATGAAGGCATCGTTCAAAACCGGTCTGAGTTTTGATCTCACGTCCGGCGTGATTACTACATTGGGGTTGATGGTGGGACTCCATTCAGGCACCCACTCACGAACCGTCGTCATCGGAGGCATTGTGACCATAGCGGTTGCCGATGCATTGTCCGATGCGCTGGGCATCCATATTGCGGAGGAGTCCAAGAATCACGGGAACGTCTCAGAAATTTGGGAATCGACCATTGCCACTTTTGTGGCCAAGTTCCTGATCGCCCTGACCTTTGCCGTGCCGGTGCTGTTGTTGCAGCTAGAGGAGGCCATAATGGTGAGTGTGCTGTGGGGCCTCTCTCTGCTTGCGGTGCTGAGCTTTCTCTTGGCGCGGGCCCAGCAGATCCCGGCCTGGAAGGTCATCGTGGAGCATGTCGTCATTGGCGTCACCGTGATTGCGATCACGCACTATGTGGGCGACTGGATTCGTGCGACGTTGAGTTAGCAGGAGGCGGAAACAGTCCGCCAGCACTCAGACCGTGGCGCGTGAAGCATGAGACCAGGCTGGTTGCTCTGGTTTGTATGGTTTGTCTCGTTGTTTGGTTGAACTGACAGACCAGATAGACCAGATGAACCAGAGCAAGCCTCGCTCGTCCTGCAGGGCTATCCTGCGGAAGTGAGATCACTGAGGGGTCCATTTATGGGGCAACCACCGCGCGTCGCGTATTTTTCCATGGAGATCGGTCTTGAGTCCGGGATGCCGACCTATGCGGGCGGGCTTGGTGTGCTCGCCGGCGACACGATTCGCTCTGCGGCGGATCTCGAAGTGCCGATGGTGGCGGTGTCCTTGCTGCACCGCCGGGGGTACTTTTTTCAGCGGCTTGATGCGCACGGTCAGCAAAGCGAGGAGCCGGTCGCATGGCCAGTCAATGATTTCGCGGAGCTGATCGACGAGCAGGCCACGGTCGAGATCGAAGGTCGCACGGTCCATGTTAGGGCCTGGCGGTATCGCATAAAGGGTGAGTCCGGGTATGTCGTTCCGGTGTATCTGCTCGATACCGATGTGCGTGAAAACCAGCCCTGGGACAGGACCCTCACGGATGTGCTCTATGGAGGCGACGACCATTATCGCTTGTGTCAGGAAATGGTGCTGGGGGTTGGAGGATTTCGACTATTGCGGGCCCTCGGATATGAAGACATCCGTCGGTTCCACATGAATGAGGGTCACGCCGCCTTGCTCGTCCTTGCGCTTGGCGAGGAGAAGCTTGCCTCGCAGAACCAGTCGGATTCGATCTCAAACGAGTTTATCGAAGCCATTCGCGAACAGTGCGTGTTTACGACCCATACTCCAGTTCCGGCAGGCCACGATAAATTCCCCGAGAAACTCGCGCGCCAGGTGCTAGGCGATCGCTGGTGGGCCATACTGAAGGCATGCGGTGTTGAGGAGACGCTCAATCTGACGCAACTGGCTCTGCGGGGCTCCCTTTATGTCAACGGGGTTGCGATGAAGCATGGTGAGGTCTCGCACAGCATGTTCCCCGGCTACCCAATCCATTCTATCACCAACGGAGTTCACGCGGCGACGTGGACCGCTCCATCGTTCCAGAAGCTCTTCGATACCCATCTGCCGGACTGGCGGCGTGATCAACTGTCGTTGCGCTACGCCGTGGGCATTCCCACCTCGGACATCTGGGCAGCCCATGTGGAAGCCAAGCGCACGTTGGTCGAGCATGTGAATCGGGAGTCGAACGCGGGATTCGATCGCGAGATGTTGACGCTCGGATTCGCCCGTCGGTTTGCGGCCTACAAACGGGCCGGTCTGATCTTTCAGGATCTCGACCGGCTCAAGCAGATGGTCCGCGATGCCGGACCGATCCAGATCGTCTTTGCCGGCAAGGCGCATCCACGCGACCACGATGGCAAGGAACTGATCGCTCGTATCCATGAAATGCGCGATGCGGTGCAACCGGTGATCCCGGTATCGTATCTGACCAATTACGACATGGAAGTGGCCAAGATGCTCTGTGCCGGTGTCGATGTATGGCTCAATACCCCATTTCCGCCGATGGAGGCATCGGGGACGAGCGGGATGAAGGCGGCGATGAATGGGGTCCCCAGTCTGAGTGTGCTCGACGGCTGGTGGATCGAGGGCCACCTCGAAGGGGTGACCGGCTGGTCGATCGGCGATCGGGTGGAGGCCTGCCTGGAGCCTCAGTCAGGGATGGATTCTTGTCACGCAGCAGAACTCTATAGAAAACTGGAAGAGAAGGTCTTGCCCTGTTTTTATAAGGACCGCGAACGGTTTATCGAGATCATGCGGCACTCGATCTCCTTGAACGGAGCGTTTTTCAATACGCAGCGCATGCTCGGCCAGTACCTCCACAATGCCTATCGATTGGGGCAAGCGCCTATGTCGCAGAACTATGGATCGACGTGAGGGGTCCTGTGAGCCTGCGCGATCCCTGCCACCACCCTAATGGCTTCATCCTGACCATCAATGGAGGATCATCGAGCCTCAAATGTGCGCTCTTCCCCGTTGGTCCTCCTCTCACTCGTGTTGCGTCCTGCCGGGTAGATCGAATCGGGTATCCGGAGGGGACGCTGACCCTCACGGACGTGGCCGGCGGAACTAGCGAGCGCAGGACGATCCAGGCCGCGCATCACAAGGACTGTGTTGATCCACTCATTGCCTGGCTGGAACAGAAAGTCGCAAGCACAGACCTCGTAGCCATCGGGCATCGCGTGGTACATGGAGACCATTGGTATAGCGAGCCGCAGCGCCTCACTCCGGAAGTCATGGGTGAATTGCGTCGGCTAAGTCCCTATGATCCTGAACATATGCCGGCCGAGATCGAGTTGATCGAGACGTTGGCCCGGCGGTACCCGACGCTCCCGCAAGTCGCCTGCTTCGACACCGCCTTTCACCGAGACATGCCGCGCTTCTTGGCGATCCCCAGACGGTACGACGAGAGGCTTGTGACTTCAAAGTCGGCAATCTGTTCGGGAGCAACGTGAACATGGCGGCGTTCTTCTTTGTCGATGCGGCATTTAGCGGTGGCCCCCCTTTAATGCCGTATACGACGTCCGTGCGATGACGGCGTTGTGCAGTATCCTCGGGATGAGCGCGGCTACGAGGGGCAACATTTATCGTATCGAAAAACGTTGCTTGCTGCTCGAACCGGATAGTCTCGCGATTACCCTGGGCTACTGCCTGGGACTCTGGTTGCTGTATCAATAAGAGAGATGTCCGTCATGACTCAGTTGCTGGGGAACCCGATGACCAACGTCTGGCAGTTTACGCCGGACAATCTCACCACCTTCCTTGGCAGCGACTCTGAGCGCGGACTGATCGGCCAGGAAGTCGAACGCCGTCACACCGAATTCGGTCCCAATGAACTCCCCGAAGTCCCGCCCCCGTCACTGTTGAAGCTGTTTCTCTCCCAGTTCACGAGCGTCATTGTCTGGGTGCTGATCGGGGCCTCGGTCATCTCCGGCCTCTTGGAAGACTGGCTCGATGCGGCGGCGATCTTGACTATCGTGTTTCTCAACGGTCTGCTCGGGTTTGTGCAAGAGTTTCGGGCCGAGCGTTCCTTGGCGGCGCTGCGGAAGATGTCGGTGGCGATGGCCCGAGTGGTCCGTGACGGCGTCCTCCGGTCCATCCCCGCGCGAGAATTGGTACCCGGAGATTTGATTCTTCTGGAAGCCGGCGACCGTATCCCCGCAGATGCGCGACTCATCTACGCGACGAATTTCCAAACGCATGAGGCCTCGCTGACCGGCGAATCGACGCCGGTTCAGAAGGGCGCGGGTGTCATGGCCGGAACCGACGTGCCGCTCGCCGAGCGGACGAATATAGCCTTTATGGGCACCGTCGCCGTGTCCGGTAAAGCGCGGGCTCTTGTCGTGGCGACTGCCCTACGTACCGAGTTGGGCCGGATCGCTGCGATGATCCAAAAAGCCGCAGAGGCCGAACGGGCGGAAACTCCCTTGCAGCGCCGGCTAGAACAATTCGGATACACCCTCCTCTGGCTGGCCCTGGCGGTGGTCACCGTCGTGTTTGCCTTAGGCTATCTGCGCGGCGTGCCGTTGGTGGCAATGTTCATGACCTCAGTCAGCCTGGCCGTGGCGGCCGTGCCGGAAGGCCTCCCTGCCGTGGTGACGATTACATTGGCGCTGGGGGTGACCCGCATGGTGAAACGTCACGCGCTCATCCGCAAACTTCCTGCAGTTGAAACGCTCGGATCGACGACGGTCATCTGCTCCGACAAGACCGGCACTCTCACCAAGAACGAAATGACGGTAACGAGGTTGTTCGTCGGAGACCGGGTGTTCGAGGTCATGGGCGAAGGGTATGAGCCAGTCGGAGAAATCCGTGAGGTGTTTGGCGCGAGACGTGAGGCGATTTCCTCTTCGCCCCACCCTTCACTCCTTACGCCTGACCCCTCACGCCTACCTCCTGGCCTGCGCGAGCTGCTAACGGCGGCAGTGCTCTGCAATGGAGCTACGTTGCGGCAGGAGGAGGGAACCTGGCGGATCCTAGGCGATCCGACGGAAGGCGCTCTGTTGGTCGCGGCGGCGAAGGCGACTCTCACGATCGAGAAACTCGATTCGGCCTATCACTTTCTCGGAGAGGTGCCGTTCGATCCGGAACGCAAGATGATGACGATCGTGCGACGGACGCCGGATGGGCCGGTCGCGTATGTCAAGGGCGCGCCGGATGTCTTATTGCGGCAATGCACGCACCGGCTGGCGGCGGACGGCATGGTCGAAGCTTTGACGGAATCCACTCGTGCCGCCATTCTTGAGGCCAATGCGGCATTTGCGCATCAGGCGTTGCGCGTGCTGTCGATGGCCCATCGGCGAATGGATCGTGAGCCTGATGCCTATCGGGCGCAAGAGTTGGAGGATCGGCTGGTTTTTCTTGGGCTCGCGGCCATGAAAGATCCCCTGCGGCCTGAGGCGAAAGCGGCAGTCCAGGCATGCCACGGTGCCGGCATTCGGACGGTGATGATTACGGGAGATCACAAGGATACGGCAATGGCGATTGCGGGAGAGTTGGGGGGGGTCGAAGGGCCTGGGCAGGCATTGTCTGGGACGGAACTCGATCGGCTGTCAGACGATGAACTGGCCCGGACCGTGGAGCAGGTGACGGTTTATGCGAGGGTCTCGGCGGAGCACAAGCTGCGTATCGTCAAAGCTTGGAAGGCGCAGGGCGCCATCGTGGCCATGACAGGCGACGGCGTGAACGACGCGCCCGCAGTCAAAGCGGCGGACATCGGCGTGGCCATGGGGGTCACCGGAACCGATGTGACGAAAGAAGCCGCCGATATGGTGGTAACGGACGACAACTTTGCCTCGATCGCGGCGGCGGTGGAAGAAGGTCGTGGCATTTTCGACAACATCCGCAAGACCATCCATTTTCTCTTGTCGTGCAATGTCAGCGAGGTGCTTGTGATGTTGTTTGCAACGTTGATCGGACTTCCTTTGCCGCTATTGCCGATTCAGATTCTCTGGATGAATCTCGTCACGGATGGCATCCCGGCCTTGGCGCTGGCGGCCGATCCCAAGGCGCCTGATCTGATGAAGCGTCCGCCTCGCCGTCCGGAGGCTCGGCTGCTGGACGGCGGACGATTATTGGCTATCGGCGGAGAGGGGTCGATGCTGGGGTTGATTGCGTTAGGAGTGTTCAGCTACAGCCTTTATGGCCTGCATCGAGAGCTCGATCAGGCAAGGACGGTGGCCTTCGCTGTGATGGTGCTCGTGCAACTGGTGCATGTCTTCAACTGCCGGAGCGAGCGGCTGTCGCTCTTCCAGTTGGGCGTCGGGACGAATCGCGCGCTGGTGTGGGCCTTCCTCCTCTCGCTTGTTGTGCAGGTGGCGGTGCTCACGGTTCCGGCGGCCGCGCCGATCTTCAAGGTTGCCCCGTTACCGATCGAAGATTGGGTATTGATGGGAGCCACGGGCCTTCTTCCCTTCGTGGTGATGGAATCGATCAAGCTGTTGAGACGACTATGAATGTGCTGGCGATGAATAGCGGAAGCTCCTCCCTGAAGTTCAAGGTCGTCGAGTTCGACGACTCTGCTGACGCGGCAGACAGTCGGCAACCGAGCATCCGTTATGAGGGATCAGTCGAAGAGATCGGGCCTGCCGCCGGGCTGTTGCTCCGTCGCGATGGGAAGTTGGTAACGCAGGTCACACGCGCGGTCGCTACCCATGCCGAGGCGGTCGGGTGCATGCTGGACATGTTGAAAGATTCGAGTCGGCAGGAGGGGCAGACCTTTCATATCGAGGCGGTCGGGCACCGCGTGGTGCATGGCGGCGAGCAGTTTCGAACACCGGTCATAATCGACGACGAAGTTTTTGCCGCAATTGATCGACTGGTTGAATTGGCTCCGCTTCACAATCCCGGGTGCGTAGCCGGGATCAGGGGTGCGCGCGCTATGATGGGATCTGACACTCCGATGGTCGCCGTTTTCGATACGGGGTTCCACCGTTCGATGCCTGCTCGGGCGTCCTCTTATGCCATCGATCTTGATCTGGCGCACAAGCACGGTATCCATCGCTACGGATTTCATGGCATCGCGCACGCGTCGTTAGCCGGCATCTGTGCCGCAGCAGTAAACCGCCCGCTTTGCAGTCTACGCCTCATTACCCTGCATCTCGGCAACGGATGCTCCGCGACAGCGATCGATCAGGGACGCTCGGTAGATACGTCCATGGGGTTCACGCCGCTCGAAGGCCTGGTAATGGGAACCAGATCGGGCGATGTGGACCCCGCAGTGGTTAGGCATCTTGTTCGGAGGGGAGGGCTGTCGGTCGATGAGGTTGAATGTCTCTTAAATGAGCGTTCGGGCCTTCTGGGGGTTTCGGGTGTGTCGCGCGACATGCGCGAACTCCTGAACGCAGCCGAAGGCAAGCCGGACTCACGCGCTGCGCTGGCGCTGGACATGTTTTGCTATCGCGCGCGCAAGTACATCGGCGCATACCTGGCGGTGCTGGGAGGCGCTGATGCGCTCGTCTTCGGAGGCGGCATCGGTGAGCGGTCTGCGTTCATCCGTGCGCGAATCTGTGACGGCATGGACTGGTGCGGGCTACGGCTCGATCCCCTGCGCAATGAGACGGCCGTGGACCTCGCTTCAGGCGATGCGATGAAGATTAGCGAAGAAGGCGCACCCCTGCTCTGCTATGTGGCGGGTGTCGATGAAGAGGTCGAGATCGCTCGCGCCACGATCGAATGTGTACTGAACAGGCCGGCTAGTTCGTAAGGTGCGGCGCAACATTGACCTGATGCAGAGACCATCTAGAATGGAGAGACAACCATGAAGTCTGTCTTAACCAAGAAGAACCTAGCGATGATCGATGCCTATTGGCGAGCCGCGAATTATCTGTCCGTAGGTCAGATTTATCTCTACGACAATCCATTACTGACGAAGCCACTCAAGCGCGCCCATATCAAACCGCGGTTGCTCGGTCACTGGGGTACGACGCCGGGGTTGAACTTCGTCTATGTCCACCTGAACCGCGTCATTAAAGACTACGATCTGAACGTCATATATATCACCGGGCCTGGCCACGGTGGACCAGGACTCGTGGCGAACGCGTATCTGGAAGGCACCTACAGCGAGGTCTATCCGGATGTCTCGCAAGATGAAGAGGGCCTGAAGCGCTTGTTCAAACAGTTCTCATTTCCCGGGGGCATCCCGAGCCACGTCGCGCCGGAGACACCGGGTTCTATCCACGAGGGTGGCGAGTTGGGTTACTCGCTGTCACATGCGTTCGGGGCGGCGTTCGATAATCCGAACCTGCTCGTCGCCTGCATCGTGGGTGATGGAGAGGCTGAAACCGGCCCCTTGGCGGCCAGTTGGCATTCAAACAAGTTTCTGAACCCTGTGCACGACGGCGCCGTGCTGCCGATCCTGCATCTGAACGGATACAAGATCGCCGGCCCTACGGTGCTGGCCCGTATTCCGCACGATGAACTGAAATCGCTGTGTATCGGATACGGGTACAAGCCGTATGTTGTCGAGGGTGATGATCCTGCGACGATGCATCAACAGATGGCTGCCACGCTGGATGCTGTCGTGGGTGACATCAAGAAGATCCAGCGCGACGCACGAACCAAAGGATTTAAGAAACGGCCCTGGTGGCCGATGATCGTCCTGCGCTCGCCGAAGGGCTGGACTGGGCCGAAAGTCGTGGATGGGAAGCGGGCTGAAGGAACATTCCGTTCGCACCAGGTGCCGATGGGTGACATGAGTCATCCGGGCCACGTGAAGCTGTTGGAAAGGTGGATGAGGAGCTATCGGCCAGAGGAATTGTTTGATCGGAGGGGTCGGTTCCTTCATGAGCTCGCCGACCTGGCGCCGGCAGGCGAGCGACGCATGAGCGCCAATCCGCACGCCAATGGCGGCCTGTTGTTGCACGACCTGCGCCTGCCGGATTTCCGCGATTACGCTCTGAAAGTGCAGAAGCCCGGGGCGGTGAACGGCGAAGCCACACGTGTCCAAGGCGAGTTTATCCGCGACGTGGTGAAATGTAACCCCAACAACTTCCGCGTGTTCAGCCCGGACGAGACGAACTCGAATCGCTGGGGCGCCCTGTTTGAGGTGACGAACCGATGCTCGACGGCAGAGATCATTCCCGGAGACGATCATGTGGCGCCGGATGGCCGCGTGATGGAGATGCTGAGCGAGCATCAATGCGAAGGCTGGCTCGAAGGCTATCTATTGACGGGCCGCCACGGAATGTTCTCCTGCTATGAAGCCTTTATCCATATCATCGGTTCGATGTTCAACCAGCACGCAAAATGGCTAAAAGTGTCTCATCAGATTCCCTGGCGGCGGCCGATTGCGTCCTTGAATTATGTATTGTCGTCGCATGTGTGGCGGCAGGATCACAACGGTTTCAGCCACCAGGACCCGGGATTCATCGACCATGTGGTAAACAAAAAAGCCGGGGTCATCCGGGTTTATCTCCCGCCGGACGCCAACACCCTGTTGTCCGTCACCGATCATTGTCTGCGCAGCCACAACTACGTGAACGTGATCGTGGCCGGCAAGCAACCTGCGCCCCAGTGGTTGGACATGGACGCCGCGATCAAACACTGCACCGCCGGCCTCGGCATCTGGCCATGGGCCAGCAACGACCGGGGTGGCGAACCCGATGTCGTGATGGCGTGCTGCGGCGACGTACCCACCGTGGAAACATTGGCCGCCGCCGAGTTGCTCAGGACTTTGTTCCCTCGCCTGAAGGTCAGGGTAATTAATGTGGTGAACTTGATGAAGCTCCAGCCGCAGCGTGAACACCCTCATGGTTTGAGTGACAAGGAGTTCGACAGCCTTTTCACGACCGACAAACCGATCATCTTCGCATTCCACGGCTACCCCTGGCTGATTCATCGCCTGACCTACCGAAGGACTAATCACAAGAATCTGCATGTCCGTGGGTACAAAGAGGAAGGCACGACAACGACGCCATTCGACATGGTGGTCCTGAACGACCTCGACCGGTTCCATTTGGTGATGGACGTGATTGATCGTGTCCCGAAGCTGGGGCGTTTTGCCGCCCATACCAGACAAGCGATGCAGGACAAACGAATGGAGCACAAGTCGTATATTGCTAAGTACGGGGATGATCAGCCGTATATTCGCGATTGGAAGTGGGATGCAACACGATAACACTCACGGCGATCACTCTACCGGCTGAAACCCATGACCCGGCGAGTAGGCTCACATGACATTGCCACACGTGGTGTTTCTCTTCGGTTTTCCACTTTCTGGTGAACTATCTATTTGCGAATCGGGTGTTCCTGAACGCGCTCGATGCGGTGGAGCAAGTGAAGTAATGGGAAAAGGCGGCCATCTTGTCGGATGAGGATGTGATGTTCCAACCAAGGAAAATCGAACGGTCTGCTCTCTTCGAGGCTGTGGAGGGCAATGTTCTGGTCTATATTCATAAAGAGCAAAAACTCGACGATGTCGAGTGGGCGGTATCCGGGCGATCGCTATGTGGTCATCGATGACAAGCTCAAAATCCTCGCGGCGATCAAGAAAGTCTGGGGCGCGCGGGCGACCACCGTGTTCCGCGATAGGGACACTATGCTCGCGATACGCAGCTACTCAAAAGTTACCCGCCGCCGGACGTGAGTATCGACTGCATCGGCGATGTGCTCCGGCAAGATCTTCCCCAGCTTGTTGGCGCAGGCAACATTTCGGCTCGTGAGCCATAACTGTCTGGCAGTCCAGGAGAGAGCCTGAATGGTGCTTTCATGAAAATTGCCGAAAATGGTGCGTAGCATATCCGGAACGCCGGTCAGATGGCCGGCGGGTATCCGGAAACTGCAATGAGGCGGGAGCATGTTTTGATGCGACAGGAGGCGTCTGGCCAGTGGCATTTTTGGAGCAGCCCATCGGCTGAGGCTCTTAAGCAACTCGACTCAGGTTCCAAAGGACTCTCCGGCGATGAGGCGCGACGGCGTCATCTGCGAGATGCGCATCTTCTCTTGAAACCGAAGAGTCGGCTGTCCACCTACGAGCTGCTGTTTCGGCAATTCACCAGCCCGATCATCCTTATCCTCCTGGCGGCCGCGGGGCTGGCCTTCTTTCTGGCGGATCCGACCGACACGGCGATCATTCTCATGATCGTGCTCGCCAGCGGCCTGCTCGGGTTCTGGCAGGAACGGAGCGCGAACCAAGCGGTGGCCAGCCTGCTCGCGATCGTGCAAGTCAAAGCGGATGTGTGGCGCGATGGAAGCCCGGCTGCTGTGCCGGTTGAGGAGGTCGTGCCGGGCGATGTCGTCCTGCTCAGAGCGGGCGACACAGTTCCCGGCGATTGTCTCCTGCTTGAATCGAAAGACCTGTTCGTGGACGAGGCGACGCTCACGGGCGAAACCTATCCGGTCGAGAAAATCTGCGGCGTCCTGCCGGTCGACATTCCGCTGGCTCGACGGACAAATAGTCTCTTTCTCGGGACCCATGTCGTCAGCGGAAACAGTACGGCTGTTGTGGTGCACATTGGGTCGGACACGGAATTCGGGAAGGTCTCGGGCCGGTTGCAACTCAGGCCGCCGGAGACGGAGTTCGAACGAGGCATCAGGCAATTCGGTCATCTCCTCTTGGAAGTGACCGTCGTGCTGGTCGTCGCCATCTTTGCGGTCAACGTATATCTGGCCAGGCCCGTGCTCGAAGCCTTCCTCTTCTCCCTCGCCCTCGCGGTCGGCCTCACTCCACAGCTGCTACCGGCCATCATCAGCATCAATTTGGCCCATGGGGCCAAGCGCATGGCCCAGCAGAAAGTGATTGTGAAACGATTGGCCTCGATCGAAAACTTCGGGAGCATGACCGTCTTCTGTTCGGACAAGACAGGGACACTGACCGAAGGGCTCGTCCGGCTGAAGGCCGCGTGCGATATCGCAGGGAGTCCGAGCGAACGGGTGCTCTTGCAGGGCGTGCTCAATGCGAGTTTCGAAACCGGGTTTCATAATCCGATCGACGAAGCCATCCGTACTGCTCGCTCGTTCGATCTCTCCACCTATCGGAAATTGGATGAAGAGCCCTACGACTTCGTCCGTAAACGGTTGTCCGTGTTAGTTTCGACGCCGACAACCCATCTCTTGGTCACCAAGGGAGCCCTGGCGAATATGCTGGCGGTCTGTTCAACTGCCGAGACTGCGAAAGGAACCCTGGTTGAGTTGGCTGACGTGCGGGATGCAATCCTCTCGCAGATGGCGCAGTGGTCCGACCAGGGATGGCGGGTACTCGGGCTCGCTTTTCGCGAGATGGGCACACAAGAGGGCATGACCAAGGACGATGAGGCGGACATGACGTTCTTGGGATTCCTGGTGTTCGAAGATCCCATCAAGGCCGATGTCCTGGAGACGATCGGTCGCCTTAAGGGCTTGGGCGTCACCTTGAAGATCGTAACCGGCGACAATCGTCTCGTCGCGGCTCATGTCGGACAGGCGATAGGCTTGTCAAATGGAAATCTGTTGACCGGCGAGGATTTGCGGCAGATGAGCGACGAAGCGCTGGTGTCGCGCGTGAATCACGTCCATGTGTTTGCTGAGGTCGAGCCGAATCAGAAAGAACGGATCATCCTGGCGTTGAAAAAGGCAGGCCACGTCGTAGGCTATGGGGGTGACGGCATCAATGATGCTTCTGCGTTGCATGCGGCGGATGTCGGCGTGTCCGTCGAAAGCGCGGTGGACGTGGCGAAAGAAGCGTCGGATATCGTGTTGCTGGAAAAAGATCTTGGCATCCTTGTCGAAGGAGTGCAGGAAGGGCGTCGGACGTTTGCCAACACGTTGAAGTATGTCTTTATGGCGACCAGCGCGAACTTCGGCAACATGTTCAGCATGGCGGGGGCGTCGCTGTTTCTGTCCTTTCTGCCCTTGCTGCCCAAACAAATATTATTGACCAATCTCCTGACCGACGTCCCGGAAATGACCATCGCCGGGGATCGCGTTGATGAGGAGCTGATCGATCGACCCAGGCGGTGGAACATCGCCTTCATCAGGAAGTTCATGCTCACATTCGGTTTGGTGAGTTCCATCTTCGATTATCTGACCTTCGGTGTGCTGCTCTTGTTCCTCCAAGCCAGCGTCGAGGAATTCAGAACCGGGTGGTTTGTGGAGTCCGTGATCTCCGCCTCGGTCATTGTGCTGGTCGTGCGGAGTCGCCGGCCGTTCACTCGCAGCCGACCGAGCCGTGGCCTGCTGGTTGCGACGCTTGCGGTCGTAGGATTGACGCTACTGTTGCCCTATATGCCACTGCGCGGGCCGCTGGGGTTCGTGCCGTTGCCGCCGTTGTTCCTGACAGCTTTGCTGTGTATCGTCGTCGGATATGTCATTGCGGCTGAGGTGGCGAAGAAAATCTTTTACCGGCATGTGGCCTTTTGAATTGGGACCGCCACGCGAGTCTCATTCGATGGTTATGAGGCTTTTGATTCTGTCGTCGGGGTTGCGGTGTTGGCGTTTGCCGGGGGCGCAAGCCTGAAGGACTTGAACGTGTCTCAGCCGGAGCTTGATGTGCTCAGTGGCAGAGTCATCTATTCGACGATTTGCATCCGTTGTCATGGGGTCGATGGGAAGGGAGATGGGCAGCTGAAGTTTACTCCTCCGGTCGCCGATCTCACGTCTCGGGCGGTTCAAGGGAAACTGGATGCGAGGTCATTTAAGAGCGTGCATGACGGCAAGCCGAATACAGCGATGGGAGCCTGGAGGGAAGCACTCTCGGACGACGAGATTTGGGATGCACTTGCCTATGTGCGAACGCTGGCTCCCGAAGGAGCTGGCGGCATAGGCAGCGGGCTCCGATGAGATCGACGCTCTGCCGGATCACGTTGGGGCTATGGATCGTGACGAATGGGGTTGCTGAATGGTTTTTCGTGCAAGGGTGGACGACGCAGGGCACAGATGGATGGATGCAAGTCGTGGTGACACCAACAGAGCGAGACCTGATCTTGGGCGAGATGCGGATGCTCTTGAAGGCGGTCCATGGCGTGGTCATAGGCTTGGCCGTCCAGAATCAGGAGGCGGATCGAGCGCGCATTGAACAGGCGGCCCGCTCGGCTGGAATGGCCATAGCTGCGGACGCGAACCCGGCGTTCATGGCGAAGCTGCCGCTGCCGTTTAAGCAAATGGGCATGTCGATTCATAAGGACATGGATGCCCTCGCGGATGCGATTGTCCGGAAAGAGACCCCACAACAGATTCTCCAGCGCCTCTCCAGCATGACAGCGCGCTGCACGACGTGCCACGATTTGTATCGATTCTCGGCGGAACGTAATCCGTGAGGCGTCAAGCGTAACGTGTGGAGACGACGATAGAATGAACAACACATGAATCGTTTGCCATAGCGAGTCTCCCATCGCCAGCCGTGAACGATATAGGCGAATACGTGAGACGTGTCTGTCTCGTAACCGAACTCTTCTGGTCTCATAAGTTATCGGGGTTTTGCTTCACGCCTTACCCCTTACACCTACGGCATTAACAATGAGGGCTTGCTGATGTATTGAAGGGCAAGACGAAGCAGGATATTCTCATCTCTGCCTGTGGCGGCGGAGGGAGCCGATCTCGTCAAACTTTGGTCGGAGAATCGGATAACCAAGGAGGATGCGATGAACCGTATATTTGTGGGAACTGCGCTCGTGGTGGCAGCGTTCGTACCGCTTGTCGGCTGCTCCACCTATCATATGGGCCGGCTCGAAAAGACTTTGCATGCGAAGG
>DASYRC010000076.1:0-113912 GCA_036004925.1 Nitrospiraceae bacterium | reverse complement strand
GGCCAGCACGCGCACGTCCACGGAGATCGAGTGGCTGCCGCCGACCCGTTCAAATTCCCCCTCTTGGAGCACTCTCAGCAGAGCGATTTGGGTCTCGGCCGGCAGGTCCCCGATCTCATCAAGGAAGATCGTCCCGCCATCAGCCAGCTCAAACCGTCCCAAACGTCGTTGCAGCGCGCCGGTAAATGCGCCTTTCTCGTGTCCGAACAGCTCAGAGGCAATGAGCGACGCAGGGATTGCTGCGCAATTGACGCGAATAAACGCTCGGGACGACCGCTTCGAGCGCTTGTGAATGGCCCGCGCGATCAGCTCCTTGCCCGTCCCGGTCTCACCCAGAATGAGCACCGTGGAATCCGACGGCGCCACTTTCGCGACTTGTACCAGTACTTTTCGGAGCGCTTTCGACGAGCCGACGATTTCCTCGAACATCGACGAGTGATCGATCTCTTCGCGCAACGCCAAGTTTTCTTTTTGAATCCTTTCTTCAGCCCGTTTGCGATCGTCGATGTCGGTTCCCGTTGCATACCACCGAATGACGTGCCCCTGTCCATCCAGCACCGGGTTGAGACGGGTGAGAAACCAGCGATACTGTCCGCCTTTCCGGCGCACTCGTTGTTCCATTTCAAATGAGACTCCGCGTGCAAGCGCCTGCCGACGTTCGTCCCGCAACCTCTCCACATCGTCTGGATGAAAGACGCGTTCACGAAAGTCCCCCGCTCGAACGTCGTCAAGGCTAAGGCCGGTGTATTCGAGCAGTAGCTCATTGCCATACAGAGGACTCCCATCCGGCGTCAGGACGAGGATGAGCTGGGGGATGGCTTCGACAATCTGTCGGAACTCCCTTTCGTCTTGCCGGATCCTATCTTCCGCCTTCTTTGCTGCAGTCACGTCCATCACCGCCCCGACAAGCTCACCAAGTTTTCCCGATTTATCTCTTACGGCGCAAGCCACAACTTTGACATATTTGACCGCACCATCCGGCATCATCAAACGATGTTCAAAATCAACATCTTTCCCCTCTTGTGGTGCGCACATCATGTTCTCTTGGAAGAGAGTGATGTCTTCAGGATGAATCCTTTGGCATGCCATCTCCATTGTTGGCTTAACCATCGGGCTATATTCGTAAATTCGAAACGTCTCCTCAGACCATGTGATTTCTCCGCTGGAAACACGCCAACAAAAACTTCCCGTGAGACTCAATCTCTGCGCGTAAGCTAAGTAGGACTCGCTTCGTCGCACCGCATCGAATGCCTGTGCGCGCTCGATCGCAATGCTTGCCAGATGGGAGAACTGTTCGATCATAGTCTGCTGTTGCGGGCTGGGGCTGCACGGTTCATGTGAGTATATCGCGAAGGTACCCAACACCCTTCCAGCTGAAGAAAATATCGGTGTGGACCAACACGCTCGCAGCCCATGCATTGAGGCCAAATCGCAATAGTCGGCCCACAGGGGATCCGTGATGATGTCGGAAACGATGACTGGTTCTCTGCGATAGGCGGCCGTTCCGCACGATCCCACGCGTGGGCCGATGAAGACGCCATCAATCGCTGCCGTATAGCTTGCCGGAAGGCTGGGGGCTGCAGCGTGCCGGAGTCGGTGCCCGTCCGAATCCAAGAACAGAATCGAACAGAGAGTGCCGGCTGACAACTCCTCGACAACCCGGCACAATGTATCGAGAATCGAAGATAATGAATTGTCCTCGGCCATCATCTTCAAAAGCCGATTCTCTCCGGCCAGCAACGTTTCCGCCCACTTGCGATCCTCAATATCCGTGTTCGTTCCATACCATCTGACGACTCTTCCCTCCTCGTCTCGGATCGGGACAGCACGAAATAGGAACCACCGGTATTCTCCATCGAAACGTCGCAAGCGCCCTTCGACTTCACCGGGCTCTCCAGTAGCAAGGAGGCGGAGCCACGTGTCCATTAAATTTCCTAAATCTTCGGAATGGATCGCAGCTTGCCACCCCCAACCAACAGCCGCTTCCGTCGCTAGTCCTGTATAGTCGAGCCACCGTTGGTTAAGGAAATCTGCGGTCCCATCTGGCTGGCACGACCAGGCCAGGATGGGAATCTTTTCGATCATCTCTCTGACTAGCAGTTCTGCCTGTTTCATTTTATCGAGCACCTCCCCTACAGGAAGCACGCTGCGTCGTGCGACTCGGTAAAATCGATTACTTCTCCAACCTGTACGGCGTTGCCTAACTGATCCCTCACTGAGTAATTCAACACACGTCCACACTTCATGGAGCCGTGAGGCATGAACATTTGGTCTAGATCTGTACCGCGACTATGCCTTCTGAAGAAAAGCTTTTTATAGCGACCAGGGAGAGTATGGTACCCCTCTGAGTTGCGAAAAACACTAGCTTCTTGTGATCAACAAAAGGTGATGTATGTCTTTGTTTTGCAACAATACTTACAGATCAACTGGCTGGAAACCAGTTGCCCTATCACATGGCATTGATTCGTGCACCACGTCAATTAGTCTCGGCTGGCGTTGAGACCTCGACCACCGTCAGATCTTCCACGGGAAAATCCTTTTCACGCCATGCGTCGATTCCTCCGAGAAGAGGCCGGACTCTGGTGATCCCCTTACTCCGCAGCAGCAATGCCATCTTGGCGGCCGTGGCTTCATTTGGGCAAGCGCAGAAGAGGATCACATCTTGGTGACGCGGAATTTCATGGTGACGCTGCTCCAGTTCCTCCGCTGTCATGCGGAGCGCGCCTCGAATTGTATAGGGATCGGCTTCGTGATCCAGCGCGCCCCGCAAATCCACCACTGTGAGCTCATGGCCGCTATCCATCATCCGCTTCAGCTCCTCCGCCGTGATACGGGCGATTCGCAGCTCCCGCAGAAGCAGCTGTCGACGGACGAACTTGTACGCGAGGTAAGCGGCGATCCCTGCGCCGAAGAAGAAGGCCAGCCATAAGCCCAGACGACCTGCCTCGTCCGCCAAGCGTTCGATTTGGTCGCTGAACAAATATCCGGGAACGATAAACGCGAGGGTCCAGAGGACAGCACCCAACCCGTTGTAGAGGAGAAATCGTTGCATGCCTATTCGGAACAATCCGGCGAGTGCCGGCGCTAGCGTACTCAATCCTGGAATGAACTTGGCCAAGACGAGAGATCGCACGCCATGCCGGGTAAAGAAATTCTCCGTGCGCCGTACGCAGGAATCCGGCTCCACCGAGATACGGCACAAGAGGTTCAATGCGCGTCTGCCCTGCCGGCGCCCCAGCTCATACCAGATCAGATCGCCGGCCATGCAAGCCATAACGGTGAGGACGATTGCTCCCGTGAGATCCATCTTTCCGGCACCGGCCAAGGCACCGGCCGCAAATAGGATCGGAACGGCAGGCAACGGCAATCCGATCTGTTCGACAAATACTATGGCGAAGAGCACGAGTTCCCCATATTGGGACACAAACGCACTGACTTCATTCATACCGATGTCCGATTTCTCTCTGGTGGCTTCATTACTGCCTGAGTTGTGCCCCACTTAAATTGTGGACAGATCGCCGAGCCAGCTGGCTGCTTGGAACCCGATGACACTATTCACAACTCTTCATAGCAGAAGACAGCCGAGGCCCTTTCCCAGAGTTACGAGCGAGTGTGCCTGGATCTCCTTTAAAAAGTGGAGACTCGAAGTGGGCTGAATTCTTTGCAGACAGGTTAATTTACAATGTTCAACAAACTGTCCGCAAATTAAGTGGGGCAGTATACTTCAGTACCCCTGGACCACCGTATTCATGTATCCGTTCGGCTTTCATGGTTTGCAGTGAGATCTCCGCCCAAGAAATTGAGGATCTGCCAGTACCGCGTTTTCGACGGGTCGGCGGCTCGGCTCAGCAGGGGGATGCTCTCTCATGACCGCTCGTTGTATCCGAACGCTTCTCCACTTCAAGAGCCACCACACTGTGAGGAAAATCAAACCGCCGGAGCCCAGGACATATGACCAGCGAGCCAGAGAGAGAGCCAGAAGTATGGTGGCCACGCTGGCCTGTCTGAACGTCTGCCGTACAAAGAGCTCAAGCCCAGCGCTGATGAGGAACAGCAGGCTGACACTGCCAATCATCCATCCCATCCCTTGGAACACTCTTTTCCCCCGAGTCTTGCTACTCATAAGACCACCGCTGGTTATGCCGCCCCTGCCTCCTCGTTCCTTGCGTTCCCTTTCCGCTGTTTCGCAGTCACCGCTTTAGCCGCAATCTGGCGATTCTGCTCGACAGCCCAGTCAGAGACCTCGCCGCATTGCACATAGCGCCGAGTCATAAAATCGAGATGATCGGCGTCATCCCAGAAATCCAAACACTGCTCAATGACCATGAGGCCTCCGCAGCGCATGCACCCCACCGCGCTGACGATGTCCTTCCAACTTGTGGTATCCAGCTCTTTCAGGTTTTTCGCTGGAACTCCGAGTCTCATGGCCATAATTGGACTCCCTTTTTCAACGGTCTGCAGGTCCAACCCGGACCACCGGTTGATACACACGCCCGTGTGGCAATTGCTGCTGGTAGGTCCGGGCTACTTCATCGGCATCCTCAGCCGCTGCCCAAGCCGCGTTCGCGGCTTCGCGACTCTGCCTGGTCCGTTCATGGCCTGCTCCCAGTTGCTGCTGATACAAGGCCGCCTCGACCTCAAGGCGACTTGCCACATCGCGCAGGACCTCGGCCTGGCGGCGATAGGCGATGGCCAAGTTTCCGGCGTCTCTCGATGAAACGTCGTGCTGTGTCAGCACTGAAGATGGGGATACGGTTTTCGCGTTCGGCTCCGCTGCACATCCAGCCAGCAGGGCCGCGGCAAAGAAGAGACTGCTGCCGAGAAGCACTGCGGGGTGGCGTCTCATGATGTGACCTCCTTCTAACGGTTAATGTTTAATTGATTGATGCCCAACCTGACTCAAACTCTCGCCTTCTGTAACCCTTGTCTTCTGTAGAGGCAAGGCCAGGGGCAGGATTAGTGGGCCTACTGCCATACAACGGACCAGCAAGGGTGTCTTCTGCATAACGTCATTAGCCATTGAATCCCTCATCGCCACCGAAGTGCGCGGCCGCGCCCACCAGTTCCTCCGCTCCCTGCAGGTCGGGGTTCGGAGCAGGCAGCCCACGCGTGACAGGCTCGTGGTTCAGTTTGATCTTTGCGGCAACGATACCGTCGTAGACTGTCTGCGCGGCCCGTGACCAGACTTCGTTGAACAGCCGCCCTTGAAAGGCAGCCTCCGCTGCCTTGAGTTCGTCGTGAGTCAACATGCGTGCTGATCTGTCTGGATCCTTTCTCATCGAACTCCCTCCTCTAGGAAGTATGAACACAACAAGCCAGGCCATCCCTGCCAAGGAGCGAGCAAATATATGATGGTCCCATCGGCACGGATCTCGTTCTCAAAACGATTACCGTCAATGCCGGGGATTTCTTTCACTTGGAATAGCATTCTGGGGGCATACTTTTTATCTAGATTGAAATGGAAGGGCTCTTTGTCCATCGACTCAAAAGTTGGCCGCTCTGGCCCCTGGAACGATTCTGATGTTGTCGTGACCGATGTCGGTGCCTCGAAGTCTAAGGGCGAGGTCGCTCCAAAGGACTCTGGAGTGAACAGGATGAACAGAAAGATTCCGACGACCATCACCATGATTCCCGCCGTCGCAAGGAAATCGATGGCTCGCAGAATCAAACCATCCGAGGAACCTTCCCTCTCTGATAAGCGTCTCATGGCGCGTCTCCTACAGTTCTCTAATCACTGAATGTTTCGTATCGCTGCTCTGCTTATCGAGATGGCAAGGTCCGTTCCATGAAGACAGATTCGTCCAAGAACTCTCTAAGTTGTGAAAAGAACAGACTTGTTTTTTGATGACCCGCGACGGAGAGTGAGGATGTGCCGAAGAGACGCTGACGACAGCTCGGCACCGTGCCGAAGGATCGGCGTTACTGTGGGCGAGAGATGCCGAGCTCGTGCCGCCTTGGAGAGGTCCGTTTCACATGAAGGAATGAATTGGGATCTATCAATCCTGTTCTGGCCCGGAAAACAGTTTGCCAACTAGGGAGAAGGAACTAACGTGCCCATTAGGTTTTCGTTGAACCCGACATAAAGACGATAGGACCCGTCCCCGCGAGACCATTCTCCCAAAGAGCTGTCCACAACAAGATAATACGTTCCTGGCTGGAGGTTGGCAGGCAAGAAGGAGGTGATACCGGCACGGAAGACTTGCCCTTGCTTGATCGCCGTTCCGTCGGCGGAAAGGAGGTACAACGCGGGCTGCCACGGGGAGTGGACAAGTCCGGCCACGTTCGACCAGTACGAGGTATTGGCTGCCACGGCACTCTCCATGCGGGTATTTTCAGAGAGGGTGAAGCTGTAGAAGTGATCGGGACCGTTCAGACCGTGAGGAGGGCGGAACTCGTTCGTTGCCTCGGTCAAGCGCCCACTTACTACGACGCTTTCGGTTAGCCTTTCCGCATGGGCCACACCACTCCCGCCGCGCAGCGGCACATCTTTCATGGACTCGGTGCCGCAGGTTGCCCAGGTCACCCCTCTCTCGTGTCGGCTGGAGACTTGGCAGACAGTCTCGTGAGTGGGACAGGTCCGCTCAGCTCCAAGATCTGTTGCATGTTCATAGCCATACCGGGGCTCAACGGGAGCCACGATAGACAGCTCAGAGCTGTCGGCCGTTCGAGACTCTTCGGTTTGAAGAGCGGTCGCACCTGCCAGGAGACAATTAACAAGAGCGGCGAATCTGGCTTGTCGGTCTAGATTGGCCCATGGACAGACCTGCGGGGTTGGTACGCATGCTAGACCCGATCGGTACTCCACCGCCTGCTGAACAGGCTTTGGTCTCACCTCACAACCGAGGACCGAACTCGCGATGAAGATCAAGCCGCCAAACACGAGCCAGAGCCGACTCATCTCATCGTTCCAGTTGTTGAATGACCATACGCGTCAGACGTTTGAGGATGCCGCGGACAATGTCGAAATGGTCGGCGAGGAGATCGAACAAGTCCTCTCGTTCGACCTTGAGGGTCATGGTACTGGTCAGCGCGACCGCCGTCAACGGCCTGGAGCGCTCCTCGAGCAAGCCCCCCCATCCGAACGGCTCCTTATCCTTCACGAGCAACTTCTCCGCAGAGCCTTTTCTCATCGAGACCGCTCCTTCCACCACAATGTAGAGAGCATCGCCTGGCTCGCCTTCCTTAAAGATCGTCACACCCTCTTCGAAACGGACTTCCCGAGCGATCGCCGCTATCTTGGCAAGGTTCTCGGTTTCAGTATCGAGAAAGATATCCACGCCTTGTAAAAGCAGAACTTTTTCAATGGTGGTGAGCATCAATTCAGCCTTCATCAGGAAGAGGCAGAGGCGTTCACGCCCATCCGTTCAAGAGCCAGCTGAGTAGTCTCCCTGACTAAGGGGTCGGGGTCGTTGATAGCTTGCCGCAGTTCTGGCATCAGAACGGAGAGCTTCCGTTCACCGGCCACATACAATGCGCAGGTCTTCAACCAGGTGTCTATTCCCCTGATCAAGTATGACAGAAGCTGCTCCTGGGAAGACCAATCGATCGAGAAGAACCGCTTGCCGGCCTCCACCACAGCATCCAGCGGCCATTGGTCGATGATCGGAATCAGGTACTCTTTGAGAGGGGACGAAAGGAGAGTTTCCACAAACTCGGCAGCCTTCGCCTGAGTCCGGGGGTCATCGGCAGTGAGACCAGTATAGGCATCATGGATGTCCCTGATCGGAAATCGAAGTCCCAGGAGGCGAAACACCATTTCGAGATGGTGATCCAGCCGTTCCTTGAGCGCCTTTCGGATGAGTTGCCCCCCTTGGCCATCCCCAGCGATCGAAGGACTGTGGAAGAGGAGCAGCAGCTCGTAATGGTGCCGGATCTCGGTAACCAATCTGGCGTCGATGAGTTCCGGATCCAGCCTTGCATCTGGATCCCGCGCTCGGATCTTGTTGAGGGCCTTCAAGACTCGATACCGGAGGAGTCGGTCGGATTGGTTGAGATTACGCACGAGAATTCCGACCACCTGTCCCTCTCGCATCTCGGCAAGCACCTGGGGCAGCGTTCGACGGAGCTCGATCGGTTCTTGTGGATCCTCAAGCAAGTCGGTAAGGCTCCCCAGAATCCTCGAGCCGTAGCGGATCAGCGCAGCCTTGGCCTCGGCTCTCGTGTCTTTTCGCTGGAGTAAGCCAGCCAGCAGCGGCACAAATTCTCTCCGCTGCATCGTACCGGCACTCTTGACTGCGGCGTTGATTACCTCGACGGCCTCATCCTGTAACAGTCGCATCAGGGCTTCAGAGGAAGTCGCGTCAGCATGGACCCAGCGCAGAGCTTTAGCTGCTTCCCGACGGCGGGCCTCCCCTCGGGGACCGTGATCGTGGATCATCGAGCTGAGCAACTGTTCGGCCTGTTCATGCAGGCCTTGCTCCGAGTCGTTCAGGGCACAGAGAATTGCAGCGGCCGCAACCCGTGGATCGTCAGTGGCCAACCATTCGTCAAGCCTGGCCTTCGGACTGCGGCAGTGCGCGCAGGCAAAGCGCATGGCTTCCGAACGAATCTCGATCTCCTGATCCCTGATCATCTCTGTCATCGCTGGCACCAGAGAGAAATCGTTCGTTTCGGTGAGGAGGCGCACTGCGGCGCCTCGGACTTCAGGAGCCCGGCGTGTGAGCAATTCTTTGAGGGCTGGCATGTACGGGGTGATATCTGCCTGCTCGAGGAGCCTCAGGATGTACAGAGTCCCGGCGTCGTCTGAATTGAGGAGTCTCTGTGTCAGCAACTCCACTGTCTGAGGATCCGAGAGGTTCAGAATCGGCGAAGTCAGATCGAGTCGCCTCCGGTCCAAGGCCAGACGCAATGAACTCAGGTAATCTTTCCGGCTGGACACGGCCAAAGGAATCCAGATGCTGAGCAGTCCGATGGAGATCAAACTGATCTGTGCAGCCGATAGTGACAGAACTCCGATGGAGAGAAGCAGGATAATCCCCCCGATCCCCCCGGCAACACGCTCGGCAGCCGTATCGATGAAGGGCTTGGTTCTTGCTTTTACCGTCCAAGGAAGCGGCACGTAGAGCATCTCGAGCCCGGCCTTGTTGATTGAGTATCGAAAGCTCCCTTCACTGAGCTTCGTCAGTCCAGCCGAGACGAGACCCGGAGCGGCAGCGATGGCCACAGATCCGATGAGCAGACCGGCAGGGAGGAACAGCAGGGCCAGACCAAGCCCGAGACCAGTCAGTATCCTTCCGGTGAAGAGTAATTGAAACACAAATGAAGACGCGCTGAGTCCGGCTGAGAAGGTCCCCATGAACGCGGTCAATGCGTCCTTGGACGGGAACGATGCCGCAGCAATGGACTTGAATTGGTAATCGATAATCGTCACGACGATCTCGCCGATCCCGATTAACGAGACAATCGTGAGGAGATGAGGAGATGTTCTGAGCGTCTTGAGGATCGATTCCCCGGAGTCAGGGAGTCCTTCTTCCCCACTCGGCATCTCGGATGATCGATCGGTGCGGTGAGCTGCCGGCGCGGCATAACTGGCCAAGATCGACGCCAAGCCGCCGCACAAGAGGTATACCACCGCAGAGAGAATCAGCAGGGCCTCGGCGCCGACCCAAGTCACAGCGCTCGCGGTCAGGACTCCCCCGCCAATACCTCCGAGGATGGCTCCTGCGCCGATGAGACTGAACAGTCGCTTGGCCTCCCTCGCATTGAAGACAGAATTCGCGAGGAGCCAATATTGGGCCACCATGAGAATGCCAATGGCGCTCGACCAGATGTACAGCACATAGTACAGCGACGGCCAACCAAACCGGAGGAGCCACCAGAAGATGAACAGATTGGTCACGACGACGAGCAGCGTCGCGTAGATCAGGACATGGAGACGCACGCGTGCGGAAAGCTTCGCATGTATCCAGGCCACCCCTCCAACGATCGCGGCGACTAAAATGTAGACATACGGAAGCTGTGTGGGCCCAAACTTGTTGAGGAACAGCGAATCGCGCACCGCCTTGATCATCACGTAGGAGGTGATCAGCAAAAAGATATACAGGAACATCAGGCCGGTTTTCTGATATTCGCCGCGCCTGATATCGATCAGTTTTTCAAGAATCCGCGTAAGGTTCATCGACTTCGGCTCTGCGAAAGATCGCTAACTCTCTCGGTCCAGGCCCATAATGGTCATGTGTCTTGTGACTGAGTGTGCTCGAAGGTAGACCACGACGCGTTTGCTCCAGTGCGCGCCTCCATCGTAGCTGGTCTGAATCCTCACCGCAGCGATCGGTGGCCCCTGCTCGGTCGTGCGAGCATCCCCGGTTTGTTCCGCCCAGGCTGTGAAGAACGACTGGTCGAAGCGGATCTTGGGCGACTGAACCACGGCTTCCGGGATCACCGGGTTGTCAAACCACTTCGGCACGTATCTGCTGATCGAATACCGGTAGAGCGCCTGGGGAGCCGGGGCATATCCGCGGGCGATGGCCAAATTGTCGAAGACCAGCGCCTGCTCTCCCAACTCGGTCTCGACAATAAAGCGGTCGAGCGGATTGACCAGGTTGAAATAGTACCGTCCGATCTTGTCGCGCCTCGCTCTCAAGACGTCCGCGACGTACCGTTCAGCCCTGGGATCCGTATACCGTCCGGTGCGGACAATTGTATCAATGTCCTCATCGGTGAAGGACGTCACGATCTTAGCCCCCCAGTACGCATCTCGCAAAGTCATGCGGAGAAAGGCCGGGTTGGGGTAGGTCGGCCGCCAGCGGGACGGGTCAAAATACACCGACTCAAAGTACCCCACAGCCGGATACTCCATCCTCAGTGGAATTTCCCACGGCTTGACATAGCCGCCCAAGGCGACTGTTGAAAGTCCAATGGTTCCGAAATCAAGAAAATACTCGTTGCCGAAGTGAGGGAACTGCGGATCGGCATTGTCGGCTCCCAGGGTCGAGGAAAAATCGATAAGGTAATGCGTGAGATAGCGCTGCTCGGGGTCGTACATATCGAGTGCGTTCGCCGCTTTGGTATCGGTATGATTCAAAAATGCCGCTAGCACGCCGAAGCCGCGCAGCTCTCGTCGATTCTCATGACGGATCCGATCGTTGAGATCATCCGGCCGTTTTCTTTCATAGAGGAACGGACCTTTCGGAATGCCGGCCAGGAACTTGCTCGCCATGGCCCGAATGGTCCCGTCCGGCCGGTGAGGAATCCGGTCAAGAATGGCCTTGATATCCTGCTCGGTCATCGGCCTCGGGACATGATATTTCCCACGGATTTTGGCCTTCGGGTCTACATTGATTTTTTCTGGATCGAAATACACCAGATAATGCTCCGGAACGTTGTACCCTGCCGCGTGAAGAAAACGAGGGGTGATCATTTCAGAAGCTGTAGTCATCTCCGGGTACAAGGGTGGATCAAATTTGATCAGATATACATCGTTCTTCTGATCCCGGATGACAAACCCAGGCGTCGAGCCCAGGCTTTCTTTCCCGCTGATCGCGGTCCACACTCCTGTCGTATCCGGGGCCCCGCGGTCCGTTGTCGGGCCACTCGCCAGTTCGTCCTTGGACACCCGAGAGAAGAAATGCCGATTCGTAAACCAGGTCGAATTCGGAACTTCATCGAAGGCGTTGACGTTCTGGGCCTCGACGGGGTCGGCCAATCCAAGCCAGGTTCCAATGGCCCGGCTTGATCGACTCAGATTGAAGAGCTGTCCGACTCGATAGAAGATCATCTTGTCCATGCCATCCCAAAGCGCCCACTGGCCTTCCGTCTCCTCTTGCGGCTCGGGGATAGACTGGCGGTCATCGGCCTGCCACATGATCGGCTCTTGCAAGACGACTGTGTGATAGCATCCACTGCAGGCAAGGGCTACAACGCAAAGACCGCAGGCGGCACCCGTGACCCGTGAGATTCCCCTCATGCACGCCGTGGCATTCCGGCCGATCACGCGTCCAGCTCCACTCCGGGGGATTCGGCCCCGCTCGGCGTCCAACTGACAGGCCAGACGGGGCAGTCCAGAGGATGATCCCGGGGAAGAGAAATGAGAAGCCATCAGAAACCACCCAATACCGTGCCACGTCGCCTGAGGAATTCCAGGTCTGCCCTAATTAAGCCCAAAACCCCGTCTTGGCTTGCCGCCACTTGCATGCGGAATGAGAATTTCTGAGCGGTGACAAACCGGAATCCCGCTCCGGCCGAGTACTGAAACAATTTCAGTTGCAGATCTTTGTAGTCACCGAATACCTGCCCCTGATCGAGGAAAATGGTGCCTTCAATATCTTTCCACACCGGATAGCGCCATTCTAGATTGAATAAGAGAGCGCCTTTGTCCTGCCAGCGCCCGCGGTCGAACCCTCGCAGGCCGTTATTCAGATCGAGAAGGTTCAATTCATAGAACGGGATCGATTGGCCGTTCAAGGAATCCAGCTTGGAAAGATACGCCCGAATCAACAACACACGGTTTCCCTGAAACACCGGGATATACCGCTGCATGTCCACCCAATATCCCATGTAACGGAACTGATCCCGATTAATCTGCTCAGTGAAGGTGAAGCCTGAATCAAGGTACCAGCCTGTGGAGGGACGGAACTGGCTATCCCGGGAGTCGTAGGTGAGGCGGGGCTCAACGGCCACTCCCTGCATATCGGTGTTGATCCCCGACACGGTCGTCGGCGTCGAGGGAAGCCGACTTGAGGGTTCTGCGTCCGTGATCAATAACCTGCCCAGAAGGGACGCTTTCAGATTGTTTACTACCATATGGCTGACTGTGGCATTCACCGACACTTGATCAAGAGCATATCTTGTTCGATCGTTTTCCCCTGCGCGGTTCCCACCAGGGAAAAAATAGGAGTCGTCAAATTTCAGCCAAAAGACATCGGTCTCGAACATGAATCTTGAGCCGAGGAACGCTGGATCCCTGTAGAAGAAGTCCGCGGTCTGATTGCCTCTGGTGGCCAACAGGTAGCGTAGCTGCACCTCTTTCCGTTGATCAAATAAGTTCTTGTTGAACGCTGTGAAGCCAATCCCGCTGCTCAACGTCCCGCCCAGGGCAAAACGTGGATAGATGCCGCCGGTCCGCTCCTGGTTGAGAAAGAGGTCCAGGGCACGGTTCATGAAGTCGGTGCGTTCATAAGCGATCGCGAGCCGCTTGAAGGGATACGTGAATCCTTTCCAGAGATACTCCGGAGCCGCAAGGCTTCGAGAGAGCAAGGTATCTTCCTCGTCCCGTTCCTCTTCTTGAGGGCGAGCTTTGTGAGGCTGCTCTTTCTCTTCAGCCTCCGCCTGTGTCGGGCCTGGTTGGGGGGCTTGGGCCTGCTTGGCTCGTGCAGTTGCACAACCGCTGCTCAGGCACAGGATGAGGAGTAGAAGAGCTAAAAGAAACCCGGCCACCCCGATCAAAGGTGTTCTCGGGCGGGCCAATACCGATCGTTCCAGTGAGATGAGTCGATTGGCGCCCATTGCCTGACCGCTCAGAATTGAGTCAGAACGCGGAAGTGAACGTAAGCCCCAGACCGCCTCTTCCATCCGGGGCAAACGGGAGCACAGTCCACCCTTGATCTTCGTCCCTATGGCGCCAGCTCAAGACCTTCCCGAGAGCAAAGCCCAAGACAGCTCCAGCGAACACATCCGAGGCAAAATGCTCATTGACATAGATCCGATCCACACTGATGAGGGTCGCAGCCGTATATGCGATAAAGGGGATCGGCTGCTCATAGCGATCCGCAAACACGGCAGCCACGGCAAACGTCCTCGCAGCATGACTGGATGGAAAGGACCGATCGAATTCATGGAAGGGCTTGAACGAATCACTGCCTTGCCCTTCATTCGGCCGATTCCGGCCCACGGAAAACTTCGTCATCCCAGCGATGCCCTCCGCGAACAACTGCGCTTCCAGGCTGAGCAGTGCGGTCTGCATCAACTTATTCCCGGCCTCCCGCTCCCGGAACAGCCAACCGGTACCGATCAACGCGACATTTCCGATCAAGACGCTCTGAGCAAACCCGAGTGTTTCCAGGCTGGCCGCGATATCGTCTTTCGAGTGATCTCGATTCTTTTGAAACACGGTCTGGATCTCATCATCCAGGAGCGTGAGACCACCGATTCCAGCGGCCACTCCGCCGAGCAAGAGACCGCTCTTCGGATCCAATCGAAGAGGTGAAGTGACGACAAATTCCAGATCTTTGAAGAATGCTCTCCCAAGTGAGCCAGCGGTTCCCAACGCCTCGTCGATAGGCCCATCCTTGTTCTGCTTCTCACCTCGTGGCTCCCGTCCCTCCTCGACGTGATCCGTCGGGCAGAGGGTTGTGGCAGCAGGAGCGCCAGCGTACCCGGAGTGTGACCAGACCCCGTTCAGTATGATGATGAGCAGGATGGCACTAAGCACTCTGGTGCAGCCAGGCCTCTTCCGCGTCACAATCTATCTATGCCTCTCAGCAGGGGGCTGAGCGTATCTGCACCGTTCTCACCGTCTCCGGCCGATCAGGATCTGGACCACGAATCACGACCGTGTTCTTGGTGGGGACGCGGCGTCACATATCGAGCCACAAAACATTGAGCATGATTGCGTTCTGATGGAATATGGAACCCTACGCCTCATACAAGACGGGCTTGTCGAGGACTACGAACGGGTCAATCCACGATTTGAGCGGCGAAAGAGTCGTGAAGCTTTACATCGGAATTCCGACTCCGCCGTGCTGCTGGCAACAAGAACCTCAATCAGCGGGTCTGGTACCGAGAGGGCCTGCCGTTGTGTCGCAGGCAGCGTTGAAGGATCTGCATAAGTGGGGTGAATCGATTCATCAGTGATCAGCCGAAACAGCGTCATAGCCACCTCGCACACTCCGTTTGTCGGCGGTTTTCCCTTTTACGCCTCCGAGACTTGGCTGTCAACCTTCCGCGAGACCGACCCGTGCCGATCGATCCTTGGAACGCGACCTTCCCACAAGCCTTCAAAGAAGCGGAAGCAGTTGAAAGCGGGTCTTCCCAATGCATCCGTCACAAAAGGGGTTGTTGGACGAGTGTCCGCACCGACACAAGCCAACCGTCTCGCCTCTTATGGGAATCGCCTTGCCTTCCGTATCTAGTAGCTGGATTGGACCCTTCACCCAAAAGGGCCCGTTCTGTAATGTTTGAATGATAGTCTCTGACACGTTACCCTCCTCTCTTACGATGCCTCTTGTACAATCCGCATTTCACGCGGCTCTTACTGCTTTCGAGCATCCACGCTCCGTTTCCTCTTCCTTATCACTTTCCTCTCGATTCCTGTTCCCCTCTCAACCAGCTTGGCTCGGTGATTTCTGTTCTGAGCATAGATCGTTCCAGACAACTGACCGATTAAGACTCAGTGGACAATTACCTGACAGAACAGGGGTTATGACTCAGCGTCGGCGAGTTTTATGCCTGAGAGGAAAAGGTTGTGCCGAAGAGACGCTGACGAACTACCGTCATGTGCCGAAAGATCGGCGCTAGTCCGGAACATTCATGGAGATTCGTTGCGAAACTGTGCAGACACCAGGCCTTTCACCCATTGCATCGAGCTGAGCAACGAGTGAACAGCAGAAGCTTCTTGAATGATCCGGACTAAGACGGGCGAGCGATGCCGAGTTTCTGCATCTTGGATTGGAGTATTGTGCCCCACTTAATTATTTGTAGACAGGGAATGCGTCAGGCAATATATCGGAGACACAGTGAAATCTGTCCGAATCATCATGGTGAGAGACGGCCGTGGACCTTGTAATAGAATAGCGGGCGAGTGTTGCCAGATATCTCTGTGGAAGTGGAACCTCGGGGGCGACCGAATTCTTTACAAAATGGTAGTCACAAACGAAAAACGATCTGTCCACACATTTAGTGGGCAGTGCAGCAAAACACCCAAAGTAACGTCCAGAGAATTTTCTCAAGTTCATAACCTCATAAACCAATTATTACCCACGCAAGGCAAGATCGTTTCAGTTGCTTGCTACCACTTTGTTATCGGAAAACCCCGACTCAGGCTCATCCAGCATGATCTCGATTACTCCGACTCCTTGTTTTTCTGCTCAGATACATGATCCTGGGTCTGTTGAGTTTGGTCAATGAGGCATCTCTTAATCTAATCAGCGGGCCGTAGGTTCGACCCCTACACAGCCCACCAAATTTCGCGGGGTTAGAAGCCATCAACAGCCCCAACCATTCAGCAAGAACCGTGTAAAAACCGTGTCAGCGGGCGCTCCAGTCTCGGTGAAAGAGCCTGATGGGGCTCCATGAGCCATTCCTGCGGTGCCCGCCTAGTCATAGGAAACACTAAAGTGCGGTAACACCCGTGTATCTTTATGCGGCGGTCAGCCCCTGAGGTTGGTATGCCGCAGCCCTTCTGAGGGATTGTGTAGGCTACACTGCGTGTATAAGGTAAGCCTGTACTGGACGCGCAGTACGGTCGCAATGGAGACATATTTTTTGGTCTCGGTTCCAAAAATCAATTCACTAATCCTAAGGGAAGCACAATGAAAATCTTAACTTACTGCGGTGTTTTTGTACTGTTAACACTCATAGCATTTCCCATCACAGCTGACGCATTTTCAAGGCGAACTCATAGCTCGGAACTGGTGCAGAGCCCGGGTCACCCGAGTAGGTCTGGACGGGTGCAGAACCCGGGTCAATCGGCGCCACTCGAACAAACGCAAAATGTATCACCTCAGGCAGTTCCGGAGCCACCTGCACTCTTGCTACTTGGTATCGGCATAGGTCTATTTGCCATCTACTCAATGACAAAGCGGTTCCGTGGGCAAGATGATTCCCGCAAGAAGGCCCTGTGAAAAGCACGGGGTGCTGGGTGCCATGGCGGTGCCAAAACACCATGGCACACGATGCCCCATGATGACCTTAACCATCACGAATCTTCCTCTTTTGCTGAGGAATCGTTCTGTAGAGTGTCCTGAGGTAGGTCTTCGGGAAGACTCTTAATCAGAGGGCTTTATCTGAAGGTCGGCAGCTGAGGCGTCAAGAAAGCAGAAGGGCCACCTTTGTAGGCGGTCTTTCTTCTTCCTCAATCTCTCTCCCTCCCCGCGAGTGGGTGTAGGTGCTCCCTACTTCGCGCATCGACAGAGCAAATTCTGATCGTGCGCGGTCTGCGAGCACGGGGACCACCCACGCTGCTCCGTTCTTTACATACCCATCTCCCAACTGGCCAGATACTTCTCCTGCTCCTTCATCAGCGTATCGATCTGCATCCCCATGCCGACGAGTTTGAGGCGGGTGATTTCCTTGTTACCTTTACTACTGAGAAATTTGCGGAGCCTCGTCCTTGGATGGCGCCCCCGTGAGGGCTTCGAGAAACGCGAGCAGGTCCGCTTTTTCTTCTTGTGTCAGACCAAGTGGCTTCATGAGGGGGCTCAGATTTGGATTGCCCCGCCGCCTTTGTCTAGAAACGCGATGACTTCTTCCAAGTTCAAGAAGACTCCATCGTTCATATAGGGTGCGGTTTCGAGGATGCTGCGCAGGGTGGGTGTTTTGAATGAGGCTTTATCCCATTCTCAGCCTGTGACGTCATAGCGACCGATGTCCGTTTTCAGCGGGCCTACTTGGGGACGACAAGATTGTGAGATTGGTTGTCTGTGAAGTTCGGTCCGTTGTGGCAGAGTATGCAGCGGGCCTTATCTTTGAACAGCGTCATCCCCATGATAGCCGCCTGATTCATGGCCTGCTTGCTTCCTGCGAGTATTGGTCGAATGCTGAGTTCGTTGAGATAAGCGTGCGCACAAACGCGGCGATCACTTTGGCAATCCCTTGCGGGTTGACCTCGGTGCCGAACACGTTCAGAAACTGTTGCCCATAGCCTTTGATGTTTCGGAGCTTTGTTACACGGTGCTCGAGCATTTCTGCCATGTCAATTGGGTTTTGAATAGGTCCGAGCGTCTGTTCTTCGAAGGATTTGGCGCGACCATCCCAGAAGAGCAGAGGGGTGAATGCTGCGTTCAGAACCGTGGGAGCCTGTAGACCGCCGATGAGATCATCCACACCGAGTGATGTGGGGGGGAGGTCGGAAAATCCTGAGCCGGGGATATGGCAATAAGCACAGGAGACATGGTTGTTTCTCGACAGGCGGCCGTTGAAAAAGAACTGTTTGCCCAGTTCGATTTTTGCGGCATGACGTACAGTGTCGGTGGGAACTGGCAAAGGGGCTGTTATGGTCCGATGTCGGCAACCGATATCTCATAGAGTACAAAGGTCTTCGATGAGAGACCGAACAGTGGGAGCCCTTGATCTATTTGACCTTCTTGGGGAAGCCAGAGAAAGGCTGCGCGGTTCGCTGCCAACAGGATAACCAATAGCAGTACTCTGAGGCGATTGCATTGTACTCCCTTCTCCGTTGCATCTTTTCCAGGTCCTCCATTACCGCTCCTACGCACAGCTGGTGATCGTACGCATCTATTATGAGCACAACTAATCTGTGCTCGTTGACTTTGTTGATTCAAGGGGGGTAGCCTTCATTCCCCGTCCGTCTATTTCCGACCTCGGGCTTAGAGGGAACAATGCGACTGGATCGATCCCCTGCCCCCTATCTTGCCAAAGGTCCCTGTGCCCGTAAACAGCGTCTTCCCTCAACGAACATTTCTCACACCTTCTCTTATCTGTCGCATCGTTGTGTGCCTCGATCGTTTAGGGGACCCGGGTATCTGCCAGGGTTGTTTGAGAGTCATTTCCCCCTATCGGTCCCAGCATCAGAATAGATAAAGGTATGTATTTTCTTTGATCCGAGTGGGTGTCTGAACGTGATCTATGATTCGGACAACAGAACGTCTCTTTTCTGTAAAGGAGACCTACTAGTTCGGGCTAGCGCCTGTTATTGGATAGGGAGAGGAGGCCTAGGTACTCTGAGGCATGATTCATACTGAGTCCATTCGCCAGGAACATTTCCACTGGCACATTGAGATTCAGTCTGTGAGAGGCTTGGAAACAAAAATTATTAAGGATGGTAGTGGACGCACATGGGGGTTGGATAAGAGTCGAGAACGAGGTGGGCAAAGGGAAAACGTTTGTATTCAGCCTGCCGTTTGAATCGCCACGGCAGGACGCAATAACCGCCTGGGGAGAATGTAAGAAAGGGGGGAGCTATGTCGTTAGGGAGAATCTTGGTGGTAGACGATGAAGCGGACGTCAGGAAGTCAGTGCGTATGATCTTAACGAAGGCCGGCTATGATGTGGTTGAGGCCGAGGATGGAGAGAAAGCAATCAAACAAATAAGATCCGATGATAATCCGTTTAAGGTGGGTCTTATTATCAGTGACATCCATATGCCAAAAGTAAACGGAATGGAGGCCATTGGCTATTTCCGCCAAGAGTTTCCTTCTGTGCCCGTCATTGTGTTAACTGGGGAGCCTGAGTTAGCTGGCGCAACTCATCTCTTCAAGCAGGGTATTGTTGACTACTTGGCGAAACCGATTTCACCAGAAAAGCTTACTCAGGTCGTAACCAAGGCATTCAGGGATCACGTTTTCAAAGGTCCATATTAGTAGTATCCGGTTGAGACAGAAATGGTCGTATATCCAGTCGCAGCCCATTGATTCGAAAGGAGAGCGTTTTGGCCTTCGTTGGAATCTTGCCCCCACTAAAACTCAAAAAAGGCGCGCTGCAATTGTCTCCCAGCGAAGCACACCCATTTTCAACCGAACACTAGTGGATCCATTTATGACGTAGGAACAAGACCACCGCACAAAAAGGAATGTTGGACCAATACTACAATGCTGCCAGAAAAGAGAAAGGCCACCGTTTCCGGTGGCCTTCTCATTGTTCCCCCTCCATTTTCTGGCAGGAGTGGTGCGGGGTGGTCCCTATTGCGCACATCGGACGAGCACAGCTTAATCGTGCGCGTGCTGCGAGCACGGGGACCACCCGCGTTGCTCCGTTCTTTACGTACCCATCTCCCAACTGGCCAGATACTTCTTCTGCTCCTTCGTCAGCTTATCGATCTGCATCCCCATGCCGGCGAGTTTGAGGCGGGCGATTTCCTTGTCGATCACCGGCGGGACCGGATAGACCTTCTTCTCCAGCTTCTTGTAATTCTTCACCAAGTACTCTGCACCGAGCGCCTGGTTGGCGAAACTCATGTCCATGACGCTGGAAGGATGGCCCTCGGCCGTCGCCAGGTTCACGAGTCGTCCCTCGCCGAGCAGACTGACCCGACGGCCAGTCTTCAGCGTGAATTGCTCGACGCCGGGTCTGATAAGCCGCTTCTTGCGGCTCAATTTCTCCAAGGCGGGAATATCCAGCTCGACGTTGAAGTGGCCTGAGTTGCAGACGATGGCCCCTTCCTTCATCTTGGCGAAGTGCTCACCGCGGATGACTTTGAGGTTGCCGGTGACCGTGACGAAGAAATCTCCCACCAGCGCGGCCTGTTCCATCGGCATGACGCGGAACCCATCCATCACCGCTTCAATCGCCTTGACAGGATCGATCTCAGTGACGACGACATCGGCGCCCATACCCTTGGCGCGCATCGCGATGCCGCGTCCGCACCAGCCATAGCCGGCCACCACGAAGGTGGTGCCGCAGATCAGCCGGTTCGTCGCGCGGATGATGCCGTCGATTGTGCTCTGGCCGGTTCCATAGCGGTTGTCGAACAGGTGCTTGGTGTCGGCGTCGTTCACGGAGATCACTGGGAACTTCAGCACTTTTTTCTCGGCCATGCTGCGGAGTCGGATGACGCCGGTGGTGGTCTCTTCCGTACCGCCGATTACATGTTCGAGTAAGTCTTTGCGCTTGGAATGGATCAGCGAGACGACATCGGCTCCGTCGTCCATCGTGATCTGAGGCTTGTGGGCGATAGCCGATTGGATGTGCTTATAGTAGGTCTTGCTGTCTTCGCCTTTAATCGCGAAGGTCGGAATGGCGTCATGTTTGACGAGCGCCGCCGCGATCTCATCCTGCGTACTCAGTGGATTGGAGGCGCAGAGACGGACATCGGCTCCGCCGGCCTGGAGGGTTTTCATCAGATTGGCGGTTTCGGTCGTCACGTGGAGGCAGGCTGTGACGCGTAGACCTGCGAATGGCTTCTCTCGCTGAAACCGTTTCTTAATAAGGCGTAGCACCGGCATGGTCGCTTCGGCCCATTCGATCTTGAGTTTGCCCTGGTCTGCGAGTTTGATATCCTTCACATCGTATTCCACTGATCTCCTCCTCGTTAGGCGTGAAACGTTAGGCGTAAGGGGTAATGGGATATCAGAAAAAAGGGGACGGTTTATCACACCGTCCCCCTTCGTGTAGTTCGCGCACAGTGTCGATTACAGGCCTGCGTCTCTGCGCAAGAGTTTGGCCTTGTCGGTCTTTTCCCAAGTAAACTCCGGTTCGTTCCGACCGAAGTGCCCATATGATGCGGTCTTTCTGAAGATCGGTCGGCGGAGTTTGAGGTAGTCGATGATCCCGCGTGGGGTCAAAGGGAAGTGTTTTCGCACGAGCTTATCCAGATTCTCGACCGCCACCTTTTCCGTGTCCTTTGTATCTACCAGCACCGAGACGGGATCGGCTACCCCGATCGCATAGGCGAGCTGTACTTCGCACTTCTGGGCCAACCCGGCGGCGACGATGTTCTTCGCGATGTAGCGGGCCATGTATGAGGCCGACCGGTCTACTTTCGTGGGATCTTTGCCGGAGAAGGCGCCGCCTCCATGGCTGCCGTGACCGCCATATGTGTCGACGATGATCTTGCGGCCCGTCAGTCCAGTGTCGCCCATTGGACCGCCGACCACGAAGCGGCCCGTGGGATTTATGTGGTGTTTCACGCTCGTCGGGTCGTAGAGCCCTTTCGGCATCATGGGCTTGATTACTTTCTCCATAATGTCGCGCTCGATCTGCTTGTTTGTCACGTTGGGGCTGTGTTGCGTCGAGACGACGATGGTGTCGATCCGCACCGGTTTTCCGTTTCGGTATTCCACGGTCACTTGAGATTTTCCATCGGGACGGACCCAAGGCAGGATGTTCTTTTTCCGGACTTCTGCCAGCCGCTTGGTGAGCCGATGGGCAAGAACGATCGGCATCGGCATGAGTTCAGTTGTCTCGTTCGTGGCATAGCCGAACATCAGCCCCTGGTCGCCGGCACCGCCGGAATCCACGCCCATGGAGATATCGCCCGACTGCTGGTGAATGGCGGTGAGGACGGAACAGGTATGGTAGTCGAATCCCCAGGAGGCGTCGGTGTAGCCGACATCTTTTATGACGTCTCGAATGATATCCGGAATCTCGACGTAGGCTTTGGTGGAGATTTCACCGGCCACGAAAGCAATTCCAGTAGTCAGAATCGTCTCGCAGGCCACCCGGGAATACTTGTCCTGGGCAATGATCGCGTCGAGGATTCCGTCGGAGATCTGGTCGGCGATCTTGTCAGGATGTCCTTCCGTCACGGACTCTGATGTGAACAGGTAGTTGTGTCTCATTGGGTCCTCAAAGTTCGGTTGGCGATAACTCTATAACTTAACGGATTGCCGCGCGATATTAGTATGAGCGCCCCCTCTTTGTCTATGCTTTCATTTCAGAGAGTACCTGGCGCTGCGTCGCGGCCAGCTTGCTTGACACCCCTTTCCCGGCACTTGTAAAATTAGGCGCTTATGCGGTTCTCGCCTCCTTTGACGAGTTAGGCTACAACGCGATCGCGGTCTGGTGCCCCTTGCTGGCGGACAGTAGGATTCTCGGGGTGATGGGGCCAATTATGCCTGGGGTGGCTATCGGAGCTAGGATCTCAAGACAACCTTGTTGCTGATCGTGGGGTTGATTTACGGCGCCTACATCCATGCCCGCATCGTTCAAGAGCCCGTCATCCTCGAGATTGTCAGCGGGCCGCGTGGCAGGACGACACTCGACAGCCTGGAAGTCCTGACCAAGTGGCTCAACGTCATGTCCAAGGTGGCGGATGCTGTGCAATTGGATCTTGGAGTGAGGAAGGAATGATAAGGCCCGCGATTGCTGCAACGGTCCTATGTCTCATGGCCACGGCCGCAGGCTTGGGCGGTGCGGCAGCGCCGGATATTCTGCCGGTCGCTGGGCGCAACGGCGTCAAGTTGGGTGAGCCGGCGCCGAACTTCCAGCTCCGGGATTTGAATGGCCGTCTCGTGACGCTATCGGACTTGCGTGGCAAAGTGGTGCTGCTGAATTTTTGGGCCACCTGGTGCGGCCCCTGCCGGGTGGAGATGCCGGCGATGGAAGATCTCTATCGGACGATTTCGCGGAAGGATTTTGAGATTCTCGCCGTGTCCACTGACGCGCAAGGTGTGTCGGTCACCAGACCGTTTCAACAACAGAACCACTTGACGTTTCCCATCCTCCACGATGCCGACTTTCGCGTGGGATTGACCTATGGCGCTCGGAGCCTCCCGATGACCTTTATGGTCGATCGACAGGGGGTTGTCCGCCACCAGATCTTCGGCGCGTGTGACTGGGGAGCGTCCGAAGCGCAGCAGCTTGTGCAGATGTTGATGAAATCCTAGCAGAATGCTGAAAAAGTCCGCCCGCATCGTTCTCGCATCGCTCAGAGGCTCAACGTACCGAAGCGTACGCCTCGCCTCTTCACTCGCTGCGGCCTTGCTTGGGACTAGGCGCGTCTCGGCGCGCCAAGGTTGGGCGGGTGAGAAATCTGGACTTTTTAAGCATCCTGTGTGGTGTTTGCCTGTTGTCCAAGTCATGCGGATCAGTGAAATTCCAACGTGCCTACAGAGTTTTTCCGAAGCCTGCTAGGAGCCTGTCCGACGTTGTCGCAATCGATCACGAATATCTCTCTTGTGGCGGCCTTTTCGGCTGGGTTGCTGTCGTTCGTCTCGCCCTGCGTGCTCCCGCTGGTTCCTTCCTACATTTCGTACATCACCGGGCTGTCCATCGAACAACTCACCGACTCGACCGTGCGGTCGAAGTTCAAAAAAGCCATTGTCGTCAACGCCCTGTTGTTTATCGCCGGATTTTCAGCAGTCTTTGTGTCCTTCGGCGCCTCGGCCAGCTTCATCGGACAGGCGTTCATTACCTATCAAGATTCCATTCGACGAATCGGCGGGGTATTAATCGTCATCTTTGGCCTCTATTTATTGGGGATCTTGAATATCAATTTTCTGAAAATGGAGCACCGGTTCCAATTCAGAAATCGACCGGTCGGCTATGTGGGATCATTCTTGATCGGCGTGGCGTTTGCCGCCGGGTGGACGCCTTGCGTCGGCCCGGTGCTCGGGACCATCTTGTTGTATGCCAGCACCACCGACTCGATGCTGAACGGGGTGCTGTTGCTGACGAGCTATTCGGTGGGATTGGGGCTGCCGTTGTTTCTCACGGCCCTGGGGGTGGATCGGTTCCTCACCTATTTCAAACAGGCGCGTCTGTATTTATGGGGCGTCTCCACAGTGAGCGGGGTGTTGCTGGTCGTCGTGGGCGTCATGATTTACGCCAATACCCTCACGATGATTACCGGTTTTTTAGAGCGGTATGGGATCGGCTGGTACCTCGGGCAGTGACGCAGAAGGTGGTACTGCCAGTGTCGAGTTCTGACTGTTGAGTGATGAGTCAGCAGAACTCCGCTCTCATCACCCTGCGTCGACAATCGCAACTCAGGTCTGAGCACTCAACACGTAGAATGTGGACTTCCTCCTCCAATGCCTACTCTGCCTGAAGTCAAAGCCTACGATGCCGTGGTTGTCGGCATGGGGCCGGCCGGCGCCACCGCCGCCTATCAGTTGAGTCGGGCCGGTCTGTCTGTTCTCGGGCTCGACAAGGCCACGCATCCACGGTACAAAGTCTGCGGCGGCGGGTTGTCCGCCCGTATTGACCGCATTTTGGAAGACGATTACAAGTCGGTCGTTGAGCATACAATCTACGGCATACAGTTTTCCTACCGTGGTGCGCATCCCCTTCTCATCGATTCCTCCAGTCCGATAGCCTACATGGTCATGCGCGATCGGTTTGACCATTTCCTCGTGAAGAAAGCGAGGCGAGTGGGCACCGAGGTGCACGAAGGCGAGCCGGTGACGTGCAGTCGGCAGGTTCCTGACGGCATTGAAGTGACGACGGACCGGAGCCAGTACTTAACCAAGGTTCTGATCGGGGCGGATGGGGCGAACAGCCTGGTGGCGCAGCAGCTGTTCCCGGGGCGCAGGAGCCGTCGGATGGCGACCCTGGAGAGCGAAATTCCGATCGGGCCTGCACCCCATTATCCCGGCACCGGCCGTGCGCTCATCGACATCGGCGCGACGCCCGCAGGCTACGCCTGGATCTTCCCTAAGCAGGAACGGCTCTCAATCGGCGTGGGGGATCTTCGCGGAGGCCTCGCGAGCCCGAAGAAGATTTTCGATCGGTTCGTGCAGGATGAGAAAGGATTGACGCCGTGGAAGGTACCGCAGCCGATCGGCCATCCACTTCCGCTCTTTAGTGAGCACAGCGAGGCCAATCGGGAGTCAGTCGGATTGGTGAGTGGCCGCGCCTTGCTGGTGGGAGACGCTGGGCACCTTGTCGATCCCTTGTTCGGCGAAGGCATCTATTACGCGATTAGGTCCGGGCAGTTGGCTGCAGAATCGATTCTGAACCAGGTCAATGATCGGCGACGGTCGCTGGGCGATTACGAAGAGGCCGTCCGGCGGGAGATCTATGCGGAATTTCGGGTGGCATCCCGGATGGCCCACATCGTCTATTCGTTTCCGCGTCTCTGCCACCGACTCCTGCCCCGCTATCAACACATCGTCATGCTTTACTACGACGTACTCCGCGGGCGCGAGACCTACCAAACGTTCTTTGCCCGCGCGAAGAGTGTAGTGAAATCCTCCCTCAAAGAACTATTTCTCGAAGCCGTTTCCCTCCGTTGAGTCCGGAATAACCTTCAGCGATCAGCGGTCACTTTCAGCAAAGGCTAGAGACCCGTGCAGAAGCTGTTGCAGTGCGAGTTTCTGCTGAAGGCTGATGGCTTCGGCTATTCTTTCAACACCAGGCGCCGAGGCGGCAGCTTACAAAAGACTGCCGCAATGCCGTGGCGGAAGAGAGGCGGAACGATCCGGCTGGGACAGAAGGGATCAGTCCAGCGGCAAGAGTGGGCCGATTTTCCGATGGGGGTGTAGTCGGCGAAGTAGAGGAGGGCGTGGGTTCGGCATTTTGGGTCAGTATCGTCGCTGGCTTCCCCCCGCCAATTTTCGCGAGCAGGCTCTTTCCCTCGCTGGAATGCGCAGTGTCCGGGTATTTTTCTGCCAGCAGCGTCAGCTTTTCGCTGGCCCAATCGTCCGCACCCAGGTCGTGGTAGCTGAGTGCCAGAAAATACAGGGCATCGGGCGCGACCGACTTGTCAGGGTACAGTTTCATGATTTGTTCGAAGCGATGTGCGGCGGCCAGATATGAGCCGCGCCGATAATAGAATTGGCCCACGAAGAGATGCATCTGTGCTAGGAGGTCGTGACATTCTTGGATCTTCTCGATCGCCGGGCCGTCATACCGGCTCCCTGGAAAATCTTTCCGCAGCTTTTCAAAGCCTTCGAGGGCTTTCTGAACGGGGCCTGGATCCCGCTGGATTCCCTTGGTCAGTTTCATCTGGCTTTCCCCGATTCGGAACGCGGCATAGGAGGCGAGGATGTGGGTGCGATGGAGATCGAGGAAATGGTTATACTCGACAATGGCCTCCGTATACTCCTCTTTCTCGAAGAACGCCTCTCCTCGCTTCATGATGACGTTGGGGTCGTAGTTCTTTTGGATCGAATCGCCCAAGAAAATCTGCTCGTCAGTGCCGCTTAGGGCTTTCTTCGCGGTATCCTGATTCTTGAGTGTGCCGGAGCAGGCGGTGATGACACAGAATACCGCCACAGAGAGGCCGAGAGCCACTGTAAGTCGTGGCGCAGCAGTCAAGATGGGAAAAGGGCGTACCATCACTGCGTCGAAATGTAGCAGGAGCCCCCCCTGAATGCAAGGTTTTGACACCGAAAGTCGACCCTGTGGCACCGAGACCCATCAGGCAGGCTGCGGGAAAATCCAGATCGGCATTCCAAAACTTCGATGGCCTGCCTGTCTGGAGCATGAAGACAACACCTCCGCAGGATGCTCAAAAAGGCCGTCCAGCGATCCGTGAGACATGAATCGTTAAAGGTGATAGGTTTCGGAGGAAGAGCATTCGGCAGTCCTACGTTTCACCTTTCACGTCTTACCTTCTGCGGCTCTTGAGGGAAGCGAGAATGCCGCATGCGAACAGGCTTGTCACGGCGCCTCAGGGTTGGCCGGGTGAGAACAGCGACTTTTTCAGCATCCTGCTATAATCCCGCCGGTATTGCAGAGAACCACACGGTATTTAGACATATGATAAGGACAAGGATTATCGGGACGGGCTCGTACCTCCCTGAACGGGTGGTGTCGAATCGTGAGGTGGGGGCTTCGTTGGGCATTGAGCCGGGGGTCGTCGCTCGCTTAACAGGAATTCAGGAGCGACGCAGAGCTGCTGCGTCCCAAGCGTCTTCTGATCTTGCGGTGGAAGCAGCCAGGCCGGCGCTTGAGGCTGCCGGACTCACGGTTTCTGAACTGGGGGCGATTGTGCTTTCGACAACCTCTCCCGATACGGTCTTTCCCTCTACCGCCTGCCATGTTCAGCGGATGCTTGCTTGTCGCACGATACCGGCATTCGACGTGGCGGCTTCCTGTTCGGGCTTTCTCTATGGACTCTCGATGGCCGATGCGATGATTCGGAGCGGGCAAGTCAAGACGTGTCTGGTGGTGGCCGCGGAGGTGAAGTCTCGTTCCGTCGATCCTGCCGATGGCGATACGGCTCTTCTATTCGGCGATGGGGCCGGTGCTGTTGTGGTGCGAGGCGAGCCAGAGGCAGGCCAGCTAGGTCGGGGGCTTTTGGGGCTCCATCTCCGCGCGGACGGAGCTCAGCATGACTTGATTAGGATTCCTGCAGGCGGATCGCGCAGGCCGACCACGCCGGGGACGGTCGAGACGAAGAGCCATACATTGCGGATGCAAGGGGCGCCGCTCTTTCGTTTGGCGGTCAAGCGTTTGGATCAGGCTATCCGCGAGCTCGTGAAAGAGTTCGGTGTCGATGTACAGGATATCGCGCAGCTGGTATTGCACCAAGCCAACGGGCGGATTCTCGACCAGCTCACGAAGCGGCTTGGGATCTCGCCGGAACGGGTCTGTTCCGTGATCGGACGCTACGGCAATACGTCGTCAGCGTCATTGCCGATCGCACTGGACTACGCAGTCCGATCGGGAAGGATTCTGCCCCACGATATCGTCTTGCTTGGAAGTTTTGGCGGTGGCGTGACGTGGGCAGCAGGGTTGGTTCGGTGGTAAGGCCTGTGTAGCAGGATGCTGAAAAAGTTCGTCAGCTGCGTTCTCGCATCGCTCAGAGGCTCAACGTACCGAAGCGTACGCCTCGCCTCTTCGCTTGCTGCGGCCTTGCTGGACGATCTTTTTGATCATCCTGCGCGGCATTCTCCTGTTGCCCTAGACACGCTGACTAGTAAATTTCTGGCGTGCCTAGAGAATTTTTCTGCAGCCTGCCAGGCACGGGTGTGATCGCGCTGTCAATCTGGCCGTGAGAAACGCGGATTGCCTCTGAACTCAGGAGCGTCGTGATGCTGTTTGGATTGATCCCTCAAGAAGAAGCCTTCTTTGAGCTGTTCAAGAAGGCCGCACATAACATGATTGAGGGGAGCCGTCTCCTGAAGGTGATGATGGAGGACTTCCGGTCTCCGATCGAACAAGCCCAGGGGATCAAAGACGTTGAGCACGTTGGCGATGGCATTACGCACGACATTGTGCGTCGATTGAACAAGACCTTTATTACACCGATTGATCGGGAAGACATTCATGACCTCGCCAGCGCCCTCGACGATATTCTGGATGTCACGGAGTCGATCGCCGACCGCTTCGTGTTATACAAGGTGACGAAGCCGACCGAGATGGCGATCAAGTTAGCCGACATTCTTCACCAGGCATCTGTGGCCGTGGGGCGAGGTGTGGATCTCCTGGGCCTTCCGCATCCGGAGATGAAGAAATGCAGTGTGCAGGTAAACAGCCTGGAGAATGAGGCCGACCGAGTCTCCCGCGATGCGATTTCCGCCCTCTTTGAAAAAGAAACCAATCCGATCGCGGTGATCATGTGGAAAGAAATTTACGAGAACTTCGAAGCGGGTACCGACCGCTGCGAAGACGTCGCAAACATTCTTGAGCGGATCGCACTCAAGCACCACTGACAACTCGTAAGGCGGTAGGCGTGAAATGTAAGGCGCAAGAGATCACAGCTATGCGAAGAGGCCGGTTCGTCACCTTCTTTCCCCCGTCGATTCCTCACCCCGTATCCCTTACTCCGCACTCCTCACGAGTCTAAGATGCCTGACCTGATTGGAATGTTGCTCGTTGTGGTTGTGTTGGCGCTCCTGTTCGACTTCTCGAACGGGTGGCATGACAGTGCCAACGCGATTGCGACCGTCGTCTCGACGAGAGTCGTGAGCCCGTTTGTGGCGGTCATGGCAGCCGGCGTCCTCAATGTGGCCGGGGCGTTTATGTCCACCGCCGTGGCTAAGATGGTGGGGTCGGGTATTGTCAATCCGGCTTTTGTCACCCAAGAAATGGTTGTGGCGGCATTGGCCGGTGCGATTTTGTGGAATCTCTTCACGTTGTTGTTGGGATTGCCGACCAGCTCGTCTCACGCCTTGATCGGCGGACTGGTCGGGGCTGCGGTGACCCATGGGGGGTGGGCCACGGTGAAGTGGTCCGGGCTTCGCCCGGTGATGGAAGCCATGGTGCTTGCGCCGTTCTTTGGCTTTGCCATCGGATTTTCGCTGATGGTGTTGATCAGCTGGGTCTGTTTTCGTGTGACCCGGAGCGTGGCAACTCGGCTGTTCAAACGGCTGCAGCTTGTATCTGCCTGTTTCATGGCATTCAGTCACGGTGCCAACGATGCGCAGAAGGCCATGGGGATCATTACGTTGGCGTTGCTCGCTGCGGGGCAGATTCCTTCGGGCGAGGTGCCTGGTTGGGTGATCGGCGCCTGCGCGGTCGCGATGGGATTGGGAACGGCCGTGGGCGGCTGGCGGATCATCCATACCCTGGGAATGGGTATCGTCAAGCTGGAACCGGTGCATGGGTTTGCTGCGGAGACCGGTGCTGCGGTGGTGCTGCTTGTGACGGCGTACATTGGTCTGCCGGTGAGCACTACTCAGACCATCACAACGTCGGTCATGGGGGTGGGCGCAATCAAGCGACTCTCGGCGGTGCGCTGGGGCGTCACCAAGAAAATTTTGTACGCCTGGATTTTCACGCTTCCTGGCGCCGCTCTTCTCGCGTCGCTCATCTATCTGATCGTGATCAGGTTTAGCTAACCGGTTGACTGATCTGTTGGACAGGTAGCCGGACGACAAAACGGCTGCCGGTCGGGGCATTCGCTTCGACCCATACCCGCCCGCCTAGACCCTCGACGATATGCCTGACGATTGCCAGCCCGAGCCCTGTTCCACCTAACTCGCGCGAGCGGGCCTTATCGACTCGATAGAATCGTTCGAATACGCGCGGGCGATCCCATTCAGGAATTCCCATGCCGGTATCGGTCACAGTCAGCTCCACAGCCGTGGCGATCGCAGGCTGTTCGGCATCGTCCGAAACCGGGTGGGCCGCCACGGTGATCGTCCCTTTCTCGGAGGTGTATTTGACGGCGTTATCGAGCAAGTTGGACAAGACTTGGATCAGCCGGTCTTCATCTCCGAGCACAGCAGGCAGATTGTCCTCCACGAAGGAGACGAGCCGGTGTCCCTTCTTATCTGCTAAGGGTTTGATCATGGCCAGCGTTCGTTCGATGACACTCTGGATATGAAGCGGCTCTCGCTTGAACTGGACCTGCCCAGATTCGATCTTTGACAGCTGGAGGAGGTCTTCTAGAATCAAGTTCAGCCGGTCGCTTTGCTTGAGAATGATGTCGAGGAACTTTGTGTTGGTCTCAGGATCGTCTTTGGCGCCATCGAGCAAGGCTTCGATATACCCCTTAATTGACGTGAGTGGGGTCCTCAGCTCGTGGGACACGTTGGCCACGAAATCTTTCCGGATAATTTCCAGGCGGCGTAATTCTGTCATGTCGTGAAAGACAAGCACCGCGCACGCTTCGTTCTCTCGATCGCATTCAGTAACCGAGGCCTCGATATGGAGACGGCGACCACTCGGGTGCAGGAGGATTTCATCTTCTTCGTTCATTCGTTTCGTCAGGACCTTTGAGACTAACATATCCAACTGCGGATGCCGGAAGACATCGGAGCAGGGGTGTCCCCGTGCTTCCATCCTGGTGACGTCGAACATCCGTTCCAGCGCTGGATTGATTTGCAGCACGCGACCTCGACGGTCCAGGACCATCACGCCTTCGACCATCGAGGTCAGCATGGCCAAGAGCTGGGACCGATCTTCGGAAAGTTCATCAATCTTAGTTTTCAGTTGGTCCGTCATGTGGTTGAGCGTGTCGGCTAAAAGGCCGACTTCATCCCGTGATCCGGTCCGAATGCGGACCGCATGGTCGCCCTTTGCCAGCTGCTGCGCCGCGATCGCAATATCGGACAGGGGTTTTGTGATGCCGTGAGCAAGCCACACACTCAGTGGGACAGCGATCAAGAATGCAATCCCGAAGGCGAGGGCCAAGTCTCGATGCAACTTGGCCACTTCATGATCGAACGTCGTCATCGGCAACCCCAGCCTCAAGAAGACGGTGGGCGTCCCCTGGTTCGCACTGCTCAGACCGACAGCCACATACAACGTGCGCTCACCGGTGGTGTGACTCGTGCGGAGATCCGTTCCATGCCCTGTGGCAACGGCTTGCTGAATTTCCGGTCGAGCCAGGTGGTTCTCAAGCGTGGCGAGGACCCTGTCCGAGACTGCGCTGTCGGCCAACACCCGTCCATCCGGAGCAATGACGGTCACGCGTGCGAGGGCTTTCTCGCCGAGATCTCGTACAGCTGACCGTAATTGGGGGGTCGAAGACAGCGCCTCTGATTGCGTCAGAAACGGTTGCAGCCCGTACGCGACGAGACTGGTTCGAGCCTCTAGTATCTGGCCCGATTGTGCGATCTCCTGTTGATCAAGGGAACGAACCGCCAATGCCCTGGCGATGAGAAGCCCACAGGCAAGGACCAGCAGGGTTCCGATAGTGACCTTCCATCGGATGGAGAGGGTCATGCCGAACGATCCAATTCTTTGAGCTTATATCCCAGGGATTTGACCGAAATAATCGCCTCGTTGAGCGAGGGGAGTTTCTGCTTGAGTCTTCGGATGTGGACGTCGACCGTCCGCGTCGTTCCGTAGTAATCGTATCCCCAGACGGTATTGAGGAGGATGTCTCTTGTCAGGACTCTGCCGGGATTGCGCAAGAGATGCTCGAGCAGGCCGAATTCTTTTGCCGTGAGGGGGACTTCCATCTTCTTTACGGTGACTTCGTGTCGCGCGAGATCCATGACGAGATTGCCATAGCGATATTGGGCTGGGCTGTCGTCCGGTTTTCGCTCAAGCCGTCGAAAGAGGGCCTTGATGCGGGCGACCAGGGTCTTGGGGCTAAACGGTTTGGTGACGTAGTCGTCGGCTCCCAGCTCCAGACCAATGATGGTGTCCGATTCCTCGGCCTTGGCGGTCAACATGATGATGGGGAGCATCGCGGTCGCTGGAGCCGATCGAAGGCGTTTACAGATCTCGATGCCGTCGATCTCTGGCAGCATCAAGTCGAGGACCACCAAATCGGGCTTCTCCTGTTTCACTTGCTGGAGGCCTTCCGCACCAGTCTTGGCCGATACGGTTTGAAAGCCTTCTTTCTCCAAATACAGTTTGACCAGTTGGAGAATGTCGTGCTCATCTTCAACGACGAGGATTTTCTTGCTGGCAGGGCTTGGCATAGCTGGTGGTGTGAGCCTACGAGGGAGAGGGCATCGTGTCAAGACGGGCAGAGAAGAGAAGCGCGGGCCAATTGTGTTGACGGAGCCCGCTGCTCTGACGTATGGTGGACGCCAGTGATCTGTGGGTATGTGGGCAGGAATGTGGCCCTGCACTGAGCCAAGGAGAGGGGGCAGCTATGAAGATCTATCTCGCCAATCCACGAGGGTTTTGCGCCGGAGTCGACCGCGCGATCGATATCGTCGATCTCTCGCTGAAGAAGTATGGGGCGCCGATCTACGTTCGACACGAAATCGTCCATAGCCGGCATGTCGTGAACTCGCTCCGCACCAAGGGCGCCGTGTTTGTGGAGGAGTTGGGAGAAGTGCCGGAAGGTTCGGTCGTGATCTTCAGTGCCCATGGGGTCGCCAAGTCGGTCTGGGACGAAGCGAATCGGCGGCGGCTGCATGTCATCGATGCCACCTGTCCGTTAGTCATCAAAGTGCATAACGAGGTCAACCGCGACTACACGCAGGGGTATGATCTCATTCTGATCGGCCATGCAGGCCATCCCGAAGTGATCGGGACGCTTGGGCAGATCCCGGACAAGTTCCATCTGGTCTCCTCCGTAGCAGATGTCGAGAAACTGCAGGTTGATAACGTCCACGACCTCTCGTACGTCACGCAAACTACGCTGAGTGTTGACGAGTGCCGGGATATCGTCGGTGCCCTCCATAAACGGTTTCCGCACATCAAGGGGCCGCACCAGGAGGATATTTGTTATGCGACACAGAACCGCCAGAATGCGGTGAAGGAGCTCTCCAAGCTGGTGGACGTCATTCTCGTCATCGGCTCCCCGAATAGCTCAAACTCCAACCGCCTACGTGAGTTGGGGGAGCAGTGTGGGATTGCGTCTTACTTGATCGATGCCGCGGCTGATATCAATCCAACCTGGCTCACGAACGTGCATGCGGTCGGGATCACCGCCGGCGCTTCAGCGCCCGAGGTTCTGGTCGAGGAGGTGGTGACGTACCTCAAGACGTTTGGGACCGCAGAGGTCCAAGATCTGACTGTGATCGAAGAAGACGTTGAGTTTCTCCTCCCCAAGGAATTGATCACCATTGACTCTTTCAATAAATCTGTTGGGGCTCAGGTGGGATAACCGTATCCTTCGCGACCGTTCCACTCCCCAAATATTGTAGGTCTCTCTCCTCGTGCCTACCACCGGCAGTATTTTTCTTTGATTTCCCCCCTGGGTCTGTGATACAAAACCAGGCGTTCAATCCGCTAACCCGCATTATTCATGTCGGTTCGTCGCGAAAGTATAGAAGCAAGGTGAGGGTCACGAGGCGAGAGATAAAACATTCCCTCTGGTCACACCTACCTTCTGGCCCCGTGCCTCTTGCCCGAACCAGTGGCGATTACAGGAGAAGCACTCATAAATAATGATGCGGGCTACGTTTCTCATGAGACACTCGACCGAAGGAGTCGCCGATGTATTTGAAGTCCCTTGAAATGACGGGGTTTAAGTCGTTTGCTGAAGCCCGGATCAAATTCCCTGATGGCGTCACCGCCATCGTAGGGCCGAACGGGAGCGGGAAAAGCAATGTCGTCGATGCAGTTCTTTGGGTACTCGGCGAGCAGAGCACGAAGGCCCTGCGTAGTGAAAAGATGGAAGATGTGATTTTTAACGGGACCGAAATGCGGAAGCCTCTCGGTCTGGCCGAAGTTTCGCTTGTGATCAGCGGGCTGGATCGGATCAATGTGGATCCCCTGTCAGGTCTTTCGAACCAGCTGTCGGAATATCAAGAACTCATGATCACGCGCCGTCTGTACCGTAATGGTGAGAGTGAATACCTCATCAATAAGACCGTCTGCCGGTTGAAGGATGTCCGGAGCCTTCTGCTGGACACCAGGGCTGGGACAAAAGGACACACCGTCATTGCGCAGGGGCAAATTGATCAGATTCTTAACGCGTCACCACAAGAAAGGCGCGAGTTGATCGAAGAAACCGCTGGCATCATTCGCTACAAGAAGCAGAAGGCCGAAGCGTTGCGCAAGTTGGATGCGACGCAGCAAAACCTCTTGCGGGTGCGGGACATCATAGCTGAAGTGAAAAAGCAGTTGAATTCCCTCGAGCGCCAAGCGCGGCAGGCGCGCTCCTATCAGACGTTGCACCAAGAAGCCAAGTCGCTGGAGATTCAGTTACTGAGCAACGAATACCGTGTCTTTCGAACCACGCTCAAGGAGGTGGAGTCGGAACTGCAGAGGTTGGGGGACCGTGAGTCCGAACAGTCCGCCGAGCTGGCGCGTTTGAACACAGAACTTGAGCGGATCAAGCTCGCGATTGCCATAGCGAATGAGGCGGTTGGGCAGCGGCGTGAGGAACTGTCGAAGGTTGAGCAGAAACAGGGGCAGGCGTTGACATCCGCAGAAGTCGAGCGCAATCGCGGAGAACTCTATGCGCAGCAGCAGAGTCAGGGAGGGCAGGAACTTGAGCGCCTCACCCAGGAGCAGAAGCAGGGCGCGGCGGAGGCTGTGACTCTTGAGGCCGCGATGGCCGAGCTCGAGCGTGAATGTGCGGAGCGGGAGCAGGTGTTCACAACGCTCGATCGGGAGATGAAAGAACTGGTCCAGCAACGAACCGCGGCCTTGGCTGAAGAAGAACGAGGGCGTCTGGACGTACTGAAGCTGGCGGTATTGGTCGGGAATACTGAGCAGACCCTGGTGCAATTGGCCGCTCGCATTCAAGAAGCGGCGGATCGTGAAGGCCGACTGGCTCGGGAGCGGGAAGACTTTCGCCTGCGGCATGTGTTGGCAACGGATAAACGCCAAGCGCTTCAACAGGCCTCCCGTGACATGGAGCAATTGGTTGCTGACCTGCGTCGGCAGCAGCAGAGTGTTGAAGAAGGGAGCGGGCGCGTGTCGACCGAATTGGCCGAAGTCGACCAGGTGATATTTCGTCAGTCGGAAGAGTTGGCCGCAGTGGACTCTCACCTAAGAACACTGCAAGGCGTGCTTCAAGAAGATATGGGTTATGGCCGGCGCGGCGACGAAGAGTCGACTGCGCTCAAAGTCTGTACCGGGGTTCGCGATGCCATTGTCGAGTGGTTGGTTGTGCCTCCAGGATGGGACCGGGCGGTGGAAGCGATTTTGGGCGAACGGGTCAGGGGATGGTTCGTCGACAATCCCGCCGCCGCCTGTGAGGCGATTGAGTTTCTCAAAAGGAAAGATCTCGGGCGGGGCACGTTCATCCCTCAGCAACCTCGATGGACGACTCGGGATAAGGCATCTCACCCGTGGTGGCCCGCGATGGAGGGCCAGCCCGGTGTGGTCGGACGTGCGGTTGATCTGATCCTTGTCGAGGGTCAGCGCGAAGCGGCCCGTGACTATTTCTTCGATCGGATCGTGCTCGTCGACACCCTTAAAGACGCGACGGCATTGTGGGAACAACAGCCCTGCTCAGCTCCCGATGGGCCTATCTTCGTGACGCGTGCAGGAGAAGTCTTGGATGCGGCCGGGGTGATCACCGGTGGACAAGCTGGCCCAACGGGCGGGTTGCTGCAACGTCGCCGAGAGGTGCTCCACTTGGAAGTCCAGGGTGTCGCGCTGACAGGATGCGTCGAAGAAGGGAAGCAGAGACGGGAACGATTGCTGGTGCAGGGACAGGAGTTGCGCGAGCAGAGCCGGCAACTCGTGGAGTCGCTGCGTGACGCTGAATTGCAGGAGCTCTCACTGCGAAAAGACGAAGCGGGACTCGAGCATATGCTGGGAGATCTGACCCAGCGGATCGATACAGTGATGAGTGATGCGCAACGAGGCTCGGCGGAGGCGCAGCGGCTTGAGCAGGAGGTGCGCTCCGGCGAAGCGCAGCTTGCACAGTGGATGGCGGAGAAAGCTGGTCAGGAGGCCGGGCTCAGTCGTGTACGCGAACGAGTGGGGCAGATTGATCATGACATGCAGGGGCTCCAGCAGCGATTCACAGAGGCGCAATTGGTGGTGCAGGGAATCCGGGCTACCCGTGAGCATCGTCATCACGACCTCCTGCGGATTCAGCAACAGCAGCACGACGCGATCGCACGCATTGAGACGTTGATGCGGCATGTCGAGGAGCTCAAGGTCTCGATCGAGCAAAGCCGGGTTGAACGTGAGGGCCAAGAAGCGCGCTGTCGAGAATTCAGTGAATTGGCAGTCCAAGTCAAGGCTCGGCTGATCGAGGTGCAGGACCAACAGGCGCAGGACATGGCGGCGGCGCGCCAGGTCGATGCCCGGTTGGAGGATGTTCGTCGTGCCGTGTCGTCTCTTCGCGATTCCCGTATGGCGGTGGAGGTCAAGAAGGCGGAAATTCGGATGCAACTGGGGACTGTCGAATCCACGCTCTTGGGAACGTACCAGGTCGATCTCGCGACCCTGCTCGAACCACCGGTCGTGGCGATGGCACCCGAACAGCTGTCCATTGGGAAGGAGCCGATCTCGGAGGGCCAACCGGCAGTCAATGAAGTCGCGCTACGGGAGCAATTGCAGAAGATTCGCGAGAAGCTTGATCGCCTGGGGCCGATCAATTTGGCGGCCATTCACGAGCATCAAGAGTTGGATGAACGGTATCGATTCCTGACGACGCAGGAACAAGATCTCTCCACATCCATCAGCTCGTTCAAAGAAATCATTCAGCGCATCAACCGTACCACGAGAGACATGTTTGCCAGCACCTTTTCCGAGCTCCAACAGAAATTCAGTGAAGTGTTCGTGAAGTTCTTCCCCGGTGGCCGGGCCGAACTACAGCTGGTCGAGGTGTGGGCGGATGAGACGACGGAAGGGGCTGGACCGCAGGAGCCGGGAGTCGATATCGTGGTGCAACCACCGGGCAAACGCTTGAAGAGTATGACCATGCTATCGGGTGGTGAGAAGACCTTGACGGCGATGGCCCTGCTCTTCGCGAGTTTCCTGATCAGGCCAACGCCGTTTTGTATTCTCGACGAAATCGACGCGCCGCTGGACGAAGAGAACATCGGGCGCTTTACCGGTGTATTGCATGAACTCTCCGAAGGTGCACAGTTCATGGTTATCACCCACAGCAAACAGACGATGGCCATTGCAGACTCGTTGTTTGGAGTCACCATGGAAGAGCCGGGCATCTCAAAAATCCTCTCAGTAAGACTGGGCAAGTTGCAGCCGGCCTAAGCAGACCAGATTGGCTAAAACATCCGTACTTCAGAGGACTTCCGTCTCTCGGTTTCTTGACGTCAGAGTAGGGCGTCTGCTATATACCCCCGAATGGATTGATCTATGAGCGTCCCGCTCGTAGATCCAGCTTTTTATTAGGGGTGAAGCGAGTCACCCGCGTTGTCCCATCTATCTGTTGCTTTCCACAGACCGATACAATGAAGCTGATTCGAACGCTTCTAGATCGTCTATCCGATAGTTTCTTCGTCTCCGTTCCGGAGAAGCTGGAGCTGGCGACTGACCCGTCCAACGTTCCGCCGCTACGTCTGGTGTCGGATAAGTCCGTGCTCTCGGCACCCGTCGATGCGGCTACACGGCGCTCCACCGGCCATTCGATCAGTCAAGTGGATGCACTCGACGACGCGGTCCGGCGCAGTCAAGCTTGGCTGTTGTCCAGACAACATGCATCAGAAGGGTACTGGGTTGCAGAGCTGGAAGCCGATACCACACTGACCGCTGAATACCTCTTGCTGCGGCGGTTTCTCGAACGGGTTGATTCTGAACGAGAGCGCAAGGCGGTTCGCTATCTCCGTGCCATGCAATTGCCCGATGGCGGCTGGCCGATTTTCTACGGGGGGCCTTCGGAGGTCAGCGCCTCCGTGAAAGCCTATTTCGCATTGAAGTTGAGCGGCATTTCTGCAGACGAGCCTATCATGCTTCGGGCCCGTGACTGTATTTTGGCTATGGGCGGTGTCGTGTGCGCAAACGTCTTCACAAAGATCACTCTGGCACTGTTCGGGCAGTATGATTGGAAGGGCATCCCGAGCATGCCGCCAGAAATCATGCTCCTGCCGAAGCGGTTCTATTTCAGCATCTATGCCATTTCCTATTGGTCTCGTGCCGTCTTGATTCCCTTGCTCGTGGTCTTTGCAAATCAGCCTATCTGCCGTATTCCTCAAGAGCAAGGAATCGAGGAGCTCTATGTAGCGCCTCGATCGCAGATTCGTTATCGGAACGTGCCACCTTTCAATAAAGATCAACGATGGTTTACGCCGCATAATTTCTTTGTCCAGCTGGACAGGGTGCTGAAACTGTACGACCGGATGCCACTGAGTTGGTTGCGTGAAAAAGCCTTGCATGAGGCCGCCACCTGGATGTTGGTACACCTCAAGGGCAGCGGTGGGCTGGGGGCGATTTATCCAGCCATGGCGAATTCGATCGTGGCCCTTCGCTGCCTCGGCTATCAAGTTGACGATCCATTGGTGCGAAAGGCGCTCCACGAAATCGAATCGCTGGAAGTCTACGACACGGTATCGATCGGCGATCAGCAAGTCGAGGCGCTGCATCTTCAGCCCTGCCACTCTCCAATCTGGGATACGGCATTGCTCATGAACGCTTTCATCGAAACTGGGATGCCGCAAGACCACCCATCTCTCCAGAAGGCGGGGGCGTACTTGCTCTCTCGCCAAACGAAAACGGTTGGAGATTGGAAGTTTTCATCTCCCGATGCTGAGCCGGGAGGCTGGTACTTCCAGTTCGAGAACGAGTTCTATCCCGATGTGGATGACTCGGCAGTGGTGTTGATGGCGCTGTCGAAAGTCCGGATGGCTCAGACAGCCAGCTTGCAGGAATCTATCCAGCGGGGAGCGAATTGGGTACTCGCCATGCAGGGGTCCGATGGCGGGTGGGGTGCATACGACAAGGATAACAATCGAATTGTCTTCAACTATATCCCATTTGCCGACCACCATGCCTTGCTTGATCCGAGCACGTCCGACTTGACCGGACGCTGCCTGGAGATGCTTGCGGCGTTGGGCTACGATCAGACGCACCCTGCCGTAGCGCCGGCCCTCCGCTTCCTCAAGCGAGAGCAGGAGACCGACGGCAGTTGGTACGGTCGGTGGGGAGTTAATTATATCTATGGCACCTGGTCCGTCCTGGCTGGTCTCCGTGCGATCGGAGTGGATCTCTCAGAAGCCTATATTCGCCGTGCGGTTACCTGGCTTGAGTCGAAGCAGAATCCCGATGGCGGGTGGGGCGAAACCTGTCTTTCATATTGCGATGACCCTGCGTGGAGCGGGAAGGGGGACAGTGCGCCTTCTCAAACGGCCTGGGCCATCATGGGACTCATGTCGGCGGGGATGACTGATGCCTTTAGCGTCGCTCGCGGCGTCCAATATCTTCTCCGTCACCAAATGAAGGATGGATCGTGGGAAGAGATCCGCCATACAGGCACTGGATTTCCTCGGGTGTTTTATCTCCGCTACCATTGGTACTGCCAATACTTTCCGTTGTGGGCCTTGGCCATGTACCGGAATCTACGAACGCGCGGGAAGATGCGGGCCGACGAAGTACGGCAACACGTACTCGCGTCCGGGCGTCATCGAGCCGATCATTGAACCGCCCGCCGACGTCATTCGTTGGCGCGGGGCAAGCTCCTTCAAGCTCTGCGGTAAACCCCATCGCCATCTTTGCCGCGACTCGCTGGGAGCTCCAGGCCGTTCGGCGCGCGTTAGCGACGGACCGTGTTGCGACAATCTCCGGAGTCCGCTGCCATATTGCACAGCAAAGGGACCGCACGTATTGGCTCATCCAAACCGGCGTCGGTCCCGCTGCGGCCGGCACTGTGGCGGGAAAGGTGCTGAAGGCACAGGCCATGTCGCTGGTCATGTCCACGGGCTTTGCCTGTGCGCTCGTACCGGCTCAGGTGGGAGACCTTATCGTCGCCACAGCGGTGTCTTCTGTACAGGCTGAAGGAACCTGGACGATGAGGAATGACCGTGTGCTCTGCGACGGGGCTGTACGCGCAGGCCTTCTCATCGTGGCGCAGAACGCGGGGTTGATCGCGCGGGTCGGAACAGTCGTGTCATCGGGGACTGTGGTGTGCGAGGCGGAGGAGAAGCGCCGGCTGCGTCGTCTGACCGACGCGACCGGGCTCGATATGGAAAGTGCCGCGGTGGCGGCGGTGGCTCAGGAGCAAGGCCTACCGATGGCGATCGTGCGGACGGTCTCCGATCTGGTGGACGAAGATCTTCCACTTGACTTCAATCTCTTTCTCAGGCCCACTGGCTGGATTAAAGGTATGCAGGCGATTATCGGTCACCCCGCTAGCGTCGAGGGGCTCAATCGGCTGCGAAAACAGAGTCGGGTAGCAGCGGATCGATTGACAGAATGGTTTCAGCGCTACGCGGAGACAGACAATGAATCTCTTCGACCATCCAGGTAACCGATGACCAACGTGATTGAGCAGGTGGGTGCGTGGGCCGTCATTCGTATACAGGAGATGGGCCGCATGCTGTTGTTCATGCTGTCGGCGTTTGCCTGGCTGGCGCGGCCTCCGTTTCGATTCCATCAAATCATGAAACAGCTGCACTTTATCGGGTATCGATCTACGTTTGTCGTCGTGCTTACCGCGGGGTTTACGGGGATGGTGCTGGCGCTTCAAGGCTATTACAGTTTGCGGAAGTTTGGTTCCGAGGGGTTACTGGGCTCTGCGGTGGCGTTGAGCATGATTCGGGAACTGGGACCGGTGTTGGCTGCATTGATGGTGACCGCGCGGGCCGGATCAGCCATGACAGCCGAGATCGGCATCATGAGGATTACGGAACAGATCGATGCGCTCGATACCATGGCGATCAATCCGCTGCAATACTTGGTCGCCCCAAAATTGGTGGCCGGTGTGCTCGGGGTGCCGTTGCTCGTGGCCATTTTCGATGTGGTCGGCATCTATGGCGGCTCCCTCGTCGGAGTGGACTTGTTGGGAGTGAGCGAAGGGGCCTATTGGAACTCGATCGCATCGGCCGTGGAATGGAAAGACGTCTACGGCGGCATACTCAAGTCGATAAGCTTTGGGCTGATCGTCAGTTGGGTCTGCTGCTATAAAGGGTTCTACACAAGGCAGAGCGCCGAGGGACTTGGGAGCGCGACGACGGAGGCGGTGGTCTTGTCGTCGGTGCTCATCCTTGTAGGGGACTATTTCTTGACGTCTGTGCTCCTGTAGAACCGTGAGGGGTGAGGGGTGAGGAGTGAGACGATTTCAAATGAGCGAAGTCCCATACGCCTTACGCCTGACGCCGTACGCCTCACGGAGTACACATGATCAAGCTGATCGGCGTCGAAAAGAAGCTGGGTGGGCAGCCGGTGCTGCAAGGCGTTGATCTCTCGATTCCTGTCGGCAAACTCACGACCATTGTCGGTCGTAGCGGAGAAGGAAAGAGCGTGCTTCTCAAGCACATGATCGGGCTTATGCAGCCGGATCGTGGTGAGGTGTGGGTCGGCGACGTGGAGATATCTCGGCTGTCGGGTACGCCCTTGAACGATGTGCGGAAACAGTTCGCCATGCTCTTTCAGGGTGCAGCGCTGTTCGACTCGCTCTCGGTCTTTGAGAACGTGGCGTTCCCGTTGCGGGAGAAGTTACGCATGAAGGGCTCGGAGGTGGTGCGACGGGTTGAGGAAAAGCTGGAGGAAGTTGGGTTGGCGGGGATGGGGCACAAGTTTCCCGCCGAATTGAGCGGTGGCATGCGAAAGCGGGCTGGATTGGCACGCGCATTGGTCATGGAACCTGAGATTATCCTGTTTGATGAGCCGACGACAGGGTTGGACCCTTTGATGGCGAAATCGATTCACGATTTGATTGTCACGATGCACCGCCGGTTCGGCTTTACAGCGGTCATGGTCAGCCATGAAATTCCGGAGATCTTTGCAATCTCCGATTGGGTGGCGATGCTTCGGAAAGGCAGGATTGCGTTGATGGCCACGGCTGCTGAGTTCCAGCGGACCACCGATCCGGAGATTCATGAATTTATTTCAGTGGGTGGGACTGTGGCGCTGCCGGGATCGCTCGTTGGGTGAGGGAGGAGTACGAGGATGGAAAAAGCCAAGTCGGAGATGGTGGTCGGCGTATTCGTGTTCGTCGGTATACTGTGCCTCGCGTATCTATCGATCAAGCTCGGGAAACTGGAGATGATCGGGGGCGACGTCTACGAAGTCGAGGCACAGTTTAACAGCGCCTCGGGGCTCAAACCAGGTTCGACAATCGAAATCGCCGGCGTCGAAGTCGGCAGGGTTCGAGGGATTACACTCATCGAGGATCGTGCGAAGGTGAAACTGGCGGTCAACAAGACCGTCAAGCTCTATACGGACACCATTGCGTCCATCAAGACGCGGGGCATCATTGGAGAGAAGTTCTTGGCCCTGTCTCCGGGAGGGGGTGGCGATCCGCTCAAGCCGGGGGATACGATACGCGATACCGAATCGGGCCTCGATCTTGAGGAGTTGGTGAGTCAATATGTGCATGGCAAAGTGAACTGATGATCCGATTACGGAGAGCACGCTGGCGTAGACCGGCTGCGGAAAGACACTCGGAGCACGCGAGAACTTCACTGGTCCACACGTCTGAGGCAAGCCCGGTCTGTCTGGTCCATCTGGTTAGTCTCATGCAACCAAGCAAACTAGACAAACCGAACAGACCAAATGAACAAGACAGGCTGGCGGACTTATTCAGCATCCTGATACAGGAGGAGGATACATGGAGATCCAGGGATCTGCCGTTACACATGCGCAGAGATGGAGTTGGGGTGGGGTCGCGACCGGGATGGCCTGTCTGCTGTTGTTGCTTGGCGGGGTTGCCGTCCAACCGGCAGTGGCGGGTGGCGCGACCGAGGCCATCAAGGGCACCATCGACGAGGCACTAACAATCATCCGGGACAAGGAACTCAAACAGCCTGGGAGAACTGAAGAACGCCGGCAGCACTTGGAACAGGTAGTCGGAGATCGGTTCGACTATCAGGAAATGTCGAGACGGGCACTGGGAGCTCCTTGGAATACACTCTCCGACAAAGACAAACAAGAATTTGTTGCGTTGTTCAGGACCCTCTTGACCAATTCCTACGCTGATAAGATCGAATCCTATTCCGGAGAAGGTGTGCAGTACATTAATGAACGGACTGAAAAAGACTTTGCAGAAGTCAGGACAAAGGTGTTGAACGGTAAGACCGAAATTCCGCTCGACTATCGCTTGGTCAATAAGGGGACTGATTGGCGGGTGTATGATGTGGTGGTGGACGGTGTCAGTTTAGTGAATAATTACCGAGGGCAGTTCTCAAAGATCCTCCGTTCTTCAACCTACGCCGACTTGGTGGACCAGCTTCGCAAGAAATCCGATAAGATCAAAGCTCCGTAGAGCTCTCCAAGAATTCCATGATACACCTGCGCGGCCTCGTCGCCGTTGTCATTGTATTCCTTACGGCGAACGCCGCCACGCTGCCGGACTGTGCACGGGCTGATGTCCAATATTTCCCGATTCCAGCAGTGTCCACCAGCAAGAATGATGGGAACGATACCGGGTTGATCGTCCCGATTCTGATCACGGATCCTGACGGGGAGTTGAAGTATCTTGTCGCCCCGATGTTCGTTCAAAATTCTATCGTTGGGTCGCGAGGTTCGTTCAATCTGTTTCGATACGAGCCGGGGGGGCGTGAAATTCGGTTTATCGGATCCTATACGGAACAGATCGAGCGCAGAGTGGTATTCACTTATGCCGATCCGGCCTTCAGTCAGGGGCGCTATTCGTTGAACTTCGGTGCTTCGTTTTTTAAAAACGCCACCTCTCGGTTTTTCGGCCTAGGGGAAGCGACATCAGAGTCAGAGCAAACGAATTACACGGCGCGTGAAGCGCGGGTGAACTGGCGATTCGGCGTCTACGCCAACGAAGTCACCCAGATCTCCGTTGGCCAGCGATTTCGGCAAGTGAGTCTGCAGAGGGGCGCAACGGATCTTCCGTTTACGGCCGAACAGTTCCCCTCCGTCGACGGCGTTCAAGGCGAGACGCTCATTCTCGGACATCGGGCGACGTTTTATTACGATACGCGCAATAACCTCGTTTCGCCGACTGATGGGATGGCCGTGACGGCCTATGCGGAAGTGAACCAGAACCTCCGCAACGGCGAACACCCTCTGTATTCGCGGTACGCGATGGAGGTCAAGAAGCTGTTCCCAAGTGACTCGAAGCGCGCGATTCTCGTCGTGCGGGCGGATCTCCAGGCGACGATTGGGACGCAGGTGCCGTTTTTCGAACAAAGTTCCTTGGGCGGGCAAAACAATCTACGAGGATTCGGTGTCGATCGCTTCATCGACAAGCATCTCGTTGCGCTGAGTGTCGAAGAGCGTATTCACGTGGCGCGAACGAAGATTGCGGGGGTGACGGCGGATTTTGAAATTGCACCGTTTTTAGACAGCGGGCAGGTCTTTAATGACTACAAGGATGTCAGCTTTAAGAATTACCGCTTGACTCCCGGCATAGGGTTCCGTGGGGTCGTCAAGCCCAACGTCGTCGGACGCGTCGACTACGGCTACAGTCGGGAGGGTGGTGCGATATTTGCCGGACTCGACTTCCCGTACTGATGGGCAGTCGCGTCAGGTTTGCTGGGGCATGATGTTTTATCGAGTAGTTCTCGCCGCACTTCTCCTTTCCATTTCTCTCCAGTCTGCGCTACAGATGCGAATCGGCCCTACTGTGTTTGGCGTTCACCACTATTTCAGATATTCCCCACCTCTTGAGGGATAGCCAAGTACCCCTTTCCCACACTACCTTGCGCATACCGTTATGGCTCTTTGGAAGCAACAGACCTGTTGGGATAGTCGGGAGTTTACTATTGGTTGTCGGCTAACGAGCGTCAGCAGGAGGTTTGAAGCGGAGGGGTGCGTCCCCGAATGCTTAGAGGCTGGGTTAAGCTCACCACCCCTGATCACCTCAGAGCAGGGGGTATTGTGAAAGTCCGATTATCGTTGTTGGTGTATCTACTAGTAGTTCTCTCCGCATTCCTCGTCTCGCTTTCTTTTCAGCCTGCACCGGCTTGGGCGGAGGGGTTCGGTCCGTTCCCTGTCAGAAATTTCCAGCCGATCCAGCAGCTGGTCTTGAGCATGCCGGGGGATCGTGCCGCCGTATTGAAGAAGGGCGTGCTGGATGTTCGAGTGGAACTTGCGGAAACAGCCAGCATTTTTCGCGATCAAGGCCCCCAAGCAAGCGTGACAATGAAGTTTGAAACCCTGCGGTCTGGTGTGTTTCTCAGGTACGGGGCGACGGAGCGATGGGAACTCTCCGTGGAAGTTCCCGTGCTCTATCGCTATCGCGGGTTCATGGATGGACCTATCCAAGCAGTTGAACGGGCAACAACCGGCTTGTCGCCGGCTCGAAACGCACTGGGGCAGTCGCCCTATGTATTTACCATTTCACGTGGGGGGCGGACTGTCGCGAGTGGACGTGAGGGAGCCGTCGGGTTGGGCGACACCACGGTGATGAGCAAGTACCAATTGCTGTCAGAAACCGCATTGTTGCCGGCGTTGTCGGTCCGTACGGCGCTTAAACTCCCCACGGGGGATGAAGGGCAATTCTTCGGGAGTGGCAGCCCGGATGTCGGGTTCGGGTTGGCGGCTGAAAAAGGGTTCGGTGGTCGCTGGGTGGTCTATGGCAACCTCAATGGAGTGGTCCCTACCGGACGCATCGCAGGGATGCCTCTCCAGCCGACGATATCCGGGATTGTCGCCGTGGAATATCTATGGTCGGAGAATCTTTCCATCACCACGCAGTTCGATTATTACTCCACACCATTCCACGGTGTGGGTACGAGAGTGCTGGATAAAGGCGTGACGGAATCGGCGGTGGGGTTCAGCTACCGTCTGACGCAATACCTCTTGTGGCAAGGCTACGGGATCGAAAATCTCGACTTCATTACCGGGAGCGCAGCAGATTTTACGCTCTCGACATTGTTAACCTATCGATTCGATTCATGAATGATGAGGAAGGTTCAGTAGTGAAAGCCGGCTAACCCCTTGACAATATGGGATTTGGATGTGAAACTCACGCCTGCGACCGTCCAAGCTACCACACAACTGCGCAGTGCCTAAGCGCTTATCTGAGCCAAGCCTGTTGTTACATGCGGACGCAGTACGTAAAGGAGCATCTGCTATGTCGATTTTGAAGACCATTCAAAGCCCGGGTGATCTGAAACGGTTATCACCGACACAGTTTCCTGCTTTGTGCCAGGAGCTGCGGGAGCAGATTATCGGCGTGGTATCCAACGTCGGGGGGCACCTCGCCTCCAACCTTGGGGTGGTCGAATTGACGGTCGCCTTGCATTACCTGCTCAACACGCCGCAGGACAAGATCGTCTGGGACACCAGCAATCAGGCCTACGTGCATAAGCTGCTGACGGGGCGTCGCGAGGGGTTCCATACGCTCCGGCAGTATGGAGGGCTGAGCGGCTTTTGTAAGCGCGAGGAAAGCGAATACGATACGTTCAACGCAGGCCATGCGGGAACCGGCGTATCCGCGGCTTACGGCATGGTCGAGGCGCGTGAGCAGTTGAAACAGCGTCACAAGGTCGTCTGCATCGTCGGCGACGGCGCCATGACGGCCGGGATGACGCTGGAAGGTTTGCAGCATGCCGGAGGGTTGGGGAAAGATTTCCTGGTTATTCTGAACGACAATCAAATGTCCATCTCGAAGAACGTCGGAGCCATTTCCTCCTATTTGAACCGGTCCTTGACCGGAGATTTCTACGCCAAAATGCGCGAGGAAACAGGGCAACTGTTAGGGAAAATCCCCCACATCGGGCAGGACATGCAGAAGTTGGCTCGCCGGGCTGAAGAGCTGGCCAAGGGCGCGATCCTTCCTGGGCTGCTCTTTGAAGAGCTTGGATTCAGATATGCGGGGCCGATTGACGGACATAATTTCGAGTATCTGCTGCCCACCTTAGAAAATATGTTGAAGATGAAGGGGCCGGTGTTGCTCCATGTCATTACGAAAAAAGGGCTGGGCTATGAACCTGCAGTAAAAAATCCCGTGTGGTTCCATGCCTGTCCACCCTTTGTTCGGGAGACCGGGGCACCTGCGAAGAAAGCGGCGCGGCCGTCCTATACCCAGATCGCCATCGAATCATTAGTCAAGCTGGCCCGCAAGGACAAGCGGATCGTCGCGATTACGGCTGCGATGTGCGAAGGGACCGGCCTCAATATTTTCGAGAAAGAATTTCCGGACCGGCTCTACGACGTGGGGATTGCCGAACAACATGCGGTGACATTCGCGGCGGGACTTGCAACGCAGGGCCTCCGTCCGGTAGTGGCGATGTATGCCACCTTTTTACAACGTGCATATGACCAGGTGCTCCACGATGTCGCCACGCAAAATCTGCCGGTGACCTTCTGTATCGATCGCGGCGGGCTGGTTGCGGAAGACGGGACAACGCACCACGGCGCATTCGATTATGCGTTTCTACGCCACATTCCGAACATGGTCGTCATGGCGCCGAAGGATGAAAATGAGTTGCAGCATATGCTGAAAACCTGTGTCCAGTATGACGGGCCTGCCTCGGTGCGGTATCCGCGAGGACTGAGCCTGGGCGTCAGGATGGATCAGGAGCCGAAGGCATTGCCGATCGGGAAAGGCGAGTTGTTGCGCGATGGCACGGAGGTGGCGATCGTGGCCATTGGTGTGCCTGTCTCGCATGCGGTCACGGCGGCGAAACGGCTTGAGGAAGAAGGTATTCCCACAGCGGTGGTGAATGCGCGTTTCGTAAAGCCGCTGGATCAGGACTTGATTGTCGAGGTAGCGAAGCGCGTTCGATATGTGGTGACGGTTGAAGAAGGCAGCAAGATGGGCGGGTTCGGCTCAGCCGTTCTCGAAGCCCTGTCCGATGCCGGTGTGACGGATGTGACGACGAAGGTTCTGGGGTTACCGGATCGGTACATTGAGCAAGGACCGCAGGACTTCCTGCGCGAACGATATGGGTTGACGGTGGAAGGCATTTATCAGAGCGTGAAGGAATTAATCGGCAAGACCCAGGTTTCCTCACGAGAGAGGTTCACGCTTGTTTCATCGGCCGATCGGCTGTCGAATGGAGATGAACAGGGGAGCTGATTGAAGTCGTGAGGCATTAAGCGGTAGACATGAAACGTAAATAGTAGAGAAACACGATGCACATCACTAGACGAAAAACGAGACAGATCAAGGTGGGTAAGGTCAAGATCGGCGGAGACGCGCCTGTATCCGTGCAATCGATGTGTTCGACTGACACGCGCGATGTTGCAACGACGGTCGAACAAATTCGCCAGTTGGAGGCCGCAGGGTGCGAAGTGATCCGTGTGGCCGTGCCGGACGACGAAGCGGCGGCGGTGCTGCCTAAGATCAAAGCAGCGATGACCGTGCCGCTGATAGCGGATATTCATTTCGATCATCGGTTGGCGCTGAAAGCGGCAGAGATTGTGGATTGCGTCCGGATCAATCCGGGCAATATCGGGGCCTGGTGGAAAGTCGAAGAAGTCATCAAGGCCGTGAACGAGCGAGGGATTCCCTTGCGTGTCGGCGTGAATGGCGGGTCACTCGAGCGGCCATTGCTGGATAAATATGGTTGGCCGTCACCGGAAGCCTTGGCCGAATCGGCGCTCAATGCCGTCCACGCGTTAGAAGACGTGGGATTCACGAACATGAAGGTGTCGCTGAAGGCGTCGGATGTCCACCATGCGATCGATGCCTATTGGCTGTTTGCGCATCAGTCCGACTATCCTGTGCACATCGGTATTACAGAGGCAGGAACGGCGATGACCGGGGCCGTTAAGTCCTCCATTGGTCTCGGGTATTTGCTCTCGCAGGGGATCGGCGACACCTTGCGCGTGTCACTCGCCGCTGATCCAGTCGAAGAAGTGAAGGTGGGGTTCGAGATCTTGAAGTCGCTCGAACTTCGCCACCGAGGGATCAATGTCATCGCCTGTCCCACGTGCGGCCGTGTCGAGATCGATGTGGTGAAACTGGCCAACGAACTGGAAAAGAAACTAGGCCATATCAAGACCCCGCTCAATGTGTCGGTCCTCGGCTGTGTCGTGAACGGTATCGGTGAGGGCAAGGAAGCCGATATCGGGATCGCCGGCGGCGAAGGCAAAGGCATTCTGTTCAAAAAGGGCAAGCTCGTCCGAAAGGTGCCGATCGAAGAGTTGATGGATACGCTGATTCAAGAGGTCGAGCTGATGGCCAAGGAAAAAGATGCTGAGGAGAATGGGGAGGCCGCGGCCCATTCGAACGAGGGATGGGAACCGATCGTTCCGCAGTCGGATCAGCCCGCGACCCTCGGAAAAGAAATTCCCGTGCTACCCAACCGATAATCACGCACTTGCTTAGCCCTCCCATAGTGTACGTTGAGATATTGGAACAAGGCCCGCTATAATGCGCGCGGGGCGCCGTACCCAAGTGGTTAAGGGAGCAGTCTGCAAAACTGCGATGCAGCGGTTCGACCCCGCTCGGCGCCTCCAAACCTCTCTAGAGCCCTTCCAGTTGGATTCGTCCCTCGCCAGTCATATCGAAAGTCCTCAAGGGGCCGACAATCTTCCTCAACGCTGCACCAGGTTTGGGCCAGTGCGAGGCCGAACAAAGTCAGAGCAGGCCTCAACATAATCTCTCGTTCAGTGGCCAATCCTTCAGTTTGGTGGAAAGTTGGTCATGGAGGCATTGATTTTCAGAGGCGGGTATAGCTATAGGAAGAAGGGGGAAAGAAAATTGACGGGCACAAGACTGAGTGTTAGAATCGCCAACGTTTACAATCGCCTAGTCCGGTTGCCGCCGTTATCGATACAGATCGAAAAGAAGGAGAGAGAGGAATGGCCGTTCCACTTTCCCAGATGGCTACTGTTACGAAGTACGTGCTCGCCCAGAAGCTGAAGGGGGTAAAACGGTATCCGCTCGTGCTGATGCTGGAACCCTTGTTCCGATGCAATTTGGCCTGTGCCGGTTGCGGAAAGATCCAATACCCGGATCATGTGCTGGATAAGCGACTCACGCCTGAGCAATGCTGGGCCGCGGCAGAGGAATGCGGTGCTCCGATCGTCAGTATCCCCGGTGGCGAACCGATGATCCATCCCGGGATGCCCGCAATTGTCCGTGGGCTGATTGCGCAGGAGCGGTATGTGTATCTCTGCACCAATGCGATTTTGATGGAACGAAAACTCGACGAATATCAGCCCTCGAAATTTCTTACGTTCAGTGTCCACATGGACGGTCTGCGCGATGAGCACGATTTGGCGGTCTGCCGAGACGGTGTCTATGACGTGGCGGTGAAGGCGATCAAAGCGGCGCTGAAGCGTGGGCACCGGGTCACGACCAATACGACCCTCTTCGATGACGCCAATCCGGAGCGCGTGCGGAAGTTTTTTGATGCAATGATGGAGCTTGGGGTCGAAGGCATGATGATTTCGCCGGGGTACAGCTATCAAAAGGCGCCGGACCAACAGCATTTTCTGAAGCGAGAACGCACGAAGGAACTGTTTTCCCGTATCTTGGGGAATCCGAAGAAGGAGTGGCAGTTCAATCAGTCGCCGCTATTCTTAGATTTCTTGATGGGGCGGCGAGAGTATGAATGCACGCCCTGGGGCAATCCGACCTATAACGTGTTCGGTTGGCAGAAGCCCTGCTATTTGCTCCAAGAGGGCTACACGAAGACGTTCCGTGAATTGATGGACAGCACGGAGTGGGATCACTATGGAACCGGGCGGAATGAGAAATGCGCCGATTGCATGGTGCATTGCGGTTATGAACCGTCTGCAGTCGAAGATACGTTCGGTACACTGTCCGGGTTTGGCCGGACCGTCAAGTTGACGATGCTTCCTACCTCGCGATGACAGATTGCGTGCCGCGTCGGCCGGTGCATGAATTGATTCATTGATCCATTGCATCATTGATCCAATTGATCCAATGGAGCAATGGTGAATCGTCTTGCGAGATACGCTTCACGGTTTTCCCATGACCGATTCCAAGAATCATAGTAGGGGCGGCGTAACCGGATCGCCCGAAGGTCGCGTATTTCAGCCGGCATCTTTCGCCGAGCTATCGGAAGCGGTGGAGCTGGCGTTCGATTATCGTGGTGATGTGACGGTTTCATTGAAATCCGGCGAATCCCTCAGCGGGTATCTCTTCAATCGTCAGGTCAACGGTTCCGACTCCTATCTTGAGGTGTTCCCTTCCGACAGTTCTGACGCACGACACATTCGCTATGACCAGATTGCCGCGATCGCCTTTACTGGTGAGGATACGGCCACGGGGAAATCCTGGGAGAACTGGATTGCCAAGAAAGATTCGGAGCGACGAGTCGAAGTGGAACGTGTCGCAGCCGACGCAAAAGCAAGAGGAATTGTGTAAGTTCCCGTCTGCCGATCGTATCTTTTCTTCCCATTTTTCTCCACACAGGCTCATCGCAGATGCCTACCTCCAAGTGCTTGTAAAAGGGGCTTGTTTCTCCGTCCGTTCGGGTGGTCAATTCGTTGACAACGGGTAGGGGCTATGCTAAAAGTGGCGGTCTTAAAATTGGCTGGGCTGGTTGGTAGTCAAACGTTCTGTTGTGTGAGGCGGACGCAAGGGCTCGGCGACGGAAAGAGGCGTCAGTCCGGAGCACGTGAGGCGCAGACAGATCGCACAGAGTGAGTCACGATGGCGGGAATTGATCCTAGCCGTTGCAATGGTGGCTGGTCTCCCCTCGGTCGTTTCTGCGACACATGAAGCCGACCATCGATTTACGGTCGAAGGGTTTGTCTGCGGAACAGATGGAAAAAGAAGCACGAATATAGACGTGCTCATCAAGGATACAAAGATCTCCTACGGGCAGATCGTCAAGACCGATGGAGACGGATACTACAAGGCGGCATTTCATCTTCATAACGATAATCTTGGCGATCCGCTGCTGATTGAAGCCAACGGGCAGCAGCAGCAACAGAAAGTCTTGTTTAACCCGAAGGATCTGGAGGCAGAGCGAATCATTCAGGTCAATTTTGGGACCGGCTGCATACAGGATAGGGGCAGTACTCCTCTGTGGGTCTATTTAGGGTCGGGGGCCGTTGCAGCAGCAGTCGGTGGATTCATCGGGGTCAAACTAATTCGTTCATGGCGGAAGCAGGAACAGAAACGAGGGAAGTCTCAGGGCAGGCGTAAGAAATAACCGAAGCGGTTCGTGGGGCTGATGTGCCCCTCGCTGGATCGGTTACCGGATGTGGCGGGGGAGTGCGCGTGGCAGCACGGTATACGTTAGGATCGGCGCTTTTACAGGGGTGATTATGCCCCCAGTGAAAGCGTTTTTTTTCGTCTGAGCGGGAGAGTGAGACGTTATTGATGTGGTCGGGAAAAAAGGAGCAAGGGATGGTTATGAAGCAGATGAAATTTCCGCAGTTGGCGGTTGTGTTGGGGATGGGGCTCTTCATGGTGGCATGCGGGGGAGGAGAAGGAGAGGGGCCGATCGTTCCGCCACCGCCGGCTCCTGCTGAGTACGCCGACAAACATATGCCGGCCGGTTGGTGGGCTGATGCGGCCAAAATGGAAGAAGGGCGGAAGATCTTCATCGGCGAGACAAACCCCGATGTGAATTGTGCCAGCTGCCATGGCAAGGACGGCAAGCCGGTCAAGGCGGGTGCCCGTGACTTCCGCGTCGGCGAGCGGATGAAGCTCTACTCCGATTCAGTGTGGATCTGGCGGATTTCCGAAGGGGTTCCCAATACGAAGATGAAGGCGTGGAAGAGCAAGCTGTCAGAAGAAGATATCTGGAAGGTGATGCTGTTTGAGCGGAACTTCGGGCTGGCTGGGAAGGGATGGGACGCCGACAAGAAATCTTGGGTTGATGTGGCAAGCGTCTCGGCTGCTCCAGCTGCAGCTCCGGCAGCTTCAGCTGCTCCGGCACCGGCGGGCAAGTAAGGGGACTTCAATCTAGGAGCCTGTCCGACATTAACCCAAGATATCCTCTTGCCCTGAGCCTCCGGGTGGGCCACCGGTGTATTCGCTTAATGATAGCCTAGGGTGCTATGCAATACCTCGACAAACGGTTCGCCCGTACTGTCATGCCAGATCTTCTTGTGGCCCCGTCAGTTCTTTTCCCGGGGGCATCGCACGGTTCACGGTGAATGGATGTTGTTCTGTACGACGCACAACCTCCTGACTGACGCTCTGGACCTCCACCCGCCGCCGAAACCTAGCAGGTTGTGGAAAAACTATTGTGGCACGGTGAAAATGCAAATGGTCTGTGTGAGGAGGGGCGGCGAAATATCATGAAAACTTGGCAGCGTAGTCTCGTGGCGGCATGTGCGCTTCTGGCGTTGATCGGAGGAGTGGCGTATGCTCAAGCTCCCGGTGCGCCTCCGGTGGAGTTTCCCTATACGGGGAATCGGACCGCGGTATGGATCGTCGCCCAGCTTCACATTCTGTTTGCGGCCTTCATTCTCGGCGCCCCGATCTTTGTCGTGATCTCAGAATGGATGGGGTATCGGAAGCAAGAGCCTCGATACGATCGCTTGGCAAAAGAGGTCACAAAGGTCACGGTCATTCTCTACAGCATGACTGCCCTCACCGGTGGCCTGTTTATTTTCGTGCTTCTCGCGACATACCCGCAGTTCACCACGTGGTTCATCAATCACTTCTTCCTCGTGTTTGCGGTGATCTACCCGCTGTTGTTCATCAGCGAAACCATCTTATTGTACCTGTATTTCTACACCTGGGACGCCTGGAAAGGTGAGAAGAAGGCCCGTCATATCGCCCTCGGTGTGCTCTTGAATCTGATCGGTCTGGTCACGCTGGTCGTGATCAACGGCCCGACGTCGTTCATGAATACTCCGGTGAAGGCTGAGGGTATTTCGCCACAAGAGTTCCTCGCAGCTGCGACCTTGTGGGACAAGATCGCCAACTATAGCTGGATGCCGCTCAATCTCCACCGGATTGTCGGTAACGTCACGTTCGGAGGATTTGTGGCGGGCATGATCGCCGCCTACATGTACATGGGAGCGAAAAAGGATGAAGAGCGGGCCTACTACGATTGGATGGGCTTCGTCGGAAATCTGATTGGCGTGGGCGCGATGCTGTTCCTGCCTTTTATGGGGTATCTGTTGGCGTATGAGCTCTGCGACTACGATGCGTCGATCTGCCCGTACATGATGGCCGACCAGCTCTCGATGTTTTTTGAAATGCAAGGAGCGATGATAGGACTCATGTTCTTGGCCAGTAACTATTACATCTGGCTCAGCATGAAACGTATTGAGGGGGTGGAAAAAGTCCGGATGACGATCCTGGCTCCCATCGTGATGGTGGCGCTCCCCTTGGTGATGACCAAGGTGATGACGGACTATCCGGTTCCCGACCCGATGTCATTGGCGTTCCTTCTGCCGCTGATCCTGGCGCCGTTTACTGTTGCCCGGTTCGTCCCGCTGGTCCGGTTCATCCCTCTGGTGGGTCGGTTCATCCCGCAGACTGTGTCTGCGCGGACCGTCATTAAAGTCGGCTTCTTGATGGTCGTCGTGGGCGATGCCATCTGGCTCACCCCCCATGGATTCGTTCCGACCGGCGCCAAGCTGGTGGCGGAGTTGGAGCTGCCGTCAGATTGGAACTTCCTGGCATTGATGCCGGCTAAGAATTCGGCGGCGTTCACGTTGGTGTTTGTCACAGTCGTCAACTACGTCATTTATAACCGGGCTATCAGGCAGGGCACGATTATCTGGGGAAAAATCGATTTCGCCTCCCAGTTCGTGCTGATCTTTCTCGCCTTCAGCTCAATTTGGACGATGGGGTTGATGGGCGCCGTCCGCTCGCTGCTGCGGAAGTACTACCACACCTACAATTTGTTGCCAGACTTCACCGCGGAATCCTTCACGCCGACGCTGTCGTATTCCGCCTGGTGGATTACCGGGATCACGGTCGTCTTTTTCGTAGTCGTGAGTTTCGCCATTCTCGTGACCCTTCGACCTTCCGATTCGAAGGGGCACGCACCCGAAGGAGATCCTGTTCCTGCCAGGGCCAAGTAACCGGGGTGCGGAACGCCTACTGAAGGAAAGAGAGTCTGCATGTGGAATGTGATTAAGAAGCTGTCGATCGGTCTTGTGGTCGGCGGCATGCTTGTCGGTATTACGAGAGCGCTCGAGTTTCCCTTCATTTTCCAGATGATGTTCTTCGGCTACGCGATGTTGGGGGCTGCTGTCTTCATGTTGCTGGACGCGCCGTCGCTCGGGACTATGAGCGGGGTAAAGTCCTTGATCGCCCTGGTCGCGTTCTACATCGTACTGTGCACGGTGTACATTTCCGGCGCCTCGATGTGGCCGCAATACGATCCGGAAGATGAAAAGGGAAAGATCGCCAAGATATTGGGGCCCAAATTTGCTGCGACTCAACAAGGAAAAGCTGAGGAGCTGATTGCTCGTGCGAAGGCGCTCGATGAGCAGGTGAAGGCCTTAGAGGTCCGACTCAAGGCACTGGGCGGGGATCAGGTAACGAAAGAGCCGGCGACTGGTGTTTCCCCGGCAACGACCGGTGTGGCAACCGGAGACTTTATGAAGCAGGGAGAAGAGCAGTGGCAGCTGCAAGAATGTTACAACTGCCACAAGCTGAACGGTGAGGGTGGGAAGAAGCGCGGGCCGGAGTTGGACAACATCGGTACGTATCTCACAGTCGACGACATTAAACAGAAAATTCTCGACCCCAAGAGCTTTATGGCCGAGGGATTCGAGAAAGAGTGGGAAAAGGGCAAGATGCCGGACAAGTATAAGGACCTCATGGAGCCAGGCGACGTCGTGGCGCTCGCCTCCTGGCTGGGTACTTTCAAGAATACATCGGTGAACACTCCGAAGCCGATCAAGAAGAAGTAGCATGCAGCCTCAACTGAAATCGAAAGTCCGCTGTGCGGATCGAGAAGTCGGCGAAGTGGCCAAGGTCATCATGGACCCGTTGTCACATGAGGTCAGCCATCTCGTCGTATCGATGAACGGCGCGGGCGAACGACAAGTATCGATGGGCGCGGTGCAGACTGTGACGGACGATCTGGTACAACTGCGGTCGTCCTCGTCCGAAGTCATGGCCTTGCCGCCTTTCAAGCGTGAAGACTATGTGACCCTGCATGAAGTGGAAATCCCGGGCCTCGAGAGGCATATTCACGTCACGCCGGGCGAAGTCCTGGTGCCGTTCCCTGAGTTGGAGCGGAACGTCAAGCGGCGGAAGTTTTTCGCAAACTTGACCTATGTGACGGGGCTGTTTATCGGATTGCCGCTGGCCTTCCCCGTGCTGAAGTACTTGATGAAGCCGATGTATGCACCGATGGACAACAGATGGCTGAAGATCGGCAACATTGCGAAGGTGAAGGTGGAAGATGCCGGGACCCAGTTCAAGTACAAGCGCAATGTCAAAGAAGCCTATATGCCCGAGGCCGAGATCGAGAAGAACGCGTGGCTCGTCAAGGCGACTCCTGCGGTGTTGGAAAAGGTGTATCAGGGAAAGGATATGGAATTCCGTGATGCCACAGGGAAAGCCCTCTGGACCAATAAGAAGGATATGCCCTATCTCGCATTTTCCGGCAAATGTCCCCACCTTGGTTGCGGATATAAATGGCGAAAACACAAGCTACTCGGGCAAGTCTTCCTCTGCCCCTGCCACTTGAGCATTTATGATGCGTCCGGCAAGGTGCTGGAGGGCCCCGCCCCGCGCCCCCTCGACCTGCTGCCGATTCAGGTGTCCCCGAGTGGCGAGGTGCAAATTATCGATATGGAATTCAAGGCCGGGACGAAGTCCCAAACGCGGATCGTATAGATGAGCGACTCTCCTTCTGCCGGTACGCAGGCAACGGTCGTCGAAAAGGTCTTCGCCTTTGTCGATGAGCGAGTTGGGCTGAAGCTGCTTGCAGCCAAGATGCTCAATGAGTCGGTCCCCGGCGGCTCTCGCTGGGCCTACGTCTTCGGGTCGATTCTGTTGTTTATCTTCATCATGCAGGCAGTCACGGGCGTGCTACTGATGTTCTACTACGTGCCCACCGCCGATCATGCCTATGCCAGTACCCAATACATTATTCATGACGTCGACTATGGCTGGTTCCTACTGGGTTACCACTTCTGGGGCTCCTCGGCCATGGTGGTCTGCGTGTTTGCTCATATGTCCCAAGTCTTTCTCTGGGGCGCGTATAAGAAACCGCGCGAACTCATCTGGCTGGTTGGGTTGGCCCTCTTCGCCATTGTCATGGGATTCGGCTTTACGGGCTATTTGCTCCCGTGGGACCAGCGGGCCTATTGGGCCACGACTGTCGGCGTCGAGATTATGGATAAGATGCCGTTGCTTGGCGACTTCATGTCGCGATTCCTCAAGGGAGGTCCGACCCCCGGACAGATGACATTGAGCCGGTTCTTTGTTATTCACGTCATGGTGCTCCCCGCAGCCCTGATTGGGTTGGCCGGGTTGCATCTCTTCCTGTTTAGATGCGCGGGACCGGCTGGTCCATTCCGAGGTACGCCGGTAGAGCTGAAGGCGAAGACCGACTATTTTTTTCCACGGCAGATTTGGAAGGACGTCGTCGGGATGGCGGTGGTCTTTGCCTGCATCAGTGCGCTGGCCTTCTGGGAGCCGGTGGTCTTGTTGGAAGAGGCGACGCCTGATCCCGGCGATTATCACCCGGAACCGGAATGGTACTTCTTGTTCTTATTCCAGCACCTGCGTCTGAAGATGTTTTCCGGCGAGTTTGGACAGTTTCTCGGTTCGATGTTATTGCCAGGCCTCCTTGGGGCCGTGCTGGTGCTGTTGCCCTTCTTCGACCGGAACCCCGAGCGGAATATTTTCAAGCGCCCTTTTGCCCTTATCGGATGGGTGGTGCTCATAGTTTCAATCCTGCTTTTCACAGTTTCTGCCATCATCAATCGAGAGTACTTGGACTAGTAGGATGCGGAAAAAGTCCGCCCGCAGCGTTCTCGCATCGCTCAGAGGCTCAACGTACCAAAGCGTACGCCTCGTCTCTTCGCTCGCTGCGGCCTTGCCAGCGGAAAGGCGCGTCTTCCCGCATCGGGGTTGGGCGAGTGAGAAGTCTAGCCTTTTTGAGCGTCCTGCCGGTGTTCTCCTGTTGTCCATGACGTGCGATGCACGCAGAACGCCGGAGTCATCCGGACCCGCTGTCGTTCGTCGTTCATCGTTCCTTGTTCATCGTCGGGTACTGGCATGAACGAGCAGATCTCCCCCACAAAGCTCGGGTTCGGCATTCTCTGGCCCGCCTTCTGGACCGCCTTGCCGATCAAGCTTGCCTTCGCCGTGCTTTTTCTGGCGTTCGGGATCGTGCATTTTGAAACCAGAATCGCTCTCGCGTTCATGATGCTCCTGGCGAGTCCGGTCACGGTGTTTGCGCTTCCCACGATCACCATGGGATTGGACTCACACATCGGTGAAGGAGCCGGCATCGCGTTGCTGTTCCTGCTGGCGATCCCGATCGACATCTGGGCGCTCGGAGTCGTGGGACGAACATTTTTCCTCGAACGGTTGGGGCGCGAACCGCAAAATGGGTTGGGGCTGACGCTCTGGTGGAAGTGTGCATTGGTCGGCGCCATCTTCATGCCGATTTTCTGGGTGGCTGAAAGTGCGATTACTGAAGCCTCGATCTCGGCAGTCCAATCGATGTTTGAGTCGGATTCTCTGAAGGGAATTCCTGTGGCGGAGCGGATCAGCATTGAGCTGACACTCTGGGGCACAGCTGCCACAGGGGCGCTTGTGTCGTTGTTAGTCATCGGTTTCTCGCTCGTGGGGCGGGTGATCCGTGGCACAGTGAAGGCAGCAGGTCATACGTCGGAGAATTATCAGGGGCTGATTACCCGCTGGGATCTGATGCGGGTGCCGGAGGATCAAGGATTGATGCTGACAGCCTTGGCCGGTGTAGCCGTTGTGTTGTCGCTCCTGTTCTGGTCCTCTCTCCCTGTGTCTACACCGCACCCGCACGACTGTTGCAAGAAGGCGGAAGTGAAAGCAGCGCTCCCATTCAAACCGCTCGAGACACTGAATAAAAACGAGAAAATGATTGCGCAGCTTGCGGCGAAGGTGGAGTTGCTGGTAGAACAGCAGGCCGAAGCTGAACGGGAAAAAGAGCAGAGCAAGGAAAAAGGCAAGGCCGGCAAAGAAGCAGTGGAAGCGCCGGAAGCAGCAGAACCGGCTCCGCCTGCCGCGATGAAACCGTAACGTGGGGGAAGATGAGGTGAGGGCAATGCAACATCAGGGTGGGTGGATTCAGAAGCTTCTCCGGAGCAGCAGGGGTCATGGGGGAACGCTCTTGGGGCTCGCAATGGCAGTGGGTCTCCTCAGCCTTCCCGCGCTGGCCTTCGGGGCAGATGCCGTGCCGGCAGCCCCGGTCGAGTATCGTGACGTTCCCTATGTCGGCAGCCGCAACGTCATCTGGGTTATTGCGCAGCTCCATTTGCTCCTCGCGGGATTTGTGTTGGGGGTGCCGATCTTCGCCTGGTTGTGCGAAATCGTCGCCTGGAAGACCGGCGAAAAGCGCTACGACAAATTGGCCAAGGAATTCACCAAGCTCCTGACCTCCGCCTATGCCACAACGGCGCTCTTCGGCGGCATCCTGCTGTTCCTGCTGATCTCGTTTTATCCCAAGCTGATGAACTACCTGACGGATATTTTCTTCCCGTCTTTTATCGTGTATTGCATGCTTTTCTTGGTCGAGACCGCGACACTGTACCTCTATTGGTATGGCTGGGATGCGATGCAAGATGGCGGCAAGAAGACGTTTCATATTTTCCTCGGCTTCCTGCTGAACTTCTTCGCGTTCTTCATCATGGTCGTGCCGAACTCCTGGGCGACATTCCAGTCCAGTCCGGTCGTGCTTGCCGAGGGGTCGGATATGGCGCGGGCCTGGGCCGCGACATGGAATCCGACCTGGTGGCCGGTGAACATTCACCGCCTGATTGCGAACGTAGTGCTCGGCGGCTACATTTGCGGTGCCTATGCCGGGATTCGCTATTTATCCGCCACGAACACGGAAGAGCGTGACCACTACGACTGGATGGGCTATGTCGGGAACTTCATCGGCGTCTTCGGTCTGTTGGCGCTCCCTTTTGCCGGCTACTGGCTCATGCGTGAAATTTACCAGTACAACCAGCAGATGGGCATCACGCTCATGGGAGGCTTCCTGTCATGGCTGTTCATCCTGCAAGCCATGCTCATCGGGGTCCTCTTTCTCGGATCGAACTATTATTTCTGGCTGGGGATCACCTATCGCATCCCCGGCTCTGAGATGAAATACCGGAAGCCGATGTTGGCGATGTTGATTGCTCTGCTGCTTTGCCTGGGCGTCTGGATGACACCCCACTCGCTCGTGGCCAGTATGGAAGAGGCGAGAAAGATGGGAGGCAGCCACCATCCGCTTCTTGGCGTGTTCGGCGTCATGTCGGCCAAGATGACCGTGGCGAATCTGATGATCCTCGTCACATTCATGAGCTTCATCATGTATTGGCGGGCCGGCAAGCAGGAAACCGCTGGCTGGGCCAAGGTCGCCAAAGCGATCATGGGCGCCATCCTTGCCTGCGCGGCGATCGCGGTGATCATCCTCGGCGTGTGGGGGTATTTCGTTCCCGCTCTCATTCGCATCAATTACTTTTCGACGTCTCAGGTATTGGTAGTGCTCGGTGTCATGTTGACGATCACCCCGCTGACGGCCTTGTTGCTGAGAAGTGCCAGGACCACAACGGAAATGGTCTGGGGCAAGATGCCTCCACGAGCCGGTTACTCGCTCGTCCTCAACGCGGTTATGGTCGTCCTCCTCATGACGCTGATGGGCTACGCACGGTCGTCCTCCCGCGTCCATTGGCATGTCTATGGCGTGGTCCGCGATACGTCCCCCTACGCGTTTTCACCGGCGCTCGGCTATGCTGCTGCTCTCATGTCCTTGAACACATTTTTTTTCTGCATGCTTGTCGCCTTCATCTTCTGGGTGGCCACGATGGGCGATAAGGCGAAGGCGCCTGGTGTAGCGAGTAAGGTCGAGTTGCCGCAGGGCATGCCGGCTATGGCAGGCGCATCGAGTGCGCTCGATGAACCGAAAGCGCATTGATGAATTGTGAATTAGGAATGTTGAACTGACTCTCCATTCAACATTGAACATTCAACATTTACCATTCCACACGGAAGGGTGGTTATGAGCGAAGTTGTCAAGTTGCAGTTGATTGGTCTCTCAGTGGTGGGGTGCGGGATCCTGATCCTCCTCTTCATTCGCGCCTCGTTCGTCCGGGTCATCGGATTTGTCGCGATTGTGCTTGGCCTCTTCACCCTTATCGCGTTGTCGATACCGCAAATGGCGTCGTTGCCACCTGTCGAGGAGAAATTCGATATTGCCACGGTGAAAACGCCGACCGACATGGCGGCCATCGGGCAGAAGATTTTCTTTAGTAAGGGCCAATGCGCGCTGTGTCATACGATCGGCCCCAGCGAATCGGCCCGATGCCCGGACCTAAAGGGGATTGGGGCCAAGTTGAGCCGCGAGTTTCTTTTTGAAAGTTTGACGCAACCGCAGGCCTATATCTATCTCGACTATCGCCATGAAGGCGTGGCGAAGGAGTATCCGGCCAGGATGCCCTACATTAATAAGAATCCGATCGGGCTGTCCAGGAATGAGATTCTCTCGGTCATTGCATTTCTGCAGCAGATGAGCGGGGAACCGATTTCTGTCACTGTAACCGAACTGGACGCGCCGGGACAGGCGCCTGCCGCTCCTGCGAAGGCAGCCCAGTCCGGTCCAGTGGCCGTGGCGCAAGCGCACTGAGGAGGAACGTATGGGGCCGTTGATCAAACTCATCATTTTGAATGTGATCGCCTATGCGATCTGTAAGTTTGTCGTGCCCAATATTCCCGGCTCGGCGCCGCTGCCGGCCAGTCTGGTTTTTCTCTATCTGATGCTGACGACATCGGGCTTTTTGATCTTCGCCACACTGAGCGCAGAGTCCAAAGAGGCCTTCTGGGGCCCGATCCAACGGTTCCTGACGGGAGAGAATATCGGCGGGCTGCAAGCAGTGCGTTACGGCGTCCTGATTCTGTTCCCTTTGCTGGTCGGCTGGCAAACCTATAACAGTACGGCGGTGAGTGATGCGCCGCCATCAGAAAACCGGACGATTCACCCGGCGCCGCCAGGCGAATATACCGGCTTGTCGAGTCCCGTTGCAAAGACACCCGACAACATCCAGCAGGGGAAGGGTTTCTATGCCGCGTTCTGCTCTCCCTGCCACGGAGGGAACTTCGATGGCAAGGGTCCGGCGGCCAGGGGATTCAATCCTCCCCCGGCCAACTTCTCCGACCCAACGACGATCGCCATGCTCCAGGAAAGCTATCTCTTCTGGCGCATCAAGAAGGGCGGCGTCGGCCTTCCGATCGAAGGGATGCCATGGAAATCGGCGATGCCTCGCTGGGAGGTTGAACTTCCTGACGAATGGATCTGGAAAATCATCATGGGCGAGTACGATGGAGCGCATCAATCGCCGAGGACGTGGGAGTAGTGGGGCAGCCTGGTCTTCTTCCTGCTCGCGGAACGCGCACGATAGGAATGTGCTCGTTCGACGCGCGCAGTAGAAGGCAATCAGACCCGCCCAGTAGGAGACGGAGAAAGATGGAACTTATGAAGCAGGGACTGAACCAAATCGTTCCGAATGTCGGCGTTGCTGTATGGCTTGCCGTGGGATTCCTGATTGTGCAGCCCGTCTCAGCCGAGGAAAAGGTCGCGGCTACCGCTCCGCCAGAGTCAACCCTGCAAAGCGTCTCGGTCAGCGCTCCGATGGTGAAGGGCGCTCTGCCGGGCGATGACCCGACTGCGGCTGTGTGGAACAGCGCGACCCTAGCGAGATTCCCGATGTCGCCTCAAGTCCATTGGCCGACTCGTATTTTGGATGCGACGGTCAAAGATCTGAGCGTGCGTGCCTTGCATGACGGGACCAACGTCGCCATTCTGTTGGAGTACGCCGACCCGACGGAGGATCCGGACGATGCGGCCGCGATTGAGTTCATGGTGGGAGACAAGAAGGCCCACTTTGCGCATGGCCAGCCGATGGCGCAAGTGGAAGGCGGCCCGGTCAACATTTGGTACTGGAAGAACAAAGACAACAAAGGCGTCGACATGAATGCCAAGGGTTTTGGCACACTCAAGGTACAGACGCACCAAGACGTGAAAGCCAAAGGCGTCTACGCCAACGGCACATGGAAAGTCGTGTTTACGCGGCTACTCGACACCGGACATCCGGACGAAGATACGAAGATCGCGACAGGTGGGTTCATCAATATCGCCTTCGCCGTCTGGGATGGCAAGAAGGACGCAAGTGGCGAACTGAAGGAGAAGGGGTCCCAAAAGGCGGTCACCGCTTGGTGGAATTTCCGCGCAGAGGCGCCACCGAATTATTCCGGCTATTACTATGCGGCCATCGCCGTGGGCCTGGCTCTCGGATTTCAGTTCGTACTGATCCGCAAGCTCAAGAAAGGGCATTCAGCATGAAGGCGGCTCGTCGACACGTATTAGGAGTGGTGGGTGGACTAATTGGCATCTGGGCCATGGCGGCCTTGGGTTGTGCTAACGAGCAGCAGCAGAAGGGGCAGGAACTCTACAGCCACTACTGCTCGCACTGTCACGGTGCGACTGGACACCAGAACGAAGGGTTCAATTGGGCCTCGATGCCCGATCCGAAGCCCAAAGATCTCTCGAATAAGTCAGAGATGGCCACCTTGAAAGACGATGACATCTTCAATACGATTTCACGCGACATGAAGGATACGAGTGAGGGCGGGGACGTGATCGGCGACGACGATTTTGCCGTGCCCACCATGCCGACCTTCAAGTACACCCTGTCCGAAGACGAAATTTGGGCCATTGTCGGGTATGTCCGCGGCCTCCACGGCATGAAGCTGGAGTTTAAAGTCGAAGAGCGGAAGAAAGAGCTGGCTGCGGCGCTCCAAACGGCCCAAGCCAATTTCGACCAGGCGACGAAGACGTATGAGGCGGCCGAGAAGCAAGCCAGTGAAGAGGCCGAGAAGAAAAACGTCGATGTCGATGATGCAGTCTACGCGAAGGAAATGGCAGCCATGGGGCAGGCGAAAAAAGAACTCGACGCTGCGCAGGCCGCACTGAATAATTTCGCGACGAGGCCAGGAAAAGGCGTGTACGTAGCCCGGCCCGATCTCACGGTGAAACCGGAACAGGTTGCGAAGATGGTAGAGCTCGGCCAACGGCTCTATGAGAACAAGTATGGCTGCAACGGCTGCCATAGCATTGGCGCAGATGGAGGCAAGGTCGGGCCGGCGCTCGACCGTGCAGGATTCAGATTGAACGGGACCTGGATCTATCGGTGGGTGAGGAACCCGCAGGCGATGAAGCCGGAAACCAGGATGCCAGCACTCGGGCTCAGCGATGCCGATGCCAAGGCCGTAACGATGTACCTTGGTACGTTGCGTGCGCCGAAGCCGGATGCCCCGATAGAGAAACCGGCGGGCTGAACTCAGAGCAGAAATCCCGCAACCATTCCGATGAAGACTGCGGCTCCTACCCATACATGTTGCGAAAACATGTGGAAGGCAATGGGAGCCGAGACGGCCTGTCTGAGCTGCAGGGCTTGTCTCAGACACCACACTCCAATAGCCGCGAGCGCTGCATAGTAGACCCAGCCGATGTGGGCGAACCAGCCTGCAAGTCCCAGCGCCAGCAGCATCGCGCACAAGACTATGCCGACGGCGATCCACGTCGACGAACCGAACAACAGCGCCGAAGATTTCACTCCGACCCGACGATCGTCCTCCCGATCTTGAAGCGCGTAGATCGTATCGTATCCGATTGCCCAGCAGATCGTCGCAGCGAACAGGCACCAGGCCGGCGCTTCGATGGTCCCCCGCGAGGCAGTCCAGGCCATGATGGTGCCCCAGCCGAAGGCGATACCCAATATGGCTTGCGGGATATGGATCACGCGTTTTGCAAAGGGGTAGAGGCCGGCCAAGAGGATGGCGATCGGACTTATGAGGATCGTAAGTGGGTCAAGGAGCAGCACGAGGATTCCGGCTAGCAAGAGGAAGAGACCGACGACCAGCAGAGCATGTGTGGTGCTGAGTTCGCCAGACGCGAGTGGCCGTACCCGCGTGCGCGCCACATGTCGATCGAAGGATTGATCCGCTAAATCGTTCAGCACGACCCCCGCGCTACGCATGACGAAGGACCCAGTGACGAAGATGGCGAATAAGTGAAGCGGAGGCATGCCGCGCGCGGCCAAGACCAAGGACCAGAGAGTTGGAAGCATGAGCAGCCAGGTCCCGGTCTGATTCTGGAGACGAATGAGCCGGCTGACGGCCGACCAGGAGAGGCGCGGCGGCAATGGCGATTCCGGTGCCGGCGAAGAAGACTCAGCCATGCGGATGAACTTAACCGAGGGGTGTGGGGCTGTCAATCACGAGACGTGGCGCGTAAAGCACGAGAGATGCGAGACAGGCGTGACGCGGACAGATGGACGCCCTCCCGTCTTGCTCGTCCTGCCAGTCTCGCCGGTCTCGCTTGTTTTGTGCGGCGAGTTGTGCCCATTGGATGCTTTTCTGTATAAAGATGATTGTGCCGATCATTAACTCAGCGCGTTCTTCCTTTCTATCTCGTGCAGCCTCATGGGTTGTCGCGGGGCTGGGTATTGCGACGTTGACGAGCTGCTCGCTCTTCTCGAGTCGAGACGGAGAGACCATCGGATACTATCTCCCTCTGACCGTCCAGCTTCGATCCGACCCCAGTATCGAAGGGGCGCAACTCACCTATCAGGACGCCTGCGGCCAGAAACAATCTTTGCCGATCAGCGCTCCACTACAGGAAGTGCTCAAGCGGAAAACAGGCCGCGTTTTCGAGAAGGTCCTGACGGGTGAGACGGGGTCCTCGTCGGCGCCGGATGGCTATGTCGATGCGGCGTTGGGGCTGGCCCATGTCGATCTGACGATCCCTCGAAAGGCCGACAAGAGTTATCCAGCCACGGTCACCCTGGGATTGGACTTTGCCTACACGACTGCCGATGGGAGGGTCCTCTACAGCAAGAAGATTCAAAGCATTGGTCATGGAGAAGTCGATGTCACCGAAGCTTCGTGTGAGGTGAAAGGTCTTGACAATATTGCCCAAGAAGCCATGGGTTATGTGACGGATGGTATGGCCAATCAACTCGGGACGTCCAACATGATTGTCGATGCCGCTCAAGCACGCCAGGCGGCTGGGGCATCCGCATCTGTGAAACCGACAGTCCCGCCGCAGTCGGCGGTAGCCGTCTCGGTACCGGTTCCAGTGGACGGACCTGCCACGGTGATTTTCCGGGCCATCGTCCGTAACGAGAATCGCAATCAGGTGCTCCATACCGGTGAAGCCGTCGCGATCGAAATTGAAGTCAAAAATGAAGGGCCTGGAACCGCACGGGCTGTCGAGTTGTCGGTGACCGCCACGCCGCCCTTGATCGAGCGGATCCCCAGCACAGTCTCTGTCGGCGACCTGCAGCCCGGCGAGGTGAAACACCTGACGTTGGACGGAAAAGTCGGGATGGTCAAAGACTCCGTGCAGGAAGAGTTGACGCTGATGTTGCGTGCTGGGTCCCCATCGGTCCAGCTCCCGTCCGCCAAGAAGTTTCTGGTGGCGATGAAGCCTGAGTCTGCGACGGAGGCTGCCGCGCGTCCGGTCGACGTCGATCAACTTCCGAAACGGACAGGACTACTCAAACAGCCAAAGGCCGTGGGCATTGTCATCGGTGTGGGGCGGTTTCGGGAAACCGGCATTGCCAGGGTCAAGTACGCTGCACGAGATGCGGAAGTCATGGCTACGTACCTCAAATCGATCGGAGGGATTCCTTCCGAGCGCGTGCGCACCCTCGTTGACACCCATGCCATCAAGAGCGACCTGGTCGAGGTGTTGGAAGAGTGGATGCCCGAGATGGTAGACCCCACCACCGTGGTTTATGTCTCGGTAACAGGCAGAGGAGTGGTTGAGGCCACCACCGGCGCAGTGTCGATCATGTTGTTCGACAGTACGGCAACGTCCGGCCTACGCCGCTACTCGCTTCGTCGGCTGCAGGAATCATTGGCGAGATTGCCGATTCAGCGGGCCGTCGTAATGCTCGATCTTTCGCTTGAACTGGCACCGGGCAAGGAAGCAGCAGACATGATCGCCCCGCTGTGGGAACAGGAGGGTAGCGGGAAAGAGAAGATCATGTGGATGGTCGGCAACCGGGGAGTCCAGGAGGCCCACAGTTATGACCCGGGCCGGCACGGGCTGTTTACCTATCAATTGCTCAAAGGCTTGGGCGGTGCAGCAGACCTCGACAAGAACGGCACCATCCTTGCGGGCGAACTCTGCACCTATACCAAGGGGCAGGTGCTCAAGATGGCCCACGAGCAGTATGACAACGAGCAGGAACCCCTCTGCCTTCCTGGGCCAGGCCAGGGGGCCTTGGTCAGGCTGCAGCCCGTTGCTCGGTTCAAGTAACGGCCATTGCATCCCGACGGCTGGTTAATCAGCCAGATCGTTGGGGAATGGAGAATCCTGTCTCTCGTTGCACGATAAATCCCTTGAGGCTGAGAAAAAACCCGTGTAAGTTGTGGGCTCTTGGGCGAGGGCCGGCGTAGCTCAGTTGGTAGAGCAGCGGTTTCGTAAACCGCAGGTCGTCCGTTCAATCCGGATCGCCGGCTCCAAAGTTTCCAAGGACCTCCATTGGAAACCGCTCCTCTCCCCCCTGACCTACTTCTGCTTGGTTGCGGATAGTTGCGGATTGCCCCTCGAATTTGGGGATATCCACCGCGTCATCGAGTCGATCGACCGCTTGCCTGTTGGAACCAGGGATCCAGTGGCAATATAAGTCGACCGTGACCTGAATCGAGCTATGGCCCATCTGTTCCTTCACGTAGGCTGGTGACTCGCCGTTCATGAGGAGCCGGGTGGCGAAGGTATGTCGAAGATCATGGATCCGGATGCGTCGAAGCCCGCTCTTCTCCAGCAGCTTATAGAACACCCGGTGCCGGACGTTATCCGGATCCAACATATTCCCCGTGTCGTTGCAGAAGAGCCATTCGGGCATGCCACGATCCTGGCCTAAGGCCTCGAGCTCCTGATTGACAAGATGCTGCTGCAGCACGTCCGCCAGTCGCGTCGACAAGTCCACACGGCGGCTCTTCCCGTTCTTCGGAGTGGTCAACCGGCCGTTGGTGAAGTTACGCCGGATCTGGATAAAGCGACCATGGAAATCAAGATCTCCGGGTTGTAAGGCGATTGCCTCACCGATTCGGCAGCCCGTTCGCAGGAGCGTCAAAAACAACGGGGAATACGTCGGGCAATGCTCGGCAACAGCTTTCAGAAACGCCGCTTCTTCCTCCCGACTGAACGGGTTCACGTCTTCTGCTTTGGCCTTTCCCTTGAGAATCTTGCCGGGTTTCAAGGCCGGGTTGTGCTGGACCAATCCATCCTCGATCGCCTGGTTGAAGATCGAGGACAGGCAGCACAAGATGTGCTGAACCGTGCGGGCTGATGTTTTCCGCGGCGCCTTAGCCAGTATGCCCGGCTCCGGCTCTTTGTCCGTCTTCCTCTTGATCACCGTGTCCCGCTTCACCATGGCGAACTCGCGCACCGCTTTTCGGTCAATCTCGCTCAAATGTTTTTCGCCGAAGGTGGGCGTGAGGTGTGTTTCAAGAATCACTTTGTAGGCGCGGTGCGTGGTGTGCTTCAGGCCGCGGGCTTCGCAGCCTTCCAACCAACTCTCGGCATAGGGACCGAATAACGGGCCAGTGGGTGGAGGAACACTGGGTGCCGGCGGATCCGGCTGGCCAAGCACCAGCTCCCGGAATGAGAACGACACGCCGTTTCGTCGATTGGTCTCGACGAGGTCCAGCTTCTCACAGATCCGTTTCGCCACCTCTTCCGCCGCTCGCTTTCCTTGAGCAATAAACCTGGCGCTCCGTTTATTCTTCCAGTCGGTGAAGACCCACCACCGCCCACTTCCCGGTGGACGCTCTCGCACTTTGACAGCCATAGCGCTACCTCCTGTTTGGCTTCGCGCGATCTTCTCGGATGAGCTGACTTGCAGTCACGCCCAACGCCTTAGCCAGTCGCTTCAACGCGCTCAACGAGGGATCCACTTTCCCGTTCTCCACGTTGGACACGTAGGTGTAGCTCATGCTGGCTTTGCTTGCCAAGGCGCGCACGCTCAATCCTTGCTTCTCGCGAAGTCGTTTGAGTTGCATGTTACTCGTATAAGTAACATAAGCAGACCGAGCTGTCAAAGGGGCTCTCATCGAGCCACTTGCTCCAGCACGCCGTTGACCACGCGTTCCAATTCATCCGCCGGCCGTTCCTGTCGGTACTGGGCAATCCATTGATCGAAGTCCTCTCGCTTCACCAGCAGCTTGCCCCCCACGCGATGATGGGGCAGCGGGTGGGCTCGCTCAACCAGACGATCCCGAAGCCAGCGCACCGAACAGCACGAGTAAGCCGCGAGGGCCTGGAGATCCAAATAGCCCGTTGTAGTGAACGGCGGCTCCATGTCGGCTACGACTCTTCCACGGTCTCCACCCTTTTGCTCACGGCCTGGCCGGTCTGCCACCCATACCCCTCTCGCGGAATCTCGCTCCTTTGCTGCACTCCGCATCACGCAGCCGCACGCCCCCTCACCGATCATGCACCGTGAGCCAGGCCAGCAAGGTCGGCCAGTGATACCGTCTTGAGGCGCCCCGCGCCGAGACACGGGAGCCCCCGCTTCCGCCAGCGTCGAAACGTATCCCGGCTAATCATGAGCATGAGCCGCAGCTCAGGTTCCTTGAACCACTCATCGTCGGCTCTCCAGGGTGGTGGTGGTCGTTCCATCGGGCTCCCGCTTCAGGCCGTCCTGTCCATGGTCGTCACCCCATCAGCCCGCAGGCCCGCCCACGTCTCGGTGACAGGAGACCCCACCATATGGCTCTGGTTATTCATGGCTCTCTCCTCCTCCCTACGGCCTGGGCTTGAATCGCCCCTCTGCTGGCGCTTCACCGTCATAGCCATGTGCATTCACTTCCCACGCCCCATAGAGCCCGATCCGTTCCAGGATCGCCTTGGCTCCGCAGTAATGGGTCATGCGCTCCCCTTTGTCGCGGCCTGTGATCGGGTCCTCTTCATCCTGTCGCCGCGCGCTCCCGTTTGAGACACTGAAACAGGGCGTGATGGTAGGCCTGATCATGGAGGTAGCTCACCCCGCACCGTGGGCACGTGTACCGTTTGTTCTGCAGCCACCGGTTCACGCCTGTACCGCCCTCACAAATTTGCAATTGACCGCCGTCCAGCTTCCGCCAAGCCCCGTACAGAAGGCCCACCTCGTGCCGTCCGCCTCACAGTGAAGGAAGTCGATCGTCCCTCTTCGCTCGTTTCCGTCGGCCCCTTCCCAGGTGATACGGGAGCCGGCATGGAGCGTCGTCACACAGGTAGCGGGTATCGCCGCGTCATTCACTCGCCGGACTTTATCGGGAGCCTTCTGCAACAACCGGGTCGCCGCCTGGTCCGGCAATTCCATCGGAACACCAGGCCGCAAGGTGACTTCCTCTCCGGTCTTGAGCCGGTACCTGATCGGTTGTCCTGTGGCTTCCAGTTGCATCAGTCCTCCTCCTTATACAGTTGAAAGGACTCTTCAGGCTCCGGTGTAGCGGATGTAGCGGATGCATGGGGAGAGGGAGACAGAGAGGCCTCTTTGTCTGAGGTGAGGTATCGCTGCCAGGGGTCATAGAGGTCTTGCGTTGCATAACCCTTCACAATGTCAGGCCCGATGCGAACATTCTTGGAGCTCACCCCATACGGTCGGAGAAAATTAGCCAAGCGCCTTGAATCTATGGGTTTGCCTTTCAAATCACCCCACGGAGCCTCATCAAGTGTGACAAGTGCGGCGAGAATATCGACGGTAGCCATGGCGTGTCTTTCCTGAAATAGCGTTCGCAGGTCCGTCAACAACCTAACCCCCAGGCTGCCTCTGTCTCCCATAGCATCCGCTACAAGGGCTACAGCCGCTACACGCGCTCGGTCCGACCAGTCCTTACCAGTGGCATCGGCCACGCTAAGTAGCGCTTCCCAGACATCGGCGTTTCGATCGGTAATGCCCTCGGGCATGGATGGATCAATCTCTAACGTTTCGCGCACAGTGGACGCCCATGCCGCGAGGCGGTCTCGCAATGTGTTTCCTTCTGGCGCGTGGCGGCGTCGGCGGTACGGTTGAATGTGCTCGGTCGGCGCCCTGCGGCGCATCTTGATGATGACGGAGCGTGTCAGGATGGTGTCGGGTAGGTGGCCGAGTCCGGCTATCGCCACGGCACAGAAGGCTGGCAGGTCTTCCGTTTCGATGGTTTTCCCTCTGACTATGCATCGGCCCGCCATGGCCCCGCGCCGATGCCCCGAATTCAGCATGCCTCTGATATCTTCATGCTCTTGGGCGCGTGGCCCGAAGACCGTATCAATTTCATCAAAGAGGATGGTCGGCAGGCCCGCTGGGTCTGACACTTTCCGGAAAAGATAGGCCGCCGAGACATTCACCGCTTCTACTGGCTGCGGCACAAGCGTTTCCGTCAGCTCAATGGCGCGTGTTTTTCCGCTAGCCGGTTCTGGTGACAGGAACGCAATCCGTGGCGTCGATTCCCAGGCATCCATCAGGTGCGCGTGGGCGATCCACAACGTGTGGGCGACGTGTGCGTGCTGGGACGGATAGGCGATGAACCGACCAAGAAAGGCGTGCACCTCGTCCAGTACGTGGGGTTGCGGACGGAGGGCCGCCTCGATCGCGGTGGTGACAGCGTGCAGTCCTTTCGCTTGTGCGAGATCATTGAAGTCGCATTTCTGGCCGTCAAGATTCGGCATCACGAATCCCCCTCCGATCGCGTTCGCTGCCGCTGTCGCGGCTTCCAGTCCCGTATTCGGTGTCCCATCGGCGTGGATATCATTGTCCCCGCATACGAGGATTCTGTGGGCCGGATACTGCCGGTGGAGCTGTTCAGCGACGGGGTGCAGGTTGTTCGCGGAAAACGCCATGACGGTAGGCAGCGCGGTGGCTTCGTGCAGACTCGCGCCAGTGGCGAATCCTTCACACAGCAAGAGGGTCGCGGCCTCAGTCAGATCGCCCATGGTGAAGGTGCCACCTTTGACTTTCCCTCCGGGAAGGAATTGTTTCTCGCCGCTCGCGTCGATGAATTGCAACGACGAGATCGCGCCGTTGATCGTCACCGGCACGATCAGCCGATTTTCGTCATCGACTCGCAGTCCGTGCGGCTGAATGCCTTCCCGCTGGCAGTATGGATGCGAAGGATCCGCCTCCGTCGCTGAGGCCCAAATTGATTGCGTCTCTCGTGCGGCGTCCGCGTGCCGCGCCAGTTCTTCCTCTTCGCGAATCCGCCGAAGTTCCGCGACCCGCCGCGTGTGTGCGGCCCGTTCCGTTGCCGTCATCGTGTGATCGTGCTGTGCGTGCCAGATTTCCGAGAGCTCACTGGCCCAATCACCATAGGCACCGGCCTGTCCGTCTGGGAAGAGTTTCGCCCAGCCGGACGTGTTGCCGTTGGATTTCCCGACGCCAGGGAAGCGAATCATCTCGCCTGGCGGGATCGCCACCGGTGGATGCAGCCCCGCCTGTTCGAGCGCGCGACGAAACTCGTCACCGGCGTGTAGGCTCATCGCGCCACCGCCTCGCGCTCGGGTTGCCGATCTTTCTCGGTGAGTCGCCGGGCCATTTCATGCAACACGTGCGTCAACAGCGGATTTCTTAAGTCGTTCAGTGTTCCTAACCACAAAAGATACTCGTCGGGCACATCTTCCAACGGGGTCCCCCGGTATTTCCCAAAGGGAAGTAGCGGGCCTGTGCTGGTGCGTGGTTGCGGTGGGGGGTAGGTCGTGTTAGTGTGCACCGTCGCTGCTCCTTTCTTTTTGGCTGTGCGGGAAATCTTCACCGAGGACCCGCATAGCCTTTTTCTTTAGTGCCCGCGTCGAGCCTCATCGACATGCCGCTCGAGGTTCACGGCTCGGATCGTTGACGCGATCTGGGCCGGTGTCATGTGAGCCATTACACGCCTGCACGTATTGCCGCCGATTCGATAACCTTAGCCAAACATCCCCCCGACACTGCCACTCGTGAGGCCCAACCCTCTTCCATAGCCACTCGTCGCGGCTCCGCCACCCAGCGCCAGCGAGCCGACACCTGGCGCGAGAAATCCTGCGCCCGTGGCGCCAAACGAACCGGCCAATTTCAGCCCTGTCCCGATCTGATCCATGAGTGAGGGCGTGGAAATTGTCGTCCCGCTCGCTTGCCCGACCGCCCGCGTTTTCCCAGACGCCAACCGTTCTTGAAACAAGGGATTGAAGGCCGCAGCCGAGCCAGCCGGCAAGGCCCCACTTAAGCCCAAGGCGGCACTATTGAGATATTGATTTCCTTGCAGGCCCAAATTGAAGCTCGTATTGGCCTTTTGACTCAAGAGATCCGCGAGCCCGAGGGCTTGCCGCTGCATGGCCTGTTGCGCAATCGGCGTATCGCTCATGCGGAGGCCGCGTCCCCCGGAGAGGAAATCGGCATAGTCTTTATTCTGCAGTTCGAGTTGCTGTTGCGCCGAGCCAAACATCTGATCGACCAAGGCCTGATCCGCAGCCGAGAGCTGAAAGGGCGAGGCCCCCCCGGTGACGGCTTGGAGCCGTGACAGGAGGGCCTGCCGTTGGGCCTCTCCCAAGCCGCTGAATTGCTGCAGCAAGGCGCGTTCTTCCGGCGAAGCCGGCTTAAACGTCGTCTGCTGCGTAACATCCGAGGTCTGATTCGTGGTTTGTTCTGAGGAGCCACATCCCATCGTTATTCCCCTCCCCGCATGGGTTGCGATCGCATACGAAGGAGCGCGTCCAGGTCAGAGTGGCGGAACCGGACGCATCGTTTGCCGGTCGGTCTGACCACCGGAAGCTCGCCGGCCGTCGTCATGCGGCGGATGGTCGATGTCTGTAATCCCAGAAATCGCCCAGCCTCGGCAGCCGTCAACAGATGGTCGTCAATCCTATCGTTCATGGTATCCCTCCATGCGTCTCCCGCCCGCACCCTGTGTGCGGGCATCGAACGCTGCTGCTGTCAGGAGTGACTCTACCATCGCTCCTGATAATCATAACGGGACACTTTTATCCGTTAGTGTCCCGATATGATGGCGAACGTAGATGTATGGGGCGGCTTAGAGGCCGGGAAAGACGGGAGAACTAACAGGCGGGTGAGAGATTATTCTACGAATGGCGTCCGGTGTAGAAGTGTGTAACTCAGCTAAAAAAAGGTCTATGAGGCGTGGGCTCCCGCGGCAGTTGGTCAGGGCTTTTCGCTCAAGAAGCTCATCGAACGATTCTCTATACTCACAGTAGCACGGTACGTCATACAAGAGTGGCCAAATCCTTTGCCCATTATCAGTAACCCATTGGCGTGCTGCGTCACGGCACCCCACATCAGAATCAACGCGCCTTAAGCGAATTCTAAATGGATGGATCAGTAAGTAATGCGTAAGCAGATCTCGCTGCATGCCCACGGTATCCCACGCATGATCCGCTCGCGGAACATTGCCGTATACTATATGACGCAACGCAGTGGCCTCGAAGCCCCTTGTTACGTCGAGCGCAAGCTCATTGAATTTTTCCATGCGTCGAAGACGTATACCTTTTTCACGAGCAAGTTGCTCTGGGGTATACGGGGGGAAACGCCGTTCCTGTCCCGTTAGCAATTGAATGTAACTGGCAAGATCCCGCGCCTCCTTCGGGTTCTTTCGTCTGATACGCCAGAGGAGGGCAAGAACGATCTTTCGGAGCCGTTCCTGGTCACGGGGTATCATCCCACCACTCGCTCCCAGCTGGTAGGTCTCAAGGGTGCCTTTGATTCCCTCTATGGGCCGGCGTTTCAGTGTTTTCATTGTTCCCTTAGAAGTCCACTTCTTACCTCATGCGCACCTGACTTCCAACCCACTCTGCCACAGCCTACCTACGGAGTCCAACTCTGGCCGTGACAGTCGCACAGCTCCCATGGTGATCGAAGTCCATGTCCCGTACTGTTCTCCCCTTCAGATCTTGCGCCTTCGACTGATCACCAAGGACACGTATCCCGCGCTCAGTCATGCTCTTGCGGCCCTGTGCCGGTGAAAGAGGCTTTCTGCTCGAGCCACACGCCCCGAATGGAGGCCCAGTCGCCACGATTCATCGGACTCGCCCGGTTCCTCGGTCTCAAGACACAACAAAGGCCCGATGCCGACCAAGCATCGAGCCTTCGGCGATTCCGTAATGGTCCCCAGGCGAAGCATGTCCCACGTGGCCAACGTGGCTTAGGCCGTGGTTCCATCGCGGTTTCGCGCCATCTTCATCCTATCGTGCTTCAAGATGGATGACACTAGGAAATCCCCCAGCCGCCGCCTGGGCACGGTAAGTCTATGCCGCGGGCTGCGGATGGGACGGCTGTCCACCTGGGTATCGTTTCCGCTGATAAAATCGCTTCCTGCACGTCCGGCAACGCCATGGAAACAGGCCTAACAGTCGACCGAGGAAGTCGCGCACGCCATGCCGGAATGACCGCGTGCAGTACGTTGAAGAACAGTAGGGACAATCCATCCGATTGCTCCGTGCAACAAAGGCGCGGGTCCTTGTGGGAGCCGAGCCTTGACTTCATATCGCGGAGGCTGTCACCCCGTCGCGCTGTCTGAAGTATGATCACCATACCGCAAACTTGGGCTACTGCAGACCTGGGAAACACCCTAGCTTTGTGCCCCTGGCCCTGGCTGCGGTGATGACCCAAAACACCTTGCCTCGTTTGTAGAGCATGCCCAGAGAATCCTCCTTTCGTGTGTTGGGTTCCTTGTGGGCCTGTGTGCGTCCAGTCACGCCGAATGATCTTCGCCATGATTCAATCCTCCAGTCTTGCGGTCAGAGAGTCCTTACTAAGGACGCCGGATATCTATCCCCAGGGGCATCCTGTTAGGCTCCGCCCCCATTCTCACACTCCTTGTCTCCCGGTTCGAAAGGAGAGCCCCAATGCTTTCCATTGGGAAAGAGGCCACAGATTTCGTCCGCGCCTGCGAAGCCATTCACGCCCTGTTGGCACGCGGGGACGAGCTCGCGTCTGATGATCGAGACCTCATCGAGCTCAGCGCCTTTGAGCTGCTGAGTAAATTGAGGCCGGCCTAGCTTCGTCATGCTGTCGTCCCGTTATCCCGGCCACGCCTCCCGCTCATCGCGTGAGGGCGCCCAGCTCGGTGTCTGGGGCGGCTGCGATGGCATGACCACGGGCCCCAGCCCCAACATCCGTGTTGCTTGCTCGTTGAGGGCCACGCGGACCGGCTCGACCGACAACCGCGCATAGACTTGTGTGCAGGCGAGCGACTTGTGATTGAGCATCTGCGAAATGATCGGCAGACTGTCTCCATTGATGGCCAGCCACGAGGCGGCCGTGCGCCGGAGATCGTGGATCGTGACATCAGGTAGACCGGCCCGCCGGCGGATGCGTTCCCACATCCACCGAACCGCCGTGCGGCACCGCTGACCGCCCTGGCCGCCGTTCTTGCCGTTGGGCCGACTCGGGAACACCCAGATTGTGGGGCGTGGGAGGTGCTGCAGTCGTGGGATCAAGATCTCGGCCAGGGGGATGGTATGCCTGGTGCCGTTCTTCGTCATGGGTTTATGCCAGAGGCCCTGCGCCAAGTCGAAGTCCTTCCATTGGGCGGCCCGGAGTTCGCCCAGCCGACAACCCGTGAGCAGGAGACAGAGGAAAAAGGTTTCAACGTGGACCTTTTCCTCGGACAACGCCTGCAGCAGCCTTGGCATTTCATGGGATTGGACGAACCGTTCCCGGCTCTGCTTCGGAAACTTCTTGATGCGGTGCGCCGGGTTTCGACCGTCATAGAGTTCCCAGTCCTGCGCCTTCGCGTACATCGCGTGGAGTTCCGAGAGGGCTTGATTTGCGACACTGTGCCCCCTGGTCCGTCCGATCTCCTGGTGCCAGGCTATCACCTGCATGCGCGTGAGGTCGCCCAAGGCGAGGGCCGCGAACGGCGTCACATAGCGCTGCAACCGACGACTGAGGTTCCGCCGACTTTTCAGGTTGACCACATGATTCTGCTCGTAGAGGACAAGGAATTCTCCGATGGTCATGGTACGCGCCGTATTCCCCGTTGCTGTGCCTCAGCGAGCAGCTGCTCCAGCCGGTTCAAGCTGATCGCCTGCTGGCCGATCTTAGACAGGAGCCGGAAGCCACGGCCGCCGACCACACGGCCACCAGCAATCGCGGTGCGGCTGTGTCCATTCGCGGGTCGGCGGAATTGTTTGAAGTTCATCGGCCCACCGCGTCGTGCGTGGTCCGGCCAGCACGGGCACCCCTTCGACCACATACGCTTGTTCGCTCGTCATGTCGTTGTGCAAATCCGTCAAGACGCCCAAGGCCAGCTCAGTCGTGAACGCCTCTAAGACCTCGATGGCGTGGCGCTGGGTCCGATACGGCCCAACACGACGCGGATACAGGCCGCTGGCCGTCAGCCGAAGAAACCAGCCGGAGCGGCCACAATCATCTGTCCCCTTGAAAATGACCTCCTCCGTCACCGGGCGCTCTCGCCAGGGACAGCCCGTCTGTTCTGACTTCGTCTCCGTGGATCCACTAACGAGTGTGAGTGCTTTGCCCATGTTATGCCTCCTGGTTCAGTGTGCGTTATGCCGCCTTCTTCCCTTTGAAATGCTGCTCCAGCAAATGCCGAATCAGACCGCTGGCCGTGGTGCCTCTCTTCCGCTCCGCATCGAGCTTGGTCTTTAACGGCTGAGGAATCTGCACAAGGACCTTGATCATTTTCATAGCTATCCTCCTCTATACATAGATAGCTAGCAGTATATAGAGATCTATAGATGTCTGTCAATCTATATCATTGACTAGCTAGCGCCTCTCCGGTACGGTGCGGCCTCATGGCTCGCGAGAAGTCCGTAGAGGGGCGAAAAAACTATGGTCTACGGCTTCGTCAGGAGCTGATGAGAGAACTGTCTCACTTAGCCGTCGATGAAGACTGCTGGCTCAATGAACTGGTTGAGGAGGCGATACGGGATTTGGTGAAGAAATATAAGGAAAAGGCGAAAGGAAAAGCCGAGCGTGGGTGAGGAGCTGGAAAAGAAGGGGCTGCTGCCGAAGGGAAAGCACCAAGATCCGTCTCATGAAGGGAGGACCGGATGATTCCTTCTCGACCAGGGACCAATTGGGTCGTGATCGCACTTGTTCCCATCGTCTATATCATCGCGGGCAAACTTGGACTGCAGTTGGCCTTTGTGCACCCGAGCGCGACGGCCGTCTGGCCGCCCACAGGGATCGCGTTGGCGGCGTTGATTGTCTGGGGGTATGGCCTGTGGCCCGGCATTTTCATTGGGGCATTTCTGGTGAACGTCGCGACCGAGGGATCGACGGCCACCTCGGTGGGGATTGCTGTGGGTAACACACTCGAAGGGCTCATGGGCGCCTACCTGGTCAACCGATTTGCCAACGGGTGCCGGGCATTTGAGCGGCCCACCGATGTGTTCAAGTTCGCCGCGCTGGCTGGAGTGGGCAGTACGATGGTGAGCGCCACGATCGGCGTCGCCAGTCTCGCGTGGGGTGGGTACGCCGACTGGGTCAACTACGGAGCGATCTGGAGGACCTGGTGGCTCGGTGACGTGGCGGGCGCTCTGATCGTGGCCCCCGTGCTCATGCTGTGGAGTACCTCCCTCCGGGTGCACTGGCGTCGGGAACAGGCGATGGAGGCGGCGGTCGTGGGCCTGTTGATCGTGCTGGTGGGCTATTCCGTCTTCGGGGGGCTGGTATTTAGCCAATGGCAACATTATCCTCTCGAAGTTCTGTGTGTCCCGCTTCTGGTGTGGACGGCCTTCCGATTCACGCAACGCGAAGCCGCGACGGCGACGCTCCTGATGTCAGGGTTTGCCATCGTGGGCACCCTGCATGGGTATGGCCCCTTTGCGAGGGGGACGCCGAACGAATCCCTCCTCTTGCTGCAAACGTTCATGGGGATTATGGCGATGCTTGCCCTGTCGGTGGTCGCGGCGGTGCCAGGGCGCAAACGGTTGGAGAATGTGCTCGAGCGCGGCAGGGAGACGGGACGACCGGGAGACCAAACACAAGCCAACACCCAGTCACACAAGATGGAAACGCTCGGACGGCAGGCCGCAGGCATCGCGCATGACTTTAACAACCTGCTGACCGTGATTCGCGGGTACAATGATCTGCTGAAGCAGACGGCGACCCTCAGCGAGGACCAACGCGCCGCCATCGACCAGATCGCCCAGGCCACCGGCCGGGCCACGTCCTTGACCGCCCAACTCCTCGCCTATAGCCGGCGGCAAATCGTGCAACCGGTGGCCTTGGATCTCAATCGCGTGGTCACCCATTTGGACCAGCTCTTCCGTCGGTTGATCGGTGCGAACATTGGGCTGAGCACGGTCCTCGCTCCCTTGCTGGGACTGGTGCGAGCGGACCCCACCCAGCTTGAGCAGGTGCTCCTGAACCTGGTCGTCAATGCGCGAGACGCCATGGGGCATGGCGGGCAGCTGACGATCGAAACCGCCAACATCGACCTGGACGACACGTATGTCCGCCACCACCCCGGGGCCCGTCCAGGCCCCTACGTCAGGCTGGCCGTGGGCGATACCGGGATGGGGATAGATGGGGCAACCCAGGTCCGCATGTTTGAGCCCTTTTTCACGACCAAAGGAGAAGGCCAAGGGACCGGGTTGGGGCTTTCCATCATCTATGGGATCGTCAAACAGAGCGGCGGCTACATCACGGTGGACAGTGAGCCCGGCCAGGGCACGACGTTCGAGGTCTACCTGCCGCGGATCGGAGACGCCGACGACAGCGCCAGACAACCGATTGTGTCAGCCTAAACACCGTTATGGCGCCGTAAGGCGTTGGCAAAAGACATGCAGGAACCTCACGCCGTGGCTCGGGTCAGCCCAAGCGGGTGGCAGGAAGCGTTCCACATGCACTCAGGGCGATCGCCCACAGTAGACCACTTTCTATATTGATCCAGGTTCTGTTGCACATCACGCTCATGTTTTACGTGTGTCATTAGACGCCACATCCCGCAAGCAGATTCAGGATTCTTACAGTTGCCAGACTCGGCTCTTGCGCCTCCTTAGCATCCCTCCTACAATACGCCTCCCCGCGAGGCCCCTATGCCGTTCACGCCTCGTCTCTACCAACGCTTCCCCGTGCACTGCGCTGTCACGTACCACACGGGCCTGTTCCAAGGACAAGGCACTGTCTGGAACTTTTCGCTGAGCGGGTGGAAACTCTCGGGCGATGTGCCCCCGCAAGTTGGGCAGACGTGTTCCTTGACCGTCAATTTGCCGATCGAAGAACGGATCGTTGTGGCTGCTGCGATCGTGCGCTGGGTCCGAGGCCAGGAGTTCGGCCTGGAAACCTTTGCGATTGAGAAGCAGACGCATAGTCGGATGGAGCACGTCATCAAACGACTCGTAGAGGAATCCGGTGAGAACATCGAATGAGCACCGACCGCCCCAAACGCGAAACCATGTCCATCGAGGAAGCCACGGTCTCCAACATGTGGGAGATTGCCGCCATTGTGGAAGTGCTCGAACGGAAGGGCCTCTGCACCAAGCAGGACTTGCACGCGATCATCGACGAGCTACGCAAGAAAAACCCTCGTGCACGAGTTCCTGAGACCGCCTTCCCTGAACCGCACCTGTTGACGGAAACCGAGAACACGATCATCGACGACATGCTGGAACTGCTCAACAAGCACGGGCTGACTTCGCATCAGTCACAAAACTTGCTAGAGCGATTAAGGCGGATCATTGAGATGGGGCAGCGGTTGGCGAAGGGGACGACGCACTAGAGATGCACCCTTCACGCAAGGCCGTGAAGCCGGAGGACAAATAGAAGCATTTCCCCACGCCCCCGCCTTGCGGTTTGATCCTCACCCTCCTAAACTGGGCCACCATACGAGGCCTCTCATGCTCTCCTTGATTCGCCCATCCCGTCGCTTTCCGATTGAGTAGAAATAGGCTAACGAATGAGGTGAACTCTTGCTCGACCACGTCTTCATAACCGTCAAGGATCTCGATCAATCGATCGCCTTCTACGAGACGGTCCTCAAGCCGCTCGGCATCGCGCACGTCGTCGATTACGACGGTAAGGATGGTCCCGAAGGACATCCCGACCTCAAGGGCTTTGGACGGGACGGTCGCGTTTTCTTCTGGCTCAGACAGGGCGATGCGGATGCGAGGGCTGCTCATATTGGCTTTGTTGCCAAGAGCGAGGCCGAGGTGAACGCGTTCCACGAGGCAGCGCTGGCAGCCGGCGCGGCTGACAACGGTAAGCCTGGCGCACGCCTCTATTACGATCCTCGTTATTACGCTGGGAACGTATTCGATCCCGACGGCTACAGTCTCGAGGCGGTCTACAAGAGCTGGCAACACCCTCGGGCATAACTCTTTTTTATTTCTAAAACGGCTTCCCGACAGGATCCCGACCGCTGCTAAGGCAAGAATTGTGAGAAGACATCCAATGACAAGTAAACTCATCATCTACGGCGCCACCGGCTATATGGGACAACTCGTCAGCAAGCAGGCAAAGCAGGCTGGTGCTGGTGGTATCGGAAATATGCGCCAGGGGATACGGTGCTGGAAGGGCTAGAAACAGAAGCACGAGAGTCCAAGAAAGGCTTGTGGGCCGATCCGCACCCCGTGCCGCCGTGGGTCTATCGCAAAGCGAGGCGGGGGTAATCACTCGACCTCTCAGACCTCGCGCCGCCGTGGGAGTGGCGGAAAATCAAAAAGCTCGGTGTGAACCGATACGATCCGAGGAACCCGGCGAGTCCGATGAATCGAGGCGCATACGACGTGCCGTTTGTGCCGCTTAAATGAAAATGTTGGATATCAACACCCTTATCAGCAGCGACGAATCGGAGGCACTCGACTTCAAGATAGTTTTTCATGAACACAATATCGAACTCATTCATGACATTCTGTGCCTGGCCAACGCGAACACTCAAGGCGACCGCTACTTAGTCTTTGGGGTATCGGACGACAGGACAATTCACGGTATCCAGAACGATCCAAACCCTAAAGACAACGCCATGATTCAGGACTTGCTGCGAGCCACCAAGTTCAATCGAATTCCGACCGTGAGACTGGAGAAACTCGCGATAGAAGGGAAAATGCTCGCGGTCCTACGAATCAAGAATCGTCCCGATAAGCCCTTCTTTCTAACAACCGATAAAGTTGAAGGGAAGGAGAGAATTCGCGCTGGAGTCATCTACACCAGATTGGGAGATACGAATATTCCGTTATGCGAGGCCGCACCGGAAGATCACGTTGAACTAATGTGGCGCGAACGGTTCGGGCTTGGGTTACACCCGCTCGCAAGGCTTGAGCAGCTTGTTCAAGAGAAAACCAAGTGGGTGCAAGTACAAGGAGAAAGCTACCTCTATCATCGGGACTTTCCTGAGTTCACAATTTGTCACGGTAAAGAACTCAACCCAAGATTTTCCATGGCATGGACAAAGACATTCCCCGATCCGAATGCCTGGAGTTACGAAGTTGAAGTCAAGTTTCTTACCACAATTCTTCGTAAGATACCGTTCGTTTCATGTGATGGAGGCCGCTATCATGTACCGTTTCCTGAGCCTGACACGACGGGAAATACATGGCGAATTCGCCTGGGCTCTTTGGAATACCAAATAGCGTTGTTGTATCAACAGTACTTTCCGTTACCGGAAGCTCTTGCAACCAGAGGACTCTCTATGATTCTTCCCGATACCGAGAGTGATTGGTAAGCAGTGGCCGTTTGGTACGGGTAATCAAACTGTACCAGTCCTCGGCGGCGACACGACCGAAATCCTGCAAACCCAACTCACCGGACGTATCCGCACGGATCTTGCCAGACTGAAGTCGGATGGCTAAGTGATTGATCAAGCGAGCCCAGAAGCTGGCGCGACAGCAGCGCGTCCTTGCGCTCAAGCCCCTGCGGTACACTTGCCTCACCTCCTCTGCGGGATAGCATTGCCACATCATTCACCATTACAACTTAGCCAGGCAGCCTTGGTTGAGAACCATAGTCTTATTACTATGCTTAGTTAGGGTGCCAAATGAGCAACTCAACGGTGGGAAGGATAATAATATATCTTTTTGGCTTGATGTTCGCTGCTGCTCTTCTGTTTTCATCTGGCTGTGTGCGAATTTAAGGAGTGAGCAGTTGAACTCACGCTCGCGAGTCTAGGTGATTAGGGAGGCGCAATTTACCTCGCGCATGGCTTCGTCGTGAGGCGCTCGATCCGCTCCTGCTCCTGGCCCCGTTCCATCCGTTGAATGTCCAACTGCGCGCCTCTCGCTCTGAAATAGTCGAAACTTTGAATGCTGCCGCTCGGCGCGCTTGGTGAACCGTCGGCGTTGTAAAACGTGCCCGCGACGCTGAGCCCCGCGGTCAAGAGACTGCCCAAAAGAAACCCCGTGATTAACTTGTGCATCATACCCTCCTGTGCTGATTCAACCTAGATACTTCAGCCTACTCCCATTTTGCAGGTAGACACAAGACCCATCATCGCTGGGAATCCTTGCCCCGTGCGGCTTGGCAGAGATCACGCGGTTGCGAATTCGGTCGGGTGATCGATAGAATATAGGGGTTTCACACACAAAGGAGGGGCCACACAATGCTGACAGTCGAAGAAATGGGGCGGATTTTGAAAGAGGTCACACTCGGTCAGGAGCCGACGCTTATGAGCAAAGAGGCGCTGGCGTTTCGTGAAACGATGACGCGCGAGGTGGCGGAGATCCGGGCCGCTGGCCAGGAAGTCGAAATCCCGTTTGACTGAGCCGCCCGCCTCTGCGTGACATGTAGTACCCCTGCTGTTGCCAATCCACCGCCGCCAGCCTAGAATCAGCCTCCCTGCGAGGCTTCCATGCCCCTTCTCGATTGGACCTATACTGACCTGTAACTCAATGGTTTGGCGTCAAACAAGAAGGAGATCATTCAATGGACTACCATAGTCATTCCGTGGCACTTGGTTGGTTTGACGCAAAGGGCGCCGCGCTATTCTTTGAGAAGGTCATACCGGCTCAAATTCATGAGATGCATCGATACGCAGACGATGACCCGATTTACTATGAGGTGCTTAACGACCTACTACCTGCTGCCCTACTTGAGCCAGCATCTCCTGGACGAGTAACTGGCCTGGCAGCTCCTGTCATTACATATGTGGCGCACTACTACACAACATTCCCCGACCTTCTCGGTGTGACCAGCCTACCAGGTGGTGAAACATTTGAGGAGAGGAGGCGCAGCAAGCAATCCGGCCTTGTGGATGCGTTCGACAAATACGTGGATGCTGCACAAGTTAAGGACTTCTCGATATACGGTGACCGTCTACTGGCTAGTACCGATGGATCCGCCGCTGAACCTAGTCTTGTCCTAAGCAATCTTCAGCTCGTCGACACATCGAGACTGTCCTGGCGACAGTTACTTGAGTTTCGACAAGACAAAGACCGAATGCGAAAGCTGGGCCAACTTCGCAGGTTCGTTTATGACACCTATCAGAGCAAGTCTCGCGACTACATCAAGGAAGATCTGGAGCGACGCATAGAGGATTACAAGGCGGTCACCAAGTTTTGGAACTTTCCCACGCGCGCGAGTCTCTACACGATTGCCTTGTCGAGTGGCGGAGCAATCGCTGCGGCTGATGTCATAGGAATTGCTCTTTTTGGGGCGCCTATAGGCACAGCGATCGTCGGTGTGTCCGCCGCGCTCGGAACCGCAGCAATAGCTGTCGAGAGCAGACGACGTGAAATTAACCTGAAGAAAAATTCAGAGGCGATTGCATATCTAGTCGAGGCGCAAGACCTCAACTGGAAACGCTCCTCAAGCCCATCCCTCTCAGCGAGGGGACAGACTCAGGCGAGGGTTCTGCCGAGGTATCATGAGTGGGAATCGTCCCAAGCGCGAAACCCTGTCCGCGCAAGTTACGCATGATTATACTTGGATGATAAATAGGCGATCTAAGATTCAATTACTCTTGAATGCCTTATATCGATTTGTAGCAAAACATCGTGCCAGCATTGAACAGGACAAGACACAACGAAGACTCTGCGGGTTGATGATAGGAGCTACTTTCTCTCTCTGGAGGGCTGTGTTTCTCTTGCAAGTCAAAGAAAGAAAATGGAGTAACATCCTCGATGCCGGGAAAGAATTTATCGAAAGAGTAATAGAAACGAATAGCATTAGCTTCTCGGATGAATACAGCCTCACAAAAAGAACTTGGGTGGTAGGCTACTATCTCAACAACGCTAGATTCAGAGCAGTAAGTTCGATCAAAGAATTGCAGAAGACTAATCGTGATGAGGTTCCTAGGCAAAAGAGAGTAGCCAGCAAACATGTTCCAAGGGGGCAGAGTTCTTTGATGGCACTTCGGAAGAAGTTAGAAATTGGATTCTCTGAAGGAGATCGTGAGCTAAGGGCTGTATGGGATGAAACCTATGATGCTACCGAAACCATATTTCGCCATCTAAAAGGACTTACTCCATCATAAGGCTTATGCTGGTTGATTGATTTTTTCTCCTCTCAGTTGTTCTCCCACGTCTAACCGTAGCGCACCCTCAATATTCCGGCTCCGTTGTCTCCGTCCTCGACGGCGACACCCTCGAAGTCCTGCACCACAACAAAGCAGAACGTATCCGCTTGAGCGGTATCGATTGCCCCGAGAAAGGCCAAGCCTACGGCAAGCGAGCCAAGCAAGCTGCGTCAGAGTTAGTTTTTGGGAAGGAAGTCACACTCCAAACATACGGCAAGGATAAGTACGGACGCACCCTTGCTGATGTGCTCCTGTCCGATGGCACCAACGTCAATCACACGCTAGTCAAAAACGGCTGGTGCTGGTGGTACAGGAAATACGCTCCCAGGAATACCGAATTAGCGAGGCTCGAGCAGCATGCACGAGAGACAAAGCAAGGCTTGTGGATGGGGCCGACGCATATCCCGCCGTGGCAGTGGAGAAAGCGAACCCGGTGAGGCCGTCAATGGAGTGGAACCGAGGGCGGAATCGAGCGAACAGGGGACCCTTCCATGCTAGTGGCAGGGTGCGCCCAATGGGGGGAGTAGGACCATGGTAATGACCATTTTATCTGCAACCGTGGCGTTTCTACTCGGCGTCTGGATAGCCAATCGCTATGGGCGACATGTTTTCTTGCGGAACAGGGAGATTGAAGAACCTACGGCCGAAACAGCACGGATATTATCCAAGCAGGAACTTGATTGGGCAATCATCCATATTCGTGATGATCTAGGATTCATCGCCGCCCTTCTTATGCTTGTTGTCGGTCTGATGAGCGCGTTGATCGTAATACTCTTGACTAAGTAAACGGTCAGTAGAGCCCCCCTTTTGCTGGTGGGGTGAGAGGCCCGGATGGGACCCAAATGCCCAGGCCGTGGGGTGTCCGCCCAATGGGGGGGCGGTTGCGTCTGGTTGCGGATGTGCGGAAATTCTGCCGCGTCTCGCCGTGCTCTGCAGAGCTAAGTGATTGATCTGCCGTCCTGGCGCGGGTCGCCTCGCAATTCGTAAACCGCAGGTCGTCCGTTCAATCCGGATCGCCGGCTCCATCGTAAGTGCGTGAATGTAGGGGGCTCTCGCTGAGGGGGGGGTCCTCACCGATCCCGCTGCAAAATCTGCTTCTGCTACCACTTTGCTACCGCGTGACTCTTCAGCGACAAAATCCAGTTGGTCCAGTGCGCCCGGTGCTTTCTTTTTCAACCAGCGCCCATAGGTCGAGACGGTCAATTCAATCGTGGCGTGGCCGAGCTGTTCTTGCACGTAGGCGGAACTCACCCCATCGGCTAAGAGGATCGACGCATAGGTATGGCGCAATAGGTATGGCGCAAACAGTGCGGCGTGAAGTGCAGGGGCAGCGCGGCGGCTTTCAACACGCGAAGCATCGCCCGGCGCACATTCGCCGGATCAACAGGCGTGCCTTCTTTTGTGACAAACATCCAGGGGGGCACCGTAGGCCAACCGTATTTGAGCGTGTCCTGCGTACGCGTCCTGTCATACGCAGCCAGCGTGTCAGTGAGGGACTTGGACAGATCGACCGTACGCCCGTGGCCTGATTTCGGCGTGCCAAGACTGCCATCTTCCGAGAAGGCGCGGTCAATGCGAATCGTCTTGGTAGACAGATCCATGTCTCCTGGTTGCAGGGCCAACCCTTCTCCCAGCCGCATACCCGTACCGGCGAGCACAAAAAATAGTGGATAGTAGCGCGGGGCTTCCAGGCGGGCGGTCGCAAGGAACGCTTGTCGCTGTCCCTTCGTCATCGCCTTGATTTCTTCTTGCTTGGTGGCTTTGGAGACGGTCAACTTCAGGGCCTCCGCCAACTTCGCGGCGGGATTGGCGGCGATCAGTTGATCCTCAATGGCGGGATTCAGGATCGTGCGGAGCACAGGCTGAATGTTCTGGACCGTACGTTTTGCGAGTCCGGAATTCCGTTTTTCCGCCAAGAACAGTTTGATGTGTCCTCGGTCCAGATCGCGGACGCGCACCTTCTCGAATCGAGGCAAGATGTGCAGCGCCTATGAGGCCGACATGCGACACCTCATCGACACCTGGTCGTAAGTGGGCCACAGGACCGTCAACTGTCCATTCGTCACACGAACATCCATCAGTATCGCCCTGCAAGTTCAGTTTTCCATGGGGGATAGTGTTTTTGCAATCTCTCTTAGTATAAGGTATGTTCTCTGATCCTTTGATTAAGGAAGAACCTGGATGATTCGATATTGCGTGCCGATAATGGTTGTATTGATCCCGCTGTCCTATGGCTGTGCTCGACTAGAAACACAGGAGGAAACTGTTCAGCAGTCTAACGGAATAGGGGAAGGTAAGGAATCTGAAGCAGTAGGGCGCCGGCCCAATATTCGGTGTAATGATGCAAGATTTTATCATGAGAACCAAGCGTCCCGAGTTTCTATCCGATATAAGAATTCTGGCGTCAGTCAGGCATATCGTGTGCAACCCCACCTTACAATTTTCCTGGATAGGTCCAATGTGCCGATAGAGGAAGATAATTCTATTGTGTCAACACTTACTCCGAATGAAGCCCTAGAATTGCGAGGTACGCTTCCAGATACATTCTTTGGTGAAGTGATGAATGGCAAGGCGAAATTACACATAGAATTTACAGTTCAATATCAGAATGAACAAGGCAAAAAGTTTGAGGCTTTGTCGGTCTGGCAATTTAGTCGAAGTACGATGGAGCCATTCCTCGTAGAGGATCGAGCAAACTAGTTCTAAATTTAGTTTAATGGTTGAGGCAGTGAACCTTTTCAATTATCTGCCATGGTTCTTCCAGTCGCCTGGAGTTGCCCCCGTTTAGTGGACACCGTCTTCGACTAACGACGTGCGCTGTTCAAATTCCACAGGGCTGAGATATCCCAAGGTGGAATGTCGCCGCCGCCGATTATAGAATCCTTCGATATAGGCAAAAATGGCCGTCTGTGCCTCCTTGTAGTGCTCCGCTGAAATCAAGCCACTGGGTCGCTTGTTCAGCACGGCCCTCCACTTTCGGAGAGCTTCCCCCTCCGGGCAATGAGAACAGTTATCCAATCGAGACACAATGTCAGAATCCCGATCTTGAAGAAATACAACTCCTTAGTTACAGAGCAAGGACACGGCAAGGACACGCTGTTATATAAACTCCAACTCACTCTCCTCCTCCCTGTCATGTCCAGTTCCACAATCCCTTTAGAATACCTAAGGTTGTGTCTCCGCCTGGTGGTTGGCACACGATTTGCGCACTCGAAAGCCAGCGACATACTCGAAAGCGGCATGGCATAGGGAAAACCTCTCGGTGTGCGGATCAAGATCTTGTGAGGCGATCATCGGTGATGACAGTCCACTTTAGGAGGTGCGCCATGAATGACCGAATCTAGGTGGATTCTCAGCCCAGCAAGGGCGCCACCTTTTCTTTCACGCTACCTAATTTGAGGAAGCAACCAGTGAATGGCTAGGAGCGAATAGCAAATAACTCTCTGTTCGCGGTTGGCCATGTGCGATTAACTATTTGCAGTGTTTAAGAGGAGGCATGATGGTTGTTCCTGTGCTTGTGAACCCGGTAGAGATTCTGTTGGTGGAAGACAATCCTGGCGATGTGCGCCTCCCAGGGAGGCTTTGAAAGAGGCCAAAGTGATCACTCACCTAACGGTATTCATGGATGGCGTGGAGGCACTGGCCTATCTGCGCCGAGAGGGGTACTAGGCCAAGGTCGCATGCCCGCACCTTATCGTGCTGGACCTGAACCTTCCCAAGAAAGATGGTCGTGAGGTGTTGGCCGAGATCAAAGCCGATAAGAAGTTGAAACGCATCCCTGTGGTGATCCTGATGACCTCTCAGGACGAACACGAGGTGTTGAAGAGCTACAGCCTCAACGTCAATTGCTACATTACCAAGCCGGTGGATCTGGACCAGGACATGACGGTCGTGAAAGTGATCGAGGACTTCTGGCTCGGGATCGTGGTGCTACCGAAGTCAGAAGAATGGGAATCACGTGAGACGTGAGATACCTTCAAATGGTTTTCTGCGGAAGCTCTGTCTCCTCTTCCTGGTCGCGCTCGTCTTGCTCGTGAGCCTGCTCTTTTACGTGCAGACGCGGCACGGGTTCCATCACCTCATCGTTCCGCTCGCAGTGAAACTGACCGGAGCTAAGCTGGAAGTCCGGGACGGGTTGCTCTCTCTGCTGGGGGCGCTCGAACTGGATGGGCTCCTCTACGAAGATCCGAAGTCGGGGGTCTCATTCGACGCGGAACGAGTGGAACTCCGCGCCGTGCCCTGGTCGTTTATCACGGAGGGCGCGCCCCGGATCGACGACCTTGAGCTCAAGCGGGTGAACCTGCAGATCGTCCTCCGACCAGGACCGGCCACGGAGCCGGCTGCGACGATCAGCCTAATACCAGTTGCAGTCGAGCGGGCCCGATTCGAGGACGTGACTGTCGCAGTGGAGCAAGGTGATCGCCGAATCACGGGGCAAGTTGCCGCAGCGCTGGATAAGCTCGGGCCCGCTCGGGCGGGGACCATAACACTCCAGGCCGGCTTCCTGCTGGAGCGCGATGGGACGCCAGACGTTTCCGGCAGCATCGACTTGGCCCTCTCAGTGGAAGTGGGTCCAGGCGGGACGCCTATTGAATGGAGCGGATCCAACCGGGTCTTCGTCCGGACCGGCCGCGGTTCGATCGAGTCATCCGATCCGGAGGTCGTCAACTTCAAGCAGACGCTGGCTGGCGGGTACGATCGGGCTACACAGAGTCTGCGGGCCGTCTCCAACGCTACGATCGGCAGGGGTGGAGCGCCGTCGCCGGGAACGGCCGAGTTGACGGCTTTGATGGAGGGGGCGAAACGCCCTGCTGTGACGGACGTATCGCTGACGATGGCGGGTGTCACGGGTGACACGCTGAATCTCTGGTTGGGCGAAGCCTCGGCCGCGCGCGTGCACGCAGGACGATTTGACGCGAAAGTAGAGGCGCACGTCGAAGGGGCTCAGACATCCATCCGGGGCAAAGTAACGGGATCCGGCATCCGGCTCAGACTGGGCGATCAGGAGGCGAGCCCACCGGTCGATGTCTCGCTGCAGCACGTCGGATCGTTCGATTCTGCCACCAGAGACGTGGCCATCGAGACGCTCACGCTCACCATCAGCGACAGAGTCAAGACCCTGCTGTCCGGGGCGTTGGACCGTCCGGTCTCGCTCCATCTGGATCGGTCTGAGGGAGGAACTCCGTCGTCGGGAGCCGGTGCCGAGCCGACTGTTTGGTCCCTCCGGCTGACCCAGTGGGATATCCAAAAGTTGCGCCCCTGGCTGGCATTACTGGGCCGCGACCCGTCGCAAGGAGTTGCGGCGGGCAGGCTTGGAGGCTCGCTCCACGTGTCGGTGTACGAGCAAGGGGCGATCGTGGACATGGCCGGCCGGCTTGAAGGCATCCAGGTCATGCTGCGGGGGGAAGGGGGCCGACGGGACAGTCTGGCGGGGCCGTTGGGAATCGTCGCCGATTGGAAGTCACGGCTGACTGGCCTGCAGTTGCTCAAGCTGGATCCGTTGACGACCAGCGTCAGCCTAAAGGGAAAGCAGGTAGCCGCGCTGCATGCGACGGGAACATGGAAGTTCGCCGATGCAACAGGGATCACCGCACTCAACGGAACATTGAAGCTCACCGACTTGCCTGGCGAGACGCTCAATCCGCTGTTCGCCCAGTGGAGCCACACGAGAATCGGTCGGGCGCGGATCGACGGTCATGCCCATGTTACTGTCGACCAAGGCCGTGCCAGATGGGAGGTCGACGTCCGTGGTCAGGAGATTCAGCTGCGTCTGCCGGACGCGACAACCGACGCGCCGTCGCTGGACCTGCTGATGAAGCAAGCCGGTGAGTTCGACTCGACGGCGCGAAAGCTTCGGCTGGATTGGCTAAACGTCCAGGTCGTCGAGCGGCGTCGCCCCGTCGTCACGTTGTCACTCGATCGGCCACTAACGCTGAGCCTGGCGCAGGGGAAGGAAGGGGACGTCTCGGAGACAGGCGGATCTTCGGAGCCGATCACGTTGGGGCTCCGAGTAAACCGATTGGGCGTTCATCAGCTGCGTCCCTGGGTGGCGATGGCGGCAAATCAGGCCCTTGCGTCGGTCCGAGGCGGCGTACTGGACGCGGATTTGAAGGTCCGCCTCAGCGGAACCCATGATGTTGCGGTCGTTGGACACTTGGATCTGGACGAGGTTACGTTAGAGCGTGGCGAGAAGCACGGGAGCGCGCCGATCACGCTGAGCACCGATGTCCGTGCGTCGGTCGTTGGCCGGTCGCGCGTCACCGTGGACTCGTGGGCGGTGCAGGCGCTGGCCGGGAAGACGCTTCTCGCGCAGGTGCGCCTCGCCGGATCGGCCGATTCCGGCGGCGCGACGGACCTCGCACTGGACATCAACGCCAGCGATCTGAGCGAACTCGTCGACCGGCTGGGGCTGCTGACGGAACGGCAGCAGGGACTGATTTCAGGCGGCATCCTCAAAGGCGATGTGCGGCTGGTCACGGCGGGCCCTAAGAAGCCCCTCACCGTCAAGGCCGCGCTCCGATCAGCGAACCTGAACATCCGGCTGGACAAGACGCACCAACTGACCCGATCGCTCGGCTTGCAGGCCGAGGTCGAGGTGGACGCGGCGCGGACCGTGGCCGAGCTCCAGCATGTGGAGGCCATCGTAGAGTCCGGCGGCGCCAGGGCTGGTACCCTGACAGCGAGCGGACGGTGGCCGCTCGCAGCCGCTGGCACGACGACTCCGGTTGGCGCTCTGAGCGTGACGGTCAAGGAATGGGACAGCGAGCCGTTCGCGGACTTCTTCGGCATCTTGCCAGGTCGCGGGCCTGGTCCGTTGCCACTGACCGCGGAGCTGAAGGTCACTCAAGAGCCAGGCGGCAAGACGCTCCGCATGCAGGGGAAGGAGACGATTGGACCGATCAGCGTTGCGTTGAAGGGCCGTGATCCCGAACCGGCCACGGTGCATCTGGTGCACGACGTCGCCCGAAGCGGCGATGAGATCAGGGTGATGGCACTGTCGCTTACCTCGGAGCGGCCCAAGGGGCGGCCGGATCGAGCGGCGGTGAGCGGGAGCTTTCGTATGGGCCCGCGCCCTCACCTGCAGCTTCACGGGAGTCTAGATGCGTTCGACGCCGACTGGTACGCAGCCCTGACGGCTTCGCCTTCAGAGAAGCCGTCAACTGGCAAGACTTTCGGCAAGCCGCATGACGCGAAAGATGATGAAACCGGCCTCGGCATCCCGTTGGATCTCGATGTCGACCTCAGCATAGGAGCTGTGACCTATCGGACTCTCGAGATCAGCAATGGGCGGCTCGTCGCCAAGGGGGACGGAGACAGAATGCAGGCGACGCTGGAGCCGATCGGCCTCGCGGGAGGATCGGTGCAAGGGATCGTCACGGTCGCTCTGAATGGAGGCCAGTCGGAATTTGGCTGGGATGCCAAGGGGAACGCCCTAGATCTCAGCGTCCTCACGAAGGCCACGTTCGCCGAGCCTGAGCCGCGAGTCACTGGTCGCGGTAGGTTCACGACATCGGGAACTGGTCGGGGCCAGGGCGAGACGTTACGGCGGAGTCTGAGCGGTACGGCGGTCTTCGACATAGCTGATGGCCAATTCATCAAGTCGCAGCTATTTGAGTTCCTTGCGGAGAAGACCCGTATCGAGCAGTTCCGAGGACTAGGGTTTCGAACGGTACATGGCGAGCTCCAGATCAAGGACGGGTGGGTGCATCTGAATCACGTCCGTGTGGATGGCCCCTCTGTCGCCGTGGAGGCCGGTGGGAAGTTCGGGCTGAATGGCCGGCTCGACGTACAAGTACAGCCGAAGATCGGGCCGACCCTATCCGACCACGTCCAAATCCCATGCTTGAATCAGTTCATGAAAACCGTGGACGGCTTCACGGTGTTGCCAATTGCCGTTACGGTCGAAGGGACGGCCGAGAATCCGTCCTACGGGGTAAATACGATGGCCAGCAGCATGGTTGGACGGCACACCGGAGCGCTGGTCGGGACGATTGCGGACCTGTTCACTGGTTGCCGCGGCGGCGAAGCCGCGCAGAAGTCAACGGAGGAAGCGGTGGAGACGATCAAGGAAACGACGAAGGACCTCATCAAAGGCCTGTTCGGCGGAAAGGAGAAACGATGAAGCCGTTTCCGTGGCGGATCGGCCCGGCGAGATCCCACCCATCATTACGAGACTCCTGCGGAGTAAGTCCCCGTGATGATGATTCCACCGACACATTCTTTTATCGCGAACCATTTCCTGCCGGAGGATACCTGCTATCCGGGCGAGGAGAGGAGGCTATGCAGACTGCACGGATATACTTAAATCATCAGCGTTGAAGATGCTGCGGTAGCAGCGGATCCACCGCCGTCAGTCAATGACCACGACACCTTTGAAATAAACGAGGGCGGGTGGCTAGAAGCACGCGGGATTCAATCAGAGTCAAGCATGGCGATCGAGAAAGTTAGGCGGTTGATCATGGCTACCATCACGAAGTGGTGGAGCGATAATCCGTGGCGGTTGAGCGCCGCCTTGTCCTACTATACCCTCTTCTCCCTTGCCCCCCTGTTGACGATTGCTGTCGGCATTGCGGCTGTCGTGGCGGATGAGGAGACCGTGCAAGAGGAGCTGTTTGGTCAGTTCGAAGGCCTGATGGGGACACAGGGGGCCGAGGTCATGGCCAACATGCTGCGCAGCGCCGGTCACCCGGTAAACGGGACCATTGCGACGCTCGTGAGTCTGGTCACCCTGCTCCTCGTCTCCATGGGCATGTTTAGCGAACTGCAGGATGCATTAAACCTCATTTGGAGGATCCCGGGAGAAAGTAGTTCCGGTCTCTGGCGAGCACTCAGAACGCAACTGGTATCGTTTATGCTCGTGATCTGCACAGGCTTTCTTCTCCTCGCCTCCATGATCATGAGCCTCCTTCTTTCAGCCGTGGGGACATTCATCCACTGGGCGGGGCCCTGGCCTCAGACCATCATGACTGTCGTGGAGCTCACGGCTTCGCCGATCGTGATCACCGTGCTCTTCGCGCTCATGTTCAAAATACTGCCGGAAGGGCATATCACCTGGCGGGACGTCTCGCTCGGAGCGGTGGCCACCGCCGCGCTCTTTACGCTCGGGAAATGGGCGATCGGCCTTTACGTTGGTCGGGTTGTTATGACGTCGATGTACGGCGCCGCCTCTTCACCAATGGCGATCTTGCTCTGGGTGTACTATTCCGCCTTGATTTTCTTTTTGGGAGCCGAGTTTACCTACGTCTATGCGCATGAGTACGGCTCGCGCCGGACTCACCGGTGAGGCTTCATATTCCGCTGCTCTTCGACCAAAGACTGGGCACGAACCTGCTAGTTCACTTGTCCTCATTTGAGCATTTGAAACCAGCGCGTCCCCCCGGAGAGGAACAACATAAGAGAGTCCTCAATCTGCGGTTCGTCCTAGCCGCTGGCTCATTCCTCACACTGACCCTCTCCTAGTTTTCGAGTTTTGGGTCAGGTGAACCACCATCTAAATTCTGCATTGTAGATCGCCCAGGCAGTGTCATATGGCCATCGAGCGTCTCCCTCGATCAATGGTCTTATCAGCCATTTCTACCGTATCTTCAACCATGTCTTCTGCGAAGCTTCTTAGATGTCGCCGCGTCCGCGCTCCAGAGTGTGGAGCAAAGAGAACACCCGCGCCGACTCCAACACATAATCCTGTTACAAGGGCCGTTGCGCCCACGATAAGGGACCGTGCGTTATCATTCATCATAGCGGTATCTCCTTTCATCTTGTTACAAATAGGGCAATAAAGCCCATCTGTGTGTCTGTATGCAAATAATCGGAGCAACCTGTGTGCCAAGCCAGCAGGTGACTCGTGTTCGTTTTTCATGCCTGGAATGCTGCGGGCTTATGACTCAGCCGGGGAGGAAAGAAGATCAGCTATCCGGGACATGTGGTCCCTTCAAGGAATGGGTTATCCTTCTTTTTGAAACCAATCCCTTTAAGGGAACTGTGTTGCTGCGGGATTTGCAGGAATCGAAGGTTCTACGGGAAGCCTGTTGGGGAAGAGAACGTCGATGCCTCGCTCCAGTCTTCCAAACAGACCTATCTTCTGCTGCCTGATATTTCTGGGCCAGCCATTGTCTCCATAGGGAAGTTTGTGCGCGACCTCCTCGTCTTGTATACTGATTGCCAAGGAGCACTGCCACCACGAATGCGATACTCCGGGCTTCCGGGAGATCGTGCCGTCCGTGTCGGAGTCATACTCTGTTCGTTCGCAGCACTTGTGGGATGCGCCATCAGCAGAGAACCGACGCGCACCCCTCGGACGGCCATAGAACAACTGCTCTTAAGCCATGCAGTTCAACGCAGCATGAATGCGCTGAGCTTACCGCTTTCTCCGGTAGAATCGGTGGCTGTGGAGGTGGCGGCTTTCCCGACTGATCGGCTCCTCCTCCAAGACCGTTTCATAGGCGAGCCGAATGCTCTTCCTGTGGTCCCCGCGCCGGCAACAGATCTGGTCATCGTCCATGGTCTCGCCGAGGGGCGTTTGGGCGTTCTCGGCTTTCCGTTGCAGCAAAGTCGTCTTCAGTCCACATACTTCCTGCGCTTGCTCGTCCTGGCTCTGGGAACGGATCAGGCACAAACCTTCTTTGGAATGCCGGCGGTTCAAGGTGGCCTCTTGCCGTTTGCACTGCCTGAGCTCACGCTATTTAAGGCGCAGCGACAGAAAGCTTATATGCGCTACAGGATCGATATTTATGAATCCGCTACCGGCCGATTCATCCGTTCGACGCCGTGGTACGAAGGATCCGCATATTTCAATCAATACGTCGTCTTCTTCTTTATCTCTTTCAAGTCCACGGACCTCCCGCAGACTCCTTGAGGGGAGAAGGTTGTGAGGGGAGGCTTGCACACTGGCTTCGATTGGAGCCATCAAGGATGGTAATTCTGGACGTGACAGAAATCTACCGAGGATTCGGTTGTGAAGCCTGCGGGTCGGTACCCCCACATTGTAGCAAGGGCGTGGCAAGCGACAGTGGCCAGTTCTTGTGTGATCTGTTCCTCATTCAGAGCAGTGTGGGGAATCACGAGCTGTCCGGATGCATTCCACAGATCCTCGCCGGTCCGGACCGCAAGACCTTGAAGAGAGATCATCAATCGATCCGGCGCTTGCAGTCTCGATGATCGCGTAAGAATTAGTTCGTCTGCGCCCAACGCTCGGGCACCATCGATCATCGCCGTCCGGATACAATCCTCTCCACACTGGCGCAGATTGTCGTTGCCCAAGTATTGACGGAGCTCATTTTGCTCGATCACGATCACACCACGGTCCTCGAGCCATGCGGACACGGCATTCACAACAGCGAGTTCACTGCCCTCCAGCAACACACGCTCGCCCATTGACGGAAGGGCTTTGAAGGATCCGGTTGTGACCGGATGAATCTCAGTTCTGCAGCCTATGGTCATTGCGAAGAACGCAAGACAAAGCCACATGAGGGGTCGTTGTTCCATAGCCTTACTTAAATGTCCGGACAGTCAGTCACAGGACTTCTGTTCAGCCTCGGCTCATGTCTCATCACTACTGCCATCTTAAGCCCTATCAAGCTAGGAATGTCGTACTTTCTCAGGCTCTTTCAATAAATCATAACTCGTTGATACTTTGATTCCAATGCCTGGTAGGGCATGGACAGGCAAAAGTTTATGATACCTTTCTCTCGAAGGATACAGCGGCCGAGCAGTTGTACGATGCTATTGTGGCGTTAGCTCACTGAGCCGGTGCTCCTTAGATAGTACTGGTATCGATTGAAGAACATCGCAGAGTTGGCATATCTCTTTCTTGCTCCAGGTCGCTATGACCTGGAGCGCGGAGGCCATCCAATTGCACTACGGTTGGGGTTAGGCAAGCCGCAACTGCGCCAACGAAGCAAACGCATTTCCCCCACTGATGTCCGGAATGATGCTCAATTCGAGCACCGTGACAGCCTGGAGGTCGACAGGATGATCTTCCGTCTCATTCGTGGTGCCTTGTGGACTGAAGTTCCACTGCTGTCGCACGATTTCCTGGAAGGACTGCCCGCTATCCGGCGACCAACGCACGACATACTCTTGCGTGCGTTCAGCTGCGGGCTCCACGAAATTCATCCAGATCCGTCGCAGCCGTTGCGGATGGTTGAAGAAAAGCCGGATCGTCTGTTTTCCGGGTCCTGCGGCACGCCACCCCGAAGCCCGACCGGGCAGCAACGCGGACTCAATTGGGTGAGCAGCGTCCTCTGAGGTGATCTCCACCTCGGCGAGTCCCTCCACATTCAACCAATCCTGATTAGGAGTCAGGGGAGTTTGCTGAACTTGAGCGAGGATTCGCTTGCGCATTAGTGTGCCTCCTGATTCAAGCTGGAGGAATTCCCTTACCTGACTGTTCTCTTGAATCGTTCTATCCGGGCATCGGATATGCCCAGGCCATCCCCCTCATGGTCACTACGGTCTCTGACTCTTCTCATTCAATTCGACCCTCGATTTGAGCTCTGGTAGTCAGATCCCTTCATCGTAGGTATCATAGCGCGGAAGAGCTTCTCGAGGACCAGGATGAAACTCATTGTGATGCTAGCTGACTGATTCGAGAATTAGCGGACCCACATGGCGCAGAAGCCCCTTAATCACATTATAGTTAGACACGGGGAACCTTCCTGCGGTCACTAGACACTTTGTTGGTTCGGCAAGCTTCCGGTAATCGAACATGTGTTTCCGACTCACGGCAAGTCATCGGAAAGCCGCCGACATTGAGAGATTCCACACTGTTCCGTGCCTCTCAAACCGATCCGTGAGGTAGGTCCCGTGGCATTGAATAGGGAAACGACGAAGGGATGGAGCATGGAGGAGCCACACGACATGGTACCGACGATTTTTGGAATAGATACCATTGAAGAAGCCTCCTCGGGTAGATGTGCAAACGTCTACCCATGCAACCATACGCTCCCTGCAGAATTTGCGATGCCACACTGGGGATAGATGGGCTTCCAAGTCCCCTCATGGTTTATCAGTGATTAATCACGGATTCTCCACCTTGAGGATCTTAAACTGCACCACGAGCGGCTTCCCCGCGAACGGATGGTTGTAATCCAACACAGCCGTCGTGCCTGATACTTCTGCCACAGTGGCGAAACCGCACAGATCATTCTGCAGGACATCTACTACTTCCACTCCAGGCGGCAATTGAGTTTTTGAAACATTCACTTTTTTCCCATCATCATGACTACCAAAGCCTTCCTCTGGACTCAGTTCAACTTTCTTTTCCTCTCCGGGCTTCATGCCAACTACATCTTGTTCCAAAGCTGGGAAAATCTCATGCCGACCCTGAATAAACTCGCTGACGGTGCCGTAGTCGAGCAGGGAACGGTAGCTACATATTGGAGGGTGACTTTTGAGGCTCCCACGATCTGCAAAGTCTCGGCCTCTTGAGACCGAGAAGAACTTGCCTGTAGCGGCTCAGCTCCAACACCGTATCCCACAAAGAGCGTCATGCAAGCGAGACTGACCACGAGAGCCGCTCTTGTATAGTCTTGTCGTCTCATATACGCCTCCCTCTCGAATCAATAGCTATGTTGTGATTGAATGTTACAGGTGACCTTCCCCCGATTCCGTGGACACCCGGTTAAGCCACAGCCGTTTTCGATCTGAACTCGGCCGGGGCATAGTAGCCGAGTGTGGAGTGACGACGCAGCCGATTATACAACACTTCGATGTACCCTAAGATCTCCTGTGTCGCCTCGTCCCGTGTGCGGTATTGGCGATGATAGATGAACTCTCGCTTCAATGTGCCGAAGAGACTCTCGACACAGGCATTGTCCCAACAGTTCCCCCGTCTCGACATGCTGCCGGTCATGCCGTGCGTAGGGAGTAGCAGCACGTACGCGGTGGCGGCATACTGACGACCCCGATCCGAGTGGTGCAACAACCTCGCCTGGGGGGCGCGATGGTGGATCCCCAGCGTCAGCGCCTGTTGCGCGAGATCACCGGTAAGCCGAGCCCCAGCGCTCAACCGATGACCGCGCACCTTGGCGACGGTCTGTCGGGCCTAGCAGCAGCCACCGCCTGATCTAAATTTCCACGGTATCAGGCGTCCACAGTGACCGTCTTAATGGCGCCTTTGACCTTCGCAGCCATATCAGGTGGAAGGGAGGACAGTTTATGCGCCACCTTTGCATGTTCGCCTGCTAACCGCATCACCTCATCCTCCGTTTCAGCCCGCACCTGAAAAGCACAACCTGCCTTGGGGTCTACATCCAGACAACCGAGCTGTGTTTGTATTGTTTTTTTGCCATGACGACCTCCTATCGGTGAAAGGTGGAAACGCGAGAATTGTTCTGTTTCTGAAACGTGGTGTGTTTGACCTGAATCCGCAGTGTATTATAAATCTCCGCCTTTCTTTGCTGCAATAGGAAGGCAATGGAACAACGAGGAACACGGGGATTCGCTCGCAGATGGTAGGATTCACTAGTTGTAGGATTTCGCACAGGCTGGCGGAGAGGGCCAGGCACTTCTTGACGATGGCCACGAGCCACCTACCACAAGAGACGTATCACGCAACACGTAGCTCGTGGTACGTGCTTTGTGGTGGTGCTTTGTGCTTGGTAGGGCAATTATGTCTGACTTGATAGGCGAGAAAGCCTAAATTATGGTTCACCCTTGGCCGACATCGCGTGACGCGGTCTGCAGCAAGACATCTTCAGCCATGCGTGTGCTGTAGTGGATCAGATAACTGATGACCTGGACGTCGCTGGCAGCCTTACCGAAATTGCGCTAGTCTCTGAAGTAGAGGCTGGCTGTTCCTGGGCGCGGATCCTGAAGATGTGGGGGATGAGGGGTTGGTCGGAAGTCAGACGACTTGAATGGGTTCACGGGTGTTAGCAACAACCAATTCACCGCAGGCAGTACAGTGATAGTTGTCCGTCAAATAATTGTCGTTGCCGTGTTCCAATTCCAGGTTCAGATGCTTACAGGATCGTGGGTCCGCTCGCTGTTCCCACCGCATACGCAAATGAGAAGCTTGATTCATCGTCATGATGTTGCCCCCCTGTCCGGTCATCATTTTAACAAATCTGTCAGCTGGGTCAACCGGAATCGGCGAGTGGTTCATGCGCGCGAACGGGCGGTTCGGGGGATGCAGGATACCCGCAGAACTGATTCAAAACCCATCGGAGCGGAAGACAGCGAGGCCCGCTCAACCGAGTCACGAGCGAATGCAACCGGTTGTCGCTTGAGAAATGGAGCATCGAAAAGGACTCGACGCTCAGCAACATTGATAGGTGGTCACGTTCAATAAACTGTCCGGAAACTAAGCGGGCAGTACAGTTAGCGCGCAGCAGTATGAGACGGCCCAACAGATCTTGCTTTGCTATCAGACTCCATATAATGTAGCGAGACTTATGGTGTTGATTCGTGCACTGATCATCTTATGGTTCGTGCTCCAGTGCTTGGTCGTGCCGATTGGCGCACAGATCCTCCCTGCGCCGACATCCGACTTCACAGCCAGCGACGCGGCCGAGCAGGAGGAACACTCGGCGTATGACGAGGCACCCGTCGGGGTCGTACACATCAGAGAAGGCAAGATGACGAGGAGGACGATGTTCCTCGTCACGACCTGTGCTCAGCAGTTCTGCTCGCGCGTCAGTCTCGCTCCTCCACTCATCGGACGCACCGTGACTACCTTCCCTCGCAGCCACGCGCTGCGTGTTCACCAGCGCATATCCGTGTATCGGATCTAAGCTTCATCGTCTTCGTCTCCCCCTGATTGCCCACGTCCGCGCTGATGCCTGGCCTTGGTCCTTGTGGTATTCGCGGCTGCGGGCCATACCGGCTGTGCGCTTCCTCATTCTGACAACAGGAAAGCACCATGTTCCAACTCTTAGGAAACATGTCAATTGATTTGATGCGATGGCGCTGGTACTCATTCGCACTGTCCTCGTTCTTCGCAATCCTTGGCCTCGTGGCGCTGGTACAAATCAGCAGAGGGGCGGCGAATCTAGGGATTGATTTTTCCGGAGGCACCGCGGTCCAGCTCAAGTTTGAAGAACCGGTTGCGGTTGAGCCGATCCGCACCGCGCTTCAGAAATATGGATTGGCGCATGTAGAGCTTCAGGGGTCGCTCACTGACAATAAGCTGATGATCCGCCTCAAAGCGGCGACTAGCCTGGAGGAACAGATCGCGGATCGAGTGGTGAGGGCGATTCAACAGGAGTTTACCAACAGCCGTTTTGCCGTGGAATCCACGAGCGAAATCGGCCCGAGTATCGGGCGCAAACTGCAGGAAGATGCTCTGCTGGCTATCCTCATTTCCATCGCCGGCATCGTCACGTACATCGCGCTTCGTTTTGATGTCCGGTTTGGGGTAGCCGCGGGCCTGGCGACCGTGCACGATGTGCTGGCCGTCCTCGGACTGTTTTATGTCTTGGACAAGGAAATGACCCTGCTCGTGGTGACCGCGCTGCTTACGCTGGCTGGATATTCGCTGACGGATACCGTGGTCGTCTTTGATCGAATACGGGAACACCTCAGACGGCGGCGAGGAGAGAAATTCGAAGCGGTGATCAACGCGGCCGTGAACCAAGTGTTAAGCCGGACGGTCGTGGTTTGCTCGACCGTCATTCTCGTGCTCATTCCCCTCACAGTCGCGGGCGGAGAGGTGCTTCATGACTTTTCATTGGCCTTGTTGCTTGGCGTGGTCATCGGCACTTATTCCTCCATCTTTGTTGCGAGCCCGCTCTTAGTGTTATGGCCATCGGCGACGTCGTCCATTCCTTCTCGCGGATCCACCTAGTCGTGTTTACATTATTGTGTTGAGGCCTCCTATGGAAACCGACCCGATCTTCTTTTATGATTTAGCCTATGTGTTTATCGCCGCCGCGATAACGATGTCTAGAACGACCTTGCTCGTTTTGGGGGGATGGCTTCTCGTAGGCTTCGGGCTGACCCTTAGTGCCGGAGCGGACGATACCGGTCTTGAGCGTTCGGGATTCGCGCTCACCACCCTGGACGGTCCAGGCAACGTCGGCCAGTACACCTCCGTGACCATCGGAGCCGATGGCTTGGGCCTCATCAGCTACCACGACGTGACTAACCGCACCCTCAAGGTCGCCCACTGCTCCAACCGGGCCTGCACCTCCGTCACTCTCACCATCCTGGACAGCGTCGGCGAGGTCGGTCAGTTCACCTCCGTGACCATTGGAGCGGACCGCCTAGGCCTCATCAGCTACTACGACGTGACCAACCGAAATCTCAAGGTAGCCCACTGCTCCGACCTGGCCTGCACTTCCGCCATCCTCTCCACCCTGGACGACACAGGCGATGTCGGTCAGGACACCTCCGTGACCATGGGGGCCGATGGCTTGGGCCTCATCAGCTACCACGACGTGACCAACGGCAACCTCAAGGTGGCCCACTGCTCCGACCGAGCCTGCACCTCCGCCACCCTCACCACTTTGGACAGCGCTGGCGAGGTCGGTCAGTTCACCTCTGTGACCATTGGGGTGGATCGCTTAGGCCTCATCAGCTACTACGACGTGACCAACGGCAACCTCAAGGTGGCCCACTGCTCCAACCAGGCCTGCACCTCTGCCACCCTCACTACACTGGACAGCATAGGCGAGGTTGGTCAGGACACTTCCGTGACCATGGGGGCGGACGGCTTGGGTCTCATCAGCTACCACGACGCGACCAACGGCAACCTCAAAGTGGCCCACTGCTCTAACCGGGCCTGCACCGCCGCCACCCTCACTACCCTGGACAGCACAGGCCAGGTTGGTCAGGACACCTCCGTGACCATGGGGGCGGACGGCTTGGGTCTCATCAGCTACCGCGACGTGACCAACGGCAACCTCAGGGTGGCTCACTGCTCTAACCGGGCCTGCACCTCCGCCACCGTCACCACCCTGGACAGCACAGGCGAGGTTGGTCAGGACACTTCCGTGACCATGGGAGCGGACGGCTTGGGTCTTATCAGCTACCACGACGCAACCAACAGCAACCTCAAAGTGGCTCACTGCTCCGACCGCTTCTGCGTTCCGTCCCACGGCCGCCGCTGAGCAGCTGGACATTACGGAGGGGTTCTGATTGAAAATCGGCGAGCCTTGGCTGTGATAATTTGTGATAGAGGAGGTAGAAATCACCGCCAGCAAGCCTCATAAAGGGCACCCCCGAAACTAATACTTCAACGTGGTCTTCCCCTGATTTTGTGGATACCTTCCGTGCATAATCAGCGAAGGGAGGTGCCGCATGGGCCAGCAGCGACGGAGTTTCACGCCGAAGTTTAAACAGGAAGCCGTGGACTTGTGTCGGCGCAGTGGGAAGAGCGAGTGTCAGGTGGCGCGGGAGTTGGGCAATCCGCAACCGAGGTTCAATCGGTGGATGCGGCACGTCGCGGGCGCGCCCCGATTCATCGGACTCGAGGGGTCCTCGGATCGTAGTGGTTCCACACCGAGCGTTTTGATGTTCCACCACTCCCACGGACGCACTAAAGACATCCAAAGTCAGTCGGAAGGCTCTTGTTTGTCATGTCCACTGAAACCAAACGTCCTCACCTTGCGCCAATCTTTGGGACTACTCCCCTCGACTCGGAACAAGGTTACTGCTGACGCCGTGAACTGAACGCTCAAGGACGTGGACACGGTGCCAATAATCTGTTCTTTGAGAGACCTTGCGTAAGACCCGTACAGCAAACTCAAGTGAGGCATATAGGGTGGTGCGTCTTCCTTGTGAAAGACTTTTCGAGCAAGAGTGTGGGCCTCCAAAAGGGTCGAGGTCTCTTCGACGCGCATGAAGACGCATTGGAAGTACTGGTCCTGAAACTCGGGGACGGTTAAGGTCAGATCAAAGGGGGACAGACAGTGGGCTAACTTTTCGGTCTGATGTATGAGCTTCTCTTCTTGGCCAGCAATATCCCCTAATATGGTCACATGCGGGTCAAAGAGAGGGCCACCATGTTCCTGACTCAGGTGCGCAATGGTTTTGGCCAAAAGTTCATGGGTCTTGCCAGTTGGCTCCAACCACAGGAAATAGGTCTTCATCAAATTGAATGGCGCGTTACATTTTGGCTACCGATACCGCTTGCTTGTCCCGCGCCACTCTCACGGTGGCACCGGCCGCGGATCAGCCCACAACTTTTCCGGGACTCTCGCGCATCCTTCTCTAGCTTTTCAAGTTCCGTATCCCCGGCGCATACTTCCGATACCACCAGCACCAGCCTTGCTTGACGAGTTCCTGATTCAGGTGCATCCCATTGGGCAGGCTCACGTCTCGAAGGGCGCGCCCGTACTTGTCGTGGCCGTAGGTTTGAAGGGTGACCTCATTCCCCCCTAGACCGTCTCAGTCTCCCCCTGCTTTGCTCGCTTCCCGTATGCCTGCCCATTCTCAGGACAGTCTACCATCGAGGCCGATACGTTGGTATGCTGCTTGTGTAGGATTTCGATCGTGTCGCCATCAATCACACCGACTAGGTTGCCGATATATTCCTCGGCAAGATTGTTCCAGCGTTCATGGCCGTAGTCAGGGTTAGAGATATTAAGACCATTAACCGCAATCAACCTCTTCTGAAAGTTTCTTGGCTCCGGTGGCGAGACAACATACAGTTGCAGGCCATGTTTATTGATGGCATCGGAAATAACTTGGTTAATGTTTCACGATTAGATGCGTGGCAGAGGTAGGAGAGTTCCCTGGGAAGAGTTGTCCATCCGAGACAGAATGTCAGAATCCAGACCCACGCAGAATTGCGCCTCCTTTTGGACAGACCAAGGACAATATGCTCTCTAGGCCTTAACTCCTTGTCTCCCTCCCCTCTTATCGAATCCCTCAAACCATTTGAAATACTTACGTATGTTCAGCTCATGATGTTTGGCAAAGCATTTGCTGACTAGACCAGGCAGAGGCAGCCCTATTGGGGAAAAGGCAAGTCTCGGACGCTACTTGAGGCTGATCGCGGTATAAGCCATGGTATCCATTCCTAAAATTGTCGGTGTCCTATCATGTGGAGTCTTAGTGGGCCTGGGTCTGTCCCTGAATGGCCCCTACACCATTAAGGGCGAAGTGATGAACGTTGAGCCCAGCTCCTACATCGTCAATCAGTATGACGGTTCTCAAGTGCGTTTGCATATCGATGAAACTACCCAGATGACCGGACGCATTAGCCCAGGAGAGCATATTGAAGCCAAAGTGAACGATGCGCATCACGCGCTGTCGATTCGCGAGGCTAAATGAACCTAATGCCAGTCAAGGGAATGAAGCCAGTGGCGGTTTTCTAGCTCCGAAAATTCTGCGAGGAGCGTAGGAGTGCAGGGGGACAGGTTTTTATATCCAACCAAGGAGGCTACCATGGTATCAATTTCCAAAATCATCGGGGTCATGTCGTGTGGTTTCTTGCTGTGCCTAGGTCTGTCAAATGTCGCGTCTTCTGCAGACCAGCTCAACACTGGCCAATCTGATAAGAAGATGTTTACCGTGTCGGATAAAGATCGCTTTGAACCCGGCAAGGAGGTCAAGGGTGAAGTGGTGCGCGTCGAAGGTGAGAAGTATTTCGTCAGAGAGGACGGCGGAACAGTGGTGCAAATGCATGTTGACGCCACAACTGAAAAGGGAGCACCAGTAAAAACAGTTAAAGCGGGAGATCATGTTATTGCGAAAGTGAACGCTCAGGGTCACGCAATTTCGTTTCTAGCGGACGTACCAATAGCCCACTGACGCTCCTCTCGAATCAGGCAAGAGGACAAGGGGGTAGGTGGCACGCATCTAGCGATATATTTTCCACCGCAACCTCTTGCCCTCTCGACCACCGCACAAGTCGCTCCAGGCGCCACGATCCGTTGCTCATTCGGAAGCGTGATGGTTTCCCCGTGTCGCATCGGCAAGTCACCCGAGAAGAGCCAGCCGGCACTGGAGAGATTCCAGATCGTGCCTTGGCCCCTGGAATGGACCCGCGTTGTAGGTAACAGCGCTGTGCACGGGGAAGCGGCGGTAGGGACGAACCGAGAAGGGCATGGGGGCCTCACGGGGTGGCGTATTGTAGGAGGGATGCGAAGGGAGAGCAAGGGCCGCAGACAATCATTTTCCCTACGTAGAAACAGTTTGTTAAACGCTAGGGAGGAGCCAGCAATACGACTTGGCGGGCCTAAGGAGAAGGAGATATTATCACGCCACTGACGCCAGGAGCAGTCGTTGGGTAGAAGCTCTCCAGAGTAATGATAAGGACTTCCTCCCCATTGCTCCCAAAGCCAATCAACTCATCTTCGTGAGGTGTTCTTTCAAATCTATGGTCCCACTTCAAGCCATCCGAATCAATATACGTGCTGACTGTGCCGAAGAACTCCGCCACTCCTTCCCCTTTACGCTGGCCCACCAGCTTCCATGCCTTGTGGATAACCGGGTGCCTGCTCGCGCCCTCCTTTAGGGTAACCAGCACATATGAACTGGCTATGGTTACCATGAAATTTCGTGGATCTATCTGGACCGCAACAGTCTGGCGATTGCCGGAACTGTAGTCCGCTATGGCAACGACTTTCCTGCTCGTACCAGTGAAGGTACCGACAGTGGCCTTGAGGAATCCAGGGGGTTGAATCCTACCGAAATGAGGGTGCTCGATTGTTAGTAGTTCCGCCGCACTCGAAATGTGAGCGAGATCCATGCGTTGATTCTACAGCAACGTCCTCTAGTCTCACAGGGGCGGTAGAGAAATCTTCTGTACCGCTTCTTTTGGTCAACTGCCGCCTGTAAAGTTCAGTTTTGTCAAAGTATAGCGACCGAGGTATTCGTGGAACGAAAGGGAAAGACCAACTGCCAGCATTCAAGGCCATCTGTCAGGCTGTGGCGAGGAAAGAGATTGACCTTGTGGCGGCCTGGTCTGTGGATCGCCTGAGGTTCAGAGGAAGTGTCCGCCACTGAACGTTGGGATAAAGAAGAGTTTTGACCTCGAAGTGAAGTTGTCGAGCAGTGGACCGATCAAGGCGAGAGAGATCTATTCCAACAGTCGAACTCTTTCCAGCAAGAAACTGATTCCTCTTTATCTCTGCATAGGCCCCACGCGAGACTAGGTGAAGTTCACAGGCCCCGTTCTGCCGATCAATACATCTACTTCCGAGCGCCGAGCCTTGCGGTTTCCTCAGTCCCCCTCCTACAATACGCCTCCCTGCGAGGCTTCTATGCCCTTCTCGATTCATCCCTTCCGCCGCTTTCCTCTCCAATGCTCTGTTAGGTACCACGCAGGTCCATTCCTCACGCTGCCGCTGGCCTACGTGTTGGGTTTCGGGGCCCTGATCACGCTCCAGGTGCTGAGTAGTATTCCAGCGTATGCGGAGTGGGTGGCGATTGGCTACTCCGAGAGTCTTGGTGGTTATACTGTGTACGTCGATCCAGACACCATTCGCCGCAACGGGGATCTGGTGAAGGTGTGGGCCTTGACCGACTACATGACCAGACAAACCGTAGCGGACATCTCGTTTTTGTCTAGTAAGGCGCAAAACGAGTTCGACTGTGCAGAGGAGCGCCAACATGAGCTTGCGGTGACGTGGTTCTCGGGCAATATGGGACACGGGAATGAGGTGTGGAACACCTCCGACGAAACCAAGTGGAGACCAGTTGCACCAGGGAGTGTTGGTCAAGGTGTGTGGCAATTTGCGTGCGACTGTGCGAGCACTCCTTGCCACACGCAACCTCTGATGTAGACAAGGTTACACCATGAGCACCGACCGCCCCACAGTCAAATCCATGTCCATCGAGGAGGCGACAATCTCCAACATGTGGGAGCTTGCCGCGATTGTGGAAGTGCTCGAAGGGAAGGGCCTCTGTACAAGCAAGACCTCCACACCATCTTCGACGAGCTGCGCCGGGAAACCCCCATGCGCAAATCCCTGAGACGGCCTTCCCTGAGCGGTATCTACTCACCGAGACGGAGGACAAGATCATCGATGAGATTCTCGAACTGCTGAATAAGAACGGACTGACTTCGCATCAGTCACAAAACCTGCTCGAACGGTTGGGGGGGGATAATTGAAATGGGCAGCGCGTGGCGAAGGGAACGACGCACTAGCCATGCGAGGTGTCGAGTACAACGGCCATGTGGAGATGACACGCCTGGAACTGGTGCTGCAGTTGCATGGCAAGTTCAGAAGAAGTCTGGAGCCGATCCGCGTGACGCCGCTCCAAGCGGGCGTGATCCTCTTGAAAATCGTGATCTCCATGACGAGCAATGGCTGTTCTCTAGAAGGAGCCCACATTCGGCTCACATGTAATTCAATTAGCTTTCATTGCTACTACGCTGCTACCAGAACAGCCCAAACTAAGACAACCTATGACGATCATGGTCTCTTCAAATCTTCCCTTTTCTGTGTGGATAGGTCTTGCTGGGTTGGCGCAGTTTCGGGAGGAATAAATTTGAAACCCGCAGGTTGGAGGTGGTTCAATTGCTCTCGCCAGCTCCAAATCCTGCTTGCCCGCCTCGGCGCCGGCGGCCTTCATCGCTTGATCGAATTGGGACCGCCGGATACACACCACCGGTGAATCTTGTTCTTGAACCTCCAACCTAGGAGTTTCGAAGGGGAAGTGTCCCAATCGTCGGGAGTGTGCGCACCGCCTTCGGGCGCCATAGATGCCGAACAATCCTCTCTGTCAGTAGTGGACAGGGTGTGAATCAACCGGCTTTGCGCAAATGGACTAACGGGAGCAACGCGGCAAATGCATCCGCCGGCATCGGCCGACCGAAGAGATAGCCTTGAGCCTGATCGCACCCCTGTTCGAGCAACAGCGCCCGTTGGGCCTCCTGCTCGACCCCTTCGGCGAGCACCAAGAGATTGAGGCTGTGGGCCATCGCGATGATCGCCCGCACAATCGGGGCCGGACGGGCCTGCGTCAGGATTTCCTGGATAAACGATTGATCAATCTTCACCATGTTGATCGGCAAACGCTGCAGATAGCTGAGCGACGAATAGCCAGTCCCAAAATCGTCGATAGAGAGTTGCACCCCTATCGCCTTCAACGTGGTCAGCATGACGATCGACGTATCTACGTTGCGCATTGCGATTGACTCCGTCAGTTCCAACTCCAGGCAAGCCGGAGTCAACCCCGTCTGACTGAAGGCCTCTTCCACGACAGACAGCAACGTATTGCCGTGGAACAATGAGTTGGAGACATTGATGGAAATGCGCACCGGCATCTTGCCGCGCTGCTGCCACGCTTGATTGTGCCGACAGGCCGTTCGCAGCACCCACTCATCGATCGCTCTGATCAGACCCGTATCCATGGCAGCCGGCAGAAATTCCGCGGGAGGCAAGAGCCCTCGCTGGGGATGCTGCCACCGCACCAGCGCCTCCGCACCGATAATCCCGCTCGTCCGCAGATCGATCCGCGGCTGGTAATAGACCACGAACTCCTCCCGCTCTATGGCATGGCGGAGTTCTCCTTCCAAGATCAACCGCTCATTCGCGGCGGCATTAAAGGTGTTGGAATAGAACTGAACGTTATTCCGGCCATGTTCCTTGGCGTGATACATCGCGCTGTCCGCATTCTTCAGCATGGCATCGACCGAGTCTCCATCAACCGGAAAGATCGCGATCCCCACACTGACCGTGACGAAGATTTCTCGCCCTTCGATAGAGAAGGATTGCGCCAGAGACTCCAGCATTCGGCGTGCGACTTTTCCGGCATCCTGCACCTCGCGCAGATTCGTGAGAAGCACGGTAAACTCATCGCCGCCCAATCGCGCCAGTGAATGATTCTCCTCTTTTCCCACAGACCGGCACACGGAATCACTGTGCCGCACGGATTCAGCCAGACGCTCGGCCACGCTCTTCAGCAGCAAGTCGCCGATATTGTGGCCCAACGTATCGTTAATGACCTTAAAGCGATCCAAGTCCAGAAAGAGCGTGGCCAACGTGGTGCCGTAGCGGCGGGCATGCAAGAGGGCCTGCGTGAGACGATCTTTGAACAACACGCGGTTCGGCAGTCCCGTTAGGCTGTCGAAATAGGCCAGGCGATGAATTTCTCGCTCGGACTGTTTCCGATCGGTGATGTCTTGAGCCATCCCGACGATCGAGAGCGCCTTCATTTGGTCATCGAAGACCGCCTCTGCCTGGAGATTGACCATAAAATCCACTCCGTTCGGCAGGACAAGACGATGGTCGATATCGCACGGGACTCGCTTGCTCAGGATGTGCTTCAGGGCCTCATCGACACGATCGCGGTCTTCTGCATGCACGAGCTGGATAAACGCGTCGAAGGTTCCCCCGAAGTCCTGCAATCGAATGCCCATTAGACGACATAGCTCAGCCGACGCGGTAAACTGATTCGTGTCCGGACGCCATTCCCAGTTGCCGATCTTGGCGATCCGCTGCGCTAATCCTAGCCTCGCTTCGCTTCTGAGCAGAGCATCCAAGGTGTGGCTACCGCGCAGCATATACCGCACACGATAACTCAAGATCATCGGATTGAACGGTTTCGTGATGAAATCCGTTGCGCCCTGTTCGTAGGCATGGGCGATTGACTCCGCATCGTCGAGCCCCGTCATGATTAGAATGGGCACGCGGCTGCCTCCGACAGACCCGCGCAACTTTGCACAGGTGGCAAACCCATCGAGACCAGGCATTATGACATCCAGGACCACGATGTCCGGGCGAGCGGTCGCAAACAGCTCCAACGCCTGGGCCCCGCTGTCGGCCTCACAGACCTCGAGGCCAGACTGTTCAAGCGCCTCGCGTACAACCATCCTGACAACCCTGTCGTCATCGACGACTAGAGCCAGCAGCTTCGCTCGTTCTCCCTGAGGTTCCATATCAGTGTCCTTTGTCCGCTCCTTCGTCGAGAGCCGCGCACGCGCTCAGGGCGATCGCACAAAGCAGTCCACTTCCTAAGCTGATCCAGGTCTCTTTGCGCATCACGCTCATGTTTTACGTGTGCCACTAGAGGCCCCATCCCGCAAGCAGATTCAGGATTCTGACAATTCCCAAGAGGGCGTGAACATACGCACTGACGCTAGGCTTGAGCGCTGTCCTTGACTCTCTCCCCCTGTACCGGTGTTAAAATAACTCCTCACGGAGACAAGGGCTTCGATGTACGCTTCATCTGTCACGTCACTTACGATCAATAAAGGCACCTGTTATGCCGTGTTTGCATACGATATCGGATGGTCTATCAATTTGGAGGACGTTAATTGCCGGATCACGGCTGACAGGGAGCGCAGCCGCCTGAGGCATAAGGCGAGAGCCCCGCAATATTTCGCATATCGGCCGGCTCCGCTCCGCCTCATGCAAGAAGGAGGAAGCCTCTCGGTCGGCCAGTATCAATCCAGCCCGACGGTCGAAGTCATGGTGTATGACTTCGGCGCCGTGACCATCACCTACCGGTTTACGCTGGACGGTCCCTTCGAGGGCCTGCTCGAACTCAGCGAGTCGCTCTACGAGAACGAGCCCTTACTGACGGAATCACGCAAGCGGGTAGAGCAGCTTGTTCAAGCAATTCATCCGTCGATCGAACGGCCCAAGATCGCCCAAGAGGTGGAGGATTACATCATCTTCTCGATTGAATCCTATTCGCCGGCGCAATCGCTCCCGCTCTGGACAAGCCGGGAGACAGAACTGGCGCAAGTGCTTCGCGGCGAACGGACACCGCTCGCAGAGCAAGAAATTCAAGATGCCACGTCTTGTCGCATTTCATACGGAGTCGGGGACGCCGCGCTCATCGACTGGCACTCCGCCGTGATCTTTGGAAACGAGATGGACGATGTGCGAGCCGTGCTGGAATTTGCCAATGTGGAGCTCTTGGAAATGCGGATGCTCGATGAACAGCTCGATACGGCGCTGGACGAGGGGTACGCAGCGCTCACTCGAAAACCGCGCCTGCTGCCGCTCCCCGGTTTGCATGATGAGGACACCACGCATATTGCGCAGTTGCAAGTCGACGGCGCGCTCCTCTTCGAGCGGGTGACCAATACCTTGAAGCTGTTGGGTGATCAGTACCTGGCACGCGTCTATCGTCTCGCATCCCAACGGTTCCACCTGGAAGCCTGGGATGCGAGCATTCTGCGCAAGCTGGAGACGTTAGAGAGTATCTACGGCAAGATGTCGGACCGCACGACCACTCGTCGCATGGAAGTGCTTGAATGGATCATCATCGTCCTGATCGCCGTCTCCATCGCGGTGTCGTTCTTTCCGAATAGCGGACACTGACGAGCGTCACGTTCCTTCCGTCGCTTTCCCGTGCACTGCGGTGTCACGTACAACGCGGGATCCTTCCAGGACCAAGGCACGATCTGGAATCTCTCCTGCACCGGCTGGCGTCTCTCCGGGGATCTGCCGATGCGACCAGGGGAAAACCTCTCACTCACCGTCACGTTGAAGGATGACCGAGCGATAGATGTAAGATCTGAGTCGGTGCAGAATGGTTGGAGGCCGAGAACCATTGCGAGGAGATCTTTGCACTGCTCCTAATAAGGCGGCCGTCAGGTCGGAGAATCGGATAACCAAGGAGGATGCGATGAACCGTATATTTGTGGGAACTGCGCTCGTGGTGGCAGCGTTCGTACCGCTTGTCGGCTGCTCCACCTATCATATGGGCCGGCTCGAAAAGACTTTGCATGCGAAGG
>DASYRC010000075.1:0-24429 GCA_036004925.1 Nitrospiraceae bacterium | reverse complement strand
GCACCGAGGATCCGGACGGATGACCGAATCCATGTCAACGAGGCCGGGGGGGGTCTGCTGTGGAACGCGCGCGCCGTGGATGTCTCGCCGTACACGTGGGGGTCCCCAAACAGGCCCCCCGCCTGCCGACAAAGGCCGGGGGGGGTCGATTCTCTGGGAAGCAGGAAGGTTTTTTCGTTACGGTTTTCGTCACGGTTGCATCTGTCCATTCCGGTTTTTGTCACGGTTGCCCCTGTGTCTTGCTGTTGCGGCCTGTATCTTGCCGTGACTGGAACCGTATGGTAGTGTTGGCTTCCTGTTGCGTACGGTGTCGCGGCGTATCCCATGGCACAACTACCTAATGGGCTTTGGGAGCAGGATGTCGGAGGTTCAAATCCTCTCGCCCCGACCAAACCCCTTCGGCGAGTTCTGACTCGTGAGTGCTCAGTGTTGAGCTAGTACACATACTGATCGGAACTGTTTCGCAACTCAGAACTCAGCATTCTCAACTCACAACTTCAAAGAGAGCGCCCGTAGCTCAGTTGGATAGAGCATCAGCCTTCTAAGCTGAGGGTCGCTGGTTCGATTCCAGCCGGGCGCACCACAAACGCCGTACCAGTCAATGAGAATATCCGTTTAGTCCCCATGCTCTGATGACCACCGTAAGGCTTATGTAGAAGCAGTGTAGAAATCCTGGTGGAAGCAGAAAGAGAGGACAATGCCCATGACCAACCAAGTTTCTGTAAGGTCTGATTTGGGGCCGGTGATGATGCAATTAACGATTCCAATCATCCAGAACTAATCGAGGCCCTAGGCCGGTTGGCGATTGCCCATACTCATCTCGAACTTGTTTTGAGGTATACCGTAAGGACAATCTCTGAGCTTTCCATAGAGCAAGCTCTCGATGCGACTAGCAGGTAGCGGGCGTCCGATACACGTCGGCGGCAGATTCCCCCCGCCCGTGTCTTTCTTCTTCGCTATGGGTAAGGCATGACACCTCGCGCTGCTCGTCGGCTGCAAGCCCAGCTCACAGAGGCAGACCATCAGCTGCTTCCAGGCGATGTTGCCGATCGAGACTTCCGATGGGCACGGGGCGACAGCAATGGTCACTCTCGCCATCCCAAACGCACCCGCAAGTCTTGACACCTTCCCACGAACGGCCTAGCCTTCCAGCTGTCAAGGACCCCCTTTCGCCCAAATTCCTATTTCCTGAGCGGGAGCGGACTTCTACGCAAGGCCAACCATCCGAGCTTTCCATAAACGCAAGTCTATGAAGAAGTAGAAGTGAGCTCTATTCTAAAAATGGAAAATCGCGGGTTTTGGGTCTTGGCAATTGTATTGTTGCTGCCAGGTAGCACTGTCAATCCGATCTATACCAGCAAGGACCTTGCGCGTCTTCCGTGCGAGTCTACCGCTTCTAGGTTTTTTTACCCTGTGGAGTTCGATGCAGATGGCAACATCCTTTACGAGGATCAGCTAGCTGTTGCGAAGGTTGCAGCACTAACACGGCGGGACATCATCATCTTCGTTCATGGTTGGGACAAAAGCGCGGGGAGCGGAGATGGGGACTATCAAGAGTTTCTGTGTCGTTTATACAGGCGTGGAGTGGAGGACCAGTATCTTGCCGAAGATCAGGCAATCGTCATCGCCGTGTTCTGGCCCTCGACAATACTCCGCAATCACGAAGACTTCCCTCTGATAAAACCCATCTCCTATTACATCATACGAGCACGGGCAGATACGATTGCAGTGGAAGGAATTCAAAAGCGGCTCTTACCAGCGATCCTGGACACAACAGAGCGTGATCATGAGATACGTCTTCACATTATTGGTCACAGTTTTGGCGCACGGAGGCTTATCAAGGCCGTTGCCGATTATTTTCGTACGAGTTCCATAGACGACATTCCTCACTACGTTAGCTCTGTGAACGTTGTCCTTCTCCTGTCCGCTATCGAACCAGGCATAGAGAATTCGCAGGCATCCCAATTTATTTTAGAGATAAACCAGATGTTAGGTGAGATAGAGCGAGTGAGGCGTATGAAGCCCGAACATCTGAGAATATTCAATGTCTACTCTAAACGGGATTGGGCAAACCGTTTTCTCTTCCCTATCAGTGAAGCGCTCAATTTCAAGATGCCCTACTGTTCGATAGGGGCATGTGGAGAACCTTCTGCCCCTGTGCTCACTGTTGACGAGGCCGGAACCATCAATGAGTGGACGCCCAATATTGGTAGAATCTGGAACGTCAATGCAGACTCAATCATCTCGTCCCATTCAGACATCTACAAGGGGCGAATAGCTGGGTTGATTTGGAGATTGATTACGGCAAAGGAGTTAGCTCCGAGTGATCTGGCGTTAACCCGGTCACTAACGCCATAGTTATCAGAAGTACTGATTTGCGAAAAATAACGTCCTACCTACTCCTGCCTGAGCAACGCGACCCCAACATAATACTGCCGATAAATACCATCATTTTCCAGCTCCCCCGTCTTGCGGTTTAATCGTCCCTCTCCTAGAATGGGCCTCCCTGCGAGGCCCCCATGCCCTTCCCACTTCGTCCCTTCCGCCGCTTCCCTGTGCACTGCGCTGTCACCTACAACGCCGGACCATTCCATGGCCAAGGCATAATCTGGAATCTCTCTTCTACCGGCTGGCGACTCTCCAGTGATTTACCCATTCGACCGGGGGAGACCCTTTCGCTCACCGTCACGCTGCCGAATCAGCAACACATAGAAGTACCTGGACCGGTAGTAAGATGGTCCAGAGGACAGGACTTTGCTGTGGAGAATCTTGCAATCGAGCCGCACACTCGCGCCCGGCTCCAGCATTACGTCAAACGATTGGTGCAGGAACCGACGGAAATTGTCCGGTGAGTGACTAGCGGCCCTACCTCAAAACATGGAGGGCATTGCCTAAGCCCAAATGACAGCCGATCAACTCAAAAAACTCAGAGCCTACTATCATTCGCTCCGACGCTTTCAACCGATTTTTGAGGATGCCACGGGAGTTGTGCACGAAGCCACCGTGAACAATTTTGAAGAAGAGCTCCAACGCATAGAGAAAGATTTCGTTGGGCTTCTTCCACACCTAAATCCGCGACCCCATAGTCTTAGTTCAAATAATAAACATTTCTACCGCTCAGCCGGAATGCAGGCTCTCCTCGCAATGGCACTGGGGAGACTAGAAATTGCTATGGAAGAATTGTCGAACACTCCGGTTACGCAACCCAAGGAATTTCCCTTCGTTAAAGAGAGCGCACTCAGAACAATTATTGAACGTGATTATCAGGAACTCCAACAAGCCTATATTGCAAAGTGTTGGAAGTCGGTCATTATCTTGGCTGGCGGAGCGATCGAGGCAATCTTGACCGGTCTTCTTCTTGAGCATGAGTATCTCGCTAAGGCATTCCTGAAGGCTCCAAAAGACAGAGACGAGAAGGTTCCAGATATTCGGAACTGGGGCTTGGTGCATCTGATTGTCGTGGCTGTCGGCCTACGCCTCATCAACCCCGGTGTGGAGAGGCTTTCCCAGTCCATCAGGGAGTATCGAGACCTCGTACATCCAATCGTTGAAATAAAGACGGCTCTTCGCGTTGATGCTGAAGAAGCAAAGATAGCGGTAGAGGTTCTCAATATGATTCACCGAGAGCTAGCGAAATAAAAAAGACAAATTTCACTCATGAGCACCGACCGCCCCACACGCGAGAACATGTCCCTCGAGAAGCGACCGTCTCCCACATGTTGGAGACGGCCATTGTGGAAGTGCTGGAGCGGAAAGGCCTCTGCACGAAGCAAGACCTCTACGACATCATCACTGAGTTCCGCCGCAAGAATCCCTGCGCCAGCATTCCTGAGATGGCCTTCCCTGAGCCGTACCTCCTCACCGAGACTGAGAACAAGATCATCGACGACATCCTGGAGCTACTGAACAAGCACGGCATGACTTCGCACCAGTCTATGAACCTGCTTGAGCGCTTGGGGCGAATCATTGAGATCGGACAGCAAGTGGCGAAGGGAACGACACACTAGCGATGTCGTACCGGCAACACTTTCGTAAATGTGGGGACCTCCGTTTTTCCAAGAGCACAGAAACAAGTCGAGGAGGAGCAGTGAGAGATATTTATAAAAAGGTCAAGAGAAATATTCACAAAACCCTCTCCCCAGCTTCTGTGGATAAGTCTGTTCATAAGATCATCCTCCCATCCAAATTCCTCACGTTTCTCCCTCGTCAAACAGTCTTTGCCTAAAAAATAGGCATTGATCGAAACGGACCCGGTACCACAAGATATGGGCGTTTTCGAGAAAGATAAGTCAGAAACAACAAATCCTAGATAGTTCAATAAATTCACGCATCGCCTTTACTGATTTCTCTACCAGGAGAGGCATTCACACCTAAGTTATGCACAGATGCCTCTAGTAGACTGTGTTTTCCGCTTCATTTTAGGAGTCAAGGATGTTGGTTGCTCGCCATTTTGTCATGCTCGCATGGGAGCGAAATGAGCCTTCGATAACCAAGGTTCCGTTCTGAAACATACTGGGGGTATTCTGGGGTTATTCCTCGTCGGCACGGTTCCAGGGGTGCGGTAGAGTGAGGCAACTTTAGCCAAGTTTGCCGTCTTCCATTGCGCCGATGTGGACGATGAAGGCGTGGCCTACTACGAGAGCATGGACCTGGCCGACTGTTATCACCCGCAAACGATCCTGGCCTATGAGCTCAACGGTAATTCCCTCGATGTACCGCACGGCGCGCCGCTCCATCTCCGCTTCGAACGACAGCTCGGCTACAAGCAGGCCAAGTATGTGATGATGATCGAATTGGTGGAGACGCTTGCTGGCATTGGTGGCGGGAAGGGTGGGTATTGGGAAGATCAAGGCTAAGAGTGGTACGCGGGTATATAAAGTGGGGGGGGGCACCCCATAATGTTGTGCTGAAAGTGTGCGTAAAAGAATAAAAAGCATAGAAATATCTTGAATGGATAGACGCCCGTAACTTCATGAAACAGCAAGATAAAGCGGGAAACCAGATGCAAAATAGGGACTTAATACATTATACTGAATCAGTCTTCAAAGCTGAGGGTCGCTGGTTTGATTCCAGCCTGGCAACCATTAAATATATCAATCACTCATTATTTTCTAGGTGGCGACCAAAAAGCAGAATGTAGAAGCAGTGTAGAATTCGCGTCTCCATAATTGTCGGGTCGCTGGCTCGCGGCCAGACGAGCGCACCAGCCATCAAGTACTTACGGACCAGGATGGGTTGGACCTGTTAAGAAGAGTAGGGGCGGGGAGGAGGCCCTACGTATGCCCAGCTCAATGCACCGACTCACCGTTCCAAACCAGCCTAAATTGCTTGAGGCTCTTGGGCGTTTGGCCATTGCGCATACGCATCTGGAGCGGATCCTGCGGTATACGGTGAAATCACTATCAGGGCTCTCGGGTCCTAAAAGTCTCGATCCCACAAGAAGAAAACCCATCTCTGATTTACGGAAGAGGATCAAGAAACGGTTTAAGAAGCACAACCCATCTGCCGCAGAGGCAAGTCGCCTTGACGAGCTTCTAGAAAAAGCCAAGCTCCTATCCGGAAAGAGAAATTCCTACATGCACCGAGCATGGTCGGAAACCGAAGCTGGACAGGCGATCCTGCATGGAGAAGACCTTCAATTAGGAGCCGCTCCATCAGAAGCCGTAATTGAGCGAGTTGCGTCTGAGATTTTAGCATTAGGAAAGAAGATTAATGACGCCCGCCTTCACGGGTTCATCCATGACGTAGTGCAGCGCCAGCCGCCCAAAGAGATGGAGGTTTTGCTAGAGGAATCGCGATGAAGATACGCATCAAGGTGAACCAGCCAGCCTGTCCCCATCGGGACCTAACATTGAAAGGGCGGTACCTGACATTGAAAGGGATTGACCTCAAGCGTTCGAGGGAACGCTATACCTGCGATGCGTGCGGTAAACCGGTTATCCGCACACTCAAATTGTCCGTGTCCTAGCAATGAAGACACATGTAGTGCGCGCCGATCAACCGGCCTCGGAAATACCAGTTACATGGTTCTGTTACCGGATGCCCTTATCACATTGCGTGGTCAGGAACGATCGACTATCACAAATTGATGGCCTATCAGGTTTGCAACTCGGGGATGGCTCTCACAAACAGATCAAAAAGATAACCCTCTTTTAAAGGACGCTCCTCGCATTTAGATACAAACTCTACGGGGATTTCGAACAGTGATGAAGCTCTTTCCCGTGGGTGCGGGGACGTTAGTATGTGAAAGTTTTTTTGACGAGTCAGATATTTTTCTATGTCCTCGTCAGAGGCATATCCAACATAGTAAACGATCCCATCATGCTTCTGAATTTCCAACGAGAATGTGTTGCCGCGCTTCGCGCTTAGCGATATGACGCTGCACATTGAGAAACCGTATGTTCCATTCGGCAAATCCTGTATTTTTGTTCCATCTTCCCGTTCAGTAAGCGGTCTAAGTTGATGCACTTGCCGTAGCTTCAGCACCTCTTTGGGGACAGCGTTTACATTCGGCATCTTTCCGACATCGCTCGGCGTGCTCATTGCTTGATTGTCCCTACTCCAAATGTCGGCGAAGTTAATTAGAGAATTCAATCTGACAATGATGTAAGCCAATATCACCAACCCGAGCGGCACGGTTATCAGATAAAGATACCACCGTTTCATGCCTGTTAGGATACGCCCAAGGCGTCGCTCAAGTAAAAAAAGTCGCCTGCACGTTAGGTCTCGGCCGCCACAGCGGGGGCAATTCACTCGGCATCCGTCGGTGGTTGAGTGCGTCTCACTCTGCCGCTATCTGACCATCGGGCTTCGAGTTCTCCCGGTGCTCAGCGCCGGGACAGATGCTCTGCCAAGGTGAGTCATGTGCCCCACTTAAATTGTGGACAGGTGGCTTAGTCAGCTGGATGCAGAATCCCACTGAAATTATTAAAAACCAATCGCAGCAGAAGACACCGAGGCCCATTCAACAGATTCACGAGCGAGTACACCTGGCTATCCTTTGAGAAGTGGAGACTCGAAGCGGGTTGAATTCTTTGCAGAACGGATGGTTTACAATATGCAACAAACTGTCCAGATATTAAGTCCAGACATTAAGTGGGGCAGTACAATTGACACGCAAAGATCAAGCAGGAAACCAGATGCAAAACAGGAACTCGGTAGATTATACTCAATCAGCTTTCTAAGCTGAGGGTCGCTGGTTCGATTCCAGCCGAGCGCACCATAGGGGTTCCTTCCCATGCGCTGGTTACTTCGCCCTTCCCATCTTGCGATCCTTGCCCTGGGCCTGGTGCTTCTCTATACGCTCGTTGGGTTTTTTCTCGTTCCCTACCTTATTAAAGCCTACGCAATCCCTGCTGTTGCCGAGAGGCTCAAACGTCCGGTGCTGGTCAAAGAGGTGGAGCTGAATCCCTTTGCCCTTTCGTTTCGGTTGAAGGGCTTGGAAATTCGAGAGGCGGATCAGTCTGCCTTGATCGGGTTTGACGAGCTCTTCGTCAATCTTCAGGCAAGCTCCCTCATTCGTCGGGCCTATGTGTTCGATACCATTCGGCTCGAGGTACCCTATGTATCCGCACGAGTATTCAAAGACGGGGGCATGAATCTGGCTAGGCTTGTGCCTCCGGACGGTGGGTCACACCCGGCCGCGCCGCCGCAGGCTGAGAAGATCCCAGCCGAGCTTCCCGCCATCGAAATCGGAGAGTTCGAGATTGCGCAAGGGGTCGTCGAATTTCGCGATGAATCGAAGCCCAAGCCCTACGCGCTCGATATCGTCCCGATCCATATTGTGCTCAAGAATTTCCATACCAAACCGGGTGGTGACAATTCGTATGCCTTCACAGCGGAGTTGAGCAAGGGCGAAAATCTCTCCTGGGCCGGCACCATCTCGCTCGAACCGATTCGATCCTCCGGCACGTTTTCCCTCTCCGGTGTGAAGCTGCCCAACCTGTGGCAGTACCTCCATGATCAATTCCGCTTCGACGTCACCGATGGCACTATTGCAGCCGATGCCCGATACGCGTTCGATGCCGGTGCGACTCCTTTCAAGCTTCAAATTTCACAGGCGAACATCCAGATTGCGAAGCTCGCATTCAGGGAGGACGGGAGCCTCGACCCGGAGATCACGATTCCAGCGTTGAACGTTGGGGGTGTCGACGTGGATCTCGCGGCGCACGAGGTCACGGTTGAGAACATCGCAGTTGAGCGTGCGTTATTCACTGCCTGGTTGAATCCCGAAGGCACTGTGAATTATCAGCAGATGTTTGCCCCTGTGGACTCCGTCGAGCCTCTGCCTGCTGCGAGCAACACCTCACCGAAACCCAAAGACGAGAAACCGTGGGCCGTCTGGCTCAAGGAGGTCAAGCTGCAGGACCATGCGATCGATTTCGACGATCGCACCTTGCCGACTCCGGCCCATGTCGAGGTGCGGGCCTTGACCATCAAGACCCACGACGTGCGGATTCCGATCAAAGAACCCCTACCGATTGAGGTGGAGCTGCAGCTGAATGAAACCGGGACTATTCGTGTAAATGGATCGGTACTGCCCACCCCGTTGCAGGCTGATGTCGCTCTGGTACTCAAGGACATTGCGATCAGACCGTTTCAGCCGTACTTTGAGAAATATGCACGTGTCGATGTGCAGTCCGGCGCCGTTAATTTGGATGGGGCGCTGCATCTTGCCACCGAACATCCGAACGGTCCGCTCATGTCGTATGAAGGCAATGCCGGCGTCGAGGCATTGAGCGTGGCTGACCGCGATCAGGGTGACGAGGTAGCCTCGCTGCAAGGATTGTCCCTCAACACAGTTCGTGTGACCGTCGATCCAACCACGGCTTCGATTAAAGAGGTGGGCCTTCAGCAGCCTATGGCACATCTCGTCGTGCAGCCAGACGGCGGATTGAATCTCGGCAAACTTGTCTCTCCGTCGCCGTCATCGGCCTCAGTGGATGAGAAGGCTGTGGCGCCTCAGAAAGTCAATCGTCCACCCGTTCCGGTGACGATCGGTATGGTGAAACTCGTCAAAGCGGCCATGACGTTTCGAGATGACTCGGTGCAACCTCCAGTCCGGACCGGGCTTTCAGATCTGACCGGTACGATCAAGGGACTGTCGTCGAAGCAACTGGCCAGGGCGAACGTTGACCTCACCGGTCGAGTGGGTACGATGGCGCCGCTCAAGATCGCGGGGATCATCAATCCCCTGAACGAAGATGCATTTACGGATCTCACGATTACCCTTGGGGGTATGGACTTGACTGCAGAAGGTCCCTATAGCGGCAAATATGTGGGCTATGGATTGTCGGAGGGGAAACTCTCGCTCGATTTGAAGTACAAGGTCTCCCGAAAACTACTTGAAGCGGAAAACAAAGTGGTGGTTGATCACCTGACGTTCGGGGAGAAGGTCAACAGTCCGGATGCGACGTCACTGCCGGTTAAGCTGGCTGTGGCGCTCTTGAAAGATCGCAGGGGACGAATCGACATCGATCTGCCCATTCGCGGCGACCTGAAGGATCCTGACTTCAAGTACGGCAAGGTGGTGGTCTCGACGTTGCTCAATCTGCTCACAAAGATTGTGGCGTCTCCGTTTACGCTGATGGGAAAGCTTATTCCTGGCGGTGGCGATGCCGAAGAGCTGCAATATCTCGAATTTGATCCTGGATCTGTCGCATTTGTCGTGACAGAACTAAAGAAAGTCGAGGCCATCGCGAAGGGGCTCGATGAACGGCCTGGTTTGCGCCTGGAAGTCACAGGCACTGCCGATCCTGTTCGTGATCGAAAGGTGCTTGCTCTTCAGAAGCTCAACGCACAACTGCTCGCCAGATGGCGGCAGGGGAAGGGCATATCAAAAGAGGCTGACCTGCCGATTGTTGAGGAGGAAAGCATGATCAAAGAGCTCTTCGATCAACAGCGTAGCCTGCAGCTGGTGGCGGCGCCGGCGGAGGGTGCGCAGGTCCCTTCGAAACCGCCTACGATTGAGGAAATGCGGCAACAGCTCGTTGCCGCCATGCCGGTTCCCGATTCGGATCTCCGTCTCCTGGCACAGCAACGGGCGGAACAGATGCGTGGACAATTAGTCGTGGATGGCAAGCTTGCCGACGAGCGTGTGTTCTTGACCGAAGTCGATCTGACCGCGTCGGATCACGAAAAGGTGAGAAGTCGATTGAACATTACGGCTGGTCAATAAGCTGCGGTTCCCCCCTTGCACTTCGACTAGCAAGGACAGTATCGTATTGCGATTAGCGATGTCGTGACTTTGGAATGATTAAATAAAGGAGGCTACCATGGCACTACGACTAGGAGATGAGGCACCGAATTTTACGGCAGAGACTACCGAAGGGACCATCAACTTTCATGAGTGGTTGGGCGGGGGGTGGGGGATACTCTTCTCGCACCCGAAAGACTTTACCCCTGTCTGCACCACCGAGTTGGGGACGGTAGCTAAGATTACACCGGAGTTCAAGAAGCGGGGCGTGAAAGTCATCGCCATCAGCGTGGATCCAATGGATTCACACAAGGGCTGGATCAACGATATTAATGAGACGCAAAAGACGACGATGAACTATCCAATCATCGCTGATCCTGACAAGAAGGTCGCGACCCTGTACGATATGATCCATCCGAACGCCCTAGACAACATGACGGTTCGTTCAGTATTCATCATAGGGCCGGATAAAAAAGTTAAGCTGACCTTGACCTATCCTGCTTCATGTGGTCGGAATTTCGATGAATTATTGAGGGTCATCGATTCGCTTCAACTGACCTCAAAGTTCAAGGTAGCGACACCGGCCAATTGGAAGGATGGAGAGGATTGCATCATCACCCCGGCTGTGAACGACGCTGAAGCAAAGACGCTCTTCCCCAAGGGCTTCAAAACCGTGAAACCCTACCTGCGCTATACCCCGCAGCCAAATAAGTAGCGAAGGGTTTTTGACCGGTAGTAAGGGCGGGAGTGGCCGTGAGCTTCTCCCGCCCTTCGTGCTTGCAGAATTGAGCAGTAGAGATCTGGTCTACCCGTCACTCGCACCGCAAGAAATCTTTGGCAACTATTGGCCAAGTTGAGCAACCGGCGGACATCTTAGTGCCAGTAGCGAGCCATATAATAAGTAGTAAATTGATTATTGTTTTAATCGCCAGCTTTGCGCAGTTCAATAAATACGTTGAGAATCTCAGACGGTCGTGGTGGACAGCCGGGAATACGAACATCGACAGGAATGTGTCTGTCTACCGGCCCCGTCACGGCATAGCTGCCTTTGAACACCCCACAATTGATGGCACAGTCACCGAGGGCGATAACGATTTTCGGATCAGGCGTCTGCTTATAAACATCTTTCAGTGCCCGCTCCATGTTCACGGTTACTGGCCCGGTGACCACCAATGCGTCCGCATGGCGCGGCGAAGCTGCGATGTGTATACCGAACCGCTCGGCGTCGTACACGGGATTCATGAGCGCGTTCATCTCCATCTCGCAGGCGTTGCAGGAGCCCGTGTCCACCTCTCGAATTACCATTGACCGTTTGAAGAGCTTGGTCTTGTCCTTAGCCTCTTGGACAACCGGTACCGCAGGAGCCTCCGCTCCGGGATACTTGCCCGTCACGACCCCGGTCTTCAGACTCTTCTTAATGATGCGAAACATGTTTTTCTTTCTCGTGAGGCGTGAAGCGTTAGGCGTCAGGGGTTTTGAGACAGAAATTGCGCCGACTTGCTGTCATGCTCCCTACACCTCACGCCTCACCCCTTACCCCTCCCGGTCAGAGATCATTCCCTGCATACGAGAGGTTAAAGCTCTTGTTGATGAGCGGAAAATCAGGAATGATATTCCCCAGCGCTGCCCATTGGATCGCGGGCCAATTCACAAACGAAGGGTCACGCACCTTACATCGATGAATCTTCCCTTGCTCGCCGGCCATCACCACATACACAATTTCGCCGCGCCAGCCTTCGACCGCGGACAACGCCCAGGAACCGGCGGCGGGCGGCCGGGTCGGCTCCACGGCGATCGGGCCTTGCGGGATACGGGAACGAATCTCTCGAATGAGTCTTATGGACTCATGGATTTCATCGCCGCGAACCCTCAGCCTGGCCCGCACGTCGCCGTAGCGATAAAGGGGGACCTTCACCGGCAGCTCGTCGTATGCGGCGAAGGGGCGATCGCGCCGGAGGTCCCGATCGATGCCGGAGGCTCGTCCGATCACGCCCATGGCGGCATGGTCCCACGCCGTCCTCTCACTGAGCACGCCCGTGGTCTCCAGGCGATCTGAGAGGGAAGCGTTGGCGAAGATGATGGATCCCACTTCGGAGAAATCGCGTCCGAGCGCGTCCAATTCGCCGACTACCGCGGCCAATTGCTCTGCCGAGAGATCCAGCGCGAGGCCGCCGACCCGATTGGTCCCTCGGAGAAAGCGTGAACCGGTCAGCCGGTCGTTGAGCTGCATGACCTGCTCCTTCATGCGCCCGCAGTGGGCATGGGGCAGCGCATAGGCGGTGTCATTGCACATCGCCCCGATGTCCCCCAGATTGTTGGAGAGGCGCTCGAGTTCTAGAAACAGGGTCCGCAAGTACCGGGCACGGCGAGGTACTTCCAGACCGAGAAGCGATTCAACCGCCTGGCAATAGGCCAAGCTGTGGCCGACCGTGGTATCTCCGGATACGCGCTCCGCAAGCGGCACGGCCGATGTCAATGTCTGCTGCTCAAAGAGCTTCTCCACTCCCCGATGCTTCCAAAAATGGCGGAGCTCGAGTTGCATGATCGGCTCGCCCGCCACAGAAAATCGAAAATGGCCGGGCTCGATGACCCCGGCATGAATCGGGCCCACCGGCACCTCAAAGACTCCCTCGCCTTCAATATGACGAAAGCGATATTCGCCTTGCTGTCTCCCAAGAACGCGGTCCCATGGGAATTCCTTTTTCAGCGGGTGGGTCCCTTTTGGCCAGTGTTCATGGCGGACGAGACGTCGGAGGTCGGGATGGCCTTGTGGGATCAAGCCGAACATGTCGCGGATTTCTCGCTCATACCATTGCGCTGCGTGGATATGAGGCGTGATGGCTCCGAACAGACGGTCATTGCCCTGCAGATCCGTGCAGAGCAACAGCCAGTCCTTGCGCTCCGCCAGCGTGAAGAGGTAGCAGATCTCGTAACGAGATTCACGCGGCCTATGGTCCACGGCCCAGAGAAGCGACAAGCTGCCGAGCAAATTCGGATGCGTGTGGAGATAATGCGCCACTTGTGGCAAATCATCTTTCTTAACCCGCAGCCTAGGCGTACCATTGATCGGGGTCATCTCCACGATAGATGCTCCATAGGCTTCCTTCAATTGAGTCATCGCTGTCTGCGCATCAGCCATATTCTTACCTCACCATTAAGATGGCGGCTGCCCGATCCATGAGCCCTCTCACAGGTTCCGGAAGCGCCAGACCAAACCCCACCAATACGGCGCCAGTCAGGATCAGCGGCACATGTCCCACATCCCACGGCTCACCGCGTCTCACGCCATCCGGCGCGACCATCGTATTCATCGAGATGCCTCCATCCCGACGCCTAAGATCTTCACGACGGACGACAGCAACGTCTTCAGACCCGGTGGAACGTGGAGGCCGATCGTTCCCAGCACGAGGATGTTGATTCCGACGGCGGCGCTCGTAAATATGCGGCACTGTCTGCCTAAGGCGGTACCTGCCTCCCCCGGCGCTCCAAATGTCATTCGTAACACCTGATAGAGCAAGGTCACAAAGGCGAGTACAAGCAGAGCTAGAAACGCGTAGGTCACTTCAGGCTTGGCGCGGTAGGCTCCAATGGCGATCAACACTTCGCTGGTAAAGAGTCCGAAGGGCGGCATCCCCGCCAAGGCGACGCCGGCTACGAGGATAGCGGTCCCTGCGATCGGCATCAGGCTCAGGAGGCCCGTCACTCGATCGAGCGATTTGTGGTTGTACCGGAGAAACACGAGACCGGCGCCGTAGAAAGCCGTGGACTTAGCGAGGGCATGGTTCATCAAATGCCACGCGCCCGCAAAAACTCCGAGGCCGCCGATGCCGAATCCCAGCAAAGCGATCCCGATGTGTTCGATGCTGGAGTAGGCGAACAGCCGCTTGTAGTCTCGCTGGACCAGCATGAAGGTCGCCGAGACGGCGAGCGACAGCAGCGCCAATCCGATCATCAGCTTGCCGGAAAATTCTGGTCCCACGGTTCTATCTGTCACGGCCTTGAATCTCAAAATCGCGTAGACGGCGAGCGTGAGCATATTCGCCGACAACATCGCACTGACCGGTGTGGGGGCTTCGGCATGTGCATCGGGCAGCCAGGTGTGCATCGGCGCGACTCCCGCTTTTGTCCCGTAGCCGATCAACGAAAAAATGAAGGCCACTTTGATCGCACCGGGATCCATTCCCTCGGCCACCCGATAGAGTTGAGACCAGCGCAGTGCCTCGTTCGACACACCCAAGATATGCTCCGAAGCGTAATACACGAGAATGGTGCCGAACAACGCGAGCGAAATGCCGACCGAGCTCAGGATCACATATTTCCAGCCGGCCTCCAGCGCTGCCTTGCTCCGGTCAAATCCGATCAACAGCGCCGCCGAAAGGGTGGAGCCTTCGATTGCGATCCACATGATGGCGATGTTTTCTAAATTGACGGCCAAGAGCATCGCGGCCAGGTATAGGTCGAACAGACAAAAAAACTGACTATAGCGTCTCGATGACAGGTGCGCGCGATCCATTTCTTCGCTCATGTACCCCACGGCATAGAACGTCCCGGTAGCCCCCACAAAGCCAAGAATCAAATCAAGCCATGCACTCAGCGCATCCGTCCGCAGAAAGCCTCCCACAGATACTTCGCCGGTGGCGATAACTTGTCCCGCAACCAGCGTGGCAGAGGCCAGCATAGCCCCAGCCTTTGCACACTGAAGGACCTCGATGGCGCGCCGCTGTGGCACGAGCAGGCTTCCAAGTCCCGCCATCACCGGAGCCGCGACTAAAAGGACCAGAGGCCAGGACATCTGATGCTATTCTTTCAGGGTCGTGAGTTTGCTTGTATCCACGCTATCGAAGGTGTCCTGCAGCCGGTGGCTATAGATGCCGACGATCAGTGCACCCACTAAGACATCGAAGAAGACGCCTAACTCCACGATCAATGGCATCCCGTACGCGGCCGCCGCTGCCCCCAGGAACAGGCCGTTTTCCATGACCAAAAAGCCGATCACCTGCGTAACCGCTTTCTTGCGCGCGATCATCGTAAAAAACCCGATCAAGATGATCGCCAGTGCGATCGCCAGCGAATCGCGCGTCAGCAGGAACCCCAGGGGAATGATGGGCTGGGTGATGAAGAACGCCAGGATCACGAGCGCGCCACAGATCAACAACCCAGTCGGCACGTTCACGTTCATTTGGAGTTCACGTGTTACATTCAACCGCTCGATCACTCGCTTCAGAATCCGCGGGATGACCACGACCTTAATGACGATGGTGAGAGCGGCGGCGATATAAATGTGATGAATACCCGTGAGAAATGCGACGAGGGCTGCTGTCAGGGCCAGAAAGACCGACTGGAGGGCGAACAAATCGACACAGGCAGAGAGCCGCCGCTGCGCCACAATCGCAAAGCATGTCAGCAGCAACAGCGCTGAGCCCAAATCTACTAACTGAGATCCGAGGTGCTGAGTCAATAGCGACACGTCATCCTCGCAAGACGTAGAAGAAGACCAACCCAAGCAGCGCCAGGATAAATGCGACTCCTAGCAAGTCCGTCACTCTGAATAAACGCAACTTCGCAAACATCGATTCGATCACGCCGATCAGCACAGCTAACCACGAGACTTTCACGAGATAGGTCGCCAGACCAATGCTCAGTGCGGCCGGCTCCAAACTTGTCGCAATTCCCCAGGGTGCGAACACATTGGCGATCAAAGTGAGAAACACCAGCAACTTGAGTCCGGCTGCCCATTCGATCAGGGCGAGGTAGCGGCTCGAATATTCCAGGACCATCGCCTCATGGATCATGGTCAGTTCTAGGTGAGTGGCGGGATTGTCCACCGGCACACGGCCGGTTTCGGCGATGGCCACGATAAAGAGGGCTGCCAGTGCCATCAGATATGGCGACGGGTCCGTCACGATACCTTCCAACATCGCGGTCTTATGGACAATGGTGCTCAAGTCGGTCGATCCCTTGGTCAACGCAATCGCAAAGATAGAAAGAATCATTGCCGGTTCGGTAAGGGAAGCGACGATTGCCTCGCGGCTGCTTCCCATCCCACCGAAGGCTGAACCGGCATCGAGGCCGGCCAGCATCAGAAAGAAAGTCCCCAGCGCGAGTAAATACACAAGCGCGATAATATTGCCTGCGAAGGCCAGCGGCGTCCTGGACACAAACACCGGCACGAGTAGTCCAGCCGCCAACGTCGAGGCGAATAGAATGTAGGGTGTCACGGTGAAGATCCACGAGGTCGTGGTTGAGACCACCGGCTGTTTCCGAAAAAGCTTGGCCAGATCAGCGTACGGCTGGAAGACGCTGGCGCCCCGCCGTATCTGGAGACGGGCCTTTACTTTCCTGATCAACCCCACAATGAATGGTGACACGGCCAGTAAGATGGTCGTTTGGGCAATAACAAGAATTATGGCTTGCAACATCGGGCTACACCGCGAATAACAGCAAGACGATTAGTGTGACGAAGATATATCCCAAGTACAGGTGCAGATTTCCCGCCTGAATCACTGTAAGACGCTCGGCCATGCCGATGAAGAACCCGACCACGGGATCGTAGAGATATTTCTGGAAGACCGGCTCGATGTGGAACTCGAAGTGCCGACGTTTGGCGAAGTACTGCGACTCTTCAAGCAACTCCGTCTCCAACTTCACCGTCGGCTGATATATCGTGCTGAAGATTCGCTTGATCGGCTGAACAAATCCGGTCGCGGTGTATTCCATCCGGGGCGTGAGGTTGATGCCGCAGCCCCAGGTCTTGTAATAGCGCTTTTTCACAAGACCACCGAACGCCACTACGAGCCCGAGCCCGAGCATCGACAGCACCACTAGCAGCAGAGCCAAGACTGGCGTTGAGAGGCTGGAGAATTCCACATTCACCGGGGCCAGCGCCCAGCCATCCAGCGCCAGCACTTTCGCCTCGATCGACACGCCCGCAAATGGTGAGACCACCCGGTCCAACATCGGGACGACGACCATGGGCGCGAGGCCGAGTAACACGCAGACCACTGTCAGTATACCCATCGCGATACGCATGGTAATCGGCACTTCCTCCGCGTGTTGCGCATGGGAGCTCCGTGGCAGGGCCAAAAAAGAGATCCCGAATGCCTTGGCGAAGCAGGTGAGAGCCAACACGCTGGTCAAGGCCAACAATGCCGCGGCAAGCGGAAGCATGAGTTTCAGCAAGACGGCTGGAATGTGAAAACTGAGGAAGAGACTTTGGAAGACCAGCCACTCGCTGACGAATCCATTGGTGGGAGGCAAGGCGGAAATCGACACAGCCCCGATCAGAAAGAACAATCCCGTCCATGGCATCCGGCGGAGCAGACCTCCATACTCCTCCATGTTGTGCGTGTGGGTGGCATAGAGCAGCGAGCCGGCGCCTAAGAACAGCAGTGCCTTGAACATGGCATGGTTGATCGTATGATAGAGCCCGGCCAGCAATCCCAGGGCAGCAAATTCTGTGAGCCCGTAGGTCTGAAAGATCATGCCGGCTCCGATGCCCAACAGAATGATGCCGATGTTCTCCACACTGTGGTACGCGAGCAGGCTTTTGAGATCATGTTCCATCAGCGCATACATCACGCCCAACAATGCCGACACCGCGCCGATGACCAGCACGACAAATCCCCACCACCAAGGGAACTGGCCACCGAGGAAATCGAAGTACACCCGCACGAGCGCATAGATGGCCGTCTTGATCATCACGCCCGACATGAGCGCCGAGATATGCGACGGCGCCGCCGGGTGCGCGTAGGGCAACCAGACGTGGAGTGGCACAATGCCCGCTTTGGTACCAAAACCGATCAGGGCCATCAGAAAAACCAGGGTTCTCATCCCTTCGGGCAAGGGCTGCTCCGGATGCTTAAAGGCGTCGAACGAGAACGACCCACCCGCTTGGAAGAAGATCAAAAAGACCAGGATGATGAACGCCGTTCCGACATGCGTCATGATGAGGTAGAACAAACCCGCATAACGCACCTCGGCCTTCTCGTGATCCGTCACAACGAGAAAATAGGACAGCAACGACATGAGTTCCCACACGATCAGGAAGAAGAACCCGTTGTCGGCAATGACCACGAGTGTCATCGAGAGGAGAAACCCGTTGAAAAGCGCCCCAAGTACTGCGATCGAGGCGCGCCCATAAAATTCGTTCACGTAGCCGAATGCATAGATCGAAGCGGCCAGGCCAACCAGCGAGATGGTCAGCACGAAAAACGATGCTAAGGAATCGAGTCGGACGGCGAAGCTCAGAAAAGGAATGGTGGATTGCACTGAAGCCGTCCAGGGTTCCGGCGCAAGGAGGCCGATGACTCCGAGAAAGATGCCTGCTCCACTGGCCAACCCGGCGGAGCCATGCGCGAGAATGTTTTGTATTCTTGGCTTGGCGGGAAAACACAGAGGGAGAAGCAGTCCGGCTACGTAACCCGCGAAAAGCAGAAGAAACAGATTCAACATGTGCTCTCGACCGGGTTACCACTCCTGACGAATTAATGTCGGCACGATCTAGCTCTGGGCATCGTCGGTGATGCCGAACCGGGTATAGGGTTTATCCACCATCTCGTTGGCATATAGGCGCCCGGTGGGCGCGGAGATTCTTATGTCCACCTTCGCTTGGCTCTTGGGCTGGATCGTGATGATCTGTTCCTTCATGCCGCCAAGATAAGGATGCCAGATCACCATCTTGTACGTGCCGGGAGGAATGTCACCGATTTCGAACCGGCCGTCCGATCCGTCAGCGCATAGTAGGGATTCTCCATCGCCAGTCCCCAGCTCTCCATGTAGGCATGGAAGCCGCATTGCATGACGAACACCCGGCGCCCTTTCGTCATGCCGATGAGCTGCTTCATCGGTTCGCCGGCCAAGTGCTTGTGATAGAGCGCGGCGTCGCTCCGGTCTTTGAGGTCTCGCGGGTGCTGCGGATTCATCGGCAGCGGCACATTAAAGAGCACGCGTGGGCCAAGCTGAGAGGTCTCATAGGCCTGAAGGTCGTGCATGACCGGATCCATATTCACAACGACCACGTTCTGTTTCTCACGCTCCACGGTCGTCAAGGGAATGAATTGGCAATCCTTGGCTTCAATTCTCGGGGCATGCACGTGAGCGAAGGATTTTCCTTTCTCGATGTTTTCGAGATACACCACTACGTCGCGGAACGCTCCCGCAGCTCCAACGTTGAAGGGCTGGAGCAGTCGCCAACCATGGCCGTCGGAAATCCGTCCGCAGTAGATTTGATCCGGGAGCGTGATTAAGTTGTAGCCTTTCCGCTTTGGCACGGCACCCTCTAACGTGACGGTGCCGACCAGCGTTCCCCCAGCGGAAACGATGACATCTTCATACGCCCAAACGGATGTTCCAAAAGTGGTCAACACAATCAGCAAGACAGTTATCGCGTAGTGCATATGAATGCTCCTCACATTCAGCGTGCGTCATGAATGTTCTGCTTATACATGGGACTGCGGGGTCTGTCCGGTTCGTTTCCGGCAGCGTGTCATGCCTTCCCACGCTTTGAGGTTGTTCGGGTCAGAGGCCACCACAGCTTTCCAATTGAATAAGGCTTCCTCATGCTGGCCTAGTTCTTCAAGCAGAGAGGCCAAGTCACATCGTGCGGGGACATCCCTGGGGCAGACCGCCAGGTGCTTCTGCAATTCAGTCAGACGATCAACCCATGATTCATTCGACATGGGACAGACTCATTCAACTTCTCGGATAGACGAATGGGTGAGCTGATCAAGCGATGTCCGCCCTCCCAACGACGCCACGCTGTCGATTCATCTGGAGCTTTCAACTGGCTGAGCGCTCTCACGTCATGAAGTACTTCGTATGCTGTGAGCGCCAGGGTCAGGGCAATCAGAATGTTGAAAGTCCGGCTCCCACGATGCTGCCACCGCTCAGAAACAGGGCTGCCATATAACGGACAATCTCCAACCCTCCGAGCTGCTTCTCAGGCAAGAGTGTTTTCATTTGCTCAACATCTGGGCACCGCAGAAAAGAGGCTGCGCCATGATGTTGTGCAGGTAGGATGCCGCGGAAGAGCGTTGTCAGTTTAACAAGATGGAATTAAAGAAAATGCGTACTTGTAAGGTGGGTTGTTTTCCCTCCGAGGAGGGAGACGACGCGTTTTCATCGACTCGTGCAAGAGTTGCAGATTTTGACACAATACCGACAACGTAGCCCAGCAAATATTGCACCTTCGTGAGAAGAGGTACTCATTCCGTGCAATCCCCTCCTCCGCCACCTGCAACACTTGCGAATCGGAGAAGGGATGCGCCTGTTCGTGGGATGAATGAAACAGGAGAACGAGAAGAGATTTACTCCCGGATGCTGTACTCTTTGATCTTGTATTGAAGCGCCCGGAGGCTGAGGCCGAGAAGCTTGGCTGCCTTTTCTCGGTGGTTGGTCACTTCCGCTAATGTACGCCGGATGGTTTCCCGCTCAATGTCCTTTAACGACGAACCCAAGGCGACGACCATCGTGCGCGCGTCTTCCTTACTCGCCTGAATGTCTTCGGGGAGATGTTCGGGCTGAATGCCAGAGTCCCTCACGGTAATCACGAGGCGTTCCATCAGATTCCGGAGTTGACGAATATTGCCGGGCCAGGCGTAGAGTCGCAGCAGCCGCATCGCGTCGCGGGAAATGTCTTTCGGTTCGCGACGGTGGTGAGCCGTGAACTCACTGAGAAAGCGTTCGGCCAAGAGTGGGATGTCGTCCCCCCGCTCGCGGAGCGGCGGGAGACGGATCGGCACCACGTTGAGCCGGTAATAGAGGTCTTCCCGAAAGTCGCCCTGTTTGACTGCTTCTTCGAGATTACGATTGGTGGCCGCGATAATGCGGGCATCGACCGTGATCAACTTCGTTCCTCCCAGGCGTCTGAATTCTTTGGTCTCAAGCACACGCAGAAAATCGACTTGGGATTTCAACGAGAGTTCACCGACCTCGTCAAGCAACAATGTCCCGCCGTCGGCTAACTCGAACCGTCCGAGCTTTGTCGTCATTGCGCCGGTGAACGCGCCTTTCTCGTACCCGAACAATTCGCTCTCGAAGAGGTTCTCCGGCAACGCACCGCAATTCAAGGTCACAAACGGTCCGTTGGCCCTGGTGCTTTTGTGGTGGATCGCCCGGGCCACAAGTTCCTTGCCCGTCCCGCTTTCTCCTGTCAGCAAGACAGTGACCGCACTCTCGGCCACCATGTCCACCAGGTTGTAGACGCGCTGCATGGGCTCGCTCTCGCCGACCATTTGATCGAAGCGCGTCCTGGTTTCGAGGCGATCTCGGAGTTGCTTGTTCTCGGTCGTTAACGCGTGTCGCTCCAGCGCCTTGTCGACCACGATGGGAAACCGCTCGCGATCGATGGGTTTCGTGAGATAGTCGTAGACGCCGACTCGCATCGCCTCAACGGCCGTATTGATGGACCCGTAGGCGGTCATCACGACCACTTCCGTGTCGGGCCACTTGTCTTTCAGCCGATGCAGGAACTCCATCCCGCCCATCCCTGGCATCTTCAGATCAGTGATGACCAACTCCGCTGCAGCGATCGCCAGATGTTCCAGCGCTTCCTCGCCGGTTCCGACACCGCGCACGTCGTGGCCCTTTTTCTGTAGCAGGGTGACGAGCGCGCCGCGGATGTTGACCTCGTCGTCCACCACTAAAATATTCGCGCCGTGCATCATCGAGCGACCGTCATCGGTTGAGGCTGATTCGCCGCGGCCGGGAATTGCAGTACCACGGTTGTTCCACTCCGCGGCACGCTGGATACTTGGATCGTTCCCCCGTGATCCTGCATGATGCGATATGCAATTGCGAGGCCGAGCCCGGTTCCGCTCGACTTCGCCGTATAAAATGGTTCGAATAGACGGGACAAGTCTTCCTTGCGGATGCCGACGCCCGTATCGGTCACGGCAATTTCTGCCCAACGCTCATTGTCGGTCTTTCGCTCACGCGCAACGACGCGGCAGAGACCGCCGTCCGGCATGGCGTGAAATGCGTTGACGACTATGTTGACCAACACTTGACTCACCTGGGTTTCATCCCCGAACACGCAGGGGAATCCTTCTTCTATACTTTGCTCGAGGCGCACCTTGCGTTCTTCGGCCTCAAATTGCATGAGCGCCATTACGTGCCCGATCACGTTCTGCACGTCCAGCTCGTGAAGCCTGACGGGACCCGGCCGAGCAAATTTCATGAAATTATCGAGAATCACAGTCAGGCGCCGGCATTCGGCATTCAGCACATGGAGATAGTGGGCACTCTGCCGATCCAATGCGCCTTGTTCCTTGAGTTCTTCCTCGAAGAGATGCAGATTCAAGTCCATCGCGCTGAGCGGATTCCGCAGTTCGTGTGCAACACCTGCCGATAAGGTGTGCAGTGCCGTCAGCTTTTCTGCAACATGTACTCGCTGTTCGAGCGCGAGCCATTGCGTCACATCCTGGGCTTGCAAGATCACGCCTGCCGGTTGCCCATCGTCGCCGGTCAACTCAGCTGTGCTGACGCGGATTGTATGCGGCGTGTTGTCTTGACTTTCATAGGGCAAATCCTGCTGGCTCACATGGCGGTGGAAACGCAGTGCCCCATCGAGCACACTCCGAATGGTCTCGCCTTCGGAAAAAACGAATTCATACGAATGGCCCAGTAATTCCTCTGACGGTCGCTTCAGCACGGCTTCAGCGGTCGGATTGACGGCCGTAATCACTCCGCTCCCGCTCAGCGTCAATATCCCGGTCGGGATACTCTGAAGGATGTTCCGCGCCAGCCCCTTCACTTCTTCGAGGGTACTTCTGGTGCTGTCGTAGTGGAGAAAGGTGATGACCGCCGCGATTCCGATCGCACTCACTAAGAATACAAGAAGCGTCACGACAATCAGGTCGCTGCGGGATTGCCAGAGAGCCGGGAACAGTTCCGTGGGGACCGTCTTGTCTTGGGTGAAACCCTGCAGGAGAAGTTTTTCTTGTTCCAGACTAAAGAGCAAAATGACGGACACGACTAAGGCCAGAATCAAGAGGACGGACGCGATCAGCCGATAGGGAATCCTTCGGAAGAGGGTGGCTTCTGGAATAGGTCTAAACATCGCAGCGTCAGAAAAAATGATGTAAACGCGAATATCGTATCACGCGTAGTTGAGGCTGTACACCGAGTACTCGGAAAAACAGGGCTGAATCGCCCTGCCGATCGATATCATCCTATCGTGACGCGATGATCGACATACGCACCGAGGAAGGATGGTTCGTGACGAAGGCCGCGGCCCAGGGTTCATCTATCGAGGAGAGTCTTCGGAGGAGAATGTGTCGCAGGCTCGGTTCCATGTGGTGCAAGGTTCCGTCGAAGATCCACAACGGAGGGCAAGAGGGCCCTCTCACACCTTCGGTTTCGATGGACGGTAAGCCATTCCTCGCTTGCGTTTCAACCGGTCGCAGCACTCCTGACAGAGCTCCTGCAAAGTGAGGTCGTCAAAAAAGAGTGCCGGGGAGCGGCGGGCGCACCGGTCGCAATATTTGATCACTTTTGCCTGGGCTTCGGTCGACGGATTGGGAGAATCTTTCATTCGTGGCGCCTCCTGTATTTGCCTCGGAAATCGGGTGATTCGTTGCTGGTTAATCCTTCCCTAGGCGCGATGCACCTCTTCGATGGCGGACCACTGTTCAATGGCTTCGTCGAGATTGCCGCAGCGGATCTGAAGCATCGCCAACCGATGCCGAAACATACGTTCATATTGTCTAAGTCGTTCTGCATGGTTCCGAATGCGACTGTATACGACAGGCCCGTTGATCCGCTCCACCGTTTCGACCCACTTTGGGGCACTGAATAGGCGTTGGCCGCTGGCGCATGCGGCAAGACCATTCTCTGTTGTTGCGATCGCCTGGTCGGCATCCTGGACATATTGGTAGATTGTGGCGAGCAACAGATACCCTCTCAACCAGAACGGATTGGTGTTCACCACCTCTTCGAGGATCGTGACAGCATGCGTCATCTCCTGTCGCCCAACTGCCTTCAAGACGATCTCGATCGCCTCATCGATGGACGCGATGGGGGAATCCGGAACGATGCAGTCAAGTACTCTGTTCATCGTCCGCAATCGAGTCGCCAGCTCGATGCGCATCCCGTCGTCTAATCCAGCGAGAGGTCCCCGCCTGTAAAGGCGGGGGTGTGAGCAAGGTCCCGCGTCTTCCGGTAGACTGGCATGCGTGAAACTGCACAAAGCGGCTCACACGGTCTACAAGACGCAGTACCATATCGTGTGGGTGACC
>DASYRC010000074.1:0-60570 GCA_036004925.1 Nitrospiraceae bacterium | reverse complement strand
ATTGCGTCCTCCTTGCAAGGTCCAGATGAAGGCTCGCCGTCCACAGGAATCCAGATAACCGGTGGAAACCTTCACATTTCAGAGAGCGTCAATATCAGACGGATATTACTTTACTGTATTGCTTCTCAATTGCCGAGAAACCTGACAAGTGCTTCCGAAGCATCGTTCGAAAGGGTAATGATAAGTCGTAATGATAAGTCGCTAGCGTTTACCCATTCCTGGCGATAACAGCCCATCGCGCCAGCATTGACTCATGATGCGAAGGGGATTTCGCAACAGCTACCGCGTAAGCGTCTGGTTTGAGTTGGTTTGAGTCAAACGAAACGCTTACGAAAAAGCACATCTACGGTTTCGCGGTTTTACTTGCCGATCAGGCAAAAAAGTTCCGACTAGAGTGCGATCACGACGATCATCTGCATCTAGGTTCCTCTTTTTTTTCGTGGCTTCCGGTTCCGCCAGGAGGCAAAAATCGAATCTCGGGAAAAATTAAAAATGTTCCCGAAGTTTCAAAAGTTCCGCGGAAAATTCAAATCGTCAGCCGAACGTTGGGCGTTCCGCTGGAAATTCGAAACCGCAGCGGAACAATTGAGAAGTTCCGCTCAAAAAAATTAAATTTGTCGCTGAAAATCTGCAACTTCGGCGGAAAATTCAAATCTTCGGCTGGAGGGCGAACGTCTCCGGCGAAGATTTGAATTTCCGCTCGAAAATTTAAATGTTCAGCGGAAAATTGAAAAGTTCAGCGGAAGATTCAAAAGTTCGGCGGAAAAAGAAAAAGTTCCGCTGGAAAATCGCAATGTTCAGCCGAAAATCCAGATCGTCAGCGGAAAACGAAGTCGTCAGCCGGAAAATCAAAACTTCAGCGGAATTTTCGAATCTCTGGCTGAAAATTCAAAAGTTCAGCTGAAGATTTGAAACTTCCCGCACGAGCAGAAAAGTTCAGGGACTTCCGCGGATTTCCAACGATTCTTTTGAATTTCCGGCTGACGATTCGGATTTCCAGTGAAAGGGCCGAAAAGCCGCCGACAACTCCCAGCAAGCTGCGGATTCTCACAATCATTCACCCGGGATTCTCATGATGATCATTCAACCGCCCCTGGGTTGTCTGATTAGTAGTTTCTAAACGGTATGTCGGACAAGTGCCCCGAAACGACGAATTGTGGTTCCTCCCTGAAAGCCTGCGACGGGACGATCCCGACAGGATCGGAATGAGTGTTGGATGCTTGCATTGGCCGCGCATACTAGTCTTTTCACGCCCACAATTTTTCAACAACTTAACATCTTACTCATTGTGAGTCGCCTAGAGTTTATCCCATCCCTGGCGATAACAGCCCATCGCGCCAGCATTGACTCATGACGCGAAGGGGATTTATCGACAGGAATGGCGTTCGCGCGCGCCAGTCGGCGTTTAGCGACCGCGCCGGGGTCAGACCTGCGCCATGCCTCCATCGACCGCGAGATCCACACCGGTGATGTAAGAACTTTCATCGGAAGCAAGGAACACGACTGCTGCCGCGATTTCCTCGGGCATGCCTCTGCGACCCATTGGGATCTGCGTGGTGAACTGTGCGGCCGCTTGCTCGGCCTGTTCAGCGGTAAGGCCTGTCGTCGTCGCTAAGGCCGGGGTATCGATTGCTCCGGGGCTCATGCAATTCACGCGGATCTTGCGGTCTTTCAATTCCAGAGTCCAGCCGCGCGCGAAGTTGCGCACAGCCGCCTTACTCGCGGCGTAGGCGGTAAACCCTGGGAGCCCGAGCACGTTTGAGACCGAAGAGTTCAGAATAATCGAACCGCCGTCTTTGAAGAGGGGAAGGGCCTTCTGCACCGTAAAGAACAGCCCTTTCACGTTCACGTCGAAGGTCTGGTCGAAATGAGTCTCGGTAGCCACCGCGAGCGGTGCGATTGTACCCGCGCCCGCGTTCGCGAAGAGTACGTCGATGTGACCATGTTTCTCTTTCACGACGGCATAGAGCCGGTCCAGATCTTCCAAGCGCGACACGTCACCCACGACCGTCGTAACGTTTCTCTTGATGAAGGCAGCAGCCTCCTTCAGCTCTTTCTCTCGTCGGCCAGTGATCACGACGTGCGCACCTTCTTCCACGAAGCGCTTGGCTGTGGCCAAGCCAATCCCGCTGCTTCCGCCTGTGACAACCGCAATTTTTCCCGCCAATTTTTGTCCGTTGTTGTTGCTCATATGTTTTCTCCTTTTGTAGTTTCAGTTGTAGTTTCAGTTTTAGTTTCAGTTTTAGTTGTTAATATGGATTCAAAACTTCATTCGATGCCGACAGTGATAATCTTTCGGCCAAGATTTTTCGTGGCGGCATCCGCTTTTTTTAGAGTCGCGGGTGCTATGTGCAAAATAATATCTGACTCAGCGAAAATGGCGTCGGCAGATGGGAGAAGAGTAAATTTTTGAGCAGTGTATTCGCTGTCAGGATAACCGGCTTGGACACCCGCCCCACTTTCCATCACCCACGCCACATCAAGTTTGTTTAATAGATGAGAAATCTGCGGAGTCGCGGCAACGCGTCTCTCGTATTCATCTGTTTCGTTGAGTATTCCAATTTTGATCGTCATAACACCTCCTTGCGTATCATCGAACGAGTCCCTACTTGCTCCGATCCAAGATCGGAGCAAGTAGGGAGGCGGCTTACATTGGGAGACAAAGGCCTCTTCGCGTTAGACCTGCGCCATGCCCCCATCGACGGCGAGATCCACGCCGGTGATATATGAACTTTCATCGGAAGCAAGGAACACGACGACGGCCGCGATTTCCTCGGGCTTGCCTCTGCGGCCGAGCGGAACTTGCGAGGCGAACTGAGCTGCCGCCTGTTCTGCCTGTTCAGCGGTGAGGCCCGCCTTCTCCAAAGCCGGAGTTTCGATTGGGCCAGGACTCATCGAATTCACACGAATCTTGCGATCCTTTAGCTCCATCGTCCAGCCGCGAGCGAAGCTGCGCACGGCTGCCTTGCTAGCGGCGTAGGCGGTAAAGGCTGGCACACCCAGTACGTTTGCGTTCGAAGAGGTTAGGATGATCGAGCCGCCATCTTTGAAAAGGGGGAGAGCTTTTTGCACGGTAAAGAATAATCCCTTTACGTTGACATCGAAGATTTTGTCGAAATGAGACTCGGTCGCCGTTGCAAGCGGCGCGACTGTCCCTCCGCCTGCGTTCGCAAAGAGAACGTCGATGTGACCGTGCTTCTCTTTCACAACAGCATAGAGCTGGTCCAGATCTTCCAAGCGCGACACGTCGCCCGCGACCGTCGTAACGTTTCTCCCGATAAAGGCTGCGGCCTCTTTCAGGTCTTTCTCTCGTCGGCCAGTGATCACGACGTGCGCACCTTCTTCCACGAAACGCTTGGCTGTGGCCAAGCCAATCCCGCTGTTTCCGCCTGTGATGACCGCAATTATTCCCGCCAATTTTTGTCCGTTGTTGTTGCCCATATTTTTTCTCCTTTTATGGTTGTTAAAAATAGATTCAAAATTCTAGTCGCTTGAGCAGATCCAGGTGTAACGCGTTCAGCGGGCCCCCGAATTGCTGGAGTTTTCCGCCATCGATCAGGCCGCCAAGGTCTACCGGGACAAAGCCGGTTTCCTCAAGAGCGCGGACTAGTTTCCGTTTTGCGTCGGCGTCGTCACCTGAAAGAAACAGAACTAATTTAGGCTTCTTGTCTGAATAGTCCCGAATCCAATTCACCACGAGTGTATTGAGTGCTTTGACCAAGCGAGCTCCGGGGGCATAACTTGCAATGACTTCGCTCGCAGTCTTGCCCTTGGTTTCTTCATCTAAAGGGCGATTCGTCGCATCGACGAGAATACGCCCGTTCCAGTCAGAAACCTCGGCGAGTGCTTGCTTTGCTTGATTCCAGCGAACACACAAAATCACGATGTCTTGCTTCGCCGCTTCTTTCACGGTACCCGCTTTGGCATTGGGGCCGATACTGCGAACAAGCTCGACCAACGAGTCTGGTCCCTTGCTGTTACTGAGAACCACTTCGTGCCCATGCCGAACAAAATGTTTGGCGTACGTCTGTGCTACTTCTCCTGCTCCAATAAATCCGAATTTCATATGCGATTTCTCCTTTTCTTCTGTTTAGTAACTATAAAAGTATCTAATAAAATCAAAAAAATAGCTAACCTGTCCGGCTCCTGATTTTTGACACCACGTCCGCCAATGTCGTCCGCCTCAGATCACTCTCGACGGCCTTCTGAGTGCCAACCAGCACCTCGCCCATGACGTCCTTGATGTTACAACTCACCATACAGCCCTTGCTTTCGGCATAGGCGTGGATGGCAAAAGCACTTGGAGGGTTGACCGCAGAGTAGATCTCTAAGAGGGAAATACGCTTTGGGCTTCTAGCCAGGTCATAGCCACCAGATTTACCCACAGTCGTTTTGACCAGCTTTGCCTTGGAGAGTTTGACAAGGATTCTCTTAACGAAAACCGGGTTAGCGTTCACGCTACCTGCCAGAACTTCCGACGTAAAGGTTGTCTTATAATTTGCGATTGCTGCCAGTACATGAACAGCAATCGAAAACTGGGTATTCACAGACGCCATAATAGATATTATTATAGTATCTGTTATGAAAGTCAAGCTTTCCTATGATGCTTCGATCGTGTCTCGCTGCCTCTGCTATCAAGGCTTTGATATTGCTCAATATATTCCCGACGACACGCGCTTGAACGATACCCGGTTTTTGTACGCGAAACTCGGATGTTAGATTGAACGGCAAGTTTTGCCGCACTAAAAGCGATGCGTTGGGACTATTTTTTTAACTGGAACTAATTTTATCGCTCGCTCAGGGCAAGCAGAAACGCAGACCCCGCAGTTTGGCGACAGAAAGGCTGTCCTTTACTTTTGCGGAAGCAATGCAGAAGCCTTGAATAAAGTGCGGAAGGATAAAAGGGGTCGGGAGTCTTAATTTCGTGCAGGGCGTTCAAAGAAAGACTCCCGACCCATTTTTCCCTCCGTGTGGTGGATGATCCGCCACGTCCAAGCAGTACTTCTTCAGTTTGCTGACAAGCTCAGCAGCCAACCCATCGAGCTCTTCGAGAGCAGGACGGTCGCTGTAGCCCCGTATTGCATTTGCTAACTCGAAGTACTCAAAGCCCTTCGAGGCGTAGTATTCGTTCGCTTTTCGGAGGCAGTTCTCTTGGGCTGGGGAGAATATGATTACATCGGAAATCCCTGCCTTCCTAGCCCATTTCAAGGTCTTCACTAGATCGTGCCCAAGTTTCTTTTTCAGGATCTTCTTGGTAACGCCCTGGCCAAGGAGAAAACTTTTCAAAGACAACTCGATGGACCGGCAGAAGAGATAGTATGGAACCGGGGAAAAATGGTCGGAGGGCTTCAAATCTCTGGCAGCCGTCAGGAAGCCGGTTGCGTAAGTATGGAATCCAAGAGGCGTGATGAATATGTGGACGGGATTGACTTGTATGACATGGCTTTTGGCCGAAGAATTTTCCATGTCAGATTCCACGCATGAACACCGATGAAGTCAGGGGCGTTCTACTTTTTCAAAACGGCCTGGTCCATCGCTGTATGAGGTGAGGGACGTCGAGGAAGCAGCAGGCCCGCCACGCGCCGCGAAATGGTTCCTGCCCTTCCCCTCCGTTTTCTCTATGTCACCCTCCAAACTTCTCCCTCCATGCTTTCTGCTCTTCGAAAGTCTTGATAGGGCCTGGGATCGGCGGAATCAGCTCATGGAAGCCATTGTGAATATTCCGTGCCATCTTCACGAGTGAACCCAGCAAGGCGTGCGCATCTTCCTGCGTCTCGTGGATATGTTGCTTCAAACGCACGCTCGTATCCCCACTGTCATCTAGATACCTTTGGTTAACTTCACCGCCGTTGTGTTCGAAGACATGACGTCGGAAAAATCTGATACCGACGAATCGGCATTCGTCGTCCTTCATCCCTCTGCACACCTCAATATCAAACCAGTTCCTGAAGATTTCTCGTACCTCTTCGAGCTTGTGAAAGCTATACTCCTGGAGGCGTTTTTCCCTGCGTTCGGTCATTGGCACATGTTCAGCCAATTGCTTTGCGTACTGTGAAACAAAAGAGTCAAAGGATGCCACTGCATCTCTGACACAATCTTCCGGAGGGGTCCCTGCCTTTAAGCGCTCACGAATGGCCGGGACAGTCTGATCTTCAAAAACGGCAAGGTCATTTCGCGTCCCGCATAGCGAGCAATGGCCAAATCGTCCTAGGATATCGTTGAATTCTCCACAATATGGGCAAGTGAATTTATTTTGTTGGCTTTGCTCTGAGACATAGAACGCAGGCTTTTCACCCTCCTTGCCCACTGCATCAGCGACTACGTCCATATCGATGACAACTTTGCCGTCCTGTTCAGACTCCTGTGCATTCCCTAAGACTTCACAATAATGGTGAACATAGCGGAGTTGTGCTTTCGAGAGGAACTGATGGCCGCTCGCTTCAACGCCACAATAAGGGCATATTTTAGGCCATGGACCACTGCGCCAGTACCCATTACATCGCGGACAGTGGTGGCCAAACTTTCCCTGGCTATCGGAGGCGATGAACACCGGAAAACAGCCAGGGAATGGTGGTGGGTTCCAGGGCTGTCCGATTCCGCCCAGCTGAATCGTCTCAACCGGTACTCCCTGAGGCAAAGCATACACCGCGATCATGACTGTAGGTACTGGACGGCTACTGGTAAATGTTGTCTGAGTCCCACGCTGGCCTTCGTCATTGGTGGCGATGTCAAAGATAATTTTGCCTCCCGAGTGTCCAATCTCGTCAAACTCGCCAGTCATTATGCCCTCCTGGAAACTATGTACTCAGCGTATTCTACTTTTTCAGGTTGGTCCGGTCCATGCTCAAATTCGCCTGTCTGAAGAACCTTTTAATTTCCTCTCGCTCCCTGCATTGGAGGGGCGGCCTGGCGGTTTCCCACCGTGCGCGCGTCCAACGAGGGGAGTCTGCGACCGCGCGTTGCGCGAGCACAGGGAATCGCCAGGCTTCCCTTCTTTCCTTTCTTCTCCCCCTACTCCTCCTTCCTAGTATTGGAGGGAGTGGCCAAGGCTGCCCTCGACTGCGCGCATCGAACGAGCACCGCTCATCGTGCGCGTTCTGCGAGCAAGGAGGGCACCTGGCCGCTTTCGTTTCTCTTTTTCCCTTCTTTTGTACAGATTCATCGCGGTAGGGCACCCATGTTGCTCCAACTGCGGCCGTCGAACGAGGCCCTTCAGAGGGCGCGCGTTCCGGGAGCACGGGAGCAATGTGGGCGTCCCGCCGCTCCGCTCTTTTCTCTCCCCCCACCTCCCATTGGAAGAGGGGCTTGGTTTGCCCCAAACTGCGCGCGTCCAACGAGGGCCTTCATAGGCCGCGCGTTGCGCGAGCACAAGGGGCTGCCAAGCCACTCTTGCTTCTGCTTCTCCGCCCCCCGTACAATGTCTTTTTCTTAGGCTAACCCCTTGGCTTTCTGACTAATTCGGGTTGCTTCGCGATCGAGCTAAAGAGGGCCCACATCTCTATGAGGATTGAGTATTCAAAGGGCGAACGGGCTTCCAAAGAACTGATCCTGCTCCATCGCCAGACTTCCGAAGCCACCAGCGGCCGGAAAGTGAAGGTCATGCTCATCTTCCCGCCAGACTGGTATCCCTCCGAACCCTATCTCAGCCTTCCCTCCCTCACCGCCGTCCTCCGCCAGGCCGGCCATACGGTCATCCAAAAAGACATCAACCTCGAGATGTACGACTGGTACTTCAGCGAGGACTTCCTGAAAATAGTCCTGCGCCGAGTGCCGCAGCAACTCGACCGCCTCCGCAAACTGTCGAAAAAGCGCGATCTGAGCGCCGACGAGATGGATCTGCAGCTGGCACTCTGCGACCTGACCAGGCAGAGGATCGATGAGTTGATCAAGCAGGCGGAGAAGGCCAAATCGATCATCCGAGGCGAAACATTCTACGATATTGATCAGTTGGAGTGGGCAATCAATGTATTCCGTGAGGTCACGTCGGTGATCTCGATGGTCTATGCTCCTGCCCGTATCTGCATGCCGCCGATGGAAACCGATCTGTCTTACAAGGTCTTTTCTTCGTCCGAGGTGATGGACGCTATTCACGATACGCAGGTGAACGTGTATCGCGACGTGTTCGAGTATCTGGTGAAGCCGGTGATCGAGAAAGAGCAGCCGGACGTGGTCGGCATCTCGATTGTCTTGCAGCAGCAGTTGTTCTCCTCCATGACCTTCTGCGCCCTCATCAAACAGCACTTCCCCCACATTCACGTCACGATCGGCGGCAATACGGTGACGCGCCTGCGCGATGTGCTGCCTCAGTCGCCTCTGTTCCAGTACTTCGACAGTGCCGTGGCCTATGAAGGGGAGACGGCCTTTGCGCAGTTGGTATCTGCGGTGGGGGTGAACCGGAGTCTCGCCGAGGTGCCGAACACGATGTACAAAGACGAGACCGGCGTGCATACCTCGCCGACCAGTTATTCGGAGGACATGGCATCTCTGCCGCCGCCGGACTTCGACGGGTTGCCGCTGGAGAAGTATTTCGTGCCGACCAAGGTCCTGCCCTATCTGGCGACGCGGGGTTGCTACTGGGGCCGCTGCGAGTTCTGCGACCATGGAGAAGGCTATACGGCCGGCTACAGGACGAAGAAGATCCAGGAGATTCTGGACGAGATCCGGTATCTGAAGAATAAATACGGCGCCAAGCATTTTCACTTCACGGATGAATCGTACCCGCCGGCGCTCTTTCGAAAGCTGTCGCGTGGTCTCATCGACTCCAAGATGGGCATTATCTGGACGACACACATGAGATTTGAAAAAAGCCTGCTCGACTCGCAAGTCTGGCAAGACGCGCGCGACTCGGGCTGCCGCTATCTCCACTTCGGCTATGAGTCGGGGAATGAACGGGTGCTCAAGCTGATGGACAAGGCGACGACGACTGAGGTCATCACGCAGCATCTACAGATGTCGGCTGAGGTTGGTATCTGGAACCACTGCATGGGCTTTTTTGGATTCCCTGGCGAAACGAAGGAAGAAGCCTGGTCGTCGGTGCAGTTTCTGGAAGTGAACAAAGAACATGTGCATTCGCTCGGATTCGGCACCTTCGATTTGAGCAAGCACACGCCAGTGGCCAAGCAGCCGGAGCGCTGGGGCGTGACGGTCTATAAGAATCCCGAATGGGATCTGGCCCTCGACTACTACTACACGGTGAAGAATGGAATGAGTATTGAAGAGGCAGAGCGGGTCTTCGAGGAGTTCGAGAGGAACCACAACCCTGGCTGGGACCTGCGTCTGTTCACTCGCGAATACGTGTTCCTTTACATCGCGCGATTCGGCCTCCGGAAGTTATCTGACTTGCAGTTCAATCCCGATCGTATCGCCGGCTCCACACCGTCTTTGGCTGAAAAGGTCTGCTGAAGATCGTGAGGCGTGAGGGGGTAGGCGTAAGGGGTGGTGAGGGAGATGTGAAGCGTCAGGCGTGAGGGGTTAGGGGGAGAGTAGGGATAAAGGGATAAAGGGGTAAGTGGGAGAGGTGGGGTAGCGGGATAGTGGGGATATTGGGATAGCCAGCAAGAAGAAGACGATGAGCGAGCTGATTCAGATCAATGCACTGGGTCCTCTGCAGGGGGTACGGAAGACGAGCAAGGTCATGCTGCTCTTTCCGCCTGAATGGGTGCCGACGGCTCCCTATCTGGCCATGCCTTCCTTGACCGCGGTGCTCCGGCAGGAGGGGCATCAGGTCGTGCAGCGCGACATCAATATCGAGATGTATGAGCACTTCTTCAGCCTGGAGTTCCTGATCTGGATCAAGGCTCGTCAGACCATGCAATTGAAGGCTTTGGAGGCGAAGGAGCTGCGAGGGGACCTGACCGAAAAGGAGATGGACCAGCAGGCGGCGCTGGAGCAGGCGGCGGATGTGGACCTGTTCGATCTGGTGGAGCGGGCGGAAGAGTCAAAGCGCGTGGTCCGGGGCCCACAATTCTATGAAGCGGAGAAGCTCGAAGCGGCTTTGAATACTTTCCGCGAGGTGATGGCGTACATCTCCACTGCCTACTATCCGGCCTCCCTCGTGTTCTATCCGATGGAAAGCAATCTAGGCTATCGCCCTGGCGTATCCAAGGAAGTGTTCGCCTGTTTGGACGATGAACAGGTGAACGTCTATCGGGATGTCTGCAATCAGTTGGTCATGCCGGCGGTGGCGAAAGAGAAGCCGGACGTCGTCGGGCTCTCGATTGGTACGCAGATGCAGCTGCTCGCGGGCCTCACGTTTTGCAAGATGATCAAGGAGACGTTTCCGCATATCCAAGTGGTGGTGGGCGGCAATGTCATCACGCGGTTACATGAAGAGCTGCCGAAACAGGAGCGATTTTTCACAGAGATCTTCGACTCCGCCATCCTCTATGAGGGGGAGCATGCGCTGCTCTGGCTCATTGAGGCGTTGAATGGCGAGCGGGCCATCACCTCCGTGCCCAACTTGATGTATCGCGATGCGTCAGGCGTACATGAGAATCCCGAAATCTATACCGAGAAAACGACTTCGCTGCCCTTGCCGGACTTCGATGGGTTGCCGTTGGATCGCTATTTCGTGCCGGAGCTGATCATTCCCTACCTTGCGACGCGCGGCTGCTATTGGGGCCGCTGCACGTTTTGTGACCATGGCCAGGGCTACTTCGACCAGTATCGTGGTGTGCCGGCCCATCAAGTGGTCGAACAGATCAAGTCGTTGCGGGACAAGTATCACTGCCGCCATTTCCTCTTCTCCGATGAATCCTATCCGCCGGCTTTGTTCAAGAAGGTGTCGCAGTTGCTGGTTGATCAGGATGTCGGGATCAAGTGGACGACGTTGATCCGGTTTGAAGAAACCCTGCAAGATCAGGAGATCTGGAACCTGGCGGCGAAGGCAGGCTGCTGCACCCTCTATTATGGGATGGAGTCGGCGAACGAGCGGGTGCTGAACCTCATGGATAAGCATGCCAAGAAGAGCGTGATCCAGAACAACCTGCATCGAGCGGCGAAGGCGGGGATCTGGAACCACGTGATGGCGTTCTACGGGTTCCCCGGCGAGACGCGCGATGAAGCGCTGGAGACCCGTCAGTTCGTGATCGAGAACCAGCCGGTGATTCACTCGGTGGAATTGTTCTACTTCGTGGCCTATCGCCATACGCCGATGGTGCGCAATCCAGACAAGTTCGGCATTACGATCCACAAGCAAGAGGACTACGACCTGCCCCTGGACTATTACTACACATTGAAAGATCCGAGTACCCTCTCATGTCTGGACGCAATGCAGCTCTGCGAAGAATTCTACAAAAACGATTTTCATCCCTGGGCCGTGCGCGTGAACGCGCGGGAACATGTCTTCCTCTATATCTCGAAGTTCGGGACGAACAAGCTGCCGCAGATCTACGCGCAACAGACGCAGGCCGTCGGATCGCCGCAGGGTGTGTCAGGGCTGATCACCTGGCCCGTCGCGATGGGAGATGGGGAAGACGGTAAGGAAGGGATGTCTCGCGTGGTCAGCCACTCGGTTTCGTGAAGTGCACGAAACTGTAATGCTCAATGTTTAATTGTGAATGTTTAATTCAACATTCAACATTAAGCATTCAACATTTTGGGGAAACGCGAGATACGCTTCACGAGGGAGGGTGATCGCTCGACGCTTCGTCGGTGACGGGCATGGCGGAGAGAAGGGTGTAGGCGGCATCGATGAGTTTGGTCATTTCTTCCGCCTTCTTGTAGGCTTGCATGTATTTTTTGGGGTTGTTGGTCAGATTCGAGTAGCGGGCGGGGTTCCAGGTATACAGCAGCACTCGTCTGGTCCGAGCGAGGGTTTCGGGGGTGACGGGGAGGGTGAGTCCCAGTATCTCCAGTGCGTGGTTCACGTCTTCTTGGTTCACCTCAGTCATGGGCCGAGTCTGACAAAGCGAATGCAGGCCTGTCAATCAGCTAACAGGATGTTGAATAATGCGGGGTAGACATCCTGGTATAGAGGTATCTTGACAGACCGCCACATGCTCAAATTTTATCAAGCCGATGTGTTCGCCGGGCAGCCATTCGGAGGCAACCCGGTCGCGGTGTTCCCCGATGCGCAAGGTCTCACCGACTTTCAACTGCAGCAGATTGCCCGGGAGATGAACCTTTCCGAGACCGTGTTCGTGCTGCCTCCGACAAACCAGGCGGCGGTCGTTCGCCTCAGGATTTTCACCCCAACGCAGGAGATTCCGTTTGCCGGTCATCCAGTGCTGGGGACATTTTACGTGTTGGCCCAGCTCGGCTTGATTGCCGTCACCGATGGCGTCACCCGCTTAATGCAGGAATGCAACATTGGGCTCTTTCCCGTCGAACTTCATGCACGAGAGGGGCGGGTCACCCATGTGGTGATGACACAGCCGAAACCGCTGTTCCTCGGTTCGGTGGATGAGCCGGAAGATCTGTTCGACATTGCGAAGGCTCTTGGGCTGTCGATACACCAGATTGTCGACACCAAGAAACCAGTAATGGTGGCATCGACCGGGTTGCCGGTGGTGATTGTGCCGGTGCGGACCCTCACGGCGGTGCGGTCGATTGTGCCGGACGCTGCCGCGATTGTCGAGGTGTGCGAGCGGGTCGGCACCAACGGGATCATGGTCTTCACGACCATGACAGTGGAAGACCATTCGACGGTCCACACGAGAATGTTTGCGCCTGCAATTGGAATCCTCGAAGATCCTGCCACGGGGAGTGCCAGCGGGGCCATGGGCGCCTATCTCGTCCATAATGGGCTGGTTGAAGTGGGGCCCCTGACGGAAATCATCGTCGAACAGGGCTATGAAATCGGGCGTCCGGCGCGCATTCTTGTCCAGATCGAATCCGACGACGATGCCATTCAAGAGGTGAAGGTGGGTGGACAGTGCGTGATGGTAGTCAAAGGGACGCTCACCTTCTAATGACAGTTCTGAGTTTTGAGTTCGAAGTTCTGAGTTTTCCGGATAACTCAGAACTCAGCACTCAGAACTCACAACTTTCCGGAGGCACATGAAAGCTGTACTCTTTCGAGCGCATGGCGGGCCGGACAAACTTTCGTATGAAGATCTGCCCGCGCCGACGATCGGTCCGGAGGATGTTCTGGTTCGCGTCAAGGCCTGCGCGCTAAATCATCTCGATATTTGGGTCCGCGAGGGGAATCCGGCCTATCCCATGCCGCTTCCTCATGTGTCGGGGTCGGATGTGGCCGGGCTCGTAGAGCAAATCGGTGTACAGGTTAATAGCGTCACTGTGGGGCAGCGTGTCTTCGTCTCGCCGGGGATCAGCTGCTGGAAATGTGAACAATGTCTGGCGGGGCGAGACAATATGTGCCGCTCGTATGGACTGGTCGGTGCGATGACGCACGGCGGCTACGCGGAGTATGTGAAAGTGCCGTTCCGCAATGTGCTGCCGATCCCTGAGAACCTCTCGTTTGAGCAGGCCGCGGCGTTTCCGCTCGTGTCGGTGACCGCGTCGCACATGCTGTTTGCCCTGGCCGGGCTCCAACATGGAGAGACGGTGCTCATCATGGGGGCGGGGAGTGGGGTCGGGAGCATGGCGGTTCAAATGGCCAAGCTCGCCGGTGCCCGTGTGATGGCGACCGTCGGCTCTGACGACAAGATTCCCAAAGCCGTGATCCTGGGGGCCGATGCCGTGATCAACCACGCGAAGGAGAGGGTCTCGGAGCGCGTCAAGTTGCTCACCGAAGGGCGCGGCGTTGATCTCGTCATCGAGCATATCGGTCCTGAGGTGTGGGACACCTGCCTCCATTCATTGGGAAAAGGTGGGCGTTTGGTTACTTGTGGCGCAACGACCGGGGGCGATGTGAAGCTGAATCTCCGTTATGTCTTTTCTCGCCAGCTGACGATCAAAGGGTCCTATATGGGGACGCGCGCGGAATTGGTGAAGGCAGCGGAACTGATGGGGCAGGGTCGGCTGATCTCGGTGATCGATCGCACCTATCCACTTCAAGAGGCTCGCGCGGCGCAGGAACTGATGTTACGTCGCCAGTTTTTCGGTAAGATCGTCTTGACAGTTTGACGGATGTTGAAAACGGCTTCCAACTGCGTTCTCGGCTCGTCAAAATCCTCAACGGGGACCCAGCCGCCTCACCACTCGGCGGCGCGCTCAGACTTGGTGCTCCTTATTCGTCGCACCGTGCGCCCCAGAGGGTACGCCTCCGGTTTGATTCGCCTGCGGTCTTGCCAGTGGCAAGGCGCGTCCATGGGCGAAGAGGCTGTCTTGGCAGACTCAGGGCGGGCGGGTGAAATAGCGGCCGGGGCTGGGCGGGTGAAGCAGGCTGTCCGTTTTGAACATCCTTATCGATTGATTCTCGGATTTGCTCCACTTGCATTGTTGAATGAACCAGGACGGCTTTTTTCTTAATACATGCATAAGTATTAGAAAGGGGAAATTATGTCCACCGTGGCGAAGATCATGAGGAAGCAGCCCAAGACTGTAGGACCTGGCGTGTCGATTGTGAGCGCGGCCAAGAAGATGCGGACTGCGCGAGTGGGGTCGCTGTTTGTGAAGAAAGGGAAGAAACTGGTCGGGATCGTCACCGATACGGATATTGTCCGACGTGCCGTCTCGACCAATAAGAGTCTTGGCAAGATGACCGTCGAGAAGATTATGACGACCCCCATTTGCACGATTGAAGGCGGTCAGACGGTCGATGATGCTCAGGATATGATGGCTGACTTAGGAGTGCGCCACCTTGGCGTCACACAAGCGGGCGAGATTGTCGGGGTGATCTCGGTGCGTGACCTATTGTTGTTTTATAAGCGGTATGCTCAGTCGAAGATTCCGCCGGAGATGCCGTATTCTGAACCGAAGATTTTCCAAGACTAGCTGGACGAAAGGCGTGAAACGTGTGAGGCGTCAGGCGCGTGGACTATCTTAAAACACCGCTCCTCACGCCTTACCCCTTATGGCTTACGATTATTTGGTCAGTTCTTTCACGAGGTGGCAAAGCTCAGGAAGTATCAGCTTTTCCATCGCCAGTCTGACGGCGTTTTCGGACCCGGGGGTTGAGAAGAGGACACGGCCTTTGATGATGCCGGCGGTGGCCCGGCTCATAATGGCTGGGGAGCCGATCTCCTGATAGGTCAAATAACGAAACACCTCACCGAATCCCACCAGTCGCTTTTCCAGCATCGCATCCACCGCTTCAAAGGTTGAATCCCGTTTCGAAATGCCGGTGCCGCCATTAATGATGATGGCGTGAATCTTCTTGTTGGTCACGGCGGCTTTGATCTTGGCTTTGATCTTGGATGGTTCGTCTTTGACGAGATGATAGGCGACGACCGAATGGCCGGCATCCTTGAGCATGTGCATGATGCAGTAGCCGCTGGTGTCGGTGTCAGGCGTGCGGGTATCGCTGCAGGTAATGACCATGCACCCAATTAATTTGGGCGCATGGGATTTGTGCTCCTGGTGTGTGGCAGCATCCATGAAGGGAAGAAACTACGCTATTTCCAGACTGCGTCCGGGTTCAGTTTTGCGACTGGCTTTCCGCCCTTGATGTGCTCGTCCAAGATCGTCGTCACGTCCGCTTCCGTCACTTTGGAGTACCAGGTAGCGTCTGGATAGACGACGACGGTTGGCCCCTCCTCGCAGGGGCCGAGGCAGGAGGAGCCGCTGACGAGGACATCGCCAGGGGTCACGCCCTTCTGCATGAGGCCTATATTAAAGGCCATGAGGAGGGAGGCTGCTCCGGCGCTGCCGCAGGAGGGTTTCGGGTGGCCTGGGGGACGGGCATTGGTGCAAACGACGATATGATACTTGGGCTTCGGCATGAGTTCTCCTTCCTGAAAGAGCGAATGGCGTATGGCTCGCGAGGAGCTAATAGCCTAGGCAGGTGATTCAGATCTGTGCCACACGCTCCAGGTTTACTGCGGACGATACGACTGCCACTGCTCGATACATTCTTCCGGAAGCTTCCAATGCTTGAGGCCCTTCATCACCCAATCGAGATAGTGCGCTTTGGGTTTGAACTTGCCGATGGGGGTGGCGGCATAGGTGGTGACGAGCATTTTCTCCCCGGCTTCTGTTATCACGGTGACTTGGACCTGGCGAAACGCGCTTGGGGGTACATCCTCTTCGAAGAGGTCCATCAGCTTGAGATCTTCGTCGGTCACCTCGAAGACCGCTCCCCAGACCTTTTCTCCAGGTGACGGGGTCACACTGGCGAGGCCGCATCGCCATTGCGAGGACCATCGGCAGAATTTGATCGTGTGTTCGGGAATGGTGGCCAGCATGAGAAACTGATGCTCCGGAGCGCGACGTTTGAGCTGCGTGGGGTTGAGATGGTCCCCGTAGAGAAAGAATTTCATTGATGATTCATCGTCTCATGGTGCATGTTAGTTGATCAGCCTGTTATGTGTAACATAACCACTTTCACACGTACAAGCCGCGCCGCAGGCGGTTCATCGGGCCAGCTGCGGTTGGATTGACATCGCGCCGGTGCTCTTCCTAAGATGCCTCGTGATCATGTGCGGTTTCGCCTCGTCCCGTCGAACCCTGTTCGCAGGTTATCCATGCCAGAGAATCATTCCTCCGCCGGTTCTGCGCATTTCTCGATCTAATTGTGAAGATCATTCACTATGTGGTCGTGGCAGTGCTCGTGACAGGCACGCTCTATTATTTCTGGATGAAGCCTCCATCACTGAATCCCGTGGCCGATCGTCGGGCCGCCGAAGCCCTCGCGCTGGTGCAAACGCATCGGGCTCTGGGCTATCCCACCATTCTTCAGGCGATGACTGAGCATGTGCGTTCTATGAGCGAACGCAATCGGGTTGCCCGGCTGGGTGAGTGGCGGGTGAAGCAGTTGGAGGGGGATCTGTATGAGATACGGATTCAGTTGCGAGATCAGGGGGTGACCGGCCAATGGTTCGAGCGGGAGTTCATTTGGCACGCCGATCTCTTGTTGAAGAAGGTCAATGCCGCGTCGCTTCCTGCTGATGGCGTGACACCTAAAGAGCTGGATACTGAGCCTGTCGGCTCGCCGGCGCCTCGGCCCTAGCAAGATGCTGAAAGGCCCGCCAGCCTGTCTTGTTCATTTGATCTGTTGGGTCTTTCCTGTTTGGTTGCATCGGGCTAACCAGATAGACCAGATAACCAGACAGACCAGGCTAGGTGAAGTGTTCCGGCAGCGCCACCTGAATTTGTTTCCCTTCGATTCGTACGGGACAGCAGGCGACGGTGATGTTTGGATTCTCCGGTCGTTTGCCGGTTTGTACGTTGAACCGCCATCCGTGCCGTGGACATTCGACGACGTGGCCATCCAGATGGCCTTCTCCGAGCGGTCCTCCCGCATGGGGACAGGTGTTGTCGACGGCGTAAAAGGATCCGTCGACATTAAACAGGGCAATCCACACCCCTTGGACTTCAACTGTGCGTCCTGTCCCTGGGGGAATTTCCTCTGCCGTGGCAACGGTGACAAATTCAGACATGGCGATGGCTCTTCTTTTTGGCCGAGTGGCCAATGGAACAGGTACATTCCACAGACCCGTCAGTGACTTGATTTCGACCGAGGCTTATGGCATAGAAATAGGTACGCGTTCCAATACTACACCCGGGCCCTCTCACACAAGGAGCCTCGGTTGGAATGAGGTTGTGGCATGGAAATGACCCTTCTGCTCAACGCGACGTACGAACCCCTGCGGGTTGTCAATTGGCAAAAGGCCATTGCGCTCCTCTGGCAGGGCAAAGTCGAAGTCCTCGAGGTCTACGACCGTGAGATCCATGCGGTCTCGATCTCCATCAAGCTTCCCTCCGTCATGCGGCTTCTCAAGCTGGTCCGGCTCAAAGATGTCCACCGGGCGGTAAAATTCTCCCGTATCAATATCTTTACGCGAGATGGCTATGCCTGCCAGTACTGTCGTCACAAGTTCCGGACCGAAGAGCTGACATTCGATCATGTCGTTCCCATCGCTAAAGGCGGGCGAAAGACCTGGGAAAATATCGTGACGGCGTGCTGGCGTTGCAACAACAAAAAGAGCGGTCGTACGCCCGAAGAAGCCGGCATGCGGCTCATGAAGAAGCCGATGAAGCCGCGCTGGAATCCGGTTGTGACTATTACCATCGGGATTCGGAACACACCGGACAGCTGGCGTGACTATTTCTATTGGAATATGGAGTTGGATGCCGACCCCGCGGAAACCTAACTGCTAATGTTCAATGTTTAATGATGAATGGTAAATTTTAGGTCAGATTCTCGTTGCGTCCTCACGGCCGGTCCCTTCTTCTCAATTAACCATTCAAAATTTATCATTCAACATTGCTTCCTGGCCAGCCCATCCCTTCTCGTTCATTAAACATTCATCATTGACCATTCAACATTACGCAACATAGCGGCATTCGATGGCGTCTGGCTGTAGAGGCCCTGCCTGTCCACTCGACCCAATTGGGCCATCACATCTAGCAGGATGCTGAAAACGTCCGCCAGCCGCCACAAATCGTATTGCGTGAAGCGCAGCCGGTTTTTCTTGTTCACTTGGTCTGTTTGGTTGCACTAGACAAACCAGATGAACAAAGCAAACCAGATACCCCCCACGCCTGTCTCGCGAGCCTGCTCTTCGAGCACCGACGCAATTTAATCGCAGGGGATGGTAGAAAAGGGGAAGGCGCGGTTTACGCTGCAAAACAGGGTGTTGTATGATACGTCGCGCGTTTGAATTGGGAGGAACCATCATGGCTGCAAATTCTGGCTTTCCCTTGTCTCTGGATGTGAAAGGCTACCCGGTGCTTGTCCTGGGGGGAGACGAGGAGGCCGCGGAAAAGACCCAGCGGTTGTTGGACGCAGGGGCGAAAGTGACCGTCGTAGCGCCTGCGTTACACGTGATACTAAAAGATTTGGCTGCCTCGGGGAAAGTCTTGCACCGCGGGCGCCAATTTCGAGATCCCGATTTGGACAGTGCGATTCTGGTACTGAATATGGTTCGTGGGGACCGGGAATTTTCCCGAGCGCTGTTTGCGAAGGCGCGTGAGAAGAAGGTCTTATTGTGGTCGGTTGACCAGCCGGAAGCCTCAACAGCCACGATGCCGGCGGTGGTAGCTTGCGGTCATTTGCGTGTGGCCATCAGTACGAGCGGGGTCGCCCCGGCCTTGTCAGGCTTCATAAAAGAAGATATGGAGAAGATCTTCGGTGAGGAGTTTGCTGCTTTTGTGGACTGGCTCGGACAACTCCGGGAGCAAACCAAGGCGAATGAACCGGATTTCGAAAAACGCCGGGCGTTATTGCGGGAGGCGTTGGACGGGTTTCGCTTGCTGGGTAAGGTCCAGTATCCAAAGGTCTGGCTGGATGAGCGTGCTGCGAAGGCGTGAGGCGTAAGGGATGAGGGGGTAAAAACGTAAACCGTGAGCCGCGAGACGTCAAGCGCAGAGCAGAAAGAGGAACGCTATGGTGTTGCTGGAATTCAGTATGTCACCGTTGGGCAAGGGAGAGAGCGTGGGCAAGTATGTGGCGCGCTCACTCGATATTATCGATAAGAGCGGAGTGGACTACCGGTTGAACCCGATGGGGACCGTCCTCGAAGGGGAGTGGGAGCAGGTATTTACTGTCGTCAAAAGGTGCTATGAGCGGATGAAGAGAGATTGCGGCCGCATTTCCTGCACAATCAAAGTCGACTATCGGAAAGGCCATGCAGGGCGTTTGCAAAGCAAGGTTGCAAGCGTCGAGAAGAAACTCAAGCGATCGATCAAACACTAGCAGGATGCTGAAAAACCAGATTGGCCCGCAGGACTTTGATGGTCCGCACCTGTGACATAACGGGAGAACACTCCCGCGGGAGACTCAATAAGGCACCCTTCTCACCCGCCGAACCCAGGCGCGCCAGACGCGCCCCGTCCCAGGCAAGGCCGCGGCGAGTGAGGGCCGAGGCGTACCCTCTGGGGCGCACGGTGCGACGAATAAGGAGCACCAAGTTTGTGCGCGCCGCTGAGTTGGTGAGGCGGCCGGGTCACCGTTGAGGATTTTGACGAACCGAGAACGAAGCTGGCGGACTTTTTTAGCTTCCTGCTAGAGGACTGCAAAGGCTGGTGGTGCCATCATCCCACTCATTGAATCGTGATCTTCTTCAATCTCGAAAAGGATGTGTTGTTCTGGATTCTCACGAAGTTTTAAGGTAGGGCCTCATCTCTCAGGGAGTTCTCGTTCGTTCTTCCCGATATCACACAACATTCTTCGTAAGTCTCTCCACACGTCTAGCAGTCTGTTGGAAAAGTCCGTCAGCCTGGCTTGTTCATTTGCTCTGTTCGGGCTGTCTGGTTTGTTTGATTGCATGAGACTAACTAGGTGGACCGACAGACCAGATAACCAGACAGACCGGGCTTCTTTTAGACGTGCAGGCTGTCGAACTGCTGCTGTGTAAAATGGTTTGTCTGCAGCCTGCTAGTAGAGCCGCTACATCTTATAGTCACGGATCTGAATTGATGAGGCTGCCTGTTAAAGGTGAAGAGTTGAAATACCAGCATTTCACGAATTGCTGGAAAGAAATGTATTGTGCCTATTTGAAAGAAATAGGGAACCTATATATACTAAGCGCCCCCATAGACTGGTGCTTGTTTTCAGTGAAGGTGTGCCTGCGATGGTATTCAGCAGAGTCGTCAGGATTGCAGGTGGTGACGGCGAGGCAAACGGGTGAAAATCTGATGGCCCGCGGTTGACCCAACCTTCTGCTTATCACGAGCGCTAGAGTACCTTGCCATCCATAGAGTTATGACCAAAAAGAGTGACACATGAGCAGCAGTATGACTGATGAGGTCGAACTCAAGACGCAATCGGGTCTTGGGCTCTTGCCGAAGGACCGGACAATTCTTGAACGGGCGGTCATGGAATTCCGTCCGTTTGGATTGGACGAGCAGGGACACACGATCAGAGATCTGAGCGGGATGAGTATCAGGGCTGTCGTCGTCTACCTTGAGAAGTTGCTGGCTCGTGAGCGGGGAACCTCAGCCGGGAGTCAGGTGGTAGAGGACCTCTGCCACCAATTGAATCAGCGTATCAAAGATCCGGTCTATCATGTGACTCCAGAATTTCTGAAGAATGCATGGAACAGCTACTCGTATGAGTTTACGGCCTATTTGTATGAGCTCTGCGAGGGCATGTCCGGCGATCCTCGATTTGTGTTTCGGGGTGGAATGGAGAAGGCGTCTTCGATCATGCAGGTGCTTGCCCGTCCGTTTTCGCTGGCGCAGATTTACGGCATGTTTCCCTACTTCGGCAACAAGTTCGCGTCCGGTTCGGTCGAATTTCGAGTGGTCGAGGTGACCCCGACCTGCGCGACCCTGGCGATGAAGTTTTCCGGTCGTACCCTTCGTCAGTTTGGCCCGTACCGAAGACGGTGCGCGCAGCTGATGTGTCAAGCGGCTCAAGGCATTATGGCGGCGGTACCGGTTCGCGTTCATGGCCTCCCACCGGCCACTTTGACGGAACTCTCTTGTATCGCGAATGACGACGAATGGTGCCAATGGGCTATCCGCTGGCAGGTAGAGGGACAGGGCACATGGCGCCACAAGCTCTGGCAGATAGTAGCGGGATCTGGAGAGGAGCGGCCGTTGCAGGTTCGAACGCACGTATCCCATGCGCACGAACCGGCTGAGGATACTCCGTCCACAGGGAGTGTTGGCGAGCGCGGGGCGGAGGTGGTGCCGATCCATGCAGCGGCCGGCACCACTCAATCGCAGCGGCATGTGATGTGGTCGTTGTGCGGCGCGCTAGCCGGCCTGACTCTGGCCGTGGGGCTCCGTGTGCTGAATCCCTCGGCACGCTTGGGCGAAGTTATTCTTCTCGGATTGGTGCCCATGCTTGTCGCAGGGATGTTGATCAATCGCCATCTTCGTCTGGAGAGTCAGCGACGCGAGGCGGTGATTCAGGAGCAGATGACGTTCGTAGAGGCACGGCATGAGGAATTGAGAGAAGCGTATTTGGAACAGGAGCAGACGCGCGTCGAACTGCGCAGAAAAGTGGCCCAGCTGACAGCCCTCCATCGTGCCGGATTGCTGTTCAGCTCGACGCTGGATCGCGAGGCTCTGATGCAGAAAGTGTTGGAGGCTCTGACCAGTGATCTGCAATACGATCGGGCCATGATCTCGTTCTACGATCCGGTCCGCCGGGTCGTCATGGACGCCCGTATGCTCGGCGTGTCGCCTGAAATCCAGGCGTTTGCGCGCGATCGGGAGATTCCCGTCACCGATCCTATGAGCCCGGAAGGCCTCGTGCTGTTGCAGGGACAGCCGCTGTTGGTTGGGGATGTGCAGGCGGTATGGGATCGCATTCATCCGTTGAACCAGCAGCTCGCCTTGCTGACGCAGACCAAGGCGTGGATCGCCGTCCCGTTGAAAATCAAAGACCGGATTTTTGGCAGTCTGACGGTGGATCGGACACAGGCGCACAGTCTGACTCAGGACGATCTTGAGTTAATGAGGACGGTCGCCCATCAAGTCGCGATCGCATTGGATAACGCCTCCGCGTATGAACAAATTGAAGAGCTGAACGTGGGACTCGAAGTCAAAGTGCGTGAACGCACGGCTGATCTGGAGCAGGCGGATCGCTTGCGGTCTCAATTTCTCTCGCATGTCTCGCACGAGCTCAAGACGCCGTTGACCTCGATCAAGGGGTTCTTGCAGAACCTGCTCGATGGATTGACGGGGCCGCTCAATGAGAAACAGCAGCGTTATTTGTCACGGATGTTGGAAAATTCCGACCGGTTGATCCGTATGATCGAAGCCTTGTTGGATCGCACGAGGATTCAATCCGGGAGATTGGATCTCGTACCAGGCGAGATCGACCTGGGGTCCTGTGTGGGGGATGCGGTCGAACAATTGCGCCTATTGGCCCAGGCCAAACAGCAGACATTGGAGGCGGTCGCTCCTTCTGCCCCATTGATTGTCTGGGCGGACCGCGATCGCCTGATCCAGATCGTCACGAATTTAGTCCAGAATGCGGTGAAGTTTACCCCGGAGGGTGGCAGCATTATGGTGACGGTGAGGCAGGAGAACCAGACGTTTGCCGGGGTCACCGTGCGCGATACCGGGCCGGGTGTTCCGCCAGAGTTCCTTGATCAGATATTCGATCCGTTCTTTCGAGTCAAGCAAGTCCGGAGCGGAATAAAAGGGCTGGGCTTGGGCCTGTCGATCGTACGGACGTTGGTGGAGTTACAAGGTGGAACGATCGCCGCGCGAAGTGAACCGGGGCAGGGCGCGGAGCTCTACTTCACAATTCCGTTGCTTCCCACGATAGAGATGCCGCGCGTCAGCGCATCGGCTGAAGCGCCCCGCATCCTGGTCGTCGAAGATGATCCGGATATTCATCAACTCCTTCAGGATCGTTTGCGGGCCATGGGATATCGTGTCCAGTCGGCGGTTGACGGGGTCCAAGCGTTGGAAGCGGTGCGGGCCGAGACATTCGAAGGCATGATTTTAGACATTGGCATTCCCTCCATGGATGGGATGGACGTGCTTCGACAAATTCGAAAATGGGATCATCAGATTCCGATTGTGATGGTCACAGCGTCCGGCTCTAAAGAGTTGGCTGTTCGCGCGATCGGCATGGGTGCGCAGGCCTACATGCTGAAGCCCTTCGATCTCGACGAACTGCAACGGGTCGCAGACTATTGGTTTCGGCCTTTTGAGCGACCGTCATCGGAGTCTGCTGGGATGTCGAACAGGCCCGGGTGAGATGAAGAGGAGTAGGACGACGAGAGTCTGGGGTAAGCGATGTCGCAGGACTGGATCGGTTCTTTGGATGCGGATGCCGTGGATGAGTTTGATAGTGCTGTGGTTGGCGTGCTTACCTGGGATGGCCTCAGCACAGGTGCCCCGTATTCAAGGGCAGGGAACCGCTGCGTCTGCAATGAGCAATGCTTTTGCAGCTCAAGCCGACGACCCCTCGGCTCTGCACTACAATCCGGCAGGGATGACGCAGTTGCGGGGGCTTCAGTTCATGGCAGGAGCACTGATTTCCGGAGGGTCAACAGGTTTCATCAGTCCCACGGGGATGACAGCAAAGGGCGATCGAAACGGGAGTGCGGCGTGGCCCCCTCCGGCGCATACGTATATCACAGCGAATTTGCAGGATCTCGGGTTGAGGGCCCTGGGTGACCTCTCTGTCGGAATTGGCTTGACTGTGCCGTTTGGCTCGCTGACTCGCTGGCCGAATGATGGGCCGTTCCGATCGGCCACGACCTTCAGCACGCTGCCGCTTCTAGATATCAAGCCTACCCTTGCCTACAAGGTTATTGAGAACGTCTCTCTAGGGCTGGGTGCGGATATCTATACGTTCACCGGACTCGTGGGCGAAGGTCATGCCGAGAAACAGTCGATTCCTGCCGCCGGGGTGAAAACTGAACTTTTTGGGAAAGACACTGCGGCAGGTTTCAACGCCAGCCTGCTGTATACGGCGTTGCGCAATGCGGAGGGGAGGCCGCTGGCGAACATCGGTATCGTCTACCGGAGTCAAGCAACCTTGCACCTGAGCGGCGAATTATTGGCTAATGGAGCCAAAGTGTCCGATGCCAGAGCCACACTGGTCTTACCGCAAATCATTACAGGAGCGATTGCGATCTGGCCTGTTCGAACGAAGGAACGGGAATGGAAATTGGAGATGGACGTCGACTACGTGGGGTGGAAGTCTGTTCGAAATCTCGATGTCACGTTGGGGAACGGGGCGACGATCGCGCAGCCTCATTATTGGCGTAGTACCTATGCGGTGATGCTTGGAACCGAATACAAGTGGCTGGTGCTTGAATCGCTCCAGAATTGGGAGGTGGCGCTGCGGGGCGGCTATACCTACCAGCAAACTCAAATGCCTGATTTGACCTATGATCCAGGGATTCCTTCTTCGGACCTCCACGTCGTAGGGGGAGGGCTTGGATTATTGTGCAAGGAACAGGGCTCGTTTCTGGGCTTGGTGCGATGTGGAGACCTCGGCGTGGGCTCGCTAAAACCCAAAGCGATCGGAGTCGATCTCTCGTTGCAAGCGGGGCTCTACGAGGACCGTGTGGTGCTCGGCAATCGCAACCCGACCGTCGATGGAACCTACAGGACCACCCTGTATAACGGTAGTGCGTCGATTCGAGTGATCTATTAGCGAGACGGGCGAGAAAGGCGTGACCTGCGCGACTGGCAAGACAGGAACAGATTGGACCTCTAACTTGTCCCGTTTTTTCCGCAGGAGTCGCACGTGGCGAATGTGATCGGCAAAAGGCGCAAGCCCTGTTCTCCCTATCGTGCCTTTCCCGCGGGTCCCGCTTGTCTCGCGCAGCGATACGTCGTGCGTTAGGCGGATTCATAAAGGCGTGGAACGCGGGAGCCTATCCCGCAGAGGACTTCATAAGGGATGGTGCCGATCCAGTCGGCCACTTCATCAGCCCAGATCGATTCCTGCCCCTGGTGACCGATTAGCGTGACGATCTCCCCGACTTGTACCGGTGCGAGGTCGGTGACATCCACCATGATCATATCCATGCACACCAAACCGACGATCGGGGCGCGACGTCCCTGAATCAAGACCGATCCACAATGGGAGAGCCGTCGACTATAGCCGTCGGCATACCCGATCGGCAGCACCGCGATACGCGTGGGTCGTGCCGCGACAAATGTCCCGTTGTAGCTGACTGTTCCCCCTCGTGGAATTGTCCGCAGCTGGACGATCCTGGTTTGAAGTGAGAGAACGGGTCTGAGATCAGATGCGGGGACTGTGGCCGGCAAGGTGTGGTACCCGTAGAGCATGATGCCGGGGCGCACGAGTGAAAAGTGCGCTTCGGGAAACCTGACGATGGCGGCACTGTTTGCCGTATGGATCAACGGGAGGGTGAGACCACGTTGTCGGATCTGTTCCAGGATGGTACGAAATGCGCCAAGTTGTCGTTCCGTGGAGGCACTGTCTGCTCCGTCTGCGTCCGCAAGATGAGTCATCAAGCCTTCGACCTGGAGTGGACTTCGCAAGATAGGATTGTCGAGGAGGGAGAACAGCTCTTCCGGAGAAAAACCCAACCGCCCCATCCCGGTTTCGACCTTGAGGTGAATCGGGTAAGGGGCCGGGAGTGAGTGAGCGGCCTTGGCCAAGGCGGGAAGGATACGCCTATCGCTGATGACCGACGTCAACCGGTGAGCGACCAAGTCGGACACCTGTTCCTCAAAGAGCGCTCCCAGAACTACGATAGGCCCTGAGAGACCGGCTTGGCGGAGTGCAATACCTTCGTCGAGCGAGGCCACGGCTAACCGCCCAATGTCCTGGCGAGCAAGTGCCTGAGCGATCTCCACAGCTCCATGCCCGTACGCATTGGCCTTGACGACTGCCATGACCTCACAGCCGGGGGATAGGTATCGCTTGATACGAGAAAGATTATGGGCAAGTGCCGCGAGATTGACGGTGGCGTAGGTGGGTAGCAAGGTCGAAATTGAGGTCACACTTCCATAATTTCTTGTTCTTTTTTCTTTATCACGTCGTCGATTTTTTGAATGTACTGGTCGGTCAGTTTCTGGGTGTCGGCTTCGCCTTTTCGTAGCTCGTCTTCAGTTAACTTGGCATCCTTTTGCAGTTTCTTCAACTCTTCGTTGGCATCTCGACGAAACCCGCGCACAACGACTTTCGTATCTTCGCCGTGTTTTTTACAGATCTTGCTGAGTTCTTTACGCCGTTCTTCGGTGAGCGGGGGAAGGGGAACGCGAATGACCTTTCCGTCGTTCGACGGTGTGATGCCGAGGCCCGATCCGGCCAGGGATTTTTCGATTTCCTTGATCAGACTCGGCTCCCATGGCTGGATCGTGATGAGGCGGGCCTCCGGGGTCGAAATATTGGCCACCTGCTTTAGAGGGGTCATTGTGCCATAGTAGTCGACTCGAACGCCGTCGAAGAGGGCAACCGATGCTCGCCCTGTCCGTAGGCCGGCCAAATCACGCTTGAGATGCTCCAGTGCGGACTCCATCTTTTCCATAGCCTTTTGGCGTATGGCGGCAGGGTTAGACATGAGAGACTCCCCGGAAAGTTAGCGGCGATCGGGGGTGACAATGGTTCCAATCGCTTCGCCTGTGGCAACGCGTTTGAAGTTGCCTGGTTCCTTCAGATTGAACACGATGAGCGGGAGGTTGTTATCCATGCAGAGGCTGATGGCCGTGGCATCCATTACTTTCAAATCCTGATTCAAAATCGAAAGAAAGGAGATTGTCTGATATTTCTTGGCAGAGAGGTTCTTCACGGGATCGGCGTCGTAGATGCCGTCGACCTTGGTCCCTTTCATGATGACCTGGGCCCCGATCTCCATCGCCCTGAGAGCCGCCGCGGTATCGGTAGAGAAGTAGGGATTCCCCGTGCCGCCGGCGAAGATGACCACCCGTTTTTTCTCAAGATGGCGAATGGCTCGTCGGCGGATATACCCCTCTGCCAGCTGGCGCATTTCGATCGCGGACTGGACTCGTGTCATAATGCCGGTGCGCTCGAGCGCGTTTTGCAGGGCCAAGGCATTGAGTACGGTCGCGAGCATCCCCATGTAGTCGGCAGAGGCGCGCTCCATGCCAGACGCGCTGGCGGCTATACCACGGAAGATATTGCCGCCGCCGATGACCACGGCGACTTCGATGTCGAGAGCCACGACGGAGGCGATTTCCGAGGCGAGGCCTTCAAGGATGGAGGGCTGGATGCCGTAGCCCTGCTCACCGGCCAACATCTCTCCGCTCACTTTGAGGAGGATGCGCCGATAGTTGGCAGAGCTCATACTTCGCCTAATTGGTACCGGGTGAAGCGGCGGATGTTCATGTTCTCGCCGATTTTGGCAATCTTCAGTGCGAGGAGGTCTTTAATTGTGACGGCGGGGTCTTTGACGAAGGACTGCTCGATGAGACAGCTCTCCTGGAAGAACTTTTCCAATTTACCTTCGACGATCTTCGGCCATGCGGAAGTGGGCTTGCCCATTTCTTTGGCCTGCCCCTCATAAATCGATCGTTCTTTCTCGATGAGCGAAGCGGGAATGTCATCCCGTTTGACGTAGGAGGGTTTCCCGGCAGCGACCTGGAGGGCCAGGTCATTGACGAACGTCTTAAACTCTTCGTTCCGAGCGACGAAGTCGGTTTCACAGTTGACCTCGATGAGCACACCGATTTTCCCGCCCATATGGATGTAGGCGTGTACGAGACCTTGGTTGGTCTCGCGGCCAGATTTTTTGAGTGCGGCGGCAAAGCCTTTTTGGCGCAGGTAATCGATGGCCTTCGCAATATCGTTGCTATTCTCGGTGAGCGCTTTCTGGCAATCGAGGATGCCGGCGCCGGTTTTCTCTCTCAGTTCTTTGACAAGGTGACTTGATCCAGCCATACGTGACGGTCCTTCTCGGTAAACAGTGAGTGTAGTCGTGGATGCATGCAATGCCGGGCGTTATGAAGCCGGTGCGCTCGCAAAGCTGACGGCCGCGGCCTTGTCTCCCATTGCAGGAACAGGTTTGAAATCCGCTTCTTCGCGCTGTGTGCGCAATTGGGCGCCTTCAATGCAGGCGTCGGCAATGCGAGACGTGATGAGCTTGATGGAGCGAATGGCGTCGTCGTTTCCAGGGATCGGGTAGGTTACATGGTCTGGATCGCAGTTTGAGTCCAGGATCGCGATCACGGGGATCTCCAACCGGTTCGCTTCCTGCACGGCAATGTGCTCGATGCGTGTATCGAGTACGAACACGGCTCCTGGAACGCCGCGCATGTCCTTGATGCCGCTCAGATACTTCTGGAGCTTGACGATCTCTTTCTGCATCTTCATGATTTCTTTTTTCTTCAGCCCGTATTGGCTGGGGTCTGCCAGCTTGGCCGCCAGCTTTTTCATTTTATCGATGCTCTTCCGGATGGTTTGAAAGTTCGTCAGCATACCGCCGAGCCAGCGTTGGTTGACGAAGAACATGTTGGCGCGCAAAGCCTCTTCTTGAAGGATTTCAGCGGCTTGCCGCTTGGTGCCGACAAATAGGACTGATTGGCCGGCGGCAACAATGTCGCGGACGAAAGCATAGGCTTGCTCCATCCGAGCCAGTGTTTGCTGAAGATCGATGATGTAGATGCCGTTGCGTTCTCCGAAGAGGAACTTCTTCATCTTCGGGTTCCACCGATTCGTCTGGTGCCCGAAATGGACACCTGCTTCTAACAATTCCTTGATCGAAACCACTCCCATGCCTTCACCTCCCCTCAAGACTTGCAGAGCACCTGCTGCCGCAGGCGAGGGGGACTGGCCCCCTTATTCTCAAGTCGAGCGACGTCCGTGACGTCGATATGAATTTGATACTGTTCCCCTACGCACGAGATTGTACGAAAAGGAGACGATTTCCTGAGCTCTATAGCCTTGGCACGCTAGCATGGTGGCGGTTAGTTTGCAAGGCCAGCGCCGTCCCCTTCGCTTGCCGCCCCATTCGCCCCGGTGTTAAGATCGCGAAGCAGTTGGAGGAAGTTGGTGCCGAACATTTTGCTATTAGTCTCGCCGAGCTGCGGGGCCTGTCCATCGGCGAAGAGCCTGTGGAAGCAGTTGCGGGTGAAATATAGCTTCAGCTATCGCGAGGTGGATATCACCACAGAGGATGGACGGAGCCTCGCCGATCGGCATTCGGTCAGGGCGGTGCCGGCCACCATTATCGATGGGCGGCTGACCTTCGTCGGCGTGCCGAGTCGGGAGAGTGCCGAGAAGGCTTTGTTGCTCAAAATGAAACCGCGCGAGTAGGGAATGAACGCTCCATGATCGACGACGATTTTGAACTACCTGAACTCCCCGTCATCGACAAGGGACCTCCGCCCGAGTGCCCCATGTGCGGCGACCCGATGGGATTCATCGATGGCGACTGGTGCTGTGTGGATTGCAACGGCGAGCTGTTGGGGCCTGAAACCGGATAGCACAAGGAGTGTTAACTGTTCAATGATGAATTAGCGTTGGTCCGACATTCAAGATTCAACATTTAGCATTCAACGTTCGATACTAGATGCTCCGCATCGTCACAGGGCCCTTTCACCCAGTTCTTGATCGTGCCCTGGTCGAGGACATTCAGTCCTGTAAGACCGGCGATCCCTTTGCCCCGCTGGCCGTCATAGTCCCCTCGGCCTCCCTAGTCGAGCAGCTGAAACAGTTACTCATCTGTCACGAGCCTCGCGTCTTCCTCAATATCCATTTTCTGACGTTCCACCAACTGGCTCTCCGTCTGCGTGATGATCTCGCTGCGGCCTCTGATGCCGGTCCTAGACCGACCCTGGAACTGGTAGACGATTTCTTCTTCGAACAATTGGTGCGCCAGATAATTCGGCGCAAACTTCCAGGGCTCGAACCCCTTGCACGGTTGCCTGCCTCACCAGGGACCTGGAAAGGCCTGTGGGCGACGGTACGCGATTTGAAAGAGGCGGTGGTCCCGCCAACAACGGCATTGAAGGCTCTCACGGAAGGGGTGTTCGAAGAGGATGACCAAACCTGGCTCCGATCCATCTTCACCCTCCATGCGGCCATCATAGAAGCCGGCCGGTCGCTCGAGGTCGGTTCTTCGGATGACCTGGCTGCCTCACTCGGTCGGGATCTCTCAGCCTCCTCGTTCCTCAATGGACTGCAACGCCTGTTCTACTATGGGTTCTACGACCTCTCGCAGGTCCAACTCTCGTTCTTCGAATCGGTGGTCCGCATTGCCCCGACCACGTTGTACTTTCCTTTGCAGGACCGCCAGGCCGTTCTCTTCGCTCGCCAGTTTTTTGAGCGTCATCTTCTCCCGCTGGCAGACACCCATGAGGATCGGAGTAGGGAAGAGAACCGAACTACAACAACAGAGCTGGTCGAACTCTCCGTCATAAACGTGATCGGGGTCGAGGAGGAATTGGCGGCGGTCTGTCGTGAAATCCTGACCTTGGTCGAGGTGAACGGCTACCGTTTCGACGAGATTGGAGTTGTGGCTCGCACGTTGGAGCCCTACCAGGCTGGGCTCCAATCGGTATTCGATCATCATCTCGTGCCCTTTACGTCAACGGCCGGGCGGCCGCTGTCGCGAGAACCCCTCGTCAAAACCCTCTTGCGCCTCGCATCGCTCCCGCTGAATGACTTCGACCGTGCGGCCATGTTGGATGTGGTCACGTCGCCCTTCTATCACAACCAGAGCGCCGGCTCCACCAGAGCCGATCTCCGACCAGATATCTGGCGCTCCCTCGTCTACACCTTGGGGATTACTCATGGAGAAGCGGAATGGAGGCGTCTGGCAGAGCCGGCCAGTTCGTCGATTATTCGCGATGCGGAAGCGGAGCCTGACGAAGATAATCAGACATTGGTCGGGACGTGCGAAACCTCTCAGCTGACATACTTGTGGGAGCTCGTTTCGCAGCTGATTCACGATTGCCAGGCCCTGCCTGCGCAAGGATCGATCGGGACACTGACAGACGCATTTCTCACGCTGATGAATTCGCATGTTCACGTGCCTGACCTACTCGCCGCTACTTCGACGGAACTTCCCGAACCTGTCGATCTCACCAAGGTTGGCTCACTGATCCGATCCGCGCTGGCCCGCCTGGAGCAGCTGGATTCGCTGGGAGTGGGGCTCTCATGGGAGGAATGGGTCGAAATGTTCCGGCGGGCATTGGACGAGACTAGCATACCCATTGAGGCGAACCGGCATCAGGGTGTTCAGGTGCTGGATGCTATGACCGCCCGCGGCCGGACGGTTCGTGCGCTCTTTATTCTCGGCATGAACGAAAAACTCTTCCCCCGGTACGTCCGTGAAGATCCATTTCTTCGTGACCGTCAACGGGTCGTGCTGGAAGCAACCCTGGGCTACAAGATCGATGAGAAATTGGCCGGGCATGAAGAGGAATTGCTATTGTTTGAACTCCTCAGCCGCTCGGCGACCAATCGTCTGTATCTGTCGTACCAACGGGCCGACGAATCAGGGCGCGTCATGGCGCCGTCCGGCTTCGTTGGTATGGCGATGCGCGATCCACGATTCGTCAGGCAGGCCGAAGAGACGGTTCCTAGGCGGTTGACCCTGCGGGTCAGTGAACAGCCGTCGATCCAAGCCCTGTTACCGGCCAAAGAATTGGTCTTGGGCTGCCTGTTGCAGGGCCACAATGCGCTACCCATACTCGATGCGATGGGACGGGACCGGCGCCTCTTTGAACAGGGCCTCGCCACCCTGAAAACCATCGAACGAGAATCCCCCGAACTTGGTCCGTTCGACGGTATGGTCGGCGCACAGGAACCGACGGCAATGGAACGGAGCTTTTCGCCAACAGCATTGGAGCGATATGCGACCTGTCCCTTTAAGTATTTTGCAGAAAAAGTTCTTCGGTTGAACCCTGTGCGACGGCTCCAGCATGACCACCTGCCTCCCTTAACGCTCGGAACCCTTGTTCATGAATCGCTGCGTGTGAGCTACGAACGGTTGGTGCTGCTCAAGTGGCCGGATGACTCGCTGATCGAGGCCATGGTGCAATCCACGGTGCTAGCGGCAGTGACCGATACATTTGCCGCCTATGCTGCAAGCCAGGGGACGGGGCACAGCCTGCTTTGGACCTTGGCTCGTGAACAGGTGATAGAGTTGGTCGCGACTACCGTCTCTTTGGACCAAGCGGAGTATCGGGCGACCGGATTCCGTCCTGTTGCGTTTGAGGTTGCAGTCCAAGGCATCGTCCCGCTGGAGCCCGATGCGTCATCAGTTTCTCTGAAGACTCATGGCACCTTGGATCGTGTCGATTATCGCGCCGAGCCTCCGGCGCTCCGTATCGTGGATTATAAATTTAAGCAGGGGAATGAGATCACCGCCGTGGACCGCAACCTGGCTTTGTCGGCCGTACGCGGATTTCGGCTGCAACCACCGCTCTATGCTCGCATGACGCTGCCGTCGCTGCCTGCAGCAACCGATGTCCAATTGCTCTTCCTCGCTCCACATTGGAAGCCGCCTATCTCTCGCTCAACGTTTGACGCGGGTCTCTGGACCGGCCACACCGGTGACATGATCCGACAGACGCTTTCCACATTGATCCAAGGTATCGGGCGCAGAGAATTTTTTATTCTTCCCGATGGCTATTGCGACTACTGCGAATTTTCGGCCGCCTGCCGGCGCCACGACGCTATGGCCTGGTGGCGGTCTTATCGTTCGCCCCAGGCCCGAGTCTTACGCAAGTTGAGAAAACAAAAGGTAAGCAATGAGTGACTTACTGACACTTGCAGACTCTCAGGATCGGATTTTGGCGGAAACCACCTGGGACCGCAATGTCGTGGTGGTCGCGGGAGCCGGGACCGGCAAGACCACGATCCTCGTCAATCGTATCCTCAACCTCCTGCTGAGAGAGCCGAATCCGTTGGCTATTACGGAGATCGTGGCTCTCACCTTCACTAATAAAGCCACAACTGAAATGAAGCAACGGCTCCGGTTGCAGCTCCTTCGCCTGACCAAGCAGGGCGATGACATGATTGCCATCTTCCGGGCCCGGTACCATCTCTCAGCTGAACAGGTAGGCGAACGGGCTAGGATGGCGCTTGAACAGATGGAAAAGGCCCAGATTGGCACCTTGCATAGTTTTGCTGCGCATCTCTTGCGGCTCCATCCATTGGAGTCAGAGCTTGATCCATTATTTCAAGAGGATGACGGGTCACGTTTCAAGGAATTGTTTCATTCCTCTTGGGATCGTTGGCTGGATGATGAGCTTGGAGCAGCCGGACTACAGCATGATCGATGGCGACGAGTTCTGGCCGGGACCACCCTCGACGATCTCCAGCAGATTACCGCAGCCCTCGCCGGAGATCTGGTGGACCTCGATGAATTGGAACGGCAGTGCCGATCCCTTTCACTGGATGGCGCCTTGCGTGACTGGGTCGCGGCCACGCATGACCGCGCCGCCACTCTCCTTGCCGTGCAGGATCGACCGAAACGGCGTAAGGCAGAACAGATGCTCGCCGCCGCGGTGCAGTCGCTGACACTCTTGTTAGAGAAAGGGCCACCGGGGCTCGCGCACTTGCTTCATGATCAACGGGGCGTCCTGGAGAAGGACTTGGGAAAGGCGCCTACCGGATGGGATGTGGCTGCGTTCCAAGAGGCTGCCTCCATTATTGGGCTCGCCCAACAACTCCTCGCGGTCGACCAGTCATACTTTCAAGAGGTGGTGACACTCGTACGACCCTTCCTCAATCAGGTTCGTCATGACTTTCTTATCTCCGGGTGGATCGCATTCGATGGGTTGTTGGCGCGGGCCAAGACCCTCTTGCGCGACCATCCGGCCGTCCGCGCTCGGATCAAACAAACCTATCGGGCGATCCTGGTCGATGAGTTTCAGGACACTGATCCGGTGCAGTACGAAATTATCCTCTACCTCGGTGAACGGGCGGGCAGCCATCAGACCGAGTGGCATGACGTGGACTTGGAGCCTGGAAAATTGTTTATCGTGGGGGATCCCAAGCAATCGATCTATGCCTTCCGCCGAGCCGATATTGAAGCCTTCGAGCGAGTGGTGGAGAAAATTCGAGCGGGTGGGGGAGGCGTCTATTCCCTCGTGACGAACTTTCGCAGCGACAGGGCCGTGCTCGACGTCGTCAACAATGTCTTTGACCGACTCTTCCAACCGGCAGAACATATTCAGCCGGCTAATGAACGGCTGACAGCCAGGCCTCAACGCAAACCGGAAGTTTCAGTGTTCGGGGCGCAGCTTCGGCTCGTCACGCCGGGGGAGGACGACGACGAGGAGTTCGATGTGCAGGCTGCGACTCGAGCGGAGGCGGAAGCGCTGGCGCGCTGGCTGAAGGAGGAACTCCTTGCCGGCACGAAGGTCACGGATCGTGATCGACGCGAAGGTCCACTCCAGCCGGGCCACGTTGCCTTGATTTTCAGAAAGTTGACCCAGGCCCAGATCTATCTCGACGCACTTCGCCGCTACGACATCGCCTATATTACAGACGGGGAAAAGCATTTTTATCGGCGGCAGGAAATAATCGATTTGGTCAACCTCCTCCGGGTCATCGACAACCCGCACGATATGATTGCGCTGGTCGGAATCTTGCGCTCACCCTTGGGCGGCATGACGGATCGGGATCTACTGGCCCTCCGACAGAAGGAGGGGTTGGACTACCGGCAGCGGGAATGGTTGGCTGCCTGGAACCATCCACAGGCAGGAATGGTGAGGCGGCTCTATGAGCGCCTGGCCGAACTGCATCAGTTCGCTCCCTTGCGACCTGTGCCTGACGCCATCGATCTGATCTTCGATAGAGTACCCGTCCTGGAATTGGCCGCCGCATCGCTCCATGGCGAGCAAGCCATGGCTAATCTGCGGAAGATCAGGGAGATGGCCGAAGCACTGGCCGATCGGCCCCATCTCACCTTGACGGGGTTCGTCGACCTGATGATGACCAGGGTGTTGGAACAGCCGGATGAGGCAGAAAGCGCCCTGGCTGAGGAATCACTGGATGCCGTCCGCGTGCTGACCATCCATAAAGCCAAAGGATTGGAATTTCCTGTGGTGATTCTTCCCGGCCTGCACCAGGGGTACAGGATTCCTCGCAAGGGGCCGTCCATCCATCATGATTGGTCAAGCCGATGTTATAGCTTGAGGATGGGAGGCCGCTCGAATCTCGGAGCCATGCTCGTGGACATGAAGATGGCAGCGCGGGAAGAAGCGGAACAGCGGCGACTCCTGTATGTCGGGATGACCAGGGCGCGCGATCTACTGATCCTATCCGGCGGGCAGACCACCAAACCGGGACATGACACCGTCCTCTCTCTGCTCGGAGAAGCGATTGCAGACGAGGCGACCTCTTCGACGGCTGAACAGATCTGCATCGGAACAAGCAGGCTCATGCGTGTCATCACGCCAGCCACGGTAGCAGCGAGACGGCGCAGGCAGGAGCCCTTGTCCACCATGGCCCCTGCACCGGCTCTCGGCCCCATTCTCATTCGCCGTCACGCGCGGCAGGTCGAGTGGGAGGAGCGTCGAATGACGCCGCGACGGCTGACTCCTTCGAGCCTCGATGGAGGCAGGCCCGAGGCCGTTCTCCCGCGCACTGCCACAGGGCGTGACGCCGATCTGGCTCGGCTAATCGGAGTCTGCGCCCATGCGGTACTCGAACAGTGGGACTTCACCAGGCCTCGCACGGAGATCTGCACGGTTATCGAGCAGGCCTGTCGGCGTTATGTGGCACAGGATCATTTGATGGCCGATGTCACGAATGATCTCACTGCGGTCCTAGAAGGCTTCCTCTCCTCCGAGCCCTATAGAAGACTGCAACGTGCGACAGTGCTCGGGCGAGAGGTCCCCTTCGTCATGCCCTTGGGAGAGGGGCAGATAATGGAAGGGGTGATTGACCTGATTTACCGGCTTGACGACCGGATCTGGATTGCCGACTATAAGACGGATGATGTGGCGGCTGAGGATGTACAGCCCAGAGCGGATCGCTACCGATCCCAAGCGGAGTGTTATTCACGAGCCGTCTCGAGCGCATTAGGATTGCCGTCTCTCTCGTTTCAGTTCGTCTTTTTGCGGCCAGGTGTCGTCGTTGACGTCTAGTAGGATGCGACCTATGAACGACTGACTCATGAGTTTAATTGGGAAATGGTTTCTCGTGACTTGCGCGAGTCCGATATCGTATTTGGACGCCAAGCTTGAATAGACATCGCGAAGGACTAATGCGATGCCACGATCTAAACGTCCAATGACTGTCTCGCCGGAAGAATTCGATGCGTGGATACAAGAGGCACTCGCCGGACTGCCGGCCCGTTTCGCGACGCTCGCCGATGAGGTCTCCATTGTGGTCGAGGAGGAACCTTCGGCCGATGTTCTGCAGGATCTCGAGTTGGAATCAGAAGACGAGCTGCTGGGTCTGTATCAAGGTGTCCCGATAGACCAGACTTCGTTCTTCCAGCCTGCTGGTGAGCTGCCCGCCCGTATCACCCTCTATCGAGGCCCCATCTTACGTCTCTGCCGGACGAAGGCAGAAGTCATTCACGAAGTCCGCGACACGGTAGTCCATGAACTCGGACACCATGTCGGGTTAGATGACGAGGAGATGCCATACTAACAGGATGCTGAAAAAGTCCGCCAGCTTCGTTCTCGCGTCGCTCAGAGGCTCAACGTACCGAAGCGTACGCCTCGCCTCTTCGCTCGCTGCGGCCTTGCTGGACGGCCTTTTTGAGCATCCTGCAAGGACTGTTCTCCCGTTGTGCCACAGATGCAGATCATCGAAACTCTCGCGTGCCAACTTCGTTTTTCCTCAACCTCCTATGATTTAGCCTGCATCAAGGCCCGCCGCTGATAGCCGATGGCGAGCATGATGACTCCCACCACGACCATGGGGAATGAGAGGAGTTGGCCCATGGAAAAGGATCCGAAGATAAAACCAAGCTGGGCATCCGGTTCGCGAACGAATTCTACGATCATCCTGCAGACTCCATAGCCGGTGATAAAACTCCAGAAGACGGTGCCGGGCGGCGGTATGGTCTTCGCAACGACCCATAACAGGGTGAACAAGAAAACACCCTCAAGACCTGCCTCATAAAGCTGTGAGGGATGGCGGCAGGCAGGCCCCCCGTTTGGAAACACCATACACCAGTCGACATCGGTGGCTCGGCCATACAATTCCCCATTGATGAAATTGCCGAGTCGCCCAAATCCTAGCCCGATCGGCGTGGCGGCAGCTGCCAAGTCTGCAATCTGGTAGGCGGGAATACCCTGCCGTTGGCTGAACCAAAATAAGGCAACGATGACGCCGAGCAGGCCGCCGTGGAAGGACATACCCCCTTCCCAGACCGCCAGGATATTGGCCGGATGCTGCACATAGTAGGAAAAATTGTAGAAGAGCGTATAGCCTAGCCGTCCTCCGATAAATACCCCGAACGCAGCCCACACGACCATATTGTACACCTGGTCCCTGGTCATGGAGAGGCCCCTCGACTCCACTCGCCGCTTGATCAGGAAATAGGCGCCCGCCAGTCCGATCAGATACATCAGACCATACCAGCGAAACTGCAGTGGCCCCAACTCAAGGAAAACCGGGCTGATATTGGGGTAGGGGATCGCGTGCAACCAAGTCATTAATACCTCATGTGGCGTATTGGAGAATAATAGGTGAGGGTCTCAACCATTGCAAGGATGTGAACGCCCCACGGAAAATCAATTCTGATCCGTGCTCAGAGGCAGTTTGAGATGCCTATCACTTTCGTATGTTGGTTTTCTGTCACGCATGTGTCGTGACCTGTGAGGAATACACAACTAAATAATGATCGGTTTTAATCGTGAGAACAGGACTGCGATGAATCATGGGAGATTATCGCGATTTCGCGTCTGGCACGCTTACTGCTGATGATAGTAGAACATGAGCATGCAGGGTGCCGGCAATCACATTCATGAGTTAACCGTGTCAAGGAGGTTCACGATGTCAGAAAAGGGAAGCCAGGCAGCGAAGGCCGCAGCGTTGGTGGCAGGTGGGGCGGTGATTGGAGCGGGGATTGGATTCCTCTTCGCGCCGCAAACGGGGGCAGAAACCCGGCGTGATGTCGGTCGCTATACGAAAAAGGCCCAATTGCAAGCGACTCGATGGAGTCGGACGGTCCAATCCGGCGTGAAAGAAGTAATGGATCGCAGTAAGTTTCTCATCCGCAAGGACGATCAGAAACTCCGGATCGAAGCGGTGTAGTTGGATCGACTTGCTCAGCGATCAGACCTGTGCGCGAACAGCTTGTTGCCAGGTTGTTTGCGCATACGACGCTGACCTTGACCGACCTTGCAGAATGCTGACAATGTCCGCAGCAAGAGAAGGCACGCACGGGTAGGGTGGCTGAGAAGTCTGTACTCCTCACGTGTGGGCCATCGAAATTCCAGAATACCAAAGTCGATTGCCACGGCCTGCTGGCCTCCGATGATAGAGTTCCGTCACTTATCCTCCAGTGCCGGAGTGGCAGATTGTTTTTAGACGCAAGGGACGACTCTGCCCTTCAGGCTTGCGGCTCTCCTCTCCTTCGTGGGATTATCCCACATCGTAGCCAGCTGAAGATGAGAGGGGATGTGGCGAAATTGGCATACGCACAGGACTTAAAATCCTGAGTCGGGCAACCGACGTGAGGGTTCAAGCCCCTCCATCCCCACCAACTGCTACACTTCTCTCCATGCCTTTCAGCAAGCTCACGGCCTCCCGCAAGTGCTTGTGCAAGCAAAGGACATATAACCAGAACATGTATGACACACATTAGGGTTTCGATTTTCCTTCTCTTGGCAACCACTATATCTACTCCTGCGATAGCGGTCTTGCATGCTGTAGATGCGTTACGTATCCAAATGCAATTGCCACAGAGGAGCCAGGCAGCACGACAAGTGCAGGTCCTTGACGGCTCACAATTCGTGCGACCTTCGCCGCGGGAGCGTGTTGCCATAAGCGAATTGCTTCCTACCACATCACGCCCCAAGCCTCTGAAGGATGCCGATATTAAATATTTGAAGGATTTGCTCAACAAAGCAACATGGCTTGGGTTCGAGCAACGAATAGTACATGAATTATGGACAGCGGTGAACGGTAAGGAGTGACATGATACTGAAGTAACGCAACCTCCCAAGAATGGAAAATCGCCCTAGACAGGTTGGCCGGACGAGGAGGTAGCAAGGAAAACCGATCACGAATAAGGCGGCGGCTGTCTTGAAAGGTTCGTGAGGTGGACACTCCGTACAGGACTGGGAAGCGTGTTCCTGCTGCGCTCCCGTTGTTCCGCTTGGCCATGACCGCTTTTTTAAGTGGTCCAAGCTGCCGAGCAGGCTGACTTCCTTGAACACAGGTTGCGTCCGATTGCTTTGCCGTGGCCGCGAGCGATTTGATTGACCGACCTACAGTGTAATTGATTCTACCCGGACAGGCTCCTTGGCCCGAATGAGAAGATGGTCGAGGAGAGCAGGTTCTTCGATGTGCGTGGCTGCGGGGGCATCGATAAATCGTTTCAGTCTCATCCGGTCATTTGGGCTCACCTGGATCATTTCCACCGCGACCCAGTGCTCGTGAACGCTTCGGACTTCCGCCAGCCGGATGTCAATAAAGACTTCTTCGCCTTCCAACCATAATTGGACTTTCACAAAGTCCCCTGCTCGCAGGTGATCAGGGGTGATGATCTTACACCTAATCTCCAAGCGTTCGAGCACGCACCCATCTGCTTCAAGCTGCCTGTTTACGTTCGCTAACACGCAGTCAATAGTAAACTTCGGACTATCCTCCCAGGTCTGTTGTTTTCCCTGGGCCATCATGTTATGCGCAGGATAGTCTGGGAAAGGAATGCGTGGCTATTCCTCAGAGGAGGGGGCTTACCCGAAATGGTGGTGTACACGAGTAACCGTCTGCATCTCTCCTGCTCCTACTCCCAACCCATGGAAGTTTTAACCTTTAGATCGACGAATCACGGACTTTGGCTATTTGCGACTGCCGTGAAGTTCCACTGAGCTTCTCCAGCAATCCACCAACGCTCGTTCCCGCCGAAAATCTACCGTTTCAACAGGAGGCCTTGGAGAAACGTTTGCTCCGTTTGGATGCTACCTTCCCGGAAATTGCAAGGGGTCTGATAGTCGCCTATTGTGAGCTCATGAAAAGAATGGATGCCAATACAGTTTTAGCTCATGCCTTCAAAGCCCTTGATGAACTGGCCCGTGACCTTACCGGAAACGATAAAGGTCTCCGCAGCAAGCTATGGGGTTTTCGGCGAAGGAGAATAAACAGTGGGCCATTCAAGAGGCATATCTAGACTCAGTTCTCTCTGCTAGAATCCAAATTCGATGTGACCCGTTGGTTTCTCTTGTTGGTTGAACGAGACCAACCAGATGAACAAAATAAAAACACATCAACGGAATTAACCAGATAAACACGGCAGACCACGAACTAGGAGGATACCATGATAGGTCGGTCACTCTCTCAGCGGTTCCTGATGCTTGGGAGCATATTGGCGGGATGCGGCGTTGCCGCCGGCGCCTTTGGTGCCCATGCACTCAAGGAAATTTTGGATGCGCCTATGCTCCAGGTGTTCGATACCGCAACTAGGTACGTGATGTATCATGCCTTTGGACTTTGTATCGTTTCTTGGGCAATTGATCGCTATCCAGGACAAGGCCTTGCGAAATCCGGCTGGCTCTTTATTGTCGGGATTCTTCTCTTTTCAGGCAGTCTGTACCTGGTGTCTCTTGCGGGCATCCGGTGGATGGGGGCTGTGACCCCGATCGGTGGGTTGGCGTTCTTGGCAGGCTGGATTCTCTTAGGTTGGGGAGTCTGGCGGGACGCGCTCCCTCGCACCACGAGCTTTACTCCCTAGCACAATCGCTATGCGAGACTGGCAGGATAGGCGAAGGTTCGAGGTCAGAATTTCGAGGTTTTCGGAAGTTCGAACCCTGCGCTTCGAACTTCAGATCGAGCCCTGCTCGTCAATTCCGCGCTTCACGCGCCGCTGTCTGTGTCGCTGGGGGCTAGGGCGCGCAGCCAGCAGTTTTCTTTCCGCTGATCGATCCCCAACCTCCTTGGGAATTCACGAAGGTCCCTTCGAGGCGTTGGTCTTCTTTGCTGAATTGTAAACTATCTTCTTGGACCCGACCATCGAATTCCCACCGTAAATAGACGTTCTCGCCCAACACGATCGTTTCCACGAGTCCCGGCAGTGTGGCCTGCGTATTTCCTGTTGGTGGAAAGAGTAATGAAAGTTTCAGTTCTTGGTGGTGCTGTTGATGGTTATGAACAATCCACTGCCAGGTCCCGCACAGCCGAGCCTGTCCGCGGAGCCCACGCACCCGATCCTTCCAATTCCGTATCCGGTCCCATTCCTGGTAGCCGGCCTGCATGGCGTCTAGTTCCAGGCGGGTAGCTCGCTCCAAGATCGCTACCAACAGGCTCGGTGCAGATTTTTCCTGATTTCCCTTGGCCCATTCTGGGGAGGCGACTACCTCATTGAGTAGATTCAGTGATTCATGCCAGGGCGCAGTTCCTTGTTGATCGAGCCATGCCCTGGCTTGCGGAGACCCGAATAGTCGTTCGGCCACCGCCGGGAGTTGCTGATCTCTCACAGCCTGCCTCACAGTGGAGGCGAGGTGCCAGGCGGCCAGACTGCCCATCAATCGAAGAACTGCGGCCGTCAGATCCGGCACCAAGAGTTCTTTCGCGAGCTTGGCCGGCAAGGGGTTGGCCCCCAATGTCCGGGCCACATCGCCCATCTCGAGTGCGGGACCGATTGCCGACACAAATAGGTTGCTGGCTCCCTTGTCGGACTCAACCTTGGCCAGTTGATCAGAATGGGCACGAATAACTGATGGAAAATCGGGTGTGGAGCTAGGAAGGGTTTCGTCTGCCTTGGCATTGAGCCAGACCCCGAATACAGAGACGACGACTACCATCGCAAGGGCGAGACCGAATCGTGATTGGGCTGGTCGAGTCACTAGGCTGTGATTGCGCATCGCAGCACTCTACCGTGGTTCCGCCCACACCCTCAAGCGTTGACTGCTGACACATTGCGTTGGGAAATCTGGCTAGATGCCTTGGAAGCAGGTCTTAAGAAACGCGGCAGTTGACTCCCAAGCCTCTGCCGTCGCGTCGGCACGATAGCTCTCCACGCGTTGTTCATTACAAAACCCATGAGGGGCATGGAGGTAGGTCCTGATCTCGACGCGCTTGTTATACTCAGCCGCAGCAGCACGCAACCGGTCCACATCCTGACTGGGCACCCACTGGTCCTGACCGGCCTGGTGATAGAGCACCGGACAGAACAGATCTTTGATCGCGGTTTCAGGCTCCATTACTCGGCCGTAATAGACGGCCGCGGCTCGAATCCGTTTCCGTTGACAGGCGAACCGGAGTGCATACGATCCACCCATGCCGTAACCGACCACGCCGTGGATATTTCGTTTAATGTGGTCGCGCGTATTCAAGAATTCACAGCAGGAATTGATGTCTTGCAAGACGAGCGATTCGTTCAGCTTGCCCATGAGCGCATCCGCAACCTCTAGGTTGGCCGTCACCGTGCCGCCCAGTCGCCCGTATAAGTTCGGAATGATGACGCCGTAACCTTCGCACGCCAGCCTGGCGCCGAGATCCTTGATTTGCGCGGTCAGTCCCCACGCTTCATGCAATAAGACAAGCCCGGGATAGAGTCCTTTTTCCTGAGGCCAAAACTGAATACACTCAACCTGCACATGCTTCGATACGCGTGTCTGGATATAGGGATCGGCGGCGGCATCCGTCAGCGTGGGAATGGCGACGCCGCTCGGAAAGCGAGCAGTGCCGGTGCCGATTTGATCCAAGGCATAAGGAGCGTTGGTCGATGTCATTGCGGCAATCTCTTCTCCATCAAGGCAATGCGGGGTTCGCCCTCTTCAGACAGGGCTGATATGTGCATCGTACTATAGGGAGTAGGCCGTCGGGCTGTCAATCCGGCTGCAAGGGTCGAGTTTTAGTTGACCCAACGTCCGATGGCGACTACAGTTTTCTCACCCTCACTGTGTGTATGACGACTATGCCGCTTAGAATAGGTCTCATCGGCGCCGGTCGGCATGGCAGCCGGTATATCCATCATCTCCTGCATGATCTGCCAGGGGTAAGCCTTATCGCTCTCTGCCGGAAACGGATCGGGGAGGGACTGCCTTCCCTCCCGACGACAGAGATTACTGTCTATGGGGACTATCGCGCCTTGATCGCCGATCCAATGGTGGAGGCTGTCGTGGTGGTGACCCCTCCGTCGCTCTCTCCTGAGATCTGTTTTGAAGCCGTGAAGGCGAGGAAGCCGATCCTCATTGAAAAGCCGTTAGCGCCGACAGGCCGCGAAGCACGAGCGATGGTGATGGCAGCAGAAGAGGCAGGCCTGTTGCTCATGACCGCGCAGACCATGCGTTTCGACTCGACTATTCTTCTGTTGAAAGATCACTTGCCGGAGATCGGCCGGTTACGGTACGCCACCTTCACCAGCCGCATTGAAACGAAAGCTGGAACCCAGGTTCAGTCACCAAAATCCGGCCAGCGCGGGGCGCTCTTGGAATTTGGAGTTCACCTTTTGGATTTGGTGCCTTTTCTTACTGGCGAGGAGGTGGTCGCCGTTCGCTGCGAGTTGGACCAGCTTCCGAGTGTAGCACCGGACACGATGGCGATCGTGCAGGCACAGACCGTGAGCGGCATGCGATGCGTTCTGGACATTGCACGCGTTGTAGCGGGGAGGGTTGCGAGGACGGAGTGGGTGGGAATCCAGGGTCAGATCGCCGCTGATTGGTTTCACCAGCGATTAAGCGGTGTCATCGGTGACACCGCTCCTCTGGAATGGGCTGTCCAACCCCAGCAGACGATTCTCGTCACACTCCGTGCCTTTGTCCATGCCATCGAAACGAACACCCCACCGCCTATCACCGGGCGCGATGGATGTCGCGCTGTCGAGGTGGCAGACGCCTGCTACCGTTCGGCCGAACTTGGCGGGGCCACCGTCAACGTCTCGTCTTTCCTTTAGCAGGATTGCTGCACGAGACTAGCGGGACGGGCGAGGGTTCGAGGTTCGAAGCTCGAGATTTGCCGAACTCCGTACCACGAACGTCGAACTTCTGGCCGAACACTTCTCGCCAGTCTCACGCTTCGCGCGGCACTGTCAGTGCTGCTGGCGGACTGTTTTTTCATCCTGCTAGGCATCGGCGACGATGTGTGTATCTGTTTCCTCCACCCCTTCGACTTGGTGAATCTTTGTGATCACTACATCCGAGAGGGCTCGTTCGTCCGCGACACTGATGAACAGAATAATATCCGGTCGCCCGAAGCAGGAGTGGGCTTGTTCGACGCCAGTAAGGCGCTTCAGTGCCTGCAGCACATCTTTCGTCCGCCCGGCTTTGACTTTGATTAGGATATAGGCTTTCGTTGCCATTGCGTCCTCCCTGTTGCAGTTATTGTGTGCCACCCGGCATCTCTTGCCGTCGTTGCGCAAACACCTGGTGCATGTTCTGTCCCCGTTGCTCCAAGGCGGTACGTGCTTTCGCAACAAGGTCCATCAATGAATCAAAATCTTCCAGGCTGATGTTGAATTGGTGAAAGCCGGGCGCCAACCGCTCTCGCTGATCGATCGCCGTGGCGACCCATTGTTCACGAAGTGCCTCAAGCACCTCTGACGTCCAGCCTGCCGAACGGAATCGAGACGCGGCTTCGTTTGCCCCGCTGCCCCGCTGTTCCGCCAATGCGCGACTCAGAAATGCTTGCACGTCCGAATCACCGCTCTTCAGAAACACCGATTGAAATTGGATGACCGACTTGATGATGCGATTCGCATCGGGCGTGCCTTCAGGCGGGAGCACGTCGGCATCTTGCAACATCGCGAGCACTGCCATCGATGCTCCAATTGGTTCAGATGGGGTGGCCCCACGGCCAGGCATTTGGGCCAAGACCGGACTGCCAGCTCCTATGATCAGGCCAGCAAAGAGACAACAAATAAGCATGGAGCCGGGCTCATCATGATGGATGCACCATGTTCTAGCATGCTGCGGCAAATCGATCTCGGCAAGCTAGAATTTCGATGGCCTGCACATGTAGCAGAACAGAAGAACACTTCTGCAGGATACTCAAAAAGGTCAGACGTCTCAACTGCCGAACCCTGGTGCGCCAAGATACCCCTTGTCCCAAGCAGCCTGCAGCGAGTGAAGGCCCGAGGCGTACCCTGGGGATGCGTTGAGGATCTGAACGATACGAGAACACTGTTGGCTGACTTTTTCAGCATCCTGCGAGTAGCTTCGTTCGGAGCAGTGGGACGGGACAGGCATAGGGAGGGATTATACAGAAGGGCAGAAGTGGGTGCCAGCGCTCGGACTGGTGTAATGTCAACAGAGAAAATGGAACCATATTCATGCCATTTTCCATTGTTTCGATTGCAACGATTCGACACGGTTCCTATAATCCACCAACCCTTCATTTTGCACCGGAGTTACCTATGCTCGCAAAAGTTCTGAGTGCTGCGCTCGTCGGAATCGATGCGCATCTGATCGACGTGGAAGTCGATATTGCCGGAGGGCTTCCACAATTCTCAGTCGTCGGACTCCCCGATGCCACGGTGCGGGAGAGCCGCGACCGAGTCCGTTCCGCGCTCAAGAATACGGGCTTCCATTTCCCGGCAAAAAAAATCACCGTGAACCTTGCTCCCGCGGGAATCAAGAAGGAAGGGTCCGGCCTCGACCTTGCCATTGCCATTGGGATTCTCGTCGCGGAAGAAGTCATTCCGCCCCAGAATGTACAAGGCCGTGTCTGTGTTGGTGAACTCTCGCTGGACGGACACATCAAGGCGATTGCAGGTGCCTTATCCATTGGGATTGCTTGCCGGCCCGACCATAGTCTGCTCTTGCCGGCTGAGAACATCCAAGAAGCGGCCGTGGTGGAGGATGTGAAAGCTTATCCGCTACATACGCTTCCCGAAGCCGTGGCATTTCTCAACGGCACGGTTTTGCTGGACCCGGCTCACACAGACCGGGACCGGTTCTTCACCACGCGTCCGATGGAGGATGACGACTATGGTGATGTGAAGGGACAAGACCATGCGAAGCGCGCCCTGGAAATCGCCGCAGCTGGAGGCCACAATCTCTTGATGGTGGGACCGCCTGGATCAGGTAAGACCATGTTGGCCAAACGTCTCCCGACAATTCTGCCTCTTATGGAGCCGGAAGAAGCGATCGAAACGAGCCGCGTCCATAGCGTATCCGGACAGTTATCGGCCAATCATCCATTGCTGACGGTTCGTCCCTTTCGCGCTCCGCACCACAGTATTTCCGATGCCGGACTCATCGGAGGCGGAACAGTTCCCCGGCCGGGGGAAGTATCCTTGGCACACAATGGCGTGTTGTTCCTGGACGAATCCCCAGAGTTTCGCCGCCCTGTTCTGGATGGATTGCGGCAACCATTGGAAGACGGACATGTGACCCTGACCAGGGCCAGCGGCTCACTCCGCTACCCTGCGCGATTCATGTTGATCGCCGCGATGAATCCCTGTCCCTGCGGATACTACGGGGATCGCACGCGTGAATGCGTTTGCACCCCACACCAAATCCGCCGCTATCGAGCCAAATTGTCGGGACCTCTCCAGGACCGACTCGACATTCACATTGAGGTCCCGCCGGTCTCCGTGCGAGACTTGCACGATCATGGTCCTATGCCGGAAAGTTCCGCCACGATTCGATCACGCGTCCTGGCGGCACGTGATCGGCAGCGCCACCGGTATTGTCAAGACGGCATTCACTCGAATGCTCAGTTGAAGCCGCGGCTCCTGAAGCGTTATTGTGTTCTGGGGATTCCGGCTCAAGAACTCCTAGAACAAGCACTAACCAAACTCGGATTGTCTGCTCGCGCCCATGGGCGCATAGTCCGTGTGGCGAGAACCATAGCCGATCTCGCGGGCTCTGATAAGATTGAGCCGATGCATGTGGCGGAAGCAATTCAATACCGCAGTCTCGACCGTCGGACGGAGTTTTGAGGATCCCCTATGGGGTCGTCCGTGAAAGTCTTTCTCTGGTGGTTCATTGTCGGCGCCATCATGGCGCTGGCCGTGATCATGCTGCAAGGCGGCATTCGAGAAGTCATGCAAGCGCCGGGATCGGTCTGGGAACTCAAATTGGTCGAGCTGTTCACAACCATCCTGGGAGGGGGACTGCTCGGCGGCTGCGTCGCATTGATACTGAATCGTATCAAAAAATCATAATGGATGATACTCACAGCGTACTGAAATGAGGCCACACATGGACGTAGAAGTGGGTTCGAACCTGTACCGCAACACCGACGGCATGATTGAAATCGAGGGCGTCCCGCAGATTCAGGTGGCACTGAAACCGACGACGGGGGCCTTACTCGTGAACTTTGCTTTGTTCGATGCAGGCGGAAAAGTGACGGCAAAACTCGTCGATAGCACTCTGATGATCAACGAACGACGCGCCTACGAAGTGAATAAGACCCCGAAGAGTCTGCTACTCACACATCCGGCTTCGGGAACCGTCGTTTTACAGCTGGACGTGAAATCGCCCGACGTGGTGGCCTTCACGAAAGGGGAGTTCCATACGATCAAAGGCCACGTGATCCAGGTGTCTTCCGTCGAATGGAAAATCGACAAGCTGCGCGCCAGAGGCACGACGCATGATCTGAAGGGCGGATCCGTCGTCCTCGGTTGAAACAGGGCGACGCGTCCTACCCCGCGACCGTCGGCACGATGACAATATGCTGGTCTTTCAGTTCCACGGTCGCCGTATCGCCATCGCGCAATTCACCCTTGACCAATTGACGCGCCATCGGCGTTTCAATTTCCTGTTGGATCAATCGCTTTAGTGGTCTCGCCCCATAGACCGGATCGTAGCCGCGTTCACCCAGATGCCGTAAGGCCGCCGGCGTCACGGACAAAGAGATTCGTCGTTCTGTCAAACGTGCCCGCAACCGCTCGAGTTGAATCTCCACGATCTTCGTGAGCTGCTCCGTCTCCAGAGCATGGAATACCACCGTCTCGTCGACGCGGTTCAAGAATTCCGGACGGAAGTGCTCCCGCAATTCCGCCATCACGAGAGAACAGACCTCGTCATAGGAGGCGCGTCGTTGCTGCGCCTCAAGAATCTGCGGGCTGCCGATGTTTGACGTCATGATCAAAACCGTGTTCTTGAAATCGACGGTCCGACCCTGAGAATCCGTCAATCGTCCGTCGTCCAACACTTGGAGCAAGACATTGAAGACGTCGTGATGGGCTTTTTCGATCTCGTCGAATAAGATGACGGAGAAAGGACGCCGCCGGACGGCCTCAGTCAATTGCCCACCTTCTTCGTAGCCGATATAGCCTGGCGGGGCCCCAATCAGCCGGGCCACCGTGTGCTTTTCCATGTACTCGGACATATCGATTCGAATCAGGTTGGCGTCGTCATCGAAGAGCGTTGCGGCAAGAGTCCGCGCCAACTCGGTTTTTCCGACTCCGGTCGGACCAAGAAAGAGAAACGAACCAATGGGCCGATTCGGGTCTTTGATGCCGGAGCGCGCACGGAGGACCGCATCTGCGACGGCCTGCACCGCTTCATCCTGGCCAACCACGCGCTGATGGAGCAGCTCGCCAAGTTTTAAGAGTTTCTCCGTTTCGCCTTCGACTAGCCGGGAAACGGGGATCCCCGTCCAGCGACTCACGATGGCCGCGATGTCGTCCTCATCGACCTCTTCTTTTAGTAACCGGCTTTCGCCCTGTTTCTTGCCAAGCTGTTCCTGCTCCAACGCCAGTTCCCGCTCAAGGCGAGGCAACTCTCCGTATCGCAGCTCGGCCACGCGATTTAAATCGTAGGCCCGTTCCGCACGCTCCATCGCCTGTTTTACCTCTTCCATCGCTTCGCGAGTCTTGCGTAGCCGTGCCACCGAGGCTTTTTCAGAATCCCATCGCGCCTTGAGCGCCTGCAGGTCGCGTTGCTTCTCGCCTAATTCCAACTCAAGGGTCGCCAGCCGCGCCTGACTGGCCTGATCCCGTTCTTTCCGCAAGGCTTCCCGCTCGATCTCGAGCTGCATCACCTTGCGCGAGACCTCATCGAGTTCCGCCGGCAAACTATCGATTTCGGTACGCAGGCGCGCCGCCGATTCATCGACGAGATCGATCGCTTTGTCCGGGAGAAAGCGATCGGCGATATACCGATTCGAGAGTTTCGCGGCAGCGACCAGCGCGGCGTCTTTGATGCGCACGCCATGGTGCACTTCGTAGCGCTCCTTGAGTCCGCGCAGAATTGAGATGGTATCCTCCACCGTCGGCTGATCGACCAGTACCGTCTGGAACCGCCGTTCCAACGCGGCATCTTTCTCAATATGTTTCCGATACTCATCCAGCGTCGTCGCGCCGATCAAATGCAATTCTCCGCGGGCCAGCATGGGCTTGAGAAGATTGGCGGCATCCATTGCCCCTTCCGCCGCGCCCGCTCCCACGACTGTATGCAGCTCATCGATGAACAGCAAGACTTGTCCCTCTGCCGCCTGCACCTCTTTGAGGACCGCTTTCAAACGTTCTTCGAACTCGCCGCGAAATTTTGCGCCGGCCACCAACGATCCCATGTCGAGGGTGATGACGCGTTTCTTCTTCAGTCCTTCAGGCACATCCCCCTTGATAATGCGAATGGCTAGCCCTTCGACGATGGCGGTTTTTCCGACTCCGGGTTCGCCGATGAGCACCGGATTGTTCTTGGTTCGTCGTGAGAGAATTTGTACGACGCGACGAATTTCTTCATCGCGCCCAATGACGGGATCCAATTTTCCTTGCCCGGCTAACCGGGTCAGGTCGCGGCCATACTTCTCCAAAGACTGGTAGGTGCCTTCCGGGTCCTGGCTCGTGACACGTTGGGACCCTCGTATTTGTTGCAGCGCGCCCAAGAGCCGTTCCTTTGTCAAGCCGAGTTTCTTGAAGACGCCCCCTTCTTGGACCATCGCGAGGACGACATGTTCGACGCTGAGATAGTCGTCTTTCAATGCTTGTTGTTCGTCTTCGGCTTTGGCAAGGACTTGATTGAGTCGAGAGGCGACGTGGAGCTGTCCGGGGCTTGCACCGGCGCCCTGTACTTGATGCAGCTTCGCGAGTACTTGCTCAACTGCATGGCGAACGGAAGCCACCGATAATCCTGCCTGTTCGAGGAGAGAGGCGGCAAGACCTCCATCCTGTTCTACGAACGCAAGGAGGAGGTGCTCCACATCTATTCCCTGATGGCTCCGCCTTGTGGCATGGGATGACGCGGTCTGGAGCGCCTCTTGTAGCTTGATCGTCATGCGGTTCATGTCCATTGGATCACTCCTCTCCGCTCATGGGTGTATACTGATGCCATTCACATAATCATAGGATGTGGGAAGTCAACCTCCCGCGAAGAGGCGCGCGCGGCTTGACCCGAGAAGTTCCCGCAGCCTATTGTCTCTCATGTCACGCATTCTGACTGAAACACTCGCACTCTATCTGAGCGCCTGCCGCAAAACTGGACAGTCCCTTGCCCGCGGCTGGATGGCCATGGTGGCAGTAGTGGGATTTGGATTCCTGCTGATGCTCGCCACCCAGATTGCATCGCCCCTCGGCATGGCCGGAGGCTTTCTGCTCGGTGCGGTGAATGCGCTCCTGGTTGGCGCTACCCTGAGTCTGATCGAGCAATCGATTAGCCATGCGCGGGCACTCACTTTCCACGACATTCTTAGCAGTGTCGGTCACTACTTTTGGGATGTCATCGGTATTGGGTTCATCCTATGGCTGCCACTCATGGCTCTCGACCTGACTATGCAGACGAACCCGTTTGGGCAACTCCTATCTTACGCAGTCCTTTTGCTCCTCTTTCTCTTGCTGAACCCGGCACCGGAAATTATCTATCAAGTCCGGCATGATTCCCCGCTTGAGGTGTTCAAGACCTCGTACGAGTTCGTCCTTGAGAATTGGATTGAATGGTTTCTTCCGTTTGCGGTGATCCTGATCCCCATCGTCGTCTCGCCCATGGGACTGCAATCGTTTTTTTCCCTCTCCAGCCGAGTGGGGAGGGGGGCCGGTTTGGATTTTTCCCAGGTCCTCGTACTGCCATTTACGATCCTGGGAGGTTGGTTGGACTCCGTGGGAATCCCTTCCTCAATCAGCTGGTACCTCGGGGTGCTCTTCACACCACCGCTTGCCGTCGCCATGTTGTTGTTTCGCGGCCATCTCTTTGCATCGTTACATGGAGTGTCACGACGCCAACGCCGATTTGTCTCGCCATTCAAGTAATGACGGGTAGTGCCGAGGAAAGTGAGAGTTTTCGCCTCTCCTGATTGAAAGCTACTCAAATTTTCCCAGCCCTATCCCTCTCTAAAAAAATGGCGATGATGAACGAGAGAGTTTGTTTGCCAAATCCCTTGAGTGACATGAGGAAATAGTGTATGGAATTACCTACAGCCTCTACATATATCAGTGCTTTTCTAGGCTGAGAAAGAGCCTCCCTCGTGCGCTTATCCATCTTCTGGCGGATCGTTCTGACCTCCCTCGTCATCATCGTGGTGATGGCAGGGGTGAATCTGTATGCCTTGTTTCAGCTGCGCCAGCTGACTGCGTTGAGTACCAACATGGCCACTCACCATTACCCGGCGATCGAATCGGCCAAACATCTGCTCACCGTGCTCTATGCCCAACTCAATAGTGAAAAGAAGTATTTGGCCGTACGTGATGCCACATTTTTGCAACATTTCGATGAAGAGGTCGACGAATTTCATCGCGGACTCCAGACCCTCGAAACACAGGAACTCACTCCCCAAGGCATTCAGCTACTCGAGGATACCAAGCGTCTACAGCAAGAACGACTCATGATTTTCCGTACAGAATTGGAGAACGGCGTATCGTCTCCAGCGCTCCAGTCTACGGACTATGAAGGTCGACGAGATGCCTTGATGGACCGCATAAGCGCCACACTCCAACAGTTTATCGATCTTCACGAGACGGGCATCAGTGTCGGAGTCAGCCGGTCACGGGAAAGCTCGGCGCAAGCCGAAGCGGTGACCGAGCAACTGGTTCTGCTTGCGCTCGTATTTGGCATTGCGCTCGCCGGTTTTGCCAGCTACACGGTCCTGCGCCCGCTTCGTCAATTGCAGACCCATATCAAACAGATCGGGCAGGGTAATTTCCGCAAGTCGCTGAATATTCAGGCCCCCAGCGAATTGCGAGACCTAGTCGACGCCGTAAATTGGATGGGCACAAAACTACAAGAGCTGGACGATATGAAGGGGGAGTTTCTCGCCCATGTCTCCCATGAATTGCGCACGCCCATGGCCTCGATCCAAGAAGGTACCCATCTGCTGTTGGATGAGATTCCCGGCCCCTTGTCGCAAGAACAACGCACGACCTTGCGTATTATGGCAGACAGCAGCCGCCGACTCATCACCCTCATCTCCACCATTCTGGATCTCTCCAAAATGGACGCCGGAATGATGGAGTATCGAATTATCCCGACGGACCTCAAGCGCATTACAGATATGTCGGTGAACAAAGTCCAGCTGCTCGCCGATGCCAAGCATGTACAGCTGTTGCTAGAAGCGCCTGCACAACGTGTGTGGGTCATGGCGGATGCGCTTCGCATTGAACAAGTGCTCGACAATTTGCTCTCCAACGCCTTAAAATTCAGCTCGGAAGGGGGCGTTGTAAAGTTATTAATGAAGCCGGACCCGAAAGCGGGAGTTCTTGAGGTGAGCGTGACCGATGGAGGACCCGGCATTCAGGCCGAAGACCTGCCCTATATTTTTGAACGCTTCTATCAAGGACGCACGAAGACCAAACATGCTACGCCGGGGAGCGGTCTCGGGTTGGCACTGGCAAAAAAAGTGGTCGAAGCACACGGAGGACGGATTTGGATCGAAAGCGAAGCCAAGAAGGGGACGAGTGTACGATTTATCCTACGCCTCACGAAATCAGGAGAAACGGCATGAGGGTACTCCACCGAGGCTTCACCTCGGGAGTCTTGTCCTGTCTATTCCTTGCTGGATGCACAGCATGGTCGCCAGCCCCGCAATTTTCGCAGCCTTATTTCATGGTGGATACGGGAGAGGCAAAATCCCTCCATGCGTTGGCGAAAAAACAGGAAACGTTCGCCCCGAAGTGTGCCGAGCACAACTCCTGCGGCCATGTCTACTTTATGCGTGCCCTGCTGGGTCTCTACGAAAGTCGAGATACTGCCTCGAAGTACTTCGAGAAAGTGATTGCCACCGCGCCCAAGAGCCAGCTGGCCTCCTCCAGTAAGCTCTGGTTAGAGCTGCTCGAGAACCACGCCGCTCCTGTTGAGCAATCCTGGTTCCAATCGGTCGTAGCGGCCCCGGCCATTTCGGAGAGTCATGCGATCCTGGCTCAAGCCTCAGATCGGCTGGTGCGAGACTTGCTTGATAGAGAGTTGACCATCCAGCAATTGCGGGCCATGAAAGAGGCCGACTCCGAATCCCTGGAAAGCCTCCAGCGGGAGTTAGCCGAGCGTGATCGGAAGATCGACTCGGTCAGCGGCAAGAAAGACACCGCAAGAGGTTCGACGGATACAGGCATCGTGCTGTCTTTACAAAAGCAATTGACGGATCGGGATAGGAAAATAGAGGAATTGACAAGCCAATTGGAGGCACTGAAGCGCATAGACCAGGAAATGCGGGATAAGGTTCGTCCTATCCGTCCCCCATCGACAGTTGCACCGCCTCCGAACGTGCCTGAACCGATGACACCGACGACACCGTAGAAGGAGTTTCATGGAAAAGGAACATATTCTCGTAGTCGACGATGAAGAGGGGCTGTTACATCTTGTGAAGATGCGGTTGAGCGCAATGGGCTTTGCCGTCACAGGCTGCACCACCGGGCGTGAAGCCCTCGCCGCAGCGAAGAAAGACAGGTTCGACCTCGCCATTACCGACCTTCGGCTGGGTAGCGAAGATGGGTTAGATGTGACAGAGGAACTGCTGCGGGTTCATCCAGGCCTTCCGGTTATCATTCTGACGGCACACGGCAGCATCCCCAACGCCGTGGAAGCCATGCAGCGTGGAGCCTTCGGATATCTCACCAAACCGTTCGATGACCAGGAACTCAAGACCAAGATCGAAGAAGGGCTTTCTCCGCAACGGATGAGAGGAGAGATCCAGCGGCTCAAGTCTCTCGTCAACGAATTGTACGGCATGGAAAACATCGTCGCACGGAGTCCTGCGATGCAGCGCATACTCCAACAGGTGGTGCAGGTGGCAGACTCGGACGCGACCATTCTCCTCTTCGGAGAAACCGGGACCGGCAAAGAAGTGTTCGCACGCGTAATCCATTCGAATAGTCGAAGGGGTAAAGGACCGTTTGTCGCCCTCAATTGTGCGGCCATTCCCGAAACTCTATTTGAATCTGAACTCTTTGGACACGTGCGTGGCGCGTTTACCAGCGCACATGGCGCCAAACGAGGCCTGTTTCAAAGCGCCAACGGCGGCACACTCTTTCTCGACGAGATCGGAGAGATACCGCTCTCGATGCAGGTCAAACTGCTGCGGGCCGTGCAGGAAAGGGAAGTCCGTGAAGTGGGCTCGGAAATCTCGACGAAGATTGATGTACGGATTATCGCCGCGACCAATAAGGACCTCGGCGAAGCGGTCAAGAACGGGTCATTCCGGAACGATCTGTACTACCGAATCTCTGTCGTTCCGCTGTTTATCCCGCCGCTTCGTGAGCGCCGAGATGATATTCCATTGTTGGCCCAACAGTTCCTGATCTCGAGTGCGAAACGGGCGAATAAAAGTCTTCGCGGCTTTACGCCGGCCGCCCTCAATCGGCTGGTCACACACCCCTGGCCTGGAAATGTCCGCGAATTGGAAAATGTCGTAGAAAAGGCCGCCGTCATGACGCGCCAAGACATGATTACGCCGGACCTCTTACCCTCTATGGGCACATCACCTGACGCGCCGCTCAAGCCGCTGACTGAAGCAAAGGAAGAGTTTGAGAAAACCTATCTCAAGAACGTACTGCAACTCACTGGCGGGAATATTTCACGCGCTGCCCAATTTGCAGGACGGTATCGGGCAGACTTCTACAAAATGCTCAAAAAATATGGCCTTCACCCCTCAACCCTAAAGGCCAAAGCGGAAGCCGATCTTGAAGAGCTGGAAGAGGAAGGCGATCTCACGGAAGCCGAACGCTAGGCCAGTGTTTCGCTTCGCGGCGAGGAATCGACGGGATCAGACAATCTGCTCACGCGGCTAACGACTCAGCAGACTCGAACCATCCACGCACCAGCACCGTATTTCTCGACGCATACTTCCGATACCACCAGCCGTCTTTGGTCAGCTCCGGATTTTGCTTGTATCTATCAGGGAAGACGATGTTGGCGACGGAGGGGCGATCCTGTTATCGCCTTAGCCAGAACGCTAATTATTATCCACGGAAAGATAAATTTTGACCCGCCCATCCTTCTTGGTGTCAGTTAAGTAAACTCTGATAGCTGAATTATTTCCAGGTTTATATGCAGAAAACTTGTCTGTCTTAGTGTAAGACTCGGTGTCAGAGTCCTCATCAAGATCCGTTCCGATCCAACCATGTGGCAAGCTGTTGCGCAATCGGTTAACTATATTCTCTACCGATTTGTCGGCTTCTGACCTGTCTGCAAATCTGAATATGCAACTCCAGCTAGCTCCACTATAATCGTCTTTGTCCCTCACCAGGCACTGCTTGGCACCGGGAAAAGTAATTTTTGACTGCCATGTTGTACCGGTATCAGCATCGACAGCTTTATGTCCTGTTCTTAAAGTTTTGAAGTCTCCAGAGGCTGCCAGTAGAACGGTTTGAGTCACATCACGGTCGTCTATCCCAGCGGAGCCATTGGTAACTTGGTGGTTGTCAGATGGACAATCATGGCCTGTGCAAGTAATTCGGTAAATCGTCTGGGTCCACTTTAGCCTTAAACGAAATGCTTCATAACCAATCTCATATTCGCCATCACTTCCTCCTGATGCTCGCGCGCTTAGATATGCGTTCCCTATCCAGAGAAAACGCATGTCTTCGTAGGGGAAAGGATCATTCACTGTTAGCATCAAGTCGTCGGAGCTATCATCATAGCCAACTATGAGGGCCATATGTTGAGGTGTTCCATCAACCTTGAACCCGGGAGGTGAAATTCCAACAATAATAGGACGGCCCTCATCTAGCTCCTTTTTCAATTCTACATCAGAAAGGCCTCCGCTCTTCGATTGAGCTGTAATCGCAATATCTCCAGCCGTACCGCCCGGTGTAGCCATTAAAGGATACTGTTCAAGCATGTTAACCATGGTGGCTGCATCACCAGCTGAGAGATCACATGGAATGCAATTCGGTATTCCCATGCAAAGGTTTCGACCCTGTACGATCCCACACTGATAGTCTGTCCGATGAGCAGCAGGAACGTAATAGTATTTGAAGACCATCTCGCCAACGGCTGCCCAACACCAACTAGGGCGTTCCTGAAACACGGGGGCAATATGTAATTTAACCTCCGTTGCCATGGTTAAGTTGGCTGGTATAAGCAAGGCAAGAAATAGTCCGATGCCGAATACCACCCTCCTATTTTTCACTGGTTTCCCCTCCTTCATACTGCATTCAAAAGAGTATCGGCAGCCGGTGTGCCTAGTTGATCTGCTACATGTTGGAGATGGTCGCTTCTTCGATTGTCATGGTGTCGTGTTCGAGACGGTCGCTCATTTGTCTTTCGGTGTCCACTCCCGTGCCAGCTTTTGCGCCTCGGCAATCTGATCCAGGGTCATTTTCTTGGCCAACTCATCACGAAGGGTACCAGCCTCCTTATCGCCCTGCGCAGTGGAGATATTTAGCCACTTATGGGCTTGCACATAGTCCTGAGGTATGCCCGTTCCATCCATATACATAATCCCCAGCATTCTCTGTGCCAAGCCGAAATTCTGTTCGGCAGCTAATACTTCTAGTCTAAAGGCCTCCCGTACATCCTGACGTACGCCTCTACCCTTGTAATACATAGCGGCTAGATTGCTCTGGGCAACCATGTAACCTTTTTCAGCACCCAATCGATATAGACGGGCGGCCTCTTCATAGTCTTGTAGCACCCCGTCTCCATTTTGAAACATCACGCCCAAGTCATTCTGTGCGAGCCAATTGCCTTGATCGGAGGATAGGCGATACCAATGCAACGCCATTTCAAGATTCTTGGGCACCCCATATCCATTCGCATAAAATACTCCCAGGAAAAACTGAGCCGAATGGTTTCCCTGCTCAGCCAACGGTCGCAATTCACGCAAGGCGGTTACGTAGTCGCCACGCCGATAGGCACCCTCGCCAGCCTCATAATCAGACCAGGCGGGAGTGGCGAGACATACGAACGAGAACACGAAGGCGATGTTGAATCGGAGAAATATAGGCTGATCGTTACTCACAGGACAATCTCCGTAGGTTTCTGGACCAGTCGCTTCACGTAATTCTGGAGCCGAGCCTGCGTATGCGTTTCCAGCGCAAGATGCTTCACCGCAAATTCCTGTCCTTGTGAGCACCGTGAGCACCGGACGACGGCTCCAGGCGCTACGATGCGTTGCTCATTCGGAAGCGTCACGGTCAATGAGAGGCTTTCCCATGGTCGCATGGGCAAATCACCGGAGAGGCGACAGCCTGTCCAGGAGAGAATCCACACGGTGCCTTGCCCCTGGAATGGGCCAGTATTGTAAGTCACAGGACGCTGGAGGGGGAAGCGGCGGTAGGGGCAAATCGAGAAGGGCATAGAGGCCTCGCTGGGAGGCGTATTGTAGGAGAGTAAGAATCAAACCACAAGACGAGATGATTTGGGCACTGCTTGTATTGATCGAGGGCAATTAACTTCTCGAAGGAGGTGATCCCCCGCAAGCTGAAGATCACTAGCTCCTAGAGGGATATGACTTTGGTGGGGTCAAGGTTCTCAGTTATTTCTCGACAGCTCATTTAAACCAACATGAAGACTAACCCGTACTACTAAAAACCGATAGAATTTTTCTTTGCATTTAAAGCCAATGTAGCTACGAGTTCAGGTCTGCTAAGTCTGAAGGGAACTGAAATTCGGGGAGCGCAGGGCTATGAGGACTGCTACCAGTTCCTGGGGTGCCTTATTCTTGGTACGCTTCCCAAAGTGAAATGGCCATAGGGCACATAAGGTATTGGGCATAACCATACTTCTATAGGTTGCTGACACGCGCAGTCCAGACATTTGACACGTATGACTTTCATCGGTGTCAAGGATGGTTACACTTACGGTTACACTGCCAGAATTGCGAGGGGAGAGGAGCAGTTCCGTAAACCGCAAAGAGGTTGAGTCGTCAGCGGAATTTGTGGAGCTGGCGAGAGGAATTGAACCTCCAACCTGCGGTTTACAAAACCGCTGCTCTGCCATTGAGCTACGCCAGCCTGCGAGGAATATCACCCACCCACGTAGATGATGTCAACCGATAGAAAGGGGAGTGTGCCCAGAAGGCCCCTTCGCCGCAAGTCCGCTAAGGGCGTGTTCGTCTACTGCTTCCACCACGCCCACGGCGGCGCCGGCAGCGGATCAGTCCCCTTGTAGAAAAGGCTACTTCTGCTTAGGCTCAATCTTGTACCCGATCTGCTCATACGTGGTTCGCGGAAGAATCTTCTTCGGCACCAACTCATCGTTCCTCTGGTAGGGTCGGCCCTTAATGATCTTCTCTGGGTAGGCCTCGCCAATACCGAGGATAATGGCCCAACCAAGCGGGACGGAAACAACGATTCCCGTGACGGCAAGCAGAAAGCCTGCTCCGACAAGCGCGCGTAGATTGGTCATGATGACGCCTCCTTGCAATTCAGCCTGTGAACGTCAGCGTTGTAAAAAGAATAGCGCACGGGGCGTGGGGCGAAAGACCCGAAGGAAGTACTCCCTTGGGGGTGGATAGTCTTGGGGCCATTCTGCAATGGCCGCTGGGAGACTCCCAGAAGTGTACAGTTTCCGTCTAGGAGAGAGTCTGTGTGCCATATCGAACTCACCTCCTCTGTAGGATGGGCAGCAGCCACGCCTTGGGGCTATCATTGTGGCACGCCATGCCCACTACCCCACAACCGAGGAGGTTCGAGCCATGATGAGCGCACATGCACAGACCCGCAGAACAATGAGTAACGCGCCGGCCTTATTGGAAGACCTTATGGAGAGTATCGACGGGGAGCAGAAAGAACGCCTCTCGCAGACCATAGCAGAGCTAGAAGCCATCGAAAATAACTTGGAGGAGAACGATGAAGAAGAAGTCTCGCTAAGAGACACGCTACACAACACCGACAGCCTACCCTAGCGCCAACACGATCAATGGTCGCCAACCTCCATCATTGCACCGGAAACGAGGGTAGGGGCGAATCGAGAAGGGTATGGAGGTCTCGCAAGGAGGCGTATTGTAGGAGGGATGTAAACGACGCCTTAAGGGTCACAACCGAGGCTCTGAGGTCGCTTCAATCGAAGCGCCAGCCGCCGCCGATACTCCCGCCCGTCCATGCGAGGTCTATATTCCCTCAAGCCCGGTGAGCTAACAGATGTTCGCAGCACGCCCCCCCCCGCCGCTGTCGTACAAATTATGATACTGCTGGTTGTATCGATTCGACAGAAAAATCCTAGGTGTGTCGATAGGGCTTCGAGCACGACTCGGCTATACGTCACACTTACGAGCCGATGAACCGATCTCATGATAAACATGACAACCAACGACCAATAAATTCCTGGCGATGCTCTGCTGGGCCGTGGCGGTGCTGGCATATAAGCTGTTCGATTCCGAGGCGACTGGGTGTAGCGTATGGGGTACCCACTCCTGGACCTGCTCTCCGTTTCTCGCCATAAGCCATACATAGAAAGGAGGTGGCTCGTTTTGATCTCGCTGCGTTGTTCGCTTTTCAGAGGCCGGTAACAGAAAACTTCAACGGCAATTTGGCAGCAGTATTTCGTTCGTCTGCCGCACACTACTCGAATTAATTTGCTTCACAAGGAGTTGCAATGGAAGAGCTGGTGATCGAAGAAGAAGATGGCGCCTCATCCGCACTTCAAATTACGCTCGGTGATTTTCTCGTCTTCATCAAATGGATGAATCAAACGGAAAAATCTCTCGATCGCGCTGAAGCCTTGCCGACCCTCCCTGAGTTGGATTCCGGCAAGGTCAAAGGCTGGATCCAACTCGTACAGCGGCTTGAGGAAGGCTTCCGCCGGAGTGAAGAAAAGAAA
>DASYRC010000073.1:0-53122 GCA_036004925.1 Nitrospiraceae bacterium | reverse complement strand
GACGGCCAACGAATGGAATCGACCCTACAGCCGTGAGCAGGCTGCCTTTCCCGCTCCCTGGGTACGCGACCATAAATTCTGGCCCAGCGTGAGCCGCATCGACGAAGCCTATGGAGATCGCCATCTGGTCTGCACGTGCCCGCCAACCGACACCTACTAGATCGGCTGCTGAAAAAGGCTCTCAACGTCGTTCTCGGCTCGCACACATCCTCAACGTACCCCAGAGGGTACGCCTCCGGTGTCTGCTACGCCTGCGGCCTAGTTGCGAAGCCTTTTTGAGCAGCCTCTGAAGAAGGGAAGCTCACGACATAATCCTGCTTGCTCAGCCAGTCACCTTTTCTTCTCTTCAAAGGTCAGTGCCTCGTCATCGCAGACACGCGGACGGGCCACCTTGCCTCCGAATACTCAGCCTGTTGCCCTTTTCATTTTCAATGGTAGACCTGCCACCCACCAGAAGACGTTAGACTCATTAAAGCTTCCTGTGCCGAGACCTTGTCTGCCTTCCAGGCACATTGCGCGGTGACAACCTTCTCATAGCTATCTCGCGCTTTGTCTTTAATTCTCATCCCCTCGTAACAACCTCCGATCCAAAGCAATAGATTGTAATAGTTGGGGTTGTCGTTGCGGTAATCGGACAATAATGTTTCGAAGGCGGAGGCTGCTTGTGCGTACTCACCTGATTCATACAGAACCTTGGCGACCCCAGCACAAGCGTTCAGCTTCTCAGTATCTCAGCTATATGCTGAGGCGACGACTTTCTCGTAGCATCCTCGCGCCTTAGCATAAGCCGCTGTCCCAAGATAGCAATCGCCAAGTGACAGCAGAATTTTGTAGTGGTACGGTTCGTTTGGGGGATGAATGATGAGCGCTTTTTCGAAGGCCGATGCCGCCCCCTCGTAGTCCGATGTTTCACAGAGAACTGCCGCTAGATTCCACCAGACTGTTCCTGAAATGCTGGGGTGGTTCCGTAAGGCCGGATCAGCTTCCACCTCCACAAGCATTTGCTTGAAAGTCTCGACTGCGTCAACGAGACGATTCGATAAACGTTGAATTAATCCGATCTCTAATGAAAGCCACTGCGCGATCCGCTTATCTGCTTCTACGTACTGTTTGTCAGCGCCTACATAGCGACGTGCCTCCCCTACGACACGTTCAGCTTCGGCAAATCGCTCTTGAGATCGGAGTGCCTCAACTAAAATCATCAGACACTCGAGTCGCTCCCGATCTCCCAATTCATGTTGGAGACACTTCTCACAGAGCGGCACCGTTTTCTCAGTGTCCCCCATCAGATTGTGAATGCGCGCTGCAAAATAGAAGGCTGTAGTTACTGTTTCATTGTCAGGACGCTTGGCTATGACCTGTTCCAGGGCATCAAGACCCAGGCGCGCCATGTTGGCACTTGAATTCGAATCGGTGAATGATGCGCAATCGGCAAGGAGCGAATACGCGGCGCCTCGTTTCAACAATGCTTCTACGCTTTCACCTTGATTCGACAGAAGCGCAATGGCATTCTCCGCTAGTGTTTGCGCCTCGCTTCGTCGGCCAACTTCGTAGAGAACCCACGCCAGATCCGTAGATAAATCGGCTTTCTGAATATCTTGCAGAGATAGATCCAACACCTCTTGGTAGAACGAAATGGCCTCTTTGAATTGCCCGATAGCAGACAAGTGGTTGGCGAGATGACGGTAATCTTCCGGGTTCATTGAACCAGCCGCTATTCTACCCCGCAGTTCTTCGGCACTTGGTTTTGATTGCTCTTGCCTACTCATCTGGCTCTGCCCACTTTGTGGCCTCTCTTTCAGAGTGAGTGGAGGGGGGGAGAAGAAATGCTGCTTTTTCTTACGTCCCGGCAAAACAGAAGAATATTTACGCAGGATGCTCAAAAAGGCCGTTTAGCAAGGCCGCAGCGAGCTGTCACTTTGTAAGGGTGGGTGGGATGATCCCAACTGCGCGCGTCCAACGAGGGCCTTCTGAGGCCGCGCGTTGCGCGAGCACGGTGATCGTCCCAGCTACCCCATCCCCACTTTTCAGCATCCTGCTAAAGAGCTCCCTCGGGGATTTGATCTAACTTATAGAAATCAATCGGGTCCAGTCGGCGCTGCGTCGCTTGAGTCGGCTCGCTGCCCTTGGTAAAGAGTTCGACGGTACTCGCTTCTCCCTCCTGCTCACCCTCAAGCAATCCCGTCGCCGGATCGACCTTGACGAACGTGACGCCTTCCGGAATGGTAAAGGCCACGACCGGTAGCGGCTTGAGCGCTGCCTGCATGAAATTGACCCAAATAGGCAGAGCGGCATGAGCTCCCGATTCCGTCTCCCCGAGTGAACGTCGATCGTCAAACCCGACGTAGATGCCCGTGACCAGGTTCGGCGCACCGCCGATAAACCACGCATTGATAAACTCGTCCGTGGTTCCGGTTTTCCCCGCAATCGGCCGCGCGATCACTCTGGCCGCCTGACCGGTCCCCTTTTGGATCACGTCTTCCATCATGTTCGTGATCAAATACGCCGTTTCTTTGGAGATCACCGGCAGGACTTGCGGTTCCGCCTGTTCAAGCACCTTTCCCGCGTTGTCCTTCACGAGCAGGATCGCATACGGCTCCGCACGGTTCCCCTGGTTGAGCAACACGCCATAGGCGGAGGTCAGTTCCATCAGCCCGACGGAGGATGAGCCCAGCCCCAGCGACAGATCTGCAGCCAGCGGACTAGTGATTCCGACCATTTTCGCAACCTCAATGACATTCTTTACACCCACCTTATCCAGCAACCGGACCGTCGCCAGGTTATGCGAGTGGGCCAGGGCATCCCGCAAACTCACCATGCCATGGATTTTCCTCCCATAGTTCTCCGGCTTCCACGTTTTCTCATCCAATTCCTGCTCGTAGACAACCGGGGCATCAAGGATCACCGATGCGGGACTCATCCCCTGATTCATGGCCGTCGCATAGATGATCGGCTTGAAAGCGGACCCGGGCTGACGGTGGGCCTGCACGGCCCGGTTGTACTCGCTACGAGCGAAATCGTAGCCTCCGACCATGGCCAGAATGGCGCCCTTGCCAGGCTCCAGTGCAATTAACCCTCCATCGACGAGAGGAGTCTGTTCCAGCTGCACATAGAAGATGCCACGATCCAGCTTCTTCACCATCACCTCGATGACATCACCGGGCTTCAGCACTTGCTTGAGATTCTGATTGACGACGACATCTTTCGCCGTATCCAACCCGGTAAGACGGCGCTTCGCCCATGCCATATCGTCAAAGGCAAGCTTGGCCACCGTCGTGCCGATCTGCACGAGATAATGGTCCTTCGCCACTTTGCTGACGTACCCCTCGCGATAGTCTCCCACCTTCAGCGCCTGATCAGTCGCCGCTGCGACAATGGGCGGTGCCGGCACAGCCACATCGACCGTTCGGAGCGGACCACGCCACCCTTGGCGTTTATCCAAGTCGCGCAGGCCGGTCGCAAAGGACGCTTCAGCAGCCTTCTGCATCTCCATGTTCAACGTCGTAAAAACCTTGAGCCCGCCCTTATACACCATCGCTTCACCATACTTCGCAACCAGCAACTGTCGGACATACTCCACAAAGTAGGGCGCAGCCTGTTCGGCACCGGGGCGACGGAAATTGAGTATCTCCGCTGCCGCCTGTTCGCGTTCTGCCGTGGTGAGGAACTTAGCCTCTTCCATGCGCGCCAGCACATGTTCCTGTCGCTGTTTTGCGCGATCGTAGGCCTTGAAGGGCGAATAATGGTTCGGCGATTTCGGGAGACCCGCCAGAAATGCTGATTCTCCAATCGTGAGAGCGGAGAGGTCCTTTCCAAAATATGTTTGAGCCGCCGAGGCGACACCATAGGCGCCTTGTCCAAAGTAAATCTGATTTAAATACAGTTCGAGAATTTGCTCTTTCGTCAGGATCAATTCCATCTTGTAGGCCAGAATTAGCTCGCGGACTTTGCGGTCGAAGGTGCGTTCGGACGAGAGGAACAGCGACCGTGCCAACTGCTGGGTAATGGTGCTGGCCCCCTCGACCTTGCCCCCTCGGCGCAGATTCATCCAGGCCGCACGGAGCATGCCGATGTAGTCGAGGCCTGGATGCTCGAAGAACCGGACATCCTCGACCGCGATGACCGCACGTCGCAACCGTTCAGGAATTTCCGCCACCGGGGTCAGGATGCGACGCTCGATGAAAAATTGACCGATGAGCCGCTGATCATTCGAATAGACCTGAGTCACCAGGCTTGGCTGATACGTCCCCAACTGCTCCAACGCGGGAAGGTCTTTCGAGAAGTGCCAAAGCAGCCCGAACCCTGTCAGTCCTCCTATCAAGACTGCCGCCCCGAGACCTATAAGCGAGATCTGCCACCAGCGCCACGGACGACGAGGTGGTGGTGGACGAAGCGGGTCCTGCAGATGTATCGGCTGATCCATCATGGTTACGCGGGGTTACCCTCGAAGAAGGCTTGGCTTCCTGAGAAGACTACCAAGATCACCATACCGTGGAGGCCCTCAAAACTCAAGATTCAAGCCGATGTTGGCGCGCCAGCCCCCGCACCTTACTCCTGACATCGCTTGTACGGACACCATGCTTCGGGTATACTGCCGATCGACGCCTGGACTCCTGGGCGTCTTTTTTTTGGAGCATGCAGCAATATCTATGGATCAGACAGCCGCATCAGAATCTCCCGTCACAACGCAACTCGAGCCCTATCATCGACGGAGTGATATTCGGAATATCGCGATCATCGCCCACGTCGACCATGGCAAGACGACACTCGTTGACGCCGTGCTCCGACAGACCCATGTCCATCGCAAGATCGACGACATGGGCGAACGGATCATGGACTCGATGGACCAGGAACGTGAGCGCGGGATCACAATCAGGGCCAAAAACGCCAGCGTGATCTACAAGGGCGTGAAGATCAATATCGTCGATACGCCGGGCCACGCCGACTTCGGCGGTGAAGTCGAACGAACCCTGCGCATGGTAGACGGCGTCCTCATCTTGATCGACGCGAAAGAGGGGCCCATGCCGCAAACGACCTTCGTGTTGCGGAAAGCCTTAGCCCTCGGCCACAAGGCCATCGTGGTCATCAACAAGATCGACCGGCAGGACGCGGTGATCGATGACGTGGTGAATCGGACCTTCGACTTGTTTGTCCATCTCGGTGCGACGGACGAGCAGCTCGATTTCCCGATTGTCTACACGGCAGCAATCAAGGGCACGGCGACACTCGACTTGAATAAGCCTGGTACGGACATTACGCCGCTCCTCGACACCGTGCTGGAGAAGATCCCCGCACCGGCCATCAACGCCGACGCGCCACTCCAGATCCTGGTCCTCTCCCTGATTCAGGACCCCTACAAAGGCAAGATGGGCGTAGGTAAGATTCAGTCCGGTTCGATCGCCCGCAGGCAGAATGTGATCGTACTCGGAAAGGATGGCGCACAGTATTCCGGAAAGGTGTCAGACCTCGCGGTCTACTCCGGCCTTGAACGGACGGATATGGAACGGGCCGAGGCAGGAGAAATCGTCGCGGTGGCAGGCCTGGACGAGGTCAGCATCGGTGATACGATTGCTGACGCGGAACACCCAGTCGCACTGACCCGAGTCATGGTCGACGAGCCAACCGTCCAAATGACCTTCTCCGTGAACAATAGCCCGTTCGCCGGACGGGAAGGCAAGTACCTGACCTCGCGGCATTTGCGCGATCGACTCTTCAAAGAACTCGAAACCAACGTGTCGTTGCGCGCGAGCGAGACGGATAGTGCGGATAAGTTCCTCGTGGCCGGCCGCGGTGAGCTGCATCTCGGCGTCTTGATCGAACAAATGCGCCGGGAGGGATATGAGCTGCAAGTCTCGCAACCGGAAGTGATTGTCCACCGGGATGGGGACAAAGTCCTCGAACCCTACGAGGAACTGACCATCCAGGTGCCGGAAACTTATCAGGGCACCGTGATTGAAGAGCTCGGCAAACGCCGCGGCGAGTTGCGCCACATGCGACTGATCCATTCTGATGCGGGACCGAGCGAAATGCACCTGGAGTACCATATCCCCACCCGCGGCATCATGGGGCTCAAAAATGTGTTGGTCGCCAAGACTCGGGGCACCATCATCATGCACCATGTCTTCGTCGCGTACGAACCGGTGGAGGAGCGCGACCTCGCGGTGGCGACACACGGGTCGCTCGTCGCACACGAAGACGGAACCAGCACCGGCTATGCCATCTTCATGACCCAGGAACGGGGTACCATGTTTATCGGCCCTGTCGTGGAAGTCTATCGTGGGATGGTCGTCGGCGAGAACAGCCGGGACGAAGACATGGACGTCAACGTCTGTAAGGAAAAGCACCTGTCCAACATGCGGGCGTCAGGTACCGATGAAGCGTTGGTCCTCACGCCGCCACGGGAAATGGGTTTGGAGTTCGCCCTGGAATATATCGGCCCGGATGAACTGGTTGAGGTCACGCCGACGAGTCTGCGTATCCGCAAACGGCTCCTCAACCCGGATGACCGCCGCAAGGCCCGCAAATCCGGCAAATAGCCTCCCCTGCAGCGATGAGGATCAGGAAGAAAACCCCCAAACCTTCCGCCCGCCGTCCCCCGCTCTATTTTGTCGGCTATCGGGGGAACGCGCCGGCCACAGACGAACTTAAGATCTGGTACGATCGGGAGTATGGCGGGCCGCTGACCATTCGCTACGAAGCGGGCTCAGCAGAATCCTGGCACGCGAATCACGGCCCCTGGTCGGCCCATGTCGTGATGCCGCTGCCGATGAGCCACGTCATCGACGTGATGAAGCAGTTGGCTTGGGAGCACGACGTGATGGGCGCAGTCGCGCCTTCCCTCGCATCCCCGCGAGATATGCCGGACACGATACTCTTTGCCGCGCGACTCGCCCGAGGCCTCACCTTCCTCACACAAGGCACGGCCCATGACATCATCACCAACCAGTACGTGAACCCATCGGATTGGCAGGATCGTCTCCTCACTCACTTCGTCGTCGGCGATCATATCCCGATCATGCGGGGCGACGACGAAGCTAACCATAGGACCTGGTGCTACACCCTCGGCCTCAGCAAGTTCGGGGTGGATGAACTCGAAATGTTTCTCCCCCCTGGTCTCCCTGACCAGCTTGCGCGCGATACGCTCAGGGAAACAGCAGACGAATTGACGAGGACCGGACAGTCGCCAAAAGTCGGAAGCCACATTCGGGTGGGACTCTTAGACCAGAGCATTGAGATTGCCAACCACCGCACCGCCGCACCAGCAGGGCGCATGCTGAGTTTTCGAGAAATTCGGCCGTTACCATAGTCTTCCGGGTCTTATCAGCCACTCATTGACCGATAAGGCCTCTTCTATCAAGCTGCGGAAAAACTATTGTGCATGATGGTGGAATTCAAGGGCCGGCATATCTGGGATAACAGGACACGAACTCGCAGGATAGCCGAGCGAGACAGGCGGGACGAGCGAGACGCGAAGGTTCTAGGTCCGAAGTTCGAGGTTTTCGGACGCCGAACCTCGAATGTCACACGTTGGGTCCTGCCTATCTCGCCAGTCCCGCCCTTCCCGCTCGTCGCGCATCACTCGCATGTCTCGCGCTTGATACGCCACGGTCTGTGGCGCTGGCGGACTTCTTCAGCATCCTGCTAGGCCTTCAGGACTGTTGACAAGGTTCCGAGCCACACGGTACAAAATTGGAGGTGACAGTGGCAGAGGCCGGACTAAACCCAGTGAAAGGAGGTATGCAGATGAGCGACGTAGCAGCAGAAATCAAGGTGGGCGATACTGCACCGGATTTTAATTTAAAGGATCAGGACCAGAAGGACGTGAAGCTGAGCGACTATCGCGGCAAGAAGAATGTGGTGCTCTGTTTCTATCCGCTGGACTGGAGCCCCGTCTGTCAAGGCGAGAACAAGTGTTTGACCGACGACTTCCCCAAGTTTCAATCGGCGAACGCGGAACTCTTCGGTATCAGTTGCGACAGCTTTTTCTCGCACAAGGCTTGGGCTGATTCCATGGACCTCAAGCATCGGCTGTTGTCGGACGTGCATCGGACCACGGCAAAGGGCTACGGTCTTTACTTTGAGCCATTGAACTGCTCGAAACGTGCGACCGTCATCGTGGACAAGAGCGGCAAGGTCGCCTACGCGAAGGTGCAGGACATCAAAGTCGCGCGGGAAGACAAGGACATCCTCGCGGCCCTCTCAAAGCTCAGTTAATTTCAGTCATAAAGTCCGAAAGTCGGAAGTCTCCAAGTAGGGACTTTCTGACTTTCGGACTTTTGACGAGATCATTGGGACTACAAAAATGCCCGGGATCGTCGAAGACGTCAGAGACGAAAATTACAAGGAGTTCACCGACGCGCCCGCGTCGATCGTCGCCTACGGCCTTGCCACCTGCGAACCCTGCAAGACCTACGACCCGATCCTGGAAGAAACCGCCGCCAAGTTTCCCGACGTGAAAGTCGGCAAGGCCAAGATGCATGTCCCGGGCCGCTGCCGTGAGATTAAGAAGAGCTACACCTTCGAGACCTACCCTACGACGCACTTCTTTTCAAAGGGCAAACTGCTCCTGACCCGTGAAGGGGTCGTGGAGCCGGACGAACTCGCCGCCCTGATTTCGGATCACTTGCTGAAGTAATCGTCCGCTAAATTTCTCTGAGGTCTGTCCGGAGCCCGCCAGCTTCCGGCACCTCCTGCGACACCTTACCAAGGCGCTCTGAATCGGAACCCTTCGGGAATTCCTTCAGCCAGGGTCTTCGACCGTGGTTCTTCAGTCAGTTCCAGCTTTGCATCTTCAGACGCCGGCGGGAGCCCGTCGCTCCGGAGGCGCGGGAACGAGGGGCACAGGCCACCGGCTCAGAGGCAGGGGGCTATTTCATCGATCGCGTCTTGGAACAGTGTTCATGCTGAATGAGCCAGGCTGAGCCTTCCTTGCGCAGGAGCGTGGTGCATTGCCCGGAGTCCTGCGCTTCGAGTTCGCCTTTCCTGATCGCCTGAAACAGGTAGTCATAGGTAGCCCAAGCCGTTGGGCCCGGCATCCGAACTTGCAGGTTCGACACGGCGCCGATAAAGCGCAAGGTGCTTCCATTGTTGAGCTCAGATTCATAGTCCGATAGCCACTTCTCGATGGAATCCCGCGTCTCCGTCTCGCCATCCTGAATACCGACATAGTCCTTGGTATACAGCTTCAACAGAGCTTGTTTGTCTCTGGTTTCGGAAAAGGTTGCGGCGGCCATGGCTGCTTCCTTGATAGTCCTCTCGATCGCCTCCCCTTCCTCGGCAGACCAGGCCACCGCTGTCCACGAGAGACACACCATCAGCAAAGGATAGATCAGACGTGTATTCATCATAGAACGTCCGGAATGAACTTCCGCGGACGCGTCAGCCTGCATATTCGAAGGACAGGTCCCGAGACTGAACGAGACGAACATTCGCTAGTCTTCCCGATGAGAGGGAAGAGACCAGTTGTTTCCAGATGTGTTCGACCAGCTGCTCGCCGGTCACGGGCTGAGTTCCGAGGACCTGATGAAGTTCATGACGGCCGAAGGTCTGCACCACCTTTTCCTGGACCAAACGGTCGAGGGCACCGAGATCCGTCACCATGCCGGTCACGGAATCAATGGTGCCATGGACCGTCACGAAGCAGTCCCACTCGGAGCCTTGCCTGCCATCCTGCACCGCCGTGAACGAGTAACGGCGCGTGACGCTGGCGACGTTGAGCCCTGCCGCCGCCGTCACATCAGCATACAGATCTTCATCCTCATACAACCGAATCGCGTGAAGCGTGCCGATGGCTTTTTGCGCATCCAGCTTGGTCCAGAGGACCCGTGCAAGGTTTTCCGACGTGGGAATCCGGTCCTCGAAGTAGGGCATATCCAGGTTCAAATTCTTATGGTCGAATTCTTCGAGCACATTGAGCAAGATGCGCTTCAAATCGAAGAGATTCACGACCATGCCGGTCTTCGGATCCACCTCGCCTAAGACCGTCACCTCGATCATGTAGTTATGTCCGTGCGCCGGCGGGTTGTAGCAGGGGCCGAACACTGCACGGTTCTTGGCCTCATCCCATTCAGCCTTAATATAGCGATGCCCCGCCGCAAACTCGATACGTTTCGTCAGTAAGACGGTAGACATAATGTTTAATTATGACTGTTCTAATGTTCAATGCGCAGGATGTCCGTTGCTTCTATTCTCCCTGCACTCCAATTCAACATTCAACACGAAACATTCAACATTGACCAGGGCATTTACTTGCCCAGGTCAGAGAGCCACTCTTCGCGCATGCTCCCAGGAACAGACGCCTCTGCGTGGTACTCGTGATGGTGCACCGTCAGCGTGACGGGCACATGCAAGTTGGCGAATGCAGTTGTCATCGACGCGGTCGGCCGGAACCGGACAAAATGCACCGCGCTGATTTTGGTTTCATGACTGTGGCCGCCTTCGAACAGCCCGAAGGCCTGCTCGGTTCCGGCGCGGATTGCGACGGTTTCTCCGTGATCGAGTCCCATAAACATGTCGAGCCACTCTTTCATCCGGTCCTCCTCCGTAAGCTCAATCAGCAACGTGGCGCTCAACTCACCGGACCCCGGCATGAGGGCATTATAGACATCCAATTCTTCCTGGACTTTGTGGGGATCGAGGATGTGCTCGACCCGGACCATTTCCTGGGTTTGAAACCGCAACGTCTCACGATTTTCGAAGACAAGCGTGATGAGCGGTCCAACGGAAATCCGGCGCCGCTGCTTAAGCGCAATGATCCGCGAACGGAACTTCTCCCGCTGCTGTTCATATTCTGCCGCGGGCAGGAGATCAGTCTGTAGTAGTTGCTTCATCGTCTTTTTCGCGCTTCAAGAATGTGTCGTTCCCCTATCATGCCCCCGCTTACCCCTCACCTCTCACCCTTTACGGCCGCAACCCGTAGGCATCGCGCACGATTTGAATCGGATGCTTCGTCGGCCTGCCACCAGCATGGGCCATGGCGCCGGCTTGATCCAGCTGCAATCCCGCCAGTGGGCAATCGGAAGCCACGAGATCTGCCGTAGCCTGTTCGATTATTCGAACGGTCTTCTGCGCGATCAGCATCGAGAGGGGGAAGAATTCCGTCTTGGTGGACCAGGTGCCATCGTGGCCGGAACACTTTTCAATCACCTCGACCTGCGCGCCGGCACACTCCATCAGTTCCTTGGATTTGAATCCGATGTTCTGGTCCCTCAGATGGCACGGAACCTGGTAGGCCACTCGCCCGGGCTTCTGCAGAAAGTCGGTGGCCAACGCCCCTTCCCGCTTCAATTTCATGAGATATTCACAAACATCGAACGTCCGTTCAGCCACGCGCCGCACCCCAGGGCCACCGACGATCTCGGGATATTCCCGCTTCCACATCAAGCTGCAACTGGGCACCGGCACGACAATCTCGTAGCCTTTCTCCACCCACGGCAAAAACGACTCGACATTCGCCGAGGCAGCCTGCTCAATCGCCGCCGTATCGCCGATGTCGAACGAGGGCATGCCGCAACAACGCTGTTCGGGGATCACGACATGCACACCGTTCTTTTCGAGGACTTGAATCGTCGCTTTGCCGACATCAGTCACTTGATAATTGACCAGGCAGCTTCCAAAGAGCGCGACCTTCCGCGGCGCGGAGGCGGATATCTGTGATGCCCCTCGATGCTCCCACCAATGGGCAAACGTCTCCGGAGAAAAGTGCAGCACCTGTCGATCCCGATGCACGCCGACCCACGATTCCATCAGCCTCCGAAAGAACCGACGGCCCAACACCCAATTAGCAACCGGCGCCACCAGACTCCCGAGGGTACCGATCACATCCGTCTTGATCAACAACCATTCACGCCAGCCCACCCCGCGCGTCGCGGCCAGATGCTTCTTCCACGCGATCATCAAGCGGGGGAAATCGAGGGCATATTGATGCGGCGGCGTATAGGGACAGTGGTTGTAGCAGAGTTTACAGTAATAGCACTCATCGACGACCCGATGGTGGTCGGTGGGCGTGAGCTTGGCGACGTCACCCTCATAACGGTCGATGCCGTCGAGCAGCGTGTTGAACGACGGACAAAGATTGAAGCAGCGCCTGCAGCCATCGCAGACTTCATAGATGCGCTGCGTCTCTTTCTGAAGCTGCGCGGGATCGATGGAATTGATCAGGCTCAGACCATTCACGTTTCTCCGATCAGAAAGCAATCAGCGGTCAGTTATCAGCGACAGGGACGAGTCCGATCCTCATCCAGCCTTTCTGAAAACTGACCGCTGAAAGCTGACAACTGTCAGCTCTTCTCAGGCTTGCTTCAGGCTCTCGAGCCCCTTCGTGAAGCGATTCGCATGGGACCGCTCCGCCTTGGCGAGGGTTTCAAACCATTCAGCCAATTCAGCGAATCCCTCGTCCCGAGCTGTTTTGGCCATGCCAGGGTACATCTGCGTGTACTCGTAGGTTTCGCCTTCGACCGCCGACTTCAGATTGGCTTCGGTATTGCCGATCGCCACTCCGGTCGCCGGATCCCCGACTTCCTTCAAGAAATCCAGGTGCCCGAACGCGTGGCCTGTTTCTGCCTCGGACGTATCGCGGAACAAGCCTCCGATATCAGGATAACCCTCGATGTCCGCCCGCCGGGCGAAATAGAGATAGCGCCGATTGGCTTGGGACTCGCCTGCAAATGCGCCCTTGAGATTGTCGTGGCTCTTGGTGCCTTTTAAACTTTTCCCCATTGTGTCCCCCTCCCTATGCTAAGAAATCGTGCCGTCTTCGTGACCGGAATCTTACCACTCTGCCCTCGGTGATTAACATAGCCATCCTCGTGGAATCAATGGGTCCTAGCAGGCTGCGGAAAAACTCTGTGGACATGCCGGCGATGTGCAAGCCCTGATTCCGCCAATCGCGCCGTTCTCGCTCTGCTAACCAGACGTCGGGTTTTCGGGATCGACGATCTCAGGAGGATCGGGGTACAATCGCCCCAGCCGATCGATCAACGGCTTCGCGGCCGGCGTGCTCTCGTGGGTCGGCTCACTCACAGGATGGTCCCAGGTGAGGGTACGAATGCCGGCGTCCGTCAGCAGCGAACGGATCGTAGATAGACAGGCTTCTAGCGTTAATTCCGTGCCCTCGCGAAGATCGAGCACGCGCTCCTTGGGATCGGTCGGCGGCGGCTCGGTATGGGTGAGCGCCCAACAACGGTCGAAAATGGTGGTTCGAAGTTCCGATGGCACATTCAGTGTCGTGAGATCGGCCGTGCAGAGGGCCGACACGAACAGGACGAATTGCAAATCCGGCATCCCGGAATTCTGGATATCCAACGACGGCATGGCCGAGCATTATCGATGGCGCCCGGCACGGAGTCAACGGCCACAATACCCCGCCTATCACCGCTGAAGAGGAGGACTGCCCGATCATGGTTACCATTTCGCTGATGGGTCAACTCCAAACCCTCGAAGGCGAACGGGACTTCGCCTGTGAAGTACCGTCCCCCATGTCCGTCCGCCAGGTGATCCAGAGGCAGGGCATGCAGTTGCGCCATCTCCTCCAACTCATTCGCGAAAAGAAAGTGCTGGTGACCATCAATAAAAAAATCGCCAGCGAGGACTCACTGGTTCAGGACGGAGACGCGATCAAGCTGGTGGGGCATGACGGCATGGGGGGAACCGGGCTTGGCCCATCGATGTAACGATGACCACAAAAATACAGGGCCGGCGCCCCTTTCGGGGAGCCGGCCCTATGGTTTTCATTCGGCGTGAACGAAAGGCCTGTCACGTATGATCTGCGTCGGACGATCTCGGCTTACTTCTTCCCGAGGATCGCGTCCTTGGCAGCTTTGGCCACGCGGAACTTGACCACACGCTTGGCTGGGATCTTGATGGCCTCACCGGTCTGTGGGTTCCGCCCCATGCGGGCCTTGCGGTTCGCCAATACGAGCTTCCCGATCCCAGGTATCACGAAGACATTCTTCGCTTCCTTGTAAGCCAAGGCGGCAAAGTCGTCCATAAGCTGGACGGAAGCCTTCTTGGTCAACCCGGTTTTCTGGGCCAGGTAATCGGCGATCTGCGACTTGGTCATTGATTTAGCCATACGAGTAACCTCCTTCAAGCACGAAAATGGTGAAATGTAGTGAACTCGCCCCTCTTGACTCCGCTCAGACTTAATAAATATTCTTGAACGAATAGTCGTCTCGTTGGAAGCGGCGAAAACCTGCGGGAGTCTATCCAAGCGCTCCGAGGCTGTCAACCAGAAAAACACAGGCCAGGCGTAGGGAAACGCTTCACCGGCTTCTTGCAGTTTCGAGACCAGCCGGCGTACAGTACAACCTTCAGTACAACTTTCTATCGTATTCGTGAGTCATTTTTGCCGTACCCCGAGTCCCTAGCATGGCAAAAGAACTACCTATTCTGCCATCGACCGTCCAACCGACCGACTCTGCACAGGCAGAGATGTATCAGTATTCTCGCGTGTTTTGTCAGAAGGAAAACTCCCCCCCACTCCGTTTGCTCTTGGAGTTTCTCAAGTCACGTGGTCAGACCCCGATTACTCCGCCGGGCATGGACGACACCATGTTGGATGAATGGGCCTGGGTCCAGGTGACGCTCGGGTATGATCCCAACCGAAAACCGATTCAGGTGTTTTGTGCCCGTGATCGAGGCTCCTATCAAGACGTGTTCGACAAAGAGAAGAAGCAGTTCATAGGCATCCTCTCCGCTCACGAGGATATCGAGGCAGGACTCGCACGCGGATATGTAGAGCGCGCGCGGTTTGTGCTCACCACTCGGTTCGCCCAGAATGAAATGACCGATGAAGGCTATGACTTCAACGGATGGATCTTGGAGTTCTACCAGGATCAGTGCAACGGAATCGTCCAGATCGATAACCAGGGCTTCTACTCACCCCAAGGCGAGCTCATCGTCGATCTCTCCTTCAAAGAGGAATGAGCCACCATGTTAGGAGCCTGTCTGACATTGATCCTTCTACTGCGGCGAATGATCCGCGACCATCTGCGTCGTTCTCGGCCAGAAAAAATCCTCAAGGTATTCCAACGAATACACCTCCGGTTTTTCCTTGCCTGCGGTCTCGCATCTGGCCGCGCCTCCTTCGCCTCGTCACGAATGCCATGTCAGACAGTCTCCTAGTTCCCACTCTGCCCAATCCTGCTCCGCTGTATCAAAAAACCGACCACTGGTTCGAGCGAGCGACCGCCGCCCTGCTGGGTGAAGTTCCCTGCCGGCTCGGCTGCACCAGCTGTTGCATCGGACCCTTTCCCATCACCCTCCTCGACGTCCAGACTCTCCAACAGGGACTCGCCGGCCTTCCGCCGGATCACCGCCATCGTATGGAACAGCGGGCCATCGAACAGACCGCCGCAATGGAGGCCGCCTTCCCGCAACTGGCGCACAGCGATCTTCTCGACAATTGGTCCGATCAGGACATCGACCGGTTGGTTACAGAGTTTCATAATCATCCCTGTCCAGCGCTAGAGACAGACGGACGCTGTGGCGTCTACCATCACCGCCCCCTGGTCTGCCGATCAATGGGTATCCCGACAGAAGATCGCGGTCTGGCCCATGGCGCCTGCGAGGTCCAAACCTTCATCCCGATCTTGCGGCTCCCCTCTTTATTCCGGGAGGAAGAAGCTCGTTTGGCACAGGAGGAAGCTGTCTGCCTGGAAGCGCTTCGTCGGACCACCGGATCAACAGGAGAGGAGGTATTCCTGCCCTACGGGTTCTTACACCGCGAGGCATGCGAGAAATGCGAGACGGGTGAGGAAGTCTGAAGACTGAAGCCTGAGGGCCGAAGTGTTCGGAACTTCCTGTCGCGCTTTTCTCGCCCGTCTCGCCCGTCTCGCTTGAGTCAGGCATCCGCGGTTGCAGCAACAGCGCTCATGACTCATCCGGGCTAGACAGAGGCTAAAATCCTGTGCTACTGTCAAACCCCTTGGTTGCGGGAGCGCCTGTAGCTCAGCTGGATAGAGCATCAGCCTCCGGAGCTGAGGGCCACAGGTTCAAATCCTGTCAGGCGCACCAGCAAACAGGCAAGGGACAGCAGCTGCAAACAGATATCCGCCACATACATACCCGGTGGGCCGTTAGCTCAGTTGGTAGAGCAGCTGACTCTTAATCAGCGGGCCGTAGGTTCGACCCCTACACGGCCCACCAAATTTTCCAATCACTTACATGCCTAGCGCAGCCGGTGATCCCGCCGACTGGACTAAATTTGTGCCCACCTGATCCAAGATTTCCACGCCATCCCGCAAACTTTCCGGGTAGTGGTGCGCATAGCGTTGCGTCATGATCGGTGATTTGTGCCCGAGCAATCGTTGGACTTTGTAGAGGTCTACGCCTGCTTGAACCAGTCGCGTAGCGAAGGTATGCCGGAGATCGTGGAAATGAAAGTCTTCGATCTTGGCCCTACCTAGCGCCAACCGGAAGGATCGGCGCAAGTGTCCAGACTCCATCGAGGTGAAAACCTGGCTACAAAACACCAAATCTGTCCTCAATGACCGCACCTTGCTCTTCTGCTTCAGCACTGACAGGACTGTTTCGTTGACAGGAATGGTTCGCCGTTCTCCGTTTTTGGACCGAACAACCATGACGGTTCGTCGGCTGAAATCGACCCCTCGCCAGGTTAATTCCAATATTTCTCCCATGCGCATGCCAGTATGGAGCGCAAAAATGACAATCGCATAGAGCCATGGTGCACAGCCTTGAAGTAATCGGGGTTCTTCTTCAACGCTGAGCCAGCGGTCCCGCTTGTTGTTTTCCCGTTCCATTGAAACTTTTGAGACGGGATTCTCTCGGCACCATTCCCACTCTCGCACCGCCAGATTGAACGCCTTCTTCAAACTAGCCAGTTCCCGATTGATCGACGCCGGTTTCAGTCCTGCCGCATAGCGCAGCGCCTTGTATTCGGCAATCAACTTTTGCGTGATCTCGGCCAACGTCCGCCCTCCAAAAAAGGCTTTCAGGTTATTAAAATAGCCTCGATAGTGGCGTGGCTCTGATTTCTTGGCGGCATGTTCTGCGAGAAACCGTGTCATCAATTCATCGAACGTCCTGGTTTTCTCTTCTAGTGTCTCGAAAAACCGCCCCTCGACGATCTGAGCCCGAACCTTTCCCAATATCGCCTCGGCCAACCGTCGGTCAGTCGTGCTGGTGGATCGCCGCACCTGCTGACCTTGATACGTAAACCTCATGCACCAATATTTCCCGCGTTTAACGAGCCCCATTCGTTCGCTCCTTTCCGTTTGGGCTCGCTACTGGTCTGGTTTCCCCGTGGGAAGTATAGACCGCACGCTTGGCACTCTCAATCAGGTGATCTACGCTGGTGGCAAACCCTTTGCGCCTGTTCTTTGCGGGTATGCGAGGCGGTCCGACCGACACATGACATTGCTGGAGCCATAGCTCAATTTCCCTTGCATCAAACCGGATTGATCCGTTGACTTTCACACAAGGAATTTTGCCCTGACTGGCCCAGGCGTAAATAGTTTTGTCCTTCACCTGAAGCCGTGTCGCCATCTCCTTCACCGTTAGGAATGAGAGGGTCATGACATTGCTCCAACCGCTAAAGACCCCTCACGAAGCCGACGCTTCACGGTGGAGCGGCTGCAGTGTAATTGCCGCGCAATGTCAGGGAGCGACAGCCCTTCCCGGTGTAACGCCAAGACCTCATTGGGTTTGGCAGATGCAACAGGGCGACCGAGTCGGACCCCTCTGCTTCGTGCCCGATCCAAACCAGCCTTTACTCGTTCCCGAATGATGTCCCGCTCCAGTTGCGCCATCGCTCCAATGATGGTGAACAGGACATGGCCAATGGGGGTAGAAGTGTCAAACTGTTCTTGCAGAGAAATGAAGTTGATCTTGAGCGAACGAAATTGCTCTAAGGCCGTGAGGAGGTGCTTCACTGAGCGGGCAAAGCGGTCGAACCGCCAGACGAGAACGGCTTGGAATGTCCCTGTCCAGGCTGCCTTTATCATTCGGTCCAATGCAGGCCGTTTTTCTTTCGCGCCCGAGTAGCCGTGATCCACGAACTCCTCAACAATCGTCCACCCGCGTTGTTTTGCATGAGCCCGTAAAGCTTGGAGCTGCACTTCCGGATCTTGTCCATCGGTGCTGACGCGGGCGTACAAAGCAATTTTCATCGTCCAATGCTCCTGATGCCTGCCCGAGCGGTTATCGCTGGCTCAGAACCCCTCCAGGACATTTTTGACCCACACGAATATCGTGATCGCTGATGTCCAAGCATCTCAGTTACAGCGTGGCTCGCGTATGAGCGGTCAACCACCTCAGCCCCCCAATCACGCGGTTCCAGTCGGCTTCCAGTTTGGGTAGCCCGAAGTCTGCATGTATTTCATCCAGGTCATGGGTCGTCGGCTCACGGTCCGCACTGTTCCTTTGCGACAAGCGTTGTTTCCAGGCAGCGTAAGCCTCCTCGCGCCGCCACGACACCCATCGATCGCGAACCGTAATAGCGAGCTGATGCAAGGTCCACGGCGCATCCCGCGATACATGGGCCTGCTGCATAATGCGCTCGGTCGCCAGTTCGAGGCGGACTATGTCCCTGCCCAGGCTGAACCAGTCATCGTACGTCGGCCAGTAATTTGCACGTGCTATGGAATCGGATAACCGTCTGATTGGCAAAGAGTCGCGCATCTGTTCTCGCAAGGCTCGTAGAGGTTCGTATATTCGAAGGACCACTTCCATCCCCTCAGCATCCAACCGACTGCCACAGGCGATCTGCTGGTTCGGTGCGCGAACCACTGGTTGAACCACCGGTTCCGGTGGTTCATGTACCTGGTTCCGAACCACTTGTGTCCGACCAGGACAGGCACGTCGATGTCCCCTGATTCCCTGAATCCCTTGGCACGTCTTGCCGCAATCTTCACATTCCATTGGTCCATTGATATTGCTGTCGTTCATTTCTTGTCCTTGGTGTTAGCTGGTCCAACGATGCGAACGCTTTTTCCTGTAGTCTCCACAGGTACATGCTTCAAACTGCACAGGCATTTCACATGACGTTTGTGTTCAAAGAGACTATCGGACCGTTTCCCACATCGGCACACATACTCAAACATTCTCATCGGCTTTCTTCTTTTTCCGTGTGGGCAAGGCAATTGTTTCACCCCGCCCACACAAACACTCACACTGAATACTCACTCCTTTTCATCGATCTGATTCATCGAGTTCTCCATCTTCATCTCCACTCTCATTTTCCTCACTCTCGTCATCAAACCCCAATGCCTCTCCGATAATGTCGTATGCCTCCTCTAACCGTTCACGCAAACGATCATTCTCATCTTGCAACTCACGTTTAGTTGCCATGTGTAATCACCTCCTTCCAAAGTGTCTCGTTCTGGTCGAACAGGTCGGTCTTGGTCGGTCCACTCATTGTTGTGTTCCCTTTCTACGTATTCCGTATACTCAGGTGTCTTCGAACCTCGCTCACTCTGATGAGCCAGCGCCACCCCCGCTGTACGCCGGAAAGTCGCCCGGCCCAGATTATGCGCAACCCGGTAAACGGGTCTCAGTAAAGGGCCCGCGCGGTGCGAGCGATCGTGACCAAGCCACGCCGAGGCAGGGTCCGCTGATTGGACCTAACACCTCGCGGCGTTGTATGCTCGTTTCCCACATGACCCATTAAAATCCGCTTTGGCGCACGGGCGCAAAGGGGCAAAAAGCACCTAATAAGAGTTAGGGAAATCATGGGGTTCCGGTGAAAGTCCTCGTTCTCGGTAATCACAGCGCAGCTGCATGGGTGGAGCAGTTTGAACGGGCGGGCCTCTGCCCTCTTCTTCGCTGGCGGCCCGAGATGTGGCTGCGGACGTTGGTCATCCATCCGCGCTGGAAGGAGTCGAATCTCGTGTACTGCCCGCGGTGCGGCATCTCACAGCATCCGCCGTTGAACAACCCGGACTTCCATCGCGTCTGCTTCGACTGCGATGGTTATGCGCTGCCACTCAATGAGGCATTCTGGAAGCGTGTAACTGACCGTATCTGGCGGGCATGGAGACAGGATCGGAGGCTGATTGCTCGGGTCAAGCAAGAATTCGAGGGCTGGCCGGCGCCATCATTCAATGGACCGTTAGCGTGGCTGAACGATGCCTGGTCCCAAGCCCAACGATTCCAGGGGAGGCCCTCCGCCCGGCCTGACAGATGGGCATTGATTGCAAACTATGTCGGATTCTTGACGAAACCCTGTGTGATGGTTAAGGCTGACTCCAGCGGACAAGTTCACTTTCAGGAAGTCTCATCGCTTGCGCCGCAATGGTGCGCGATCGAGGCGCTGAAGGGGCGTGCGCCCGAAAAGGGGAGCACCTACAAGACGAAGGATGGGCGCCAGGTCAAGTTGGACCGGGCTTCCCTGAAGGCTCTCGCTTCATTCGGCGAAGCGTTCCAGCGGCGAGCTAAAGACTTGCTGGGGGGCCTCATTCAGTTTGACCCACGAGAGGTGTCGAGGGCCCTCCGTTGGACCGAGGAGCTGAAGACTCCCCACGTGCTCCGACATGGGCCCTCTCGCAAGGCCAGCCGAGCGCGGTCTGAGAGAGCAACAGAAAAGTCTCGACCCAAGCCTATTGGTTGTCCTGCGTGCAAAGATATTGGTTGTCTTTCCTGCAAGGCTACTTGTTGTTCTTTGTGCAAAGAAAGGGTCGGTCCAGGGGAGATCTTCGATCATCTCTGGGGCCAACATGGAGTACCCGAGAATCACACTGATATCCTAGAAGGGCGCAAGCAGATACGGCAGAAGCTTACTGGGCTGCTTCTTGCGACACGGGATTAGAAATATGGAGAGTTCAGCAAACAATATTTCTTTTTGGCTCACAGAGATCCTAAAGTAGACCTCCCACGAAACCGATACGACGATCGAATTTCCACCTTTTCGTATCTGAGCCAGTCCCTTTTCTTGCAGTCAGTGTCGCACGATTCCCCTGGAGCAGTTTTCGATCACGGTTGGAGTAGAAGAGAAGATAAGATGCCCATCCTGGGCGGTCGTCTTTCCCGCCCCCGTATTGTTCCACTGGGTTAGGAAACTGCGTTAGAAAACCCGGTTTAAAACCGGGTTATTTGTGGTTTTCCAGACGATAACCCAGTTCATCAGCGAATATCAGAGAGAAGATCGACGCACGTGAAAGGGGATATCGAATCAGCAATGAACCCGGTTGCCCATCTGCATCGCACAGCATCGTCTACACAGCTTTCCGCAACGCCCTTTCCGACTTCCGAGGCTCCAAACAGGAATATCACAGGCTTCGACTTCCATCGGGGATCTAGGCGGGTTGTGCAGAAGACCAAAAACTCTATGCGCGATCGCTAGGTCCTTGTCTCGATTTTACGAAGGCATCGGAATATCCGTTGGGAGGATTCAAAAACAACTCTTATTGCGCTGCCGCCACCGCTGGAGTTTCAAACCCGAAATAAGAGACACGGTTAGGATATGGCCACCATATTGAAAGTGTCTGTTCAGCCCATTCTGTGACCTTTGGATAACCGTGCAGTAGCACCACCGCCCGGACGCTCCAGAAATATTTCGTAGCCGGCTCAAGGGGTTGGTCCATCTTGTGAAGGGGTTCTCGAAGGCTCTCGCGTGAATAGTAGAGCCGGCCTGGGTCACCAGTTTTCTTGCCCTGATGCCACGCAGTCTGGTATCCGTCCTCGACGCGCCAAATTCTCAATTCGTATGTGATCTCGCTTGGGTTGGGCAGCAACTTGTCTGCGTCGGATGCTCGGTCTCCTGGATTCGCCAACGCTGCCCAGCGGAACGTTGGCGTGAGAGAGTCCACCTGAGGGAAAGCAGGGACCGCCCATGCAGTCATGAACCCAGGGACCATTTCCACTTGCGCAGGTGGGTAGTCAGGTTTCAACCCGTCCACCCATAAGGGACGATGGGTGCACCCAACAAGGGTTACCACCAGCATGAGCCCCAGCAACCCGCAGGGCAGCCCCTGAACTGTGTTACTCACGACGCAACGAGAAGCTTCCCAGCGGTTATTATATCGGCCTGAGAGGTGCGCCGTGGATGGGTCGCAAGAAGCGAGGCGATTCGTTTCAGGCAAGGTCATGAGCTTTCCCTCTAGGTTCAAATACCCTGCGCGCCTAGGCCGCTGGTGCTACCCACTCTTCCTATGATCTAAATCAAGACATTGTTTAACTATCGCTCAAAATGATTTATTTTTGGACCGGTCCTAGGATAAGTGAAAATCCTTCATAAATCGACTTGTCCGCTTTCGACCAGGAGAGAGGTTTCTGACCATTTCAGCCCGACCCTCACATAGGATCTGGACCCGTTTAAAGGGGGCGAGGTCACAGGAGTCTTTGCGTTAGGAAGGTTGTTGAGTCATGCCTCATCCTCACTGCGTGCTGACGATCCTCCAGCACACCGCACCGTCTCAATGACAGCATGCAGCCAGGCCGCCCTTAGCCCGCCACGCGCACCAGCACCTTTCCCATCGGCCCCCGTGCCAATCGCACGAATCCCGCTTTCACATCTTCGAACCGGACAATGGTGTCCACCTGCGGCCGCTGCCCCATAGCATCCAGGCGATTCACAATCTCCTTCCACGCCGTGTGCGCTGCCTGAGCCGTATCGTCTCCCACCGAGACCCCGCCGATACGAATGCGGCGGAACAACAGGGTCGCCGTGTTGAAGTCTGGCACAGTCCCTCCGCTCCTGCCGACCACGCTGATCCGGCCGCCATAGCCAAGCAGGGCGATCACCTGCGTCAACAGCGCGCCTCCAACGCTGTCGACGACTAGGTCCACCCGCCTCGGACTGATCGCGGCTTTCACGGCGTCCAACAGATTGCTGTCAGTTGGATCACACACGACATCAGCCCCGAGCATCTTCAACCTGGCGCCCTTCTCCGCACTGCGTGACAAGGCCACCACGGTGAGTTTCATCGATTTCCCCAGCAGCAGTGACGCAACACCGACGCCGCCTGACGCACCGGTCAGGAGGAGGACAGACCCCGCGGGCGGAGGCGTCGGAGGGTCGTCCCACTGCGTCAAAGCCTGCCAGGCAGTGAGAAAAACCAACGGGGCACCAGCCATCTCTTCGAGAGACCAGCCGGGGGGAACTCGGGCCACATGCTCCATGGGCACGACGACGTGCTCAGCGAGAGTTCCCCACACGTTCACCCCCACCTCGCAGCGCAGGATGCCCACGGTCTCGCCCACCCGGACATTGTCCACGCCAGGTCCAACCGTCACCACGTCACCCACGCCATCACGTCCGAGAATATGGGGCAGCGGCGGCTTGGCCGGATACATCCCTCGCGCGAGAAAGGCATCGGCCGGGTTCAGCGCGGCAACCCTCATCCTCAGCAGCACCTGTGTCGGTCCCGGCCGAGGATCCGCCACCTCGCCCAGCCGCAGACTTTCAACACCCTCTGCTGAATCCATGAGCCATGCGCGCATATGCTCTTCCCGCCCTGGCAAGTTCAGTTTCTGCCGGTGTCAGCGTACTCTCTCGGACGGGTCAAAAACAAAACTGTTTATGGCACCGGGTTAGTTTGATTTTTCAGGGCGTTTTCTCTATCGTCGCGAGAGGTCAAAAACAAATGAAATTGGCCCATGGAGTGGAAAGCTTACGTAGATGAAGCCGCATACTCATAAGACACAAAGTCTTTGTAGAAAAGCTGAGCAGTTTCCCATCGCCCGGATAAGCCGTCCTTCGGCACATGTGGCTTCAACTCTTCTGCAGGAACAACAAGCAGTTTGGGCACTTCATGGACTAGCCAAAGGTGGAACTGAAATTCTCGTGACGTGACAGCTGTTTGCCATTCGTTCCGTGTCAGATAAAAAGACGCTTCACTGCGGCGCAATTTGCTCCCTTTGACTTCGATCTTCAGCTTCCTCTCCGAACCTGGCCCTACTACGGACAGCACATCAAATCCAGCAACACTTGTTTCAATTGCATGCCAAATCGGATCAATACCGGTTCTTTCCCGCTCAAATTGCAAGGTTAGTTTTTCAGCCTTTCGTCCAACTTCGAGGTTTAAGCGCGATCGTTCTGCCCTAACGCTATTCGATGCGTTGTCCCACCAATCGACAGTGTCATTGTCGCTCGCTTGCAGGAGGTCGCAATCGCGGAAACACTGTTGTGCAGCGTCCGGCATCGCCTGGAACGCTTCAAATCGGCCCTGAATAATCCGCTTTGCCCACGGTGGGGGCTCCGCCAAAATTAGATCTAGGAGCTGCTCACGCAGACAGATCTTCGATTCCGTGATCTCAAGAAGGTAGGTGCCTCTTTCAGTCAATCGTATAGCGCCATCATCAGCTATTGCTATCCAACGGCATTTCTGTGACATCGACAGCACAAGGCTGGCATCGGCGACATCGATTTTGGAGAAGTTTGCTGCAAAGTTAGTGGTGTGTAAGCCTCCATCCTTAACGACCTGGAGCAACGTTTGACTCGAGTAAAGTACGCCGATCGAGAATGTCATGGTGGAATCTTTTCGCTGACATGAGCGATGAAGTCTCTGAAATCGTCGAGGTTGAATCCATCGGAATCTAGGTCAACCACTTCTGGTTCTACATTTAAAGACGTATCACCAAGAACACGCGCCATGTTCTGAATCTTTAGCGATAGCCTATGATTAACAGATTCATCGACCGTGCCAGGCGCGACAAGAATTTCAACATACGTGATGTCGTTCGGCCCTAGGCCAAGCCGGTGGATACGATCTTCGGATTGCATGTACTGCGCAGCGTTATAGTTTCGATCTAAATAGATGGCGTGATGACAGACTTTATGGAGACTAATTCCTTCGCCGCAGGCGGCGGGGTTCGCAACTAGAATGAAACAGTTATCGTCTTCATGAAATCTCTTTACCTTTTGTTCACGCGTACCTTCTTCATTTTCATCGCCGGCATCAACCCCTCCATGAATAAATTCTGCTCCAAGATCAAGTAGTCGATTAGAGACAAGCTCCACATTATCTACAAAACTAGACCAAATGATGGATTTCTTCTCCTCGTATGCGAGTTGGCGAGCCCTGAGACAAGCGTATTCGAGCTTTGGGCTATCCCCTTCGCCAAGAACCTCAGAGAGTAATGTAGGGTGCTCGAATTGGGCACGTGCCAAGAGTGCGGGATTAGACACCACCTGTAGCATTCGTAACGCACTCTGCCCCGCCTTTCGTAGACGCATGCGGTCTCTAATGCTTATACTTTTCTTCGTAGTTTGACGAGCTACTTCAGATCTTAGTAACTCATAAAGTTCAAACTGTGCTGGGCGCATTGGAATACGCACCATTGTTCTCTTTATCTCGGGGAGTTTCAGCTCGTTCTTTGTGGTCCGCACGTATACTGGCTTGATATACGCCTCGACGCTTGTCTCATCTGCAGGAACTTCCGGATAGAGAAAGCGAAATTGCGGAACGAGATCACCAATATCATTCGGCATCGGTGTACCAGACATGATTAGCTTAGTGTCCGGAAGCTCTGCGAATGAAAGAATACGATTGCCAATGACGCCTTGAAATCCCCGCTTAATCCGATGAGACTCATCTAAGAAGACAAAGGACCGATTACCTTCCATGTAAGCGCTAATAAGCTCCGCTACATTGGGCAATTGTTGATAGGTAATCAGTACCTTGCTCGGTCTCTTTCGCAAGGCCTTTTGAATTGCGCTGTTTCCTCCACGAAGGCGAACAAAAACCTCGTCATTTGGAAGGCAAAGTCCAAGTTGCTCTTCCCAAGCCGGGAATGCGTTTTTGGGGCAGGCGACCATTAGCCTTGACTGCGGTTCTCGTTTTAGGCAGTAGAAGGCAAGAGCCTCTGTGGTCTTTCCCGCTCCTGGAACTGAGAACGTTGCACCAGACGCTAGACGAGAGAGTCGGCTCACATTTCTCGCCTGCTCCGGAGTTAATGGGCGCTGGAACCCTTTGGCTCTTAAAGAAGCGACAATTGAATCGATAGGCGGAGATGAGGTGGCGATGGCTGTTTGGTACTGATGCGCAATTCGCTGGGCTTGATCGAGCTTAGGTGCTGCTGATGCGTCAGCGCGAATTTGGAATGAGTGTCGTCTTGACTGATACGCAAGCTCGGTTTGACAGCCTAGGAATGCCCACCACGGCAGAGTTAGAGATGTAAGCCCTGTTAACTCCGTCTGTTCTGATGTGTCTTGACACACGCGCCGAATAGAAGGCCACGCTCGTGATTCACCATGATATGCGAGATGCGCAACCCGCTTTTCATTGTCATAGGAAACAATAAGCTCATTCGTCATCGCGTGCTGCCCACTGACGCAGTTTCTTTACTAGGCTTTCAATTTGAGATAGCTTTTCGGCGGCACCATTCTTTGAGGAATGTTTCTCGATTGCTTTGACTGCATCGGCTAAGTTTGCCCGGGCGCGCTCTATCTGCGAAACTACAAAATCCTGCCTCCTTCGATTCTTGTTCTTGGAAGCCTCTGCCTCAATCGTATCTCGGATAGCTAGTCGTGCTCTCTCAAATTTGGAGTCATCCTCTAGCTCTTCGATTAAACTCACCGAAACTTCGGTGTCGCTTCGATTTTCAGTCGGAAGTCCAAGTTCCGAAATCAAACTCTCTCTGATCTCTTTGATATGGTCTGCGATCTTGGGAATCTCAGAATAGATACGTTTGCCTTCTCCAGCTTCATCGGCTAAGCAGAAAGCGGCCCTCTCGAAGAGTTCTTTATCTGCTTCTGACTCTCGCAACCTAGCCCGTGTGCGACAGATTTGGCGGAATGCAAATTCCTTATCATCCAGCTCAGAGAACTGCTTGGGCTTATTGCGAGTCTCCAAGTACTGTTCTGCGTATTCTATGCAGTCGAAAAGCTCCCGAAGCTCCTTCTTGCTCATCTCATAAACAGATGCGACTTCGTTCTCCTTGTATTTGAAACGACCAATCTTTTCCTTGAGCATAAGAGCAGTGGATGTCCAGCTATAGGCAGCTTTCAAGTCCTCTTTTAGCTGAAGATCTGCTTCGAGGCGATCTAGATCCTTGTCGTCCGCATGTGGAAGGATCACTGTCTCGATATTTCGGAAATGCTTATATTTCTTAGGATCCGATTCGTACAGCGTTCGCCATGTGCTTAGCCGTCGATTGCCATTCACCACATACCCAATAGACGACAGTATGATTGGATCGCTCTGTGGGTGTTTCTCGAACTCCTTAAATAGATTTTTCGATCCGCGCGCGAGTTTGACCAAAATATCATGCTGCGCTTTCTGTGCCGTCTCTAGTTCATCGTCGGCACGGAAGAAATCCTCCGATACTCCCGGATGAGTGGCAATATATTCTGCCTGCAAGGCTGTTGTTCGTCCGTTCTCTAGCCTGTAAAGAGGTAGTTGCAAAGGCACACTATGGACTTGCATGTATCTGATATGCCCCTGAAACGGAACCGGATGAGTTTTATCGCTCTTTTGTTCCGCCAGTTCCTTCAAAAAGTGTTTGCGCTTTGGCAAAGGCCATCCGTGTTCCATTGCGTGCTCCGCGTGCGTTTCCGTGTCTTGTGATGTCTCTTATCGATCTCGACTATTTCGCGCCAAAGCGATTGGAAAGTACGCCGTACTCCCTCGCATTCGGTACACGAGAAAGCTTTGACGTTCGATGATCGTACAGTGGTCTAGCATGAGAACGAAAGCGTTCTTCACCGTGTAATGCTCGCTCCAATCGTCGTTGCGCAAGGAGTGCATAATCCTGATCAATTTCACACCCCCAGAATCTACGATTATGAGTTAGGGCGGCAACTCCAGTGGACGCAGTACCGGCAAAAGGGTCAAAGACCAAATCATGCTTTTCTGTAAGTGCGAGTATTAATCGCTCAACTAATCCAACCGGAAACTGGCAGGGGTGTTTAGTCTTTTCAACGTGGCTTGCCTTCACATTCGGAATATTCCAGAGGTCATACTCTGAGTCCGCTACTACCCATACGTCTTCAGGATTTTTGCCAAGAGGGTGGCTTGAAATCTGGCCCGCTCGGGGACCCCGGTACGCTCTCTTTCCAGGGTACTTTGGAGGTACACGCACGGCATCAAGATCAAATTTGTACTCATCGGACTTTGTGTACCAAAGGACCACTTCATAACGCCCACTAAATCTTCGCTTGTGATGCTGACCGTGTCCATAGTGCCAAATGATCCGGTTTCTAAGCTGCAACCCGAGCCGCTCAAAAATCGGATGAAAAACATAGTCCAACGGTGCGATGGATCCGTTGTCTACATAGTTCCCCACCTGCCAACATATACTCCCCGTTGTTTTTGTGCGGTGGACAATTTTTGAGATAACGTCCGTATGCCATTCAACATACTCGTTAAGGCTAGATTTTTTTTCGTATGGCTTTCCTATATTGTACGGAGGCGACGTAATGACCAAATCGAAGAGTTCTTTCTCGGGCATTTTCTCGAGCATAGCGACAGAATCGGCGTTCCAGATCAAGGCACTCTCTGCTTCAAGTTTCTTCGGCATGCTCCTAAGTATTTTTACGAATGTGGCCATTTCTGCTCTCCAATGATTATTAGTAGCACCATACATACACGAAAAACGGCGTGGGATCCAGAACTTTTTAAGGGAGCCTCGCCGCCCCCCCCCACAGCCACCATAGGGGATCCGGAGGGCGATTCAGGTCCGCTGGGAGGGTGGGATTATCCGCGTAAACCGCAGGCCCCCCACTGTGACTACTTTTGTGACCAGACTAGGCGGTAAGGGAAAGGAAAGAACGGGAAAGGACAGAACCAATGGAACGCTTCAAGCTAATGAAATTGCAATCAATTTTGGGAAACCGTTGCAATAGCGAGCGTAGTGAGAAATGGCAATTTGTCACTCTTAATCAGCGGGCCGTAGGTTCGACCCCTACACGGCCCACCAAATTTTCCCACCATTTCTGCATTCTCCTCCGCCTCCACGACGCCTTCTTCTACCACTTTGCTACCACTTTCAGAAAATATGGTGGCATCCAGACGATCCACGGCAGCTTTATTCCCGAGTGGCAGCCATTTGCCGTACGTATCCGCGGTCAAATTGTTCGAAGCGTGGCCTAATTGGCGCTGGACGTAGGTCAGCGATTCGCCTTGCTGCAGCATCAGACTGGCATAGGTGTGGCGCAGACAATGGGGCGAAAAATGAAGCGGCAGTGTGGCCTGCTGCAGCACGTAGCGCATGGCGCACCGCACCTTGCTTTCATCCATCGGCGTGCCCGCGCGTGTACAAAACACCCAGGGGGGCCGCGTCGGCCAGCCCAAGAGGACCGCTTCGCGTGTACGAGACTGCTCGAGCTGCCCCAACGTCTCTGCGAGCACCTGCGAGAGATCCAACGTCCGTCCGTGTCCGGCCTTGGGCGTACCCATCTGACCACGAGATAAGGATCGTGTCAGGCGTAGCTCGCGCGCGAGGCCATCAATGTCATCCCACTGGAGCGCGAGGGCTTCCCCCAATCGGATACCGGTGCCAGCCAAGGTGAAGAAGAGGGGATAATAGCCCGGTGTCTCTCGGGCCGCGGTGATGAGAAACCGTTGACGCTGCTCACGCGTCATGGCTTTGAGCTCTTCTTGCCGCACCGTTTTGGGCATCACCAGATGCAGGTGGCGGCCAATCAGCGAAGGTCTTGCATTCGAGCCCCAGCCGGCTCACCAGTTATCAATACCCCTGTTCTCTTTTCATTTCACCTCACGCTCTGTAAGAGCATTCACATTTCACCGACAGATGTCCATGCGTTGGATAGTCTGTCTGCTCGCAATCCTTCTCGGTGGTTGTCCTGGTGGATCGCTGCTTGAGCGACCCACGGCAGAGCCTCCGCCACCCATCATGCCGTTGTGGGAGCGCTATCAGCAATGTCTCGTCACCACCGATCCCACCGAGTTGGTCTTGATCATTGACCAGTTCGAGCGCGTGATGCTCACAGGAGCCGAACCCCCGTCCTGGATGAGGGCTTGGGGAAACCGCGTGACGCGCCAACCGCTCCGTACGGCGGTCGATCCACAAGCGCTCGGAGCAGCCTGCACCCTCAGGGCTGCTGCGGTGATGGCCGAGGCTGAGCATCTGATGGAAGCGCGGGAGCTGTACCAGCGCGTGCTCGCGCGATATTCGAGCCACGACTCGGCCTACTATGTCAATCAAGCCAAAGTGGCGCTGGAGAGCCTTTCAGACTCTGCTCCTGCAGTCGTCGCACTCCGCCCCGATCGTGTGCTGCCCCGTTGATTCCCAACGCAATCGTCCGTTTCCAGAATCGCGTCGTGTACAAACTGTGTAAGACGCGGGCAAGTCGCGCGACCAAAGCTCAAGTGTGTGAGGTGACCAATGAAGACGACGATCTACTGGACCATTCTACACAGTCGCCGAGCCGTGCACGAATTCCGCTTCCGTGCCGCCTGCTGGTGGCTCAGTCAGCAAGTGGAATTCCTGAAATGGCGCCTGCGGCTGGAAGCCCTGATGCCACCCACGCAATCCAATCCTCCGCCGACTTCGGTCGGACAAGGAAGTCCATATGCCGTGCGCACAATGTGATGGAACGAACGTGAACGATCAGTTCGATGATCGAATCCATGATCAGGACCCATTTCGCATGGGAGCCTGGCACTGGGCGTCACGGTGCTCGACGTGCGGCACGATGGTGTATGAGCGTGCTGAGAGCCTGGTTACCGACACATCCTCCCGCATTGACCGCGCGAATCCGATGCCGGTGTTTCAGTTGTTCGAACCTACTACCTGGCAACCATGAAGGAGGATGCCATGCATTGTCCAGCCTGTCATCGTGCGATGCTGAGCACCAGCAGCCACGTCATTGAGGATGAGAACGGCGCCATGACGATTACCCGATGGCGCTGTCGACCCTGCCATGAAACGGTTGAAGAGATCTGGTTGAGCGCCGGCTATCGCGGCCCCGATCCCACGCGTATTCGCTATGCAGTCGCATCGCAGCCGGCACCTCAAGTCACGCTACCAGCACGTGCGGATGCTAAGAGGAGAACTCCCGCCTATGCGGGCGCCATCTGACATCGTGCGAGATCATTGGCCAGAGTATCTGATGGAGGCGGCCGGCCTCGGCCTCTTCATGATTTCTGCCGCCGTTGTGACTTCGCTGCTCGAATATCCTCAATCGACGCTCTATCAACTGCTGCCTGATCCGGTCATCCGGCGAGTGTTGACCGGTATTGCCATGGGACTTACGGCCATCGGAATTATCTATTCGCCGTGGGGGAAACGTTCCGGGGCACATCTCAATCCTGCCGTCACAGTGACGTTCTTCCGGCTAGGAAAGATTCAAGGCCTGGATACACTGTTTTACGTGCTCGCGCAATTCGTCGGCGGTTCGATCGGGCTGCTCGTAGCCGCGATGGCTATTGGTATGACGATCGAACATCCAACCGTCAACTACGTCGTCACAGTACCGGGGCTCGACGGAGCCGGCCTGGCGTTCGCCGCAGAAGTGTGTATCTCATTCGGGCTCATGCTCGTCGTGTTGATCGTATCGAACCAGACGAAGCTGAACGCCTGGACCGGTGTCTTCTCGGGCGCGCTCGTAGCTACTTACATTGCGGTTGAGGCCCCGCTTTCCGGCATGAGCATGAATCCGGCGCGCAGCTTCGCCTCCGCGCTTCCCGCGCATCTCTGGACCGATTTCTGGGTGTACCTCACCGCGCCGCTTCTCGGGATGTTGCTCGCTGCGGAATGCTATGTGCGCGTCCCCGGTGCCCATCGCGTTCTCTGTGCGAAGCTCCATCATCACAACGGCGCGCGCTGTATCTTCCGTTGCAGCTTCATGCCGTAATCCTATCCGTTCAATCGTCTCCTCCGCGCATGTTTCTGTAAGAAGTGTTGCTCCTCTCCGACCAACGAGGACGTTGCGGAATCATCCGTAGCGAAGTTCACTTCACTATCATGTAAGGAGGGCGTTATGAGTGCCAAGAGCATATTCAAGATGGGATTCCTGTCCATGATTGCAGCGACAGGATTGTTCGTAGCGTCGAACGGATTCGCTGCCGAAGCGCACACCACGAGCAAATTCGAAGGTGTGAAGGCCAATACGGGCATGGCGGCCTATGCGCGTGAAGGGAGTGGGGACACGCTGGCCGTGTCGGACGACTTTAAGATTCCAGAGACGCCTGCGCCGCATTGGCAGGTGGTGGACTCGAAAGGGAACGTCTATCTCCTCAACCAGCTGAAGATTAAAGATGGCAAAACGAATCGCAAGATCGCATTGCCGTCTTATGTTCACGATGTCGCGAAGGTTCAGATTTGGTGCTCGTTCGCCGAAGCATTGCTCGGGGAGGCGTCCTTTGCCAAGCCGATCATGACGGCGTCCGGAGAGCGCATGCAGTCGGACAGCATGGCGATGAGCCGCTGATGAAGTCGCGTGGGTGGGACCGGGGAGGCGCGATGGCTCCTCCCCGGCCTGCCCGGGCATCGTTCAATCGGAGAGAAGGAGAGAGTCATGAACACAACATTGGTCATGAGCTTGACGCTGGGAGTCACGGTGCTTGCCGCCACAACGCACGCACAATTGATCGATAAAACTGCCTTCACGTTGGATGGAGCGAAGAAGATCGCTGCTGTAGCTGAAGCCAAGGCGAAGGCTGAAGGCGCACGAGTGGTCATTGCAGTGGTCGACGAAGGCGGGTCCCTGCTGCTCTTGGAGCGGTTGGACGACACGCAAGTCGCCAGCGTGAACGTCGGCATCGACAAAGCGCGAACCGCAGCGATTTACCGCCGACCCAGCAAAGTTTTCGAAGACCAAGTAAAGAACGGGCGTGTATCAGCCTTGGCCCTGCACGGAGCCGTGGCATTACAGGGCGGTGTGCCGATTATCGTCAATGGCAAGGTCATCGGCGCCATCGGTGTCAGTGGAGAAACGCCGGCTCAGGATGAGGACATCGCCATAGCCGGAGCGGCCGTCGCAGAGTCATTCACAAAACCGTAGCCGTCAGTCTTCAGCTATCAGCTTTCAAGGTTGGGCTGAACGCTGATTGTTGAATGCTGAGGGCTCCATACCAGAAAACAGGGGAACGATCATGAAAACCAGGCAGACAATCATTATTGGTTCGTGTGCGCTTGCAATGCTTTTGATGGGAGGGATCGCAGCTAGGGCCGAATCGGTCACCGATAAGCGAGCGCTCACGATTGAGGGAGCGAAAAAGGTCATCGCAGGAGCGGTGGCCGAGGCCAAGAAGAAGAATGCGCCTGGCGGCGTAGTCGCCGTGGTCGATGACGGAGGAAATCTGATGGCCCTCGAGCGAATCGATAACACCTTCGCGGCCGGCGCCAACATTTCCATCGGCAAGGCCCGGACGGCCGCCCTGTTCAAGAAACCGACGAAGGTGTTTGAGGACATCGTGAACAAGGGCCGGACGACGATGGTCGCGCTCAATGATTTCACGCCACTCCAGGGCGGAATCCCGATTGAATGGAAAGGAAAGATCGTGGGCGCGGTCGGCGTGAGCGGCGCGGCGAGCGCGCAGCAAGATGAAGAACTGGCGATCGCCGGAGCCAAGGCGCTGGAGTCAATGGAGATGGCAGGTATGTCGGACGGTCACTCCCCCTTGCCCGTCACCTACATTGAAAGTCAGAAAGTTATGGCCTCCTTTCAGAAGGGGGCAGTCCTCGTCGGCGAGGACGAGACCATGATGCATGCGGCCCGGAATTACATGGTACATGCCAGCCATCGGGACAAAGCCGGTGTCGTAGAGATCCACGAGTACGATACGGACATTGTCTATGTCCTGAAGGGCTCGGCTACCTTGATCACCGGCGGGACGCCGGAAGGCACCAAGATGATTACGCCTCACGAGTTTCGTGCGCCGACCGTGAATGGTGGCGAGACGAGAACGCTCGTGCCGGGTGACGTGGTGATTATTCCGAACGGCGTGCCGCATTGGTTTAAGGAGGTAGAGGCGCCGTTTGATTATTACGTGGTGAAAGTAAGATAAGAGGTTGGAGAGGGGTGGCCTCCTCGCTCGCAGAACGCGCACGATCAGAATGTGCTCGTTCGATGCGCGCGGTAGAGGCCAACCCCTCCCCACCCCCGGACGGAGTAGATGGAAGGATAATCAATCGGCTGAAGGGAAAGAGGGAAGAAGATGAAGAGTAGGAATGTGCTCGTGGTCGCTGCGATCCTCATATTGATTGCGCAACCTTCCTGGGCGCAGGTGACGGGGGATGCGCCGGGGGTACGACCGGATGCGATCGTCGATCTCAAGACCGACGAAGGCATCGGGTTGGTCAAAGGTCAGTGGCGCTACAGCAACGTAAAGGTCATCGACGTCGATCATCATAGCCCGGGTACAGATCTCACCCCGTCTGGTCCGCTGAATCGGACGCAAGATATCGATGTGCATGCGGGTGCTGCGGATTTCGATGATGCCAAATGGGAAGCGCTGCAACCGGCACAGTTGGAAGAGCGGCGGTCCACCGGACGCCTCTGCTTCAATTGGTATCGCACCAGCATCACGATTCCGGACAAGATCGGGTCATTCGATCCGACTGGTTCGAGCGTTGTCTTTGAAATTGCGATCGACGATTACGCTGAAGTCTGGGTCGATGGGAAGTTGCCGCTGGTACTGGGACAGCCTGGTGGGCAGCTGATTAAAGGTTTCAATGCGCCGAACCGTGTGGTGCTTACAAAGAACGCGCGGCCGGGTCAGAAGATTCAGTTGGCCGTCTTCGGCATCAACGGACCGTTGTCCAATCCGCCAGGCAACTTTATCTGGGTCCGCTCGGCGACACTCGACTTCTACAAAACAGCTCCGATCGCTCCGACACAGTTTGTGTACACCAAGATTATCAGAGCCGATCCAGCCCTGGATGCAATTGTTTCATCAGATACCAAACTTGAAAAACTCGCTGGTGGCTTCCTCTTCACCGAGGGACCGGTGTGGGTCCCGGCCACAGCCACAACCTCGGGATACCTCCTCTTCAGCGATCCCAACGCCAATACGATCTATCGTTGGTCAGCTGACGGGCAGGTATCCGTCTTTCGGACCAAGAGCGGCTACAGCGGATTCAACGTCGGTGAGTACCACCAGCCAGGCTCAAACGGACTCACGCTCGACCACAAGGGGCGGCTCACCATCAATCAACATGGCAACCGGCGTGTGATCCGCGTCGAACCGCGCGGCAACATCACCGTGCTAGCCGATCGGTATGAGGGCAAACGATTCAACAGCCCGAACGATCTTGTCTATCGGTCCGACGGCGCGCTCTATTTTACCGATCCACCATTCGGCTTACCCAACGTCTTTGACGATCCGCGGAAAGAAGTGCCCTACAGCGGCGTCTACTGCGTAAAGGATGGGCAGGTAAAACTGGTGAGTATCGATCTCGATGCCCCCAACGGGCTCGCCTTCTCGCCGGACGAGAGGTTTCTGTACGTGAACAATTGGAACGACACAAAAAAAGTCATCCTGCGCTACGACGTACTCTCGGATTGTACGCTTACAAACAGCACGCTGTTCTTCGATATGACCCACGCGCCAGGGAACGATGCGTTAGATGGATTGAAAGTCGATCAACAGGGCAATGTGTATTCGACTGGACCGGGGGGGCTCTGGATCATCTCGCCGGAAGGCACGCAGCTCGGCCTCATCAAGGGACCGGAAGATCCCCACAACATGGCCTGGGGTGACGACGACGGCAAGTCGCTGTACATCACGGCACTGACGGGGATTTATCGGATGAAAATGAACATTGCTGGGATCCGGCCATGAACAATCTCTCTTGTAGACTCTTGGCGGCCGCGCTGTTCAGTATGCTCGTTCAGAGCGCAACGGTATGGGCTGAACCTGTTTCTGTGACCATCACCAGCCTCGATCCTCGATTTGATCAACTCGTCTCGCGCGATGCAAAGTTGGAAAGGATTGCCGATGAGTTCACCTGGGTCGAAGGCCCGGTGTGGCACAAGCAGGGGGGCTTCCTTCTTTTCTCCGACATTCCTGCCAACGCCGTCTACAAATGGAAGGCGGGAGAGGGGACGAGCGTCTATCTCAAGGCGAGCGGCTATAGCGCTACGACGCCGTTTGCGGGCAAGGAGCCAGGCTCTAATGGACTCACTCTTGACGCACAGGGACGTTTGATCCTCTGTCGCCACGGCGATCGACAAATCGGGCGGTTGGAATCAAATGGAACGATTGTCCCGCTCGCCGACCATTACAATCGGCACAAGATCAATAGTCCGAACGATCTGGTGTTCAAATCGAACGGCGATCTGTATTTTACCGATCCGCCATTTGGACTCCCTAACGCTTTCGACGATCCAAGCAAGGCCCCGGTGCAAGGGGTCTATCGTCTATCCAAAGATGGCACAGTGACCTTGCTCGTCCATGACATCAAGGCTCCGAACGGCATTGCCTTCTCGCCGGATGAGAACACGCTCTATGTCTCCGACGTCGATCCAAAACGGGCAGCGTGGCTGGCCTACGATGTCAAGCCTGATGGCACGGTGACAAACGGTCGCGTGTTCTTCGACGCCACCCGTTGGCGCAAAGATCCATTCTTCGGACCGGATGGGTTCAAGGTCGATCGACAGGGCAACATCTTTGGCGCTCGGCCCGGTGGGCTGAGCGTGATCGCGTCAGATGGTACACTCCTGGGCACGATCGAGACCGGGCAACCAACCTCCAACGTCGCATGGGGAGAGGACGGGCAGACCCTGTTCATTACGGGTGGCTCATCGGTCTATCGCCTTCGCTTGACGACAGGCGCCTCCCACTACTAGCCTACTGTAAGACTTTCCGTAGCCGACCGACTCTAACTGTGTACCGTTTCCAGCAAAGGAGTCGTATGACCCCTCCTCGGCAGACCGCTTCCACCTCTCAACCACCGATCCTGGTAGAACAGCAACGCCTTGAAGAGGACGCGCGGCGTCAGTGCCATTGGAAACGTTGGGGGCCCTATTTGAGCGAACGGGCTTGGGGAACTGTGCGCGAAGACTACAGCCCTCACGGTACAGCCTGGGAAGCGTTTCCCCACGATCATGCACGATCCCGCGCCTATCGCTGGAACGAGGACGGCCTCGCCGGCATCTGCGATCGCCACCAACTGATTTGCTTCGCCGTGGCTTTGTGGAATGGACGCGACCCGATTTTAAAAGAACGCATGTTCGGCCTCACGGGTAACGAAGGCAATCACGGCGAGGACGTGAAGGAGTGCTACTTCTATCTCGATTCGACGCCGACGCACTCCTATATGAAATATCTCTACAAGTACCCGCAAGCGGCGTTCCCCTATAGCCGGCTAGTCGAGGAGAATCGGCGGCGAGGACGTCAAGATCAGGAATTTGAATTGATCGACAGCGGCGTGTTCGACGGGAACCGTTACTTCGACGTCTTTGTAGAGTATGCCAAGGCGACGCCGGAAGATCTGTGCATCCGTATCCAGGTCGTAAATCGTGGCCCCGAGCAGGCCGAGCTCACGCTGCTTCCGACTCTCTGGTATCGCAACACATGGTCCTGGGGATCGGACATCCGGCGCCCCCGGTTCAAGCAAGGGGAGCCGATGAACCAGATGAGTGTCATCGAGACGCAGCACGAGTACTACGGCCTACGCCGGTTACTCTGCGATGGCGAGCCCACCCTGCTCTTCACAGAAAATGAAACCAACACCCGCCGTCTCTATGGCGATCAAGAAGGCGCCCGGTACGTGAAAGACAGCTTTCACGATTATGTGGTGCAGGGCGAGAAGGAAGCGGTCAATCCGGATCATCTGGGCACCAAAGCTGCGGCCCAGTACGTGCTCACGCTCGCGCCCGGCGCGACAAAAACCATCCGCTTGCGATTTACCAACGAGGGGCAGAGCCAGGGTATCACAAAGCAGAACTTCGACACCGTCTTTTCGACGCGCCTCAAGGAAGCGAATGAGTTCTATGACAGCCTTGCACCGGGCAATCTGTCTGAAGATGCGCGCCGCGTGCAGCGGCAAGCCTTTGCCGGATTGCTCTGGAGTAAACAGTTTTATCACTACGAAGTCAATCGATGGCTCAAAGGTGATCCGTTAGGACCGGAACCACCGCGTGAACGATTGCACGGCCGCAACTCGGACTGGACGCACCTGTATAACGCAGATGTCATCTCGATGCCGGACAAGTGGGAGTACCCCTGGTACGCTGCTTGGGATCTCGCGTTTCACTGCATTCCGCTCGCGCTCGTCGACCCGACGTTCGCCAAGGAGCAGCTTGTCCTGATGTTGCGCGAATGGTACATGCACCCCAACGGACAGATTCCGGCCTACGAATGGGCATTCGGCGACGTGAACCCGCCGGTCCATGCCTGGGCGGCCTGGCGCATCTATAAGATCGACAAGAAACGCAACGGTGTCGGCGATCGCCGGTTCCTAGAACGCGTCTTTCATAAACTACTCTTGAATTTTACCTGGTGGGTGAATCGGAAAGACGCCGAGGGGAAGAACATTTTCCAAGGCGGCTTCCTCGGCCTCGACAACATCGGGGTGTTCGACCGCAGCGCGCCGCTGCCGACCGGAGGCCTCATTGAACAATCGGATGCCACCAGCTGGATGGGCATGTATTGCCTCAACATGCTGACGATCGCGCTGGAGCTCGCCCGGGACAATAGTGCCTACGAAGACGTGGCCAGCAAGTTCTTCGAGCACTTCGTCTACATCTGCCGCGCCATGAACAACATCGGCGGCGAGAAGATCGAGTTGTGGGACCGCGAAGACGGCTTCTTCTACGACGTGCTGCACCTGCCGAACGGGGAAACCACACATTTGAAGGTCCGCTCGATGGTCGGCCTGATTCCTCTGTTCGCGGTTGAGACCCTCGATTCCGAACTGGTCGACAGCCTGCCGCGGTTCAAGCACAGGATGCAGTGGTTCATCGAGAACCGGCCTGACTTTGCGCAGCATCTGGAAACGCAGTCCTCCGGCGGAGGTGTGCAGCGGTTTCTTTCGCTCGTGAGTCGTGATCGGTTGAAATGCGTGTTGCGGTATATGCTGGACGAAGAAGAATTCCTATCTCCCTACGGCATTCGCGCCCTCTCGCGCTATCACAAAGATCATCCCTATGTGCTCTCGGTCATGGGCCGAGAGCATCGCGTGGACTACGAACCGGCGGAATCCAGTACAGGCCTGTTCGGGGGCAATTCGAATTGGCGCGGACCCATCTGGTTCCCGGTCAACTATCTCCTGATCGAGTCGCTGCAAAAGTTCCACTACTTTCTCGGCGACCAGTATAAGGTGGAGCACCCGACCGGATCGGGCCATCAATCCACGCTCTGGCAAGTGGCGGCCGAAGTCTCACGCCGTTTGACGCACATCTTTCTCCGGAATGCAGAGGGGAAGCGTCCGGTGTTCGGCGGAACGAATCGACTTCAGGACGATCCGCATTGGCGCAACAACGTATTGTTCTATGAATACTTCCATGGGGACAACGGCGCCGGCATCGGTGCAAGTCATCAGACCGGCTGGACAGGTCTGGTGGCGAAGCTGATTCAGCAGAGCGGGGAATAAGGTGCGTGAAGCGTCGTTCGTGAAACGTGAAGGGCAAGCGGAGCAGTAGACTGGATGTTCTGAGACGAGATACGCTTCACGAGCGACGTGGGACGTCCTAGGCGATGTAGGTTGACCGCGACCACATGCCAAGATTGAGGCAGGGTGCTGCCGAACCCTTGCGGGTGCTCATCGAAGATCTTCGGGTCATCGCCGAGACTGCCCGCCCCAAGGTGAAGACCGTGATCGTACGTCAACGCCGAAAAACAGGCACGGTAGGGGAGCCACCATCGGAAAGCACTGTCCCACGACAGAAGAAAAACGGCGTGCAAGGTCGCTCCATGCGCTACCCTCTGCTATGACCTGGACCGAGAATGTTTCATTATTTACAATAGCACTGTGAAAGACCTTCTCGCCCGCATCACTCCGCCCTGCCGAGACGTGACACGCTTCGCGTCCGAATCAATGGACCGGACGCTTCCGCTGTCAACCAGGATTCAGCTGCAACTCCATTACTGGATCTGCCAGGCCTGCGCGCAATACCGGCGGCAACTGTTGGCCCTACGACAGGCCACGCGGCGGTCGGCCTCTGAGGCCCACACCCAAAAGGACGCGCAACTTTCCTCTGCCGCCAAGGCCCGGCTCAAAGAAGCCCTTCGCGCCAGGCGCGACTAGCGTCACCGCTCCATCTTCCGTGAGACAGGGGCCGGCAACAATGCTCAGCCGGGGCTCGATAAGAAAAGATTCCCGCCCCTTACCGCCTCCGCATAACAAAAATTGCGTCCGCCCCGTTCGTAAGATCACACCCATCCCACCGACGACCTCTTACCGGGATGTTCAGACAGTCCATCCGCTGCGCCCGCAAAGAAAGATCTCCGTTTCCTTCCCGTTACTTTTCCCACTGTCCCCAATGATTGCAGAATCACTGCAGGTACATTCACCTTGCGCAGAGATGAGGGCACTGCACTCGCCGAACAGAGGAAATCGTGATAGCGACGGCGAGGATTGCCAGAAGGTCCGCAGACGACAGTGAAACCGGACCGAGTTCCACAGCCGAGCAGACAGAAACTTAGCGCAGTCGAATCACAAGGCTGGAGCAGGTAGGGCCTCGCCTCTAACCATGTCTCTCTTTTTCTGTAAGACCTCTCTCCCTCGTCCGACTACGTTCCATGTCTATCCATTACGACCTCATCATTATCGGCACCGGTCCAGGCGGGGGGACGTTGGCATATAAGCTGGCCCCGTCGGGTAAGAAGATTCTCCTGTTAGAGCGTGGCGGGTATCTGCCACGTGAGAAGGATAACTGGAGCTCCAAGACCGTCTTCATCGACAACAAGTACAAAGCCAAGGAAACCTGGCGCGACAAGGATGGAGGCACCTTTCAACCCGGCATCCACTACAACGTCGGCGGCAATTCAAAAGTCTATGGCGCGGCACTGCTCCGCATGCGCCATCAAGACTTCGGCGAGGTGAAGCATCACGGCGGCATCTCTCCCGAATGGCCCATCCGCTACGACGATCTCGAATCCTACTACACCGAGGCCGAGCATCTGTACCACGTGCACGGGACTCGCGGCGAAGATCCAACGGAACCGAAGGCCAGCGCGCCCTATAAATATCCCGCCCTCACGCACGAACCCCGCATTCAAGAATTGCACGATGATTGGCAGAGGTGCGGCTACAAGCCCTTTCACCTGCCGGTCGGCGTGATGCTGAACGAGGAACAAAAAGAAAAGAGCGTTTGCATCCGCTGCAATACGTGTGATGGTTTCCCCTGTATGGTGAACGCGAAGGCCGACTCGCAAGTGGTCTGTGTCGATCCGGCACTCAAATACCCCAATGTGTCATTGATCACTGGTGCATTGGTTACTCGATTAGAAACAAATGCGTCGGGACGAGAGATCACCACCGTACACGTTGAACGAAACGGCATGAAGGAAACCTATAAAGGGAGCATCGTGATCGTCTCAGCCGGCGCGATCAATTCGGCGGCGTTGTTACTGCGCTCCGCGGACGACCGACATCCAAACGGCCTGGCCAACTCCTCCGACATGGTGGGGCGGCATTACATGTGCCACAACAACTCGGCCATGCTTGCGATCTCCAAACGGCCGAACTCGACCGTGTTCCAAAAGACAATTGGTTTGAACGATTTCTATTTTCCCTCGGTCGACTGGGAATATCCCATGGGCCACATCTCGATGATCGGCAAGCAGGACCTGGATTCGCTGCGGGCCGGCGCGCCGGCCTTTGCGCCTGGGCGCGCCCTCGACGCGATGGCCAAACATTCGCTCGATTTCTGGATGACCTCGGAAGATCTGCCTGATCCCGACAACCGCGTGCTCGTCGGCAGAGACGGCACGATCACGCTGGCCTATGCGGAGAACAATCTGGATGCCCATCGCCGCTTGGCTGCGAAGCTCAAAAGCATGCTGAACCACATCGGCTGCGAAGACCATCTGCTGCCCACGCACCTCTATCTTGGGAAGAAGATTCCGATTGCGGGCACGGCGCACCAGTGCGGGACGGTGCGATTCGGGCAGGATCCAAAAACTTCCGTCCTCGACGTAAACTGCAAAGCACACGATCTGGATAATCTCTACGTCGTAGATGCGAGCTTCTTTGTGTCGAGCTCAGCGGTGAATCCCTCGCTGACGATCATTGCCAATGCGTTGCGGGTGGGAGACCATCTTCTGGAAAGGCTGCACTCATGATCCCTCGAATGGATGAAGTCGTTCACGGAGTGTCCTGCCAGGTGACGCCCGGCAGGAAACATGTCGTGATCCTGGGCGGAGGCTTCGGCGGAGTGTACGCCGCAATCGAGTTTGAAAAGACGCTGGCTCGGGATTCGAACGTGTGCGTGACGCTCGTGAACCGCGAGAATTTCTTTCTCTTCACCCCGATGCTGCACGAAGTCGCCTCCGGCGACCTGGACATGACCAACATCGTCAACCCGATTCGCAAGCTCTTGCGCCGCGTGGAGTTCTTCCACGGCGAAGTGGAGTCGATCGATCTGGTGCAGCGACAGATCAGTCTGATCCACGGGGAGACGCACCACTGGCACACCCTCCCCTACGATCATCTGGTGCTGGCCTTCGGGTCGGTCACGAATTTCTATGGTTTGCCCGGGTTAGCGGAACGGGCCTTAACGATGAAGACGCTCGGCGATGCCATTTATCTCCGCAATCGCATGATCGCCCATCTGGAAGAAGCAAACTTTGAATGTGCGGCCCCGGAACGGAAGATGCTCCTGACCTTCGTGGTCGCAGGCGGCGGGTTTGCAGGGGTGGAAACGATTGCCGGGATGAACGACTTTCTCAGGGAGGCGCTCCCATTCTATCCGCATCTACGGCCCGACATGCTGCGCCTGGTGCTCGTGCATTCCGGCCCGGTTATTCTTCCCGAACTTGGCGAGGCACTGGGCCGCTACACGCACGAGAAATTGTCGGCGCGCGGAGTCGAAATCAGGACCAACGTAAAAGTCGTCGAGATGTCTGATCATGACGTCCGCTTGAGCGATGGAACAGACATTACGACCAGCACGCTGGTCTGGACGGCCGGGACTGCGCCTAATCCGTTACTCGCCACGCTGCCTTGCAAGACGAAGGGGGGACGCCTGCTCGTGAACGAGTCTCTGGAAGTGCCGAACTGGCCCGGTGTCTGGGCGTTGGGCGACTGCGCGCTGATCCCGGATCAGCTGACGGGCGGCTACCATCCGCCGACGGGACAACATGCGATGCGTGAAGCTGCGGTAGCGGCACGCAATGTCACGGCGGCCTTTCGCGGGACGGCAAAGCAACCCTTTCGATTCAAGACCATCGGTCTCCTTGCGGCCATTGGGCGACGCACAGGCGTAGCCAGAATTCTGGGGTTCAATTTCTCCGGGGTGATTGCCTGGTCCTTGTGGCGGGCGGTCTATCTCAGCAAACTGCCGCGCATTGAAAAGAAAGTCCGCGTGGTGCTCGACTGGCTGCTCGATGTGATTTTCACGAAAGATCTCGTTCAATTCCAGACCGTCCGTGGCCATGCTCCTGCCTCTATCACCGTCGCTCAACCGGCGGGTGAGCTTGCTGCAGAGCCGGTGATCTCGAGTCGAGGCTAGGCCATGCTGCTCAGGAACCGACTTATCCGAACCTGCCTGATCGTTGCCGTGGTCCTGCACTTGTCTGCGATGCAGGTCCTTGCAGGAGAGAGCCGGCCGGCATCGGTAACAGCCGTGGGCTCGATCGGCTTTACCGTATCGGAGATGGACCGATCCGTCGCGTTCTATTCAGATGTGCTGGCGTTTAAGCCCATCAGCGATGTGGAAGTGGACGGGCCGGAATACGACCAATTCTGGGGCATCTTCGGCGTGCGGGCGCGAGTGGTCCGGATGCAGCTTGGCGAGCAACAGCTTGAGCTGGTCGAGTTTCTTTCGCCCCCGGATCTGCGACCGATTCCCATGCCGTCGTACAGCCACGATCTCTGGTTCCAGCATTTTGCGATTGTGGTGCGAGACATGGAGGCAGCCTGGGCGCAGCTGCGCAGGCATCACGTTCGTCAGATATCGCCAAGACCACAGACGATGCCGGTGTCAAATCAATCAGCCGCCGGCATCAAGGCAATCAAGTTCCGTGATCCGGACGGCCACAATCTCGAACTGCTTTGGTTCCCGGAAGGCAAAGGCAATCCAATCTGGAAGCAGCCCGGTTCCAATCTATTCCTCGGCATCGACCATACAGCGATGACAGTGCGGAGCACCGAGAACAGCACCAAGTTCTATCGCGATCTGTTGGGGATGACGGTCGCCGGGGGAACGCTCAACATGGGCACGACGCAACAGTATCTCGACAGTTTGCCCGGTGCCCGTACGCGCGTAACCGGCTTGGCTCCCCAAATAGGTCCGCCTGGCCTGGAATTCTTGGAGTATGAACTGCCGACCGCGGGAAGGCCGTTCCCGATTGATTCGCATCCGACCGATCTCTGGCATTGGCAGACGACCCTCGTCGTTCCGGATGTGGAGGTAGCCGCCACGAACTTGCGGGGGACGGCACAGTTCGTCTCGTCCGCGGTTGTAACGATGCCGGACAAGGTGTTAGGGTTCAACAAAGGATTTCAGGTGCGCGATCCAGATGGACACGCCATACAAATCGTATCGCCATGAACACTATTATGCTTGCTGCGATAGGAATGCCGCGTACGAGGACGACTTGGATAAAGCTGGTTCTGCTGGCCCTGTCTGGCGTGGCCGGCTGGTGGGTTCTGTCCTCATTCGATTACGAGCAATATCTTTCGCCGACCGTGCTCGCGCAGTGGCTCAACAGCGCCGGTTCGCTCGCACCGCTGCTCTTGATCGGGATCATGATCTGCACGGTCGTGATTCCCCCGATTCCGAGCCTCCCGCTGGTCCTCGCTGCCGGGGCTGCCTTCGGCCCGTTTGGTGGCGCCCTCTATGCCGTGATCGGCGCTCAGATCGGCGCGATGGCCTGCTTTCTGATTGCGCGAGCCCTGGGACGAGAAACGCTGTCGCGTGTGATGAAGACCGAGACGACATTTGGCCAGCTGTGTACCGATCACCAGCTGATGGGAGCGGTGTTCTTTGCCCGTTTGATCCCAATCTTTTCGTGCGAGGTGAGTTTTGGCGCCGGGCTGACGAAGATTTCGCTTAAAAGGTTCGCTCTCGCGACCCTGTTCGGGATGGCGCCACCGACCCTTGCCTTCACCTATCTCGGCAATAGCGTGATCAGTGCTCAATGGCCGTTGATTGCGGCAGGGGCGGCGATGGTCTTGTGTTTCCTAGCGATGCCGAAGCTCCTGAAGAAGTACCGGACAGGTGCATTCGCACGCCTATTTCTCGGCCCACCGCCCACTCCGACATTGGTGGCAATCAGACGGGTGGAGATTCCGCTTCAGGTCCGCTGCACCGCCTGTGGCGCCACAATGCCGACCGCATGATGGACCGCTCCACTTCCACAATTCCCATCGATTTGTCCTGATTTGCAGCATTTTCCTTTCTGATGCTAGACTAACGCCCTCGACCCTGCTTTTCCCCAGTACACAACAGAACGTAGGCCGATATCGACGGGAACGGTTGGCATGGGACAAGACGTTACCGCGCTGGACGAACCAAGTCGTCTAGCGCTGCTTCGCTCCTACGAGATCCTCGACACTCCCCCTGAGCCTGCCTTCGACCGGCTGGCCAAGCTTGCCGCACAAATCTGTGGAGCGCCCTACGCCGCCATCACCTTCGTCGACGGCACCAGGCAATTCTTCAAATCGAAAGTCGGATTGACCTATGGCGAGGCGCCGGATGCGCAGGGGTTCTGCTGCCAGGCGATTCGTCAGTCGGATCTCTTCATCGTGCAGGACGCGACGAAGGACGAACGATTCGCCACGAACCCGTTTGTTACGGGAGCAGCCCAGGTTCGCTTCTACGCCGGGGTGCCCCTGATGACGGCGGAGGGTCACGCGCTCGGCACGCTCTGGGTGTTCGATCGAACTCCCCGCCAGCTCACCAAAGAACAGGGCGATGCTCTGCGGGTGTTGGGCCGCGAGGTCGTGACGGAGTTGGAATTACGGCGGACTCGCAAGAGCCACGAAGAGGGGACCTTCCGACAAGATCAGGTCCTCAGCGCGCGGTACAAGGCGGACGAGTTCCTCCGCTCGCTCGTCGAAGGCACCGTGGCCTCCACCGGCGGAGAGTTTCTTCATGAACTTGTGAAGCACGTGGCGGCTGCGCTGAGCATTCGTTACGCCTTCGTGGGCTATCTGCTCCCCGACTCCCGTATCCGCACGCTGGCCTTCTGGAAAGGCGACGGCTACATGGACCAGATCGAGTACAGCCTGGACGGCACTCCCTGTACAAAGGTGATCCAGGGCGAAACCTGCCACTATGCGCAAGACGTCCAGACACTCTTTCCACGCGACCGGGATCTGGTGACGTTGGGCGTGACGAGCTATCTGGCCGTGCCGTTGAAAGATCCGAAAGGCACAGTCCTCGGCCATTTGGTCGCGATGGATGTGAAGCCGATGGTGCTGAGCTCCGAGGAAATCGAGGTCTTCAAATTGTTCGGCGAACGGGCCGGAGTTGAAATCTACCGCCAGGTGATCGAGTGGTCCCTTAAAGAACGCGAGGCGACCTTGCGTGCTATCGCGGAGGGGACGGCCATGGAGACCGGCGCCGACTTTTTCCACTCGCTCGTAAAGAACCTGGCAACGGCCCTGGGTGTTGATTACGCCTATATCTCTGAACTGGGCGAAGACGGCCAGACCTTCCGCTCACGGGCAGCCTGGGGTAAAGGTCAACCGCTTCCACCGTTCGACGTCCCGGCGCGTGGCCCCTGCGAGACCGTCCTGACGCGCCTATGTATCCACCATCCGAGCAAGCTCCGGGAGCTGTATCCGCACGTTCAGCTGATTCAGGACATCGGCGTGGAAAGTTACTGCGGCGTGCCGGTGGTGAACGCGTCCGGCAAGATCCTGGGCCATCTGGCCATCATGGACTCCAAGCCGATGCCAGATCACCAGAACGTCATGTCGGTCCTCGGGATCTTTGCCGCGAGGGCTGCCGGGGAATTCGAGCGTTTGCGCTTCGAACAGGAGACACGCAAGAACGACGAAAGGCTCAGGGCTATCGCAGAAGGCACGGCCTCGTGTCTGGGCGGCAATTTTTTCCACTCCCTCGTGAGGAATCTCGCAACGGCGCTTGCCGTGGAATATGCGTTCGTCTCCGAATTCTGTGTCGATCGAACCAAGGTTCGCACCTTGGCCTTCTGGGCCGGAGACCAGTTCAAAGACAATTTCGAGTATGCCATCGCCCATACACCCTGCGAAAAGGTCTTGGCCGGAGAGATCTACCATTGTGCAGAGAAGGTCGTCGACCGGTTTCCGCTCCACAAGCAGGATTTGGAGGGACTGGGAGTCGAGAGCTATCTGGCGATCCCGGTGATAAGCGCAGGCGGGCAGGTGTTAGGTCATCTGGCGGTCATGGATACCAAACCGATGGCGCTCGAACGACTGGACTTGTCCGTCTTCAAAATCTTCGGGGCGCGGGCAGGCGCGGAGTTGGAACGCACGCACATGGAAGCTACGTTGAAAGAGAATGAGGAGCGGCTGCGCGACTTGTTCGACGAGGCGCCTATCGCCTATGTCCATGAGGGACTCGATTCCAAGTTCATCCGTGCCAACCGCACGGCATTGAAAAGCTTTGGCATGACGGCGGACCAGGTCGAGGGCACGTACGGGTTCTCGTTCATTCCCGATACGCCTGACGCCCAACGGCGCCTGAAAGACGCGTTCGCCTCTATCGGCAAGGGCATCGACACCAGCGGCGTCGTGCTCGAACTGCGGCGCAAAGATAACGGCAAACCCCTCTGGATTAAGTGGTGGTCGAGGCCGGACCCCGGCGGGACCTACACCCGCACGATGTTCATCGATATCACCGAGCAGGTCTTGATGGAACAGGAGAAGGCCAGACTCGAAGCGCAGAACATCTATCTCCAGGAAGAAATCAAAGGCACTCATAACTTTGAGGAGCTGATCGGCTCGTCTTCAACCCTTAAAAAGGTCTTGAAAAACGTGCAGCGTGTAGCGCCGACCGACTCGACCGTCCTCATCACAGGCGAGACCGGGACCGGCAAGGAACTGATCGCACGGGCGATTCACAATTTGAGCTCACGGAAGGACCGGCCGCTGGTGAAGGTCAATTGCGCGGCCATTCCAGCCGGCTTGATCGAAAGCGAACTGTTCGGCCATGAAAAAGGCGCCTTTACCGGCGCACTGACCAAAAAGATGGGCCGCTTCGAATTGGCTGACAAGGGGACCATCTTCCTCGACGAGATCGGGGAGCTGCCGCTGGATCTGCAATCGAAGCTGTTGCGTGTACTTCAGGAGGGGGAATTCGAGCGGGTCGGCGGGACCCAGACATTCAAGGTGAACGTGCGGGTCATCGCGGCGACCAACCGGGACCTTGAACAGCAGTCGAAGACTGGTCACTATCGGCCCGATTTGTATTACCGCCTCAACGTGTTTCCGATTCACTTGCCGGCCTTGCGCGAGCGCGAGGGCGATATCCCCATGCTGGCGCAATATTTCGCGCGCAAGTTTGCCACGAATTTCGGCAAGAAGATCGATCGGATTCCGGAACGAATGATGGCAGAGCTCCAGCGCTATCAATGGCCGGGAAACATTCGCGAGTTAGAGCACGTAATCGAGCGCGCGGTGATCTTAAGCGAAGGATCGGAGTTGGAACCGATCGAATGGCTCTCGCAACCAAATGGCAAAGGCGGCGCAGCGAAAACGCAGACACTAGAAGAAATGGAACGCCAGCATATCGTCGACGTCCTCGATGAAACGAACTGGCGCGTGAGCGGCGAGAAGGGCGCGGCCAAAATCCTCGGCCTCAATCCCACCACGCTGGAAGCGCGCATGAAGAAGCTCGGGATCGAGCGTGTGAAGCGGAAAACGTGAAACGTGAAGTGCGTGCCAGAGTAGCTACACCCCTCGTTTATTCAATCGTATCCCGCAAGAAGCTATGCGCAATCAGCCACTAGCTCTTTTCCTATCGAATCGTCCCAACTAATTGGGACGCTCCCAGTATTTTAGGAATTGATCTCCGCTCTCCTTTCGCCTCTCCCTGTTGAAAACGGTGAGTCTCGCCTATTCACTTCAATCACTTACGCCATCCGTCCTGTCGCGCAATCGGCCTGGCATCACTGTTGCCATATACCTGGTCATCAGACGAACACAAAGGAGTGGTAGAGGTGATGCTCAAGATTACGAAGATTCAAGAAAGCGGGAGAGACGTGCTCCTCAAGTTGGAGGGCAAGATCACCGCACAGTGGGCAGGTCTTCTCGATGGCGAGTGTCGGTCGCTCCTTCGACAGAAGAAAACGGTGTATCTGGATTGCTCCCATGTCGATTTCATCGATGCCAGGGGGGTTGAGGTCCTGAAAAACTTTCCTAGAGCGCAAGTCACCATTATGAGCGCTCCCGGTTTTGTGACGGAGTTGCTGCAGATCGGAGGCCAGTCATGAACGCAGATGTCACCATCTATACAGAGTCTATTAATCACAGTCCATCGGCTAGCCGGAAGGCACAGCCTGTCAAGGTGCCAGGTCTCGCAAACAGCGGGGACACACTCATCGCAAGGCTCAGGGGCGGTGAGGAGGGAGCATTCGATGAACTGGTCAACCAACACCATGGCACACTCATCCGAATTGCCATGGGCTACGTGGCCGATCGGGAAGTGGCTGAAGAAGTCGTTCAGGACACCTGGCTGGCGGTGATCGAAAGCCTAAATCGATTTGAAGGTCGGTCGTCCCTTCGCACATGGGTCTGCGGAATTCTGATCCACAAGGCCAAGGATCGCGGCGTCCGCGAGAAGCGGCATACGACCTTCTCGGCCTTAGAGTCGTACGATGACGAAAACGACGAAGCGGTCGATCCGTCCCGCTTCCAGCAGACAGGCGAATGGGCCGGCCATTGGGCATTCCCGCCCCAGCCCTGGGACGATCACACGCCGGAGAAACTACTCGCCAGCCAGCAAGCCGTCGATGCGATGCAGCGGGCGATCGAGGCCTTGCCATCAACCTTAAAGGAAGTCCTAATCCTCCGTGACGTGGAAGGGGTAGAGGCCAAGGAAGTCTGCGAGATGCTGAAAATCACCGAAACCAACCTGTATGTGCGGCTACACCGGGCTCGGGAACGGGTGAGAGCGGCGGTCGAGATCGCTCTAGCATAAGGGTGGGACCCAGGTTCAGGCTAAGGGGACAACAATCGAATCGATCTATCCTCGATCTTAGCCTTGACCTCAGCCTAATCTTCCTTGAGGGAGGTGTAAGGAACCCGGAAATAGAAAGACACAAGGGTGACACCTCAACCGGAGGACACCCTGCATGGAAGATCATCCTTCGGAATGGATCCACTGTGGACTGACGTGCCGCGATGTGGCAGAGCGGGCCACTGACTATCTCGAAGACCAGTTACCTGTCTTTACAAAAATCCGCGTTGCTTTGCACGTAGCTTTCTGTGCCGACTGTCGTTCCTATGTGATGCAGATCGGTCTCGTTTCCTCTGCGCTTAGGAGCCTTCCCAAGCTCTATCCCTCTCCATTGAATCGTCTTCGCCTAAGCCAGCAGTTTGCTACACAACACGCCAATTTGAGCGCCCCTTCCTAGCAATAGGTTTCTCGCACAGGGCTGTCCATGGAGGGAACTCGTTATCCGTACCGGCGAACTCCCATATGAAATGGACTCGTCGGATACATCTGACAAACGTCATGTAAGGATGGTAGGGCTCGGTCGACTACGTGATAGCAGCGAAGAAGACAACCGGCAACGAAGAAAGACTTGGTTGCCGCAATTTTAACCTCAGATCGAAGAAGGAGACTTATCATGATCAGGACAGCCACCGCCACGATGCCAATAGAAAGTGATACCGATACCGCCTTGAGCGAGAAACTGCAGGCTCTGGGAACATTCATGACCCGCTACGGATTGGCCGTGGTTTTCGCCTGGATCGGGGCAATGAAGTTTTCCGCCTACGAAGCGAACGGCATTCAACCGTTGGTCGCTAATAGCCCCTTGATGAGCTGGCTCTACAACATTTTCAGTGTGCAGGCGTTCTCGAACTGGCTCGGCGTGCTGGAAATTGCCATCGCCGTGATGATCGCAGCCAGGCCGATCTCCGCACGGATCTCAGCTGCCGGCAGCACACTGGCCGCGGTGCTGTTCTTGGGCACCCTCAGTTTTATGCTGTCCACGCCGCCTGTGTGGGAGGCCAGCTTGGGCGGGTTCCCCGCTCTGTCGGTCGCGCCGGGACAATTCCTATTGAAGGACCTGGCACTGTTGGGAGCATCGATCTGGACGCTGGGCGAAGCGCTCACCAGTAAGCGTCACGATAAATAGAATCAATCTGCAGATCACGATAGGAGCACATCGATGAGAGCCATAGCTGTGCGTCCCGGAAAGCCAAACTCAATCCACCTGGCGGAACTGCCCAAGCCTTCGGTCCACGAGATTCCAAATGGCCGAGGCGTGTTGGTGCAAGTGCTGCGGGTCGGCGTCGATGGCACGGATAAAGAGATCAATGCTGCCGAATATGGCCAGGCTCCTCCCGGCTATGACTTCCTCGTAATCGGCCACGAATGCTTTGGCCGGGTGCTTGAAGTCGGCCTCAACGTTACGGAGTTTGTGCCGGGCGACTATGTCGTCCCGACGGTCCGTCGCCCCGGCGGCAGCTTCTATGACCAGATCGGCCAGTACGACATGACCAGCGAGGACGTCTACTACGAGCGGGGGATCAATCTCCGCCATGGATATCTCACCGAGTTGTTCGTCGATGACCCGGAGTACCTGGTGAAGATGCCGGATGGGCTCAAGGACGTGGCGGTTCTGCTCGAACCAATCTCGATTGTCGAGAAGGGCATCATCCAGGCCTATGAGGCACAACGGCGGTTTAAGATTTGGCGTCCGAGGAAAGCGGCGGTGCTGGGCGCGGGGACGGTGGGATTGCTCGCGGCCCTCTCGCTGAAAATGAAGGGTTTTGACGTCACCAGCTTTGGAAAAGAGAGCAGGCCGTCACGCAACCTCGATCTCCTGGAGGAATTGGGCGTGCGGTACATCTCGACGAATGATCTGTCGATCCGAGAAGCGGCGAAACGCTTTGGCCCATTCGATCTCATGTTCGAAGCGACCGGCTATTCGCCCGTGGTGTTCGAGGCCATGGAATGTCTCGGCAAGAACGGCGTGTTGGTGTTGGCGAGCGTGACAGGAGGCGACCGTGAGCATTCTGTCCCGGCGGACAAGATCAACTTGGATTTCGTGCTCGGGAACAAACTGGTCGTCGGGACCGTCAATGCCAATCGTGAATACTTCGAGGCCGGCGTCTACGACTTTGCACGAGCCGAGCTGGAATTCCCGGGCTGGCTCCCGAAGTTGTTGACGCATCCGGTGACAGGGCTGGAGAATTATCAGGAGATGATGCAGACGCTCACGACGGAACGCGGTGCGATTAAGGTCTTTGTGAATGTCGCGTAGGACTAAAAGCGATGGCTGCGACCAGTAGATTCCGGTTTGTTCTTCGGATGCTGTGGTGACGGAGATATTCGAAGGACGCCAGGTGTGTGGGTCATGTGTTTCTCACTATTAACCAGGAGGTCGTCGATGAAAAAGATCATGCTGTCAGTCATTGCAGGTATGTGTCTGGTAGGGTTCAGCTCCCTTTCATTTGCCGAGGATATGGGGAAAATGAAGGATGAAATGAAGGGTGAAATGAAAGATGAGATGAAGGGAGACATGAAGGGTGAAATGAAAGGCGACATGAAGGGCGAGATGAAGGCCAAAAAGAGCAAGATGAAAGCCAAACACGATGAGATGAAAGGTGACATGAAAGGTGACATGAAGAGCGAAATGAAAGACGAGATGAAAGGCGAGATGAAGGGAGCCATGGGGAAGTAGGCCTCCATCTGACCTTCCTGTGCTCGATCCTCACGGCCTGCGGTCGGTTATACAGATCGCAGGCCGTCCTGTCTCCGCTCCCCAAGCCCGCATTATCCACGAAGGCTTCTACTGCAACCGCCGATACGCCGCTACGACAAGCCTGACGGCGGGCGGGCTCGCCGCTTGGTCGGTCAACATACTGTTTCACGTATGCCTTGTATCTTCTCCGCAGACCGTCTAGAGGATGATTGTCAATTCTTTGTTCGGACGTGATCGGTCGATATGCCTGAGGTCCTCTGAGACCGGGAGGGAGCCGGATCGTCACG
>DASYRC010000072.1:0-29344 GCA_036004925.1 Nitrospiraceae bacterium | reverse complement strand
GCGTCGGCAAGGCGCCCAAAGTTGCCCTTGTGGCCTGCATGCGGAAGCTCTTGACGATGCTCAACGCGATGATGAAGCATCGGACACCGTGGCGATCCAGTGCGGTTCAGAAGGCTTGACATCGAAGACAGTTGCTCTCTCTAGGGAGCGGTCGAGGTTGCCCTTCACTGCGCGCATCGAGCGACCACCGCTTCATCGTGGGGGCTCTGCGAGCAAGAAGGGCACCTGGCCACTCCCCGCCTCCCCTCTTGAATCTTCGTTCTAGTGCGGACTATCCTCTCGGTATGGAGTTACCGGATCTCAAGGATGATCCCTATCTGAAAGTGTTACGACCACTCGTTGAGGCCTATCTGGCCTTCTGGCGCATCGACATCCGCCATATCAAATCCCTACGGCTGACGCCCTCACAGTTCGATGTCATCGCCACGCTGGGAGATACGGAGGGCATGACCTGCTCAGAACTCTCTGCCCATACGCTCGTCACAAAAGGCACACTCACCGGCGTCCTCGATCGCCTAGTCTCCAAGGGTCTGATCCGGCGGGATGCGATGAAAGGAGATCGCCGTTGCACTAAGATCTCGTTAACCGTGAAAGGCGATGCACTCTTTCGAAAGACCTTTGCGGCCCACATGGCCTTTCTTCGTCCATTCTTTGAACAGGCCTTGAGCCCTCAAGAAGTGGACCAGACTCGGACGCTCCTCCTTCGTCTGCGGGATAGCTTCCAACAAGTAGGTTGAGGCTCAGGTTGAGGTCAGTGTGGCAACAGATACCCTGTTTAGCATAACCTTACACTTAACCTCACCCTAACCCTGATCTGACCCATGCGCCTAACCATCCTCGGCTCCGGGACGAACATACATCCCACGCGAGCAGCTTCGGGCTATCTCGTCCGCACCGACCATACGATACTGTTGGACTTTGGGCCACGCACGTTGACGAACCTCCTGAAGACCGGCGTGAACCGGCATCGGATCACCCACATTCTCTTCTCCCACTACCACGCCGATCATTTTTCCGACTTCATCACCTATTTCTTCGATGCGATGATCTACACGAAATACCAAGGAGGAAAGCGGCCCCCGCTCACTGTGATCGGCCCTCGTGGCACGAAGCGACTCTTCCGAGCCCTCTTCTCCACCTTACCAGGCTTTATGCGCGCGCCGTTCGCGGTTCATTTCAAAGAAGTGGCTGATCGGGCGTTTGTGATCGGAAACACGACAGTGATCCCCCGAACCGTGACCCACACGCAAAACCTTCATTGTCTGGGGTATCGAATCGAATATGGCGGGAAAGCCCTGGCTTATTCCGGCGATTCGCAATACTGTGACAGTCTCGTACGCCTCTGTGGAGACGTCGATCTCGCAGTGCTGGACTGTTCCTTCCCGGCTAGTCGGCCGAGTCCGGTCCATCTACATGCCGGTCAATGTGGGCAGGTGGCCAAAGAGGCCGGAGTTGGCCAGCTTGTGCTGTCGCATTTATATCCGATCACCGAACGATACAATGTGCGGGAGCAGGCAGGGGAAGCGTTCGGAGGGAAGATAGTGGTGGGGCGGGACTTGATGGCGATCAAACTTTAGCATGATGCTGAAAAAGTCTCTGTTCTCACCCACCCAACCCCGGTGCGCCAAGACGCACCTTTCACCAAACAGCGTTCTCGCATCGTTCAGACCCTTAACGTTGAGAAGGAGTTCCTAGGAGGTCGGAAGCATTGGAGGGGGTTTTCCGATCGCCAAGATCTATTCTAAGGGCGAACGGCCCACACGAAGTGCGGTTTGTACCTCCTCGGGCCTTCACTCGCTGCGGCCTTGCCTGGGACAAGGCGCGTCTCTTTTGGCGCGCCAGGGTTGGGCGGGTGAGAAGGTCGCCTTTTTGAGCATCCTGCGAGGTTATGCCCAGTTGACCTAGAAGCGCAGGCCCCTCAAAATTCTACTGAGCAGAAATAGATTTTCCGCAGCCTGCTAGAAGCTATAAGATCGTGGCTCGTGAAGCGTTAACGAGTCAGGCGAGACGTGCGCGAATAACGAGATACGATTCACGTCTAACGAATTACAAGCCGCCTTCGCGGTTATCGCACCCCAGGATCTCAATGAATTTCGTCAAGCGGGCCTTCTTGAGGGGATCGTCTAGTTTGGCATAGATGGCCAAGAGGTTCTTGATCATGCGAGAGAGAATCGCGCGCACCGGACTCTGCTGCAAATACTTCTCGTCAAATCCATAGCCGGCTTCCGTGAGAAACCTCTGGCAATTCTTCTCGGTCAGCAACGCCCCCCCGTTGAAACAATCGACGAAAACCTTGTAGCGATCCGATTCGTACTTCACTAAGAAATGACCTGGCATCCCGATCCCTTGCACCGGAAGACCCAGCCGCTTCCCGACCAGGAGGTACAGCGTCGACAGGCTGATCGGAATACCCGTTCGTCGGTCGATCACGCAGTTGAGGTAACTATTCTCCAATTCATAATAATTCTTCGTGTTGCCTTTGAAGCCCTGCTCCGCAAAGAGGTACCGGTTCAATGTCTTGATCGTTTCCTCCCCCGAGGCTCGCGGACCGATCCGATCCTGCACTTCCTGCGCCATTTCATCGAGTTGTCGCGTATACGAGGTGACCGTCAGAGAAGGATAGGCATACCGGGCGATCAGAAAGGCACCCTGTTCGAGATCCATCGGGCCATCCGGCAACGCCGCCAGCTGCATGAGTTCATCCTCGAGATTTCCACCACGGATTTCCTCGAGCACCGAGACAAGACGGTCAGCCATTTCCGGCTGTTCGATTTCCGCTTCCTGAAGCAGAGGAACCGCAGAGGGACCGATATCGATGAGTTTACCGCTGATGGTCCGGACGATCTTCTCGTCCTCATCGGCCAGCAGTCGAATTAGGGCCCGGATTTGACTCTCGTTTATCAGCATGGTGGGGCTCACGAAACGTCCGCTCATCAGCCCATCGCCCGACGAAACACTTTGGCGCTCCCGTAGAGACAGAGGGCGTCAAAAATCACCATGACGACCACTACCATCCCGACATGGGGGAGAGCCTCAGTCCAGCCAGAAAGGATCAACGGCCGCACCGCGTCGATCGCCCAGGTCATCGGATTGAAGCGCGCCAGGAACCCCATCCACGAAGGCATTCCCGCCAAGGGCACCAAGGCCGAGCTCAAGAAAATCATCGGGAGCGACAGGAATCCCAGGACTGAAAAGAAATCGCCGTGACTCTTCACGGAAAAGGCCATCGCCATGGAAATCGCGGTGAGACCGACGCCAAAGAGCATCCCAATCATCAAGATCGCGGCAATACCGAGGAGCCCCGTCGCCGGATGGACGCCGAACAGAAAGGCCACCCCGAGGATTACGAGCACTTGGAGCGAGGTAATCGTCATGACGAAGATGAAGCGGCTCAGGATCACGGAACTACGATGGATTGGCGTGGTCATCAACCGCTCCAGAAACCCATTCTCTTTGTCGAACAGCAGATCGACGCCCCCTGCGAGTCCATTGTTGAGCACCGTCATGACGACCACGCCGGCGGTCAGGAAGCTGATGTAGTCTGGGGCCTGCGTCACTTGCACATTCGCGGCCCGCTGGAACAGGTTGCCGAAGAAGATTAGCCAGAACAGCATCGGCTGCACCAGCGTGAACAACATGCTGAATTTCTCGCGGCTGAGCCGCCGGACCCACCGCATCGTCAACGCATGAATTTCCTGCCAGTACTCTTTCATCGCTCCGCTCAATGTTGAATGTTTAATGTTGAACGGTGAATGAAGCGAAGCCGCCTCAATCTAACATTCATCATTCCCAATTTATCATTCCGCCGCATTTGGGGTATCGTCCTGAATGCGGCGGCCGGTGTGGGCGATGAACACGTCATCCAGCCGCGGCCGGTGGTACTCAATAAACTCCAGTTGGCAATCCAATCGATTGGCGGACTCGAGGATCGCGGGCAGGGCCTTCTCGGGCGACTCGACCCGGATATCCAGGCCAGTCGGCGTCGCCTTGACTGCTCGCATCGCTGGTTGTCTCGTCAATGCAGACACCAACGTAGGAATCTTACTCTGGTCCTTCAAGGTCAACGACACGATATCGCCGCCCAGTCCGACCTTCAGCTCAGCCGGCGATCCGTGCGTTTTGATCTTTCCCCCGTCGATGATGGCCAACCGATCGCAGAGTTGGTCCGCCTCATCCAAATAATTCGTCGTCATCACGATCGTCATGCCGCGCGCCTTCAACATCCGCACGTAGTCCCAAATTCGGAGCCGGCTCTGCACATCCAAGCCCAAGGTCGGCTCGTCGAGGAACAATATCTTGGGGTCCGGCAAGAGACCGCAGGCAATGTCGAGCTTCCGCTTCATCCCACCGGAGTACGTTTTTGCCGCGCGATCGGCGGCGTCTTCCAATTCCACGAGCTTCAGCAGCTCGGCGATGCGTTTGATGGCTTCGGCCTTCGGCAAGTGGTACAGCGCGCCGAGGAGTTCGAGGTGCTCCCGACCGGTGAGAAACCGATCGATGGCTCGTTCTTGAGGCACGTAGCCGATGAGTTGCCGGACGACATCCGCCTCGCGCACCGTATCGTGGCCCAATACAGTGGCCGTGCCTGACGTCGGCGTCAGCAGCGTGATGAGCGTCCGGAGCGTGGTGCTTTTCCCCGCCCCGTTCGGCCCCAGAAGACCGAAAATCTCGCCTGAATAGACCTGAAACGACAGATCGGAAACGGCCGTATGGCCATCAAAGGTTTTCGTGAGACGAGACACCTGGATGGCCATAGCACGATCCATCAATCCCAGCCCTTCGCACCAGATGAATCATGTATCATGAATTCGATGAGGTCACTGAGACGGCGGGCTTGTTGCTGGAGACTGTCGGCCTCCAACAGAAACTGCTTTTCCAGGGGCGTACACTCCAAGTAGGTAGACAGAGTGTGGACGACAATCTCATCGCTGACTTCTTTCCGAAAAAGCTCCTGCCATGTGGGCACGTTATCGCGTGACCGGAGATAGGACTCCAGGATAGTGAACAGGCCCTGGCGAACCATGGGATCCAGCACCGCCTCTGTGTCCCGAACAGCGATAGAAATCGTGGCCTCACGATAGGCTTTGTCGTACCACTCGCGTTCTATCTCAAACCGTTCCAGCCCTAGCAGCAGAATGTTGGATCGACCATCGGCCAGTGGCTGCACGCTTACCAATCGACCGACACAGCCCGTGGAGAACACGGGCGGATGACCATAATAGTCCGTTTCCCATCCTTCTTTGAGCAGGGCCATGCCGATGCACTGCCCGCTCATCGCGGCATCTGAGACCATTGCGCGGTAGCGCGGCTCAAAGATATGCAGGGGAAGATAGGTCTTGGGGAACAGCACGACATTCGGAAGCGGAAACACTGGAATCCGGGCCGGAATGGGAAACGGCGTCACCGTGTCATACTGGTCGCGCCCCTTGTGTTCTCGCCCGTGATCGATCTGCATGGCTCACGATAGCTGATGGTCGACAAAGTTGTCAACGGCGCGAGAAGGGCCTCTTTCACCTGTCTAGGTGAAGAAAACCCTTATCAACACAGGAGATTTGTGCCGCCTGTCTAACACGCATTACTCATGAACACTTTTGCTGCAATCGCCGATCCGCTGCTACGACGATCCTTCGGCCGGCGGGCTCGCCCCTCGGACCCTCACCGTACTGCACGAGTACGCATCGGGTCCTCACAGCTCCGTGCGCCAGTCTTGCGACGCGGCTCAGTGGTATCGTGACGAACCGTCATGAATAATGCGGGCTAAGCATGGTATAAGCGCAAGCGACGATTCCCGTCCCATACGGAGCCTCCATCACCCATGTACGAATTACGGCGTCAGCTTCGACACCTACTGTTCCTGTTGGGCAGCCTGCTGGTCGTCGTGCCAGGACTCGCGGCCGATACGACACAAGAATTCCGCTTCGCCACTGAAGGCTATCGATTTACCTTCCCGCGCGATCACGGGGCGCATGAAGAGTTTCGCACCGAATGGTGGTACTACACCGGCCAGGTCACGACGAAGGACGGCCGGCCATTCGGCTATGAACTCACCTTCTTCCGCCGTGGCATGCAGCGCGATCAGACGAAGACGCTGCCGTCACAGTGGGCCGTCACGCACCTGTACCTGGCCCACTTCGCCGTGAGCGATCTCAGCAAGGGTCGGTTTCACTATGCGGACAAAATGAGCCGGGCCGGTTTGGGTAAGGCCGGCGCGGCGCACGATCGGCTCCACGTCTGGATCGATCGTTGGAGCGCCGAATCGCCATCGACCGCTCCCGGCACTCAAACCCTCCAGGCAACGGAGGGCGACATGGCTATCCAATTCACAGTCTCTTCGGGGAAACCACTTGTCGTACATGGGACCGATGGGATCAGCCGCAAAGGCTCGGCCGCGGGACAAGCCTCCCATTACTACTCCTTCACCAGACTGGCCACAACCGGCAAACTCACGATCGGGAACGAATCGTTCGACGTGACCGGCACAAGTTGGATGGACCATGAGTTCGGGTCCGCCGATCTCGACAAGGATCTGGTCGGATGGGACTGGTTCTGTCTGCAACTCGACGACCAGAGAGAACTCATGCTCTATCGACTCCGCCGGACGGATGGATCGGCCCATCCAGCCTCAAGTGGCACGTTAATAGACCGAGACGGACATGGACACCATCTTTTGATCGGAGACTTCACCCTCGAACCGACAAGTTATTGGACCAGCCCTGCGAGCAAGGCCCACTATCCGCAGCGTTGGCGCCTGACCATTCTCTCACAACAACTTTCATTGGAACTCGTGCCCCGCATGGCCGATCAAGAACTCTCCCCCAAACGCAGCACACAAGTGACCTATTGGGAAGGCGCCATCGAGGCAACCGGCTCCATTCAAGGAAGGCCAGCCCGTGGACAGGGCTACATGGAACTGACCGGCTATGCCGAACGGATCATGCAGAAACTCTAGCAGGATGCTGAAAAAGGCCGCCAGCGACGTTCTCGCGTCGCTCAGAGGCTCAACGTACCGAAGCGTACGCCTCGCCTCTTCACTCGCTACGGCCTTGCTGAACAGCCTATTTGAGCATCCTGAGGCTACTGGGGTATCAACACCGTTCAGTGAGATTCTAACGATTTTTCTGCGCGACCCAAGTTTTTCCGCAGCCTGCTTGGCCGGCAAAAAGTCTGTTTCCTTCAGCCAAACCAGCATCCTGCATTACTCAGGCCTCTCGATCACGTACGATGAAGCGCCTGTCTCGCCCTCCTGAAACATGGAGAAAATCGGGAAGTAATCGAGAGGCTTAGCGCTGATGAGTAAGGACGAGGTCAAAGGCGTGCGTGAGGTGGTGGATGCCGTCTACCGCTCGGAATCGCGCCAGGTGCTCGCGACCCTGATCCGCCTGCTGGGCGACTTTGAGACTGGCGAGGAGGCGCTGCACGATGCGTTTGCAGTCGCAGTCGAACAGTGGGCACGGGATGGCGTGCCGGCTAATCCGCGAGCCTGGCTCGTCTCGACCGGCCGCTTCAAGGCGATCGACGGCATGCGGCGGCGCGCCCGGTTCGACGCGTCGCTGATGGAACTCGCCAAGCAACTAGAACAAAGCACCAGTGACGCCGAAGAGTGGAACGAGGAGAGCGTCGAGGACGACCGACTGCGGCTGATCTTTACTTGCTGCCATCCAGCCTTGGCGCCGGAGGCGCAAGTGGCGATGACGCTGCGCGAAGTCTGCGGCCTCATGACCGAGGAAATCGCCCGCGCCTTTCTCACGAAGCCGGCCACGGTCGCCCAGAGGATCGTGCGCGCCAAGGCAAAGATCCGCGACGCACGCATTCCTTATCAGGTGCCTTCGGAGGCCGATCTGGCGGATCGGCTGGATGCCGTGCTCAGGGTCGTCTACCTCGTGTTCAACGAAGGGTACTCTGCGTCATCGGGCGGTTCACTCATGCGACACGACCTCTCGGCTGAGGCCATCCGCCTGGGGCGGTTGCTGATCGAGCTGCTCCCGGAGCCTGAAGCGATGGGACTCCTGGCGCTGATGCTCCTTCACGACTCGCGGCGTGCCGCACGTACGTCGCCGACCGGTGATCTGATACTTTTGGAAAATCAGGATCGCGCTCTGTGGAACCGGGATCAGATCACGGAGGGGGTCTCGCTGGTGGCGCGGGCGCTGTCGTCAGGCCAAGTCGGTCCCTACACCATCCAAGCAGCCATCGCATCGGCGCATGCCCAGGCGCCCAGCGCACCGACCACGGATTGGGCCCAAATCGTGGCACTCTACGACTTACTGCTTCAGGCCCATCCCTCACCGGTGGTGGAACTCAATCGCGCTGTCGCTGTCGCCATGAGCGATGGCCCGTTAGCAGGCCTGAATCTCATCAACGGGATCTTCGCGCGGGGGGAGTTGGAGAATTATCACTTAGCGCACGCAGCACGGGCGGAACTCTGCCGTCGGCTCGGGCAATCAGCGGAAGCCCGCGCCTCCTATGAACGAGCTCTAGGCCTCACACAACAGGAGCCTGAGCAGCGATTTCTCAAGAGACGGCTGAGCGAGCTGCCGGAATGAGACGGGAGGTACTTCTTTGCATGGTAGCTGAAGCCGGGCATATCAGCTTTCGCTAGCCAGCCGTCGCTTGGGCGAACCGAGTATCAAATTTGTTGCGGAGATCATGCTTCCAACTATCTGGAAAGCGGATATGACGGACACTGCCCATCCGGGGCCGTCGCCCAAGTTTCGGTAGTGGCTTTTTGTAGACCCTGAACTCAATCTGCCCTTTTATCCGGGGATCGGCAAACACAACGAACTCGCCTCGTTCCAACGTGTAAGACCTCGGAGAGTCTTCCGACGATGAGCAAAATCCAAGCTCCGAAAGCCGCCTCTCGGCCCAAGTCAGTTCCTCCGAAGATCGAGCCGATGCGCCGTAAAACAGGTTCTCATCGATGAGCTTCGGATACTCTTCGGCAGCCACAAGAAAAAGAGGTTCAGATTTCTTGCGCTCATCGATACGAATGCATTTCTGCTTCTCTTCCTCTTGCTCAGAAACTCGAAACTGCCTCTCCCAATAGTTGCGTGCTAAACCTAAAACTACCTTCATTACGCGACACGGTGTTACATTCCCCGAACCCAGAAGATGGCGCATTAGCCCTTCTGGCACCGAGAACCCTTCCGTATACGGTCCCGTACTGCCGATGCCGCACAAAGGGCAATACGCCCGGTCAGAAAAAAATGATCCCTTGTCATGCGGGAGTACGGTAGCGCTGGCAACCAAGTTTTTAGCGACATCCTGTTCCCATCGATAAGTTTCTTGTCTCGATTTACAAGAGTAAAAGCCCTTCAGTACATACTGAGTCGCCTCGGGCAATAGATCAAGCACGGTTGATCGTGCCTCGTAGAGATCGTCCTGCAGACGCCTGAGAGCATTGTCGTAAGGGCTATCGTATCCGGTTCGTGACATAATTTTTCTCTAAACTCAGCTAATCCAAGCGATGGCTAGCTAACCTACCGTCGCGAGGTTGTGGAGCATGATTCGCTTCACTCGAATGCTGGCCGACCCAGATTCTGCTTCAAGTGCTAAAATCAAACGGGTGAGTTTCGTCGATCGCCGCGAGAGCCAACCGCTGAGATAGGCTGATTTTTCGCTTAGCGTTGAGGAAGCGGGCACGATAACGCGTGAGTTAGGGATTGTGCCTTCGTCACAGTGCCGATTGAGAAGTTCCGTCGTAGCACCAGCCGCAAGATCGGCGATTGCACACAAGTCTTCGATTTGAAGCGTGCCGTTGTCGCATATTGAAGAAGTTCCGCAGCGGAAGTGGCCAAGCTGATGCGAGAGGTAGTGGCTCGAAACATTCGAGAAAATATTTGTCAACATCCTGATTCGCGCTTCGTTGGCTGCGAAATCGTCTGCGTCGGTGAACCAAAATACGTCCTGACCTGATCGCGATAGCCCAGCGATGAAGAAGCTCAGCAGGTGTGCTGCCCTCAGAAGACGCTCAAATGTTTGAGCGCCGTATGCCGCGTACTCCGGTACGGCAGTGAAGTCGAATTGTCGCGACCGACCAAAGAGGCTACCGATCTGTTTGTCGACCAGAATAACGGCAATCAAACCATCAAGTTGGTCTGCAGCGTTCAAGAAGGAAGGTAATGCCCGGAGCCTTGTCTTGTCATTCAACTTCTTGAAGGACATTTGCCGCGTTCTCAATCGCTGTTCTCGAATTGCCAGCCGTGATTTCTCCCAAGTGCTCCAGGATGCTGATCCTGCGATGACGAACGAATATGCTTCAAATGTCGATTGCTTGTGTTGTCCACTATAATCCGACGCGCATAGCAGGCTATGAGAGCCGTTCAAATCCGGCATTGAACTAGCAACATCGCGCACCACCTCATCGATGACGTTCATCAGACCAAACTGCGATGATGGCAGTGATTGCCACATGAGTGGGCTAACTATTAAGTGAGCGGCAGCGAGACCGTGATCCAAACAGGCTATTCATGGCAACTTAGTACTTCAAGGAAATCCAATCCTGCATGGAATATCACTCGGTCACGAAAACTTGTCAAGCATCACATTCCCGTGAACCCCTGCGGGCCTGTCAGACTGAAAAAACCGCCGAGGCTAACGGTGCTGGCTGCTTATGGGCCGATATGACGGCGATGCGCCGCACCACCTGATTGGTCGACAACATTTCTTACTCAATGGTCCTTCCATGCTCGTTCGTTATCCTCTTTCAGGGGTGGCCTGGTTTGGTCCCCAACTGCGCACGTCGAACGACCACTGTTTCATCGTGGGGGTTCCGTGAGCACGGGGGACCAATCAGGTTACCCCTTACAACCACTCATACTCCGCCCGCACAAACTCCGGGTCATACGTTCGTTCCAGCCTGCGGACAATGAAGTGACCCCGTGCCATTTCCTGGAAATGGTCTATGAACAGGACATTGATCGCGACGCCTCCGGCAGCACCGATCACGGGGACGGCTTGTGCGGCGACCTTCTCTGAGACGTTCACGCCGAAGCGCGTGGCCAACTGTGCAATGAGCCTGACGATTACCGGCGCGCCCTCCTCCACCAAACCTCTCTGGGTAATGTATCCCACAGCCTCTGTGACCGACTTCGCCAAAGCTGCACGCATCAGGAAGTAGGCGGATTCACTCGCATCGTCGCTCTTGCTGGGCCCGCCGAGCGCAAAGACCTCAAGGCAGGCTAGTTTGGCGTCCGGCGTCCTGAGGCGCTCACCCTCACTTCGCGCAATATCGGCAATAGAGCGTAGCATGATGGTGGTGGATAAGGGCAGTTCGACTGGGAGACCGAACAGTCCGAAGGCGCCTCCTCCCGCTCCGGTCGCCGCTACCGCAAGCTTATGGAGAAACTCCCAAGAGTTCGACTTCGGCTTGTCGTCAAGTGTCAGCAGCGCGGCCTGTAGTGCCGTCTCCAGCGACCTCTTTGTGGCCTCGTTGACGACCTGTGCCCATTTCTCCGGAAGCAGCTTGAGCGCCTTCTCAACCGGCATGCCGATCAATCCCGTGATCTTTGCTGCGAGACCCGGATTCTCAAGGAGAGCCTTCGCGTACTGCAGAGCCTCTTGATCTTCGTGCGATAGCGTCACTCGGCCCTCCTTCTCCCAATAACTGCCCGACTATGAGATAGGCTGCTACAATGATCGTGGCCCAAGAGGCCTACTCTTGGCAACTCTCTTGTTCTCATTCCTTTCCGTTGAGTGAATTCAATTGGCCCTATCCTCGTTGGGGAACACTCTGTCAAACAGCCGGTGGAAACACTGTGCACCACCCATTCTGCTTAACAACAAACCGCTTTCGATTTCATGCTGACCGAACGATCTTATACGTCATAGCATGACACCACGAAAACCTTTAATATGTCATCTGATGACTAATCAGTAGGCTGTCGGAAATTCGATCGACTATCTTCATGAGCGTTGCGCGTTTGCAACTCCCAATACACATCTACCATCTGGCCGAAGCCACGAATTGGCCGTCCATTCAGCTCCACGGACTGCTCAGTACTTCCGCCCTCCTCGATTTAGCTGCACTGCCGAAAAACGAACGCGACCGGTATGAGCAACAACATCGTCACGACCACACGGAACTGTCGCACCATGGCATTCAGATCCGTGACCAGAGGCCTATGCCGGTACAGGCCCTCGAGCGATGCTTGGTTGGACTGACACCTCCCGAGTGGTATCGCTTGCTCAACCGCAAGGTGTTTTTCTGGCTCGATGTAGATCGTCTCAATCGGCAACGAAGAGCGTGCGGGCCGAGGCCACAGGTGGTGCTCGTTGTGGACACCGAACGGCTCCTGAGTCGGCACGCCGATCGGGCCGCCTTGTCACCCATTAACTCGGGTAACGCGCGCCGGAAGCCGGCCATAAGAGGGAAGAGCACGTTTGTATCCTATGTGGAATGGTCACGTTCCGGGTGGTCGAGCGAGGCAATCGATTTGGGAACCCGTCGACGATCCAGGAGTCACCGCCCAGTTGAGTTGACTGTGGAGGGAGCGATTCGAAACATCATGGAATGCCTGATCGACGTTCAACAGCTGGGACCAGAAGAGCAATTCCAAATCCAGGAGAGAATGACCTGTTCACCTGGACAACGGGGTATCAAGCGGAATCCGAGCGATGGAATGAAACCGTGCCTAACACACATCAGGACGTAACCGATCCGTTCATGGGTCAACTGATCGAGATTTATCCGTTTCTCCAAGCGCTTCCAGCAACGCCACGCACGTAGACTTTTCTCCTTTCTTTGTGCCGGAAGGTGCTTTGGCCCAGATTATTCGTACGTCACAATGCAGCCGTCAGCCACCAAAGCACAGAAAGGAATGCCTGTTCTTTACTGATCAACGCCTGTCCCTTCCATGGCCAGAAGCGCGCGCTTCTTCGCCAAGCCGCCGGCATAGCCGGTGAGCGCGCCATTCGAGCCGACGATGCGGTGGCAGGGAACGATAATCCCGATCGGGTTGCGGCCAGTGGCAGCGCCCGCAGCCCGCGCACTGCCCGGACGGCCTGCGCGTCGCGCCAATTCCGCATACGCGATGGTCCGTCCGAATCCGACGCCCGTAATGGCTTTCCACACCGCACGCTGGAACGGCGTGCCGGTCGGTGAAATCTTCACGGTAAAGCGCGTGCGCGTGCCGCCGAAATATTCCGCGAGCTCGCGCTTTGCCCGACGCAGCGGCGCATGCTGTGCATCCCTCCTCCACCCCTCTTCGATGTGCGGTTGATACTTCTGTCCTGTGAAATAGACGCCGGTCAGGGCCTTGTCGTCGGCAACCAGCAACATGCGCCCGCGAGGGCTTTGATAGTAGTCGTAGTAGTGCATGGTCACTCCTTTGTCAGTGAATTCCAGAGATGCATCACCGCGTACGCACGCCATGGCCGCCAGGCTACACCGGCTTCGAGCACAAGGCGCGTATCCTTCTGGCCCAACGCCTTCATGACGCCGAAATCTGTATGAGGAAACGCATCCGGCCACGCCAGCGCACGCATGGCGATGTACTGCGCCGTCCATTCGCCCACGCCCGGCAGCGCGCGCAGGCGTTCCAGTGTCGTTTCGATATCGGTATGGGGCGTCAGCACGAGATCGCCGTCCGCCACGGCGCGCGCGAGCGCAACCACTGTCCTGGCGCGCACTACCGGCATGCCCAGGCGCGCGATGAGGCCGGCTGCCGTGTCGGCAACGCGCGCCGCGGTGGGAAACACCGTCGTAAGCGCACGAAAAGGCGTATCGACCGGATCACCGAGTGCCGCAGCAAATCGGCCCGCGACGGTCCTTGCTGCGGCAACCGTGACCTGTTGCCCAAGAATCGCGCGGACCGCCACCTCGAATCCGTCGAAGGCGCCGGGGACGCGCATGCCGGGATGGCGCTGAGCCAATCCGCCCAGCACCTCCGACACTTCGGTCGGATTGCAGGACAGGTCCATCAGCGCCTTGATACGCGACAGAACCGACGGCAACACCCGGACAAGCGATGCAGACACAGCGACGCGTAGCGCCGGTTTCTTTGGTAACCATCCAATCTCCACCCAACCGACATGATCCTTGCCCTCCGACACCACACGCACTATGCGGCGGTAGCAGGCGTCGGCGAGTACCTCGACACCGGCAATCGCCCGCGCGCCGAGAAAGGTGCTGATCGCAGGCCAGTCATAGGGCGGTCGGAAACTCAGCTCGAAGTTCAGAGTATCGGCGACGGGCACCACCTTCCCCTGTGAGTGCCGACGCAACTGCCCGGGCTGCAGGCGATACCGCTGCTTGAACAACGCGTTGAAGCGCCGCAGTCTGCCGAAGCCGCTGGCGAACGCAATTTCGGTGACCGGAAGGCCGGTATCGGTGAGCAGGCGCTTGGCGAAAAGCAGCCGCTGCGTCTGCGCGAACTCTACAGGCGAAACACCGAACTCAGCACCGAAGGCGCGGCGCAAGTGCCGGTCGGTAATGCCAAGGCGCGACGCGACGGCCAGCAGCCCTTCACCGTTCAGCGTGCGATCCTCAATCAGACTCGCCGCGGCCTGCGCCACTCGCGTCGTCGCGTCCACGCTCGCATTGCCCGGCGCGAGTTCGGGCCGACAGCGCAAACACGGCCGGTACCCGGCCACTTCCGCTGCGGCGGCGCTCGAATAGAATCGACAGTTCTCGGATCTGGGCGGCTTCACGGTGCAAACCGGTCGGCAGTATATGCGCGTCGAAGACACGGCGACGAAAAAGCGTCCGTCGAAGCGTGCATCGCGCGCCAGCAGCGCCCGGTAACAGATAGTGGAATCGAGCGTCATGGGTGTCATTATAGCCATGGTGGGCGGGAGTCTGCTCGCCATTTTCGGACATGACGGCTCCACATCCAAAACAGCATGTCACGACATCGCTGCCTTGCAATCATGCTACGGCATCGCGACGGTTCAGTAAAGTTTTGTATCTCAGGAATGTTCCTAGCTTACGAAGAGTTATTAAACATCACATTCTCGTAGAAATCCTGCCACCTTGAAGGGCCCACACGGGTGATACCCCATTCCGCTAGCGATTCCGTTCACCCCCCATTAATACCTCAATACCTCGGAAAATCCCTGGTCAATTTTGACGGCCCCCTACGACTATCTTATGACAGCAGCTTGCGTGCCCGAATCGGAAGCCTGTCGCCATCACCCATGGGAGGCCCTGTCGATTTTGCTCTTCCCGAACGACTATCTGATATCAATGGAGGCATCCACATGAAATACATGTTGCTGATCTACGGCGATGAAAATGGGCTGAGTGAAACTGAGAGAAAGGACTGTTACGTCGAGTCCACACAGCTGGCCCATCAGCTGCACTCGAACGGACAGTATGTAGCAGCCAATCCATTACATCCCACAGCCATGGCCACCAGTGTGCGCGTTCGCGACAATAAACGGCTTGTCACCGACGGTCCGTTCGCAGAGACACGCGAACAACTGGGCGGTTACTTTCTCATCGAGGCGAAAAACCTCGATGATGCGATCGCCATCGCTGCAAAGATTCCCATGGCTCGCAAGGGCACGGTTGAGGTCAGGCCGGTCATTGAGATCCCAGGTCTACCGAGTTAGCAGGATCTTGGAAATGGCCGTCGGCTTCGTTCTCAGTTTCGACTCGTGTTGAACAACCATGTTAGCCATCCTGTAAGACATTGAGAATACGAGCAGATTTATACAATGACTTATCTGGACCCTCTGTTGGAGAAAACGAATAGCGTGACCTGTCGATTTTTCCGATCTCGTTCGACAAGTAGATAGAGACAAGATTCAACCTACGCTCAAAATGGAAGGAGATATGACCATGCGATTCATGATTATTGTGAGGGCCACCAAAGAGTCCGAAGCCGGGATCCTGCCAAGCGAGCAACTCCTGACCGAGATGGGCAAGTTCAATGAAGAGCTGGTAAAAGCCGGGGTGATGCTCGCGGGCGAAGGGCTCCAGGCGAGTTCAAAAGGCGCGCGTGTGAAGTTCTCCGGAACTACTCGGACGGTGACCGATGGACCGTTTGCCGAAACGAAGGAGTTGATTGCCGGATTCTGGATCTGGCAGGTGCGATCGAAGGAAGAGGCGATCGAATGGGTCAAGCGCTGCCCGAATCCCTTTCCCAACAAGGAATCGGAGATCGAGATTCGCCAGGTGTTCGAAGCGGAGGACTTCGGGGCCGAGTTCACGCCTGAACTCCGCGAGCAAGAGGAGCGCTTGCGCGCGCGCACCGAGCAGATCACAAAGGGTGGGAAGAGGTAGCCCCAAGGCCGTTGTCGATTTTGGCCTTCCCGAACGACTATTTTGTGTCAGCACCAGAGAAAAGCGCCAGCGCCCGCAGTTGGAACAGTTGATAACTGGGATGAAGCGGTAGTCGAGGCCGCGTCCGGCTTGAGGACGGACCGGGAGGCCGTTCGATCATTTCTCAAGGAGGCATGCTGTGGTTGCAACAGGCGGCAAGATGATATGGGTCGGTCGAGTGCTTTCGGGCCTCCTCTCCCTCCTGCTCGCGGTGAGCGCAGGCATGAAGTTTAAGGGCGGAGCTGACGTGATGGAAGGGATGGCGCATCTGGGGTTGCCTGCGTCACTCATCGTGCCGCTCGGGATCCTCGAAATCTTCTGCGTCGTGATCTATCTGATTCCGGCGACGTCGATCGTGGGCGCGATTCTCCTGACCGGGTACCTCGGCGGGGCGATTTTGGCGCATCTGCGAATCGGCGAGCCGATCTTCATGCAAATCGCGCTGGGTATCTGCCTCTGGCTCGCCCTGTACTTGCAGGAGAATCGGCTGAGGGAGCTTATTCCCTTAAGAACCCGTGGTGCTGTCGATTTGGCGGGTCCTCGTTCGACAAATAAGTAGATCCAGTCGAACTCGGCCGAAAGCCCAGTTCTTAACATTAAACCAAGAGGAATCATGACGATGCGATTCATGATGCTGGTCAAAGCCAATAAGGACTCCGAGGCGGGCATTCTGCCCGACGAGAAGATCCTATCGGAGATGGGCAAGTACAACGAGGAGCTGGTCAAGGCCGGTGCGCTGCTCGCAGCCGAAGGACTTCAGGCAAGCTCCAAGGGAACGCGCATCCGATATTCAAACGGAAAGTTTCAGGTCACCGACGGGCCTTTCGTCGAAACGAAGGAACTGATCGCCGGCTTCTGGCTGATCCAAGCGAAATCGAGGGACGAAGCCATCGAATGGGCCAGGCGCATTCCCTTCCGAGAAGGCGAGGTCGAGATCCGCCCACTGTTCGAACTGCCTGACTTTCCAGTCGACCCCGCCGAGAAGCCCGACGGATGGCGGGAGAAGGAGGAGCAGTTCCGCGCGACACCGCCCGCCCGGAAACCTGGAACGATCCGGTACATGGGCATCCTCAAGGCCGACAAGAACACGGAGGCGGGCGTCCTCCCGGACGAAAAGCTCCTGTCCGCTATGGGGGCATTCTTTGAGGAAGGGGTGAAGGCCGGCGTGACCCTCTCGGGCGAAGGGCTCCAGCCTAGTTCGAAGGGGGCGAGGGTCCGGTATTCCGGGAGCAAGCGCACGGTGATCGACGGGCCCTTCGTGGAAACAAAGGAGCTGATCGCCGGCTATGCGATCTCCCAGTTCACGTCGAAGGCCGAGGCGATCGAGTGGACCAAGCGATTCGTGCAAGTTGACGCCCCAGGGCGCCTTGGCGCGGAGAGCGAGTGTGAGATCCGTCCATTTTTCGAGATCGAGGATTTTCCGATCGATCCGGCGGAGAAGCCAGATGGCTGGCGTCAGTTGGAACAACGCCTGCGCGACGGAGGCGGACGATAGGAGGCGTGACGAGTCGATTCATGATGCTGAAGACCCCGAAGCGATACGAGCAGAAGACTGGTGGAAAGAAATGTGCACGGCGACGTAGGCCCCAGCCAAGCTGCTCACGCAATGTTACAGACCGCGCGGCTGCAAATTGAAAGGAAAGGATATGCAAAAGATCACCCCATGTTTGTGGTTCGATAACCAAGCCGAAGAGGCGGTGAATTATTATGTGTCGATTTTTAAGAACTCTAAGATCGGAAACATGACCCGCTATGGAGAAGCAGGGGCAACGGTCTCCGGGAGACCGAAGGGGTCGGTCATGACCGTGACGTTTGAGATCGAGGGGCAGGAATTCGTGGCTTTAAACGGCGGGCCGCATTTCACATTTTCCGAGGCGATCTCGCTGATGGTAAAGTGCGAGACGCAGCAGGAAATAGACGAGATGTGGGGGAAGCTGTCCCAGGGCGGAGAAGAAGGACCGTGTGGCTGGTTAAAGGATAAATACGGTTTGTCGTGGCAAATCGTGTCTCCGGAATGGAACGAGATGTTGCGGGACAAGGATGTCGAGAAATCAGAAAGAGTCATGAAGGCAATCCTTCAAATGACCAAGCCCGACATCAAGGCAATCAAGCAAGCATATGACGTTATATAGAACGCACCGAAGCCGGATACGTTCAGCGTACGGGTCTTATCCAACGGCACAAGCCAATTGGCATCTTATACGGAACCAGATAATACATAGTTAGCGCGCATGACCAAGACCCGCCTCTTAAAAACTACAGGAGTGTTCCCATGAGAAGGCTCATCGTATCTACGTTTGCGTCGCTTGACGGCATCATGCAAGCACCCGGCGGACCGGAAGAAGACCCCACTGGTGGTTTTACCCTTGGCGGTTGGATGTTCGGCTACGGGGACGAAAACATGGACATCTCAGCATCAGGTTTCGACGGCAGGGATCGCGAGCTGGTGCTCGGGCGCAGGACTTATCAGATATTCGAAGCGTACTGGCCTTATCAGCCGGATGACCACCCGATTGCGAAGACGCTCAATGCAGCGAAAAAGTATGTTGCTTCGCGCACGTTGACGATGCTCCACTGGAACAACTCGACCCTGCTCCACGGCGATGTCGTCTCGGCAATCATCGCTCTCAAGGCCCAACCGGGCCCCGACCTGCAGATGATTGGCAGCGGCAATTTGATTCAAACGCTCCAGGCCTTCTCACTGATCGACGAGTACAACGTGTGGACTTTTCCAGTGGTGCTTGGGCGGGGCAAGCGCCTCTTCAGCGAGACTGCCAAACCATCGGCGCTTCGGCTCGTTCGCTCTCAGGTTTCGACCACCGGCGTTGTGATGAGTACCTATGTACCAAGCGGCGATATCCAGCCCGGTTCTTTCCCGAGTGCCGAGCCGAGCGAGAAGGAGTTGGCCCGACGCAAAAAGATGGCAAATGAGATGCAGTGATGTGAAGAGGACATCAGTGCGCGCTAACAATTCATTCAAGCCGACGCCACTTCGTGGCGCGGCTTAATTCAGGCGTTAGGCAGTTAAAACCAAAAAGAGGTCAAGATGAGAAACGTTCAGACTCTTATTGTAATTGTGGGTCTCTTGTTCGCGCTTAGCGCGAACGCGCAAAATGATAGGGCTCCCAAGGTCGAGCCGCTCCCGCGAGATTTGGAAATTCAGCTAGCGCTGAGCGCACTGCCGCCGCACCTCAGAGACAGTGCAACCGTATATGTTTTTAACCCTGACAAGGGCTTTGAAGTTGCCCGCAAGGGTACAAATGAATTCCATGCCTTTGTTGCTCGAACCGGCGATGATACGTTCAGAGGGTCTTGGCTCTTCACGAAATATAGAGATGATATTCTCTACCCGGTTTCCTTTGATAAAGCGGGCGTTAAGGCACAAATGCGGGTCTTCTTTGACGCCGCAGAGATGCAAGCCAAGGGCACTCCTCCCGGCGAACTAAAGAAAATCATCCAAGACCGTTTCAATGGAGGACTCTATAAAGCGCCGGAACGAGCCGGTATCTCATACATGTTGTCTCCAGTGCTGAGAACGTACGTAATCCCGGAAGAAAGCGACCGTGTCATCACCGTTAACTACCCACACGTCATGTACTACGCCCCAGATATTTCCAATGAAGACATCGGCGGCGGGAAGCCCGGTGGCATAAATCCTTTTGTTATCCTTCACGGCCACCATGGATACATGATTCAGCCTCTCGGCGTGACGGAAAGAGCAGCTGTTAATAAAGAGTACGAGGAGATGCTTGCAAAACTTTGCAACATCAAAGAAGTGTGGTGTTTGCCAAAACAGAAAGGTCAATAAGCCTTTATCTACCAGCTCAAATACGCCTCTATGGCGGTGACCTACCCCACGCGGTTCGAGGACTTTGCGGGCAAACTGGCCCAGGCTTATCAGCGGATGTGAGGCAGGCCATCGTCAGACCCCTTTTCAGTGTCATGCACGAACAGGTCCTTACGAGATGTCGATTTTTGGCTCTTCCAACGACTATCTCATAGCGGTAGGATTTACGCTCAGAGTAGGAGGATATCATGGCGAAACGCGTTCAGAAGCGGAAGGTACAGCCATCCCGGCCGGCGGCAAGTATCTGTTGGTTCGATGTGCCGGCCGACGACCTGGGACGGGCGAAGAAATTCTATGGGTCCTTGTTCGGCTGGAAGTTTGCGAAGCCGTCCGCGGCCGTCGCCGACTACTGGCATATCGACACTGGCGGGAAAGATGCCTCGCCGGACGGTGGGCTCTTGCCCCGCATGCATCCCGGGCACACCATCACGGTCTACGTGACGGTCCCATCGATCGACAAGGCCGTGGCCAAGGTTCAGAAGCTAGGCGGAATGGTCTGCAAACAAAAAACCGCGGTGCCGCACATGGGTTACTTCGCGATTTGTGAGGATACGGAGCACAATGCCTTCGCGCTCTGGGAGATGAATCAGCGCGCAGCGTGACGAAGACGCATTCAATAGCTCACTCATTAAGGAGCACACGATGAAATATCTTTGCTTGGTCTACGTTGAAGAGACAACACTCCACGCCATGCCGCAGAGCGAGCGGGTCGCGCTGTCGGATCAATCCATGGCCTACTGTGACGAACTGCAGAAAAACGGCCAACTCATCGGGGCCTCGCCTCTTCACCCGGTAGAGACCGCGACGACGGTGCGGGTGCGAGGTGGGAAAGTCTCAACGATCGATGGGCCCTTTGCCGAAACGAAGGAACAGCTGGGTGGGTACCTTCTGATTGATGTCAGAGACATGAACGACGCCGTACGGATCGCCTCGAAGTTTCCCGCAGCCCAGTACGGCAGCATCGAAGTGCGGCCGCTGAAAGAGAACGGCTGTGCCTCACCAGCGTTAGGCGCCTGTGAAAACTTTACCGAGGAGAAAACGAGAATGAGAAAACTAGTTGTAGGAGCCTTCCTGACTTTGGACGGCGTCATGCAAGCGCCCGGTGGCCCAGACGAAGACCCCGACGGCGGCTTCCAGCATGGAGGTTGGCTCGTCCCCTATTTTGATGAGAAGTTTGTTGAAATTATGACTGAATGGACCAAGCGAGCCGGCGCGTTCCTGCTTGGCCGCAAGACCTATGAGATGTTCGCGGCTTCTTGGCCCAAGTCCACCGACCCGGCGGACGAGAGCGCTACGGCCCTCAATACCCGGCCGAAGTTTGTCGCTTCGCGGACGCTAGATGCGGTCAACTGGAACAATTCACACCTGCTCAAGGGCGACGTTGCCGAGGAGATTGCGAAGCTCAAGGCACAGGAAGGTGGCGAGATTCAGGTTCACGGCAGCAGCGATCTCCTCCAAACCCTACTCAAGTACAATCTTGTCGATACGTTTCGCATTTGGCAGTTTCCAGTGCTTATCGGTACTGGCAAGCGCCTGTTCGGAGAAGGCACAATACCTGGCAGCTTTCGGCTTGTTGAAACACAACAGATCGAGACCGGCGCTGTCTTGCACGTTTACGAGCGTGCTGGAGGCCTCACATACGGCGAAGTAGAGGTCGGTCAGGAGACTGTGATCTTCGATTCGGGCGCGGTGCACACGTGATGCGTGACCAGCGCCTAACAACCGGTTGCAGCGGACGGGCCGCTGCGCAATCCGCTGCTGAACCGGAGCGTTCGACCGCGATCATACAGGGAGTCGCGCCATGAAATTCATGCTGCTGGTTCACCATGATGAAGAGGCCTTCAACAAGATGAGCGAGGAGACAAAGGGAGACTTGCTGGTGGAGTCCATTCGGCTCTGCCGCCAACTCGACGGGACCGGACAGTACCTCAGTGCGTCGCCGGTCCATCCGGCTGCGACGGCGGCCATCGTGCGGGTGCGTGACGGCCGGCCGCTGGTGACCGATGGACCGTTCATCGAAACGCGGGAGCAGATGGCAGGCTATTTTCTGATCGAGGCTAGAGACCGCGATGAAGCCGTTGCGATCGCCGGCAGGGTGCCCGGCGCGCGTATCGGAACGGTTGAGGTGCGGCCCGTGCGGGAGATTACGGGATTACCGGAATAACCAGTGGTGCATGTCCAATGAGAACTGTTTCATAGGGAGCAATAACGTCGAAAGGAGTCACGTATGAGCCGGGTACGGGTGCTTGCTGGAACGAAGAAGGGCGCGTTCATTCTCACGTCGGACGGAACGCGCAAACAGTGGGATGTCAGCGGTCCACACTTTGCCGGTTGGGAGATGTATCATCTCAAAGGCTCGCCCGTTGAACCGAACCGCATCTATGCCTCGCAATCCAGCAGCTGGTTTGGACAGATCATTCAGCGCTCAGATGACGGCGGCAAAACATGGCACCAACCGGGAACACCTCCAGGCGAACCGACCACCACTCCGGATGGCATGCCGAAGGGAGAGAGCAACAAGTTCGTATACGACACGTCCCCGGAAACCGGAAAACCGCTGACGACCCACCAGTGGTATGACGGCACGCAACGTCCTTGGGAATTCAAGCGGGTCTGGCACCTCGAACCGTCGCTGACCGACCCGGACACAGTGTATGCGGGAATCGAAGACGCAGCCTTGTTCCGATCGAGCGACGGCGGGCAGACCTGGCAGGAACTTGCCGGGCTGCGCGACGTGAAAGGAAATCTGTGGCAGCCAGGCGCCGGCGGGATGTGTTTGCATACCATCATGCAGGACCCGAGCAATCCACGTCGCATCTATATTGCCATCTCGGCTGCAGGGACGTTCCGGACCGATGATGGCGGCATGACCTGGCGCGCGATCAACCGCGGGTTGAAATCCCAGTATGAGCTTCCGGACCCGGATGCCGACGTCGGCCACTGCGTCCACCGCATCGCGATGCACTCTTCCCGTCCAAACGTACTGTTCATGCAAAAGCACTGGGACGTGATGCGAAGCGACGACGCCGGCGAGTCGTGGCACGAAGTCAGCGGGAACCTGCCCACGGACTTCGGGTTTCCGATCGATGTGCACGCCCACGAGCCGGAAACGGTTTACGTCGTGCCGATCAAAAGCGACTCCGAGCATTTCCCTCCCGACGGAAAGTTGCGCGTGTACCGCAGCCGAACAGGTGGGAACGAGTGGGAAGCGCTCACGAAGGGTCTGCCGCAGCGCGATTGCTATGCGAATGTGTTGCGCGATGCAATGGCCGTCGACTCGCTCGATCCGTGCGGCATCTATTTCGGGACATCCGGCGGGCAAGTGTATGGCTCGGCGGATGCCGGTGACAGCTGGACTCCGATCGTCCGGGATCTTCCGGCGGTATTATCTGTGGAGGTCCAGACATTGCCATGATTCGGGTCGTATTGCCGGCACATTTGCGGACATTGGCTCGCGTCGACGGCGAGGTGACGTTGGACGTCAAGGGGGAAATCACGCAGCGTTCGGTGCTCAACGCCCTTGAAGCCCGCTATCCTATGTTGCAGGGGACAATCCGGGAGCACGGCACATTCAAGCGCCGAGCATTCGTGAGGTTCTTCGCCTGCGAGCAGGATCTATCCCATGAATCACCGGACGCCCGACTACCCGAAGCCGTCGTCAGAGGAGAAGAGCCATTGCTCATCGTCGGTGCTATGGCCGGTGGTTAGCAGGTTCACGTTCGACATCATGAAGAAATAGGAGAAAACGTCAGAATCTGGGAATGAGATATGTTTCACACTTCGGTGAGGGATTCCGTTCCGGCGTTAGCGGTGAGAACCATTAATCGCGCCGGGTAACAGTCCACTCTTCTTATAATCGATTCTCAATCCAGGAGCCATGCGCATGAAAATACAGCAGATCACGATCGCCCCAGACCCCTACAAGCCGTTCCGCCTCGCGCAGGGCTATCGCGTCGGAGAGCTTCTCTTTATCTCAGGCCAGGCGGCCATCGACGAAAATGGACAGCTCGTAGGTGTCGGCAACTTCGAGGTCCAGGCCGAACAGGTCTTCATGAACCTCGATCGGGTTCTCCGTGCGGGCGGGTCAAGCCTGGCGAACGTTGTGAAGGTCACGATCTTTCTCCGGGACATGTCGAACTTTTCGAAGATCGTCGAACTGCGTGGTCGCTATTTCACTCCTCCGTATCCGGCCGACACCATTGTCGAAGTGACCTCTCTCTATTCTCCCCAAGCGTTGATCGAGATCGAGGCAATCGCCGTCGCCGATGAGGCAGCGGAGCGGACGTGAGAGAAAAGCGACAAAACAGGTTGGGAGCGGTCTTTCACATCACTTGAAAACCGGGGCGCCGGCACAGAACTTCTCGGATGGTATGTGGGTAGGTTCAAATATTTTTGCCGGAAACCATGTTGATCGACCTGTCGATTTCGTGGCCCTCGCTCGACTATAGGTAGAAACAGGATCAGCCGGGCGAGACCGTCCGGAAGCTCCCAGCTCAATTTTCAACCAAGCGGAGGGGTTTAGCATGCGATTCATGATTCTAGTCAAAGCCGACAAAAACTCAGAAGCGGGCGTTCTTCCGGACGAAAAGCTCCTGACCGAAATGGGAAAGTTCAACGAAGAACTAGTAAAAGCCGGCGTGATGCTCGCAGGAGAAGGGCTCCAGCCAAGCTCGAAAGGCTCGCGCGTCAAGTTTTCTGGAAGCGCACGGACCGTAACTGACGGACCCTTCGCAGAGACGAAGGAGCTGATCGCCGGCTTCTGGCTGTGGCAGGTGAAATCGAAGGAAGAGGCGATCGAATGGGTCAAGCGCTGCCCAAATCCCATGAAGGGAGAGTCCGAGATCGAGATCCGCCAGGTGTTCGAGGCGGAAGACTTCGGGGCCGAATTCACGCCAGAGCTCAGGGAGCAAGAGGAGCGCCTGCGCGCGCAGATAGGCAAGAAAGAGTAGTGAAAAGGAGGGTTCACATGCGATACGTCGATGGATTTGTTTTGCCGGTCCCGAAGAAAAATCTGACTGCTTACCGCCGCATGGCACAGAAGGCGGGCAAACTCTGGCGAGAGCATGGTGCGCTGGATTACAAGGAGTGCGCTGGAGACGATCTCAATACAAAGATGGGGGTTCCGTTCACAAAAAACGCCAGAGCCAAGTCCGGCGAGACGGTAATCTTCGCATACATCGTGTTTAAGTCCCGCGCACATCGTGACCGAGTCAACGCAGAGGTCATGAAGGACCCGCGGATTACAGGGATGTGCGATCCGAAGGACATGCCCTTCGATTGCAAACGCATGGTCTACGGTGGATTCAAAGTGCTGGTTGACGCCTAACACTTTGCGTCACGGAAAGGAGAGTACAGCTTGCAATACATGCTCATGTGCTGTATCGACGAGAAGGCGTGGACACAATTGCCGGACAGCAAGAAGCACGGGATCATGCAGGAGTATGGAGCATTGATTCAGAGCCTCGTCATGAGCGGACAATTTCGTGGCGGAGGGCAATTACGCTCGACTTCATCCGCGACGACCGTGCGCATGAAGGGGGGCAAGCTGGCGCTCACCGATGGTCCGTTTGCGGAAACCAAAGAGCAGCTCGGCGGCTACCACTTGGTCGAATGCCGCGACCTGGACGAAGCTCTCTCCATTGCAGCGCGCATTCCGACGCTGCCGGCGGGAGGCGCGATCGAGGTACGCCCCCTTGAGCCGTCCCCCGAGAGCGAAATCTCGGTGAGCACATGAGTCATTGTGCCGGCAATCACCGTGGTGCAAATATGATCGAGCACACATCGTTGTGTTCACGTTCCTCTCAACTGTTCCCAACAAGATGAAGGAGGTTCCCATGCGGATGATTATGGTTCCCCTCACGTGCCTCGCGCTCTTTGTACTCGCGTCTCCCGTCATGGCCAAGGACAAGAAGCCGGCGAAAGAGATGGACCCGCAGGCGATGATGGAGGTCTGGAAGCAGCTGGCCATGCCCGGTGAGCCGCATAAGTTGTTTGCCAGCCTGGCCGGCAGCTGGACGACCACGACGAAAGAATGGATGGAGCCGGGCAAGCCGCCAACAGAATCGACCGGCACCGCGGAGATGAAGATGTTGCTCGACGGACGCTTTCTCTATCAGGAATACAATGCCCAGATGATGGGACAGCCCTTCTCCGGGATCGGTATCGACGCCTACGACAACATGACCAAGAAATATGTGACGGCCTGGGTCGATACGATGGGTACAGGGATTTTCATGATGGAAGGCACGGCCAGCGCCGACGGCAAGACCATCAAGCTGAAGGGGTCGCACCCTGAGCCTGGCGGAGGAAGAATGACGCATAGTGCCGTCTGGAAGATCGTCGACAACAATACCCAGACGTTTGACATGTACGGGACTCACCACCGCAGCAAGGAAATGAAGATGCTGGAGATCACGTATACTCGGAAGCCGTAATGAAAGAGAGCAATCAGGATCGAGACGATGGATTCGGACGAGCAGCCGCGACTGGACACCGATTAGGATAATGGGTCTCTCAGGCTCCGTTCGATCCGTACTCTTCCCGTAGCCTAGCCACTAGAAGCTCGTTGACGAAGAAAAAACCGAGCGAGTATGATTACACCCATGACCGCTGAGATCCAAACCACTCAATCACTTGAGCCTGTCGAGCAATACCGCACACTGCTCGAGGTGTCGGAGGCCATTTCCGCGCATCACGATTTGCACGAACTCTTTCGAGATCTGGCCCAGCGTCTTCCCCGAGTGGTGCATGTGAATTTCGTAGCCCTTTCCTTACACGATCCCGAGCGCAATGTGATGCGGTTACATACTCTTCAGGCGAATGTTCCGGCTGACATTGAGGGTGGCCATGAAGAGCCGGTTGAAGAGATTCCAGCAGGATTGGTCTGGCAAACGCAGCAACCCCTTCTCGTTTCGAATCTTGCCGAAGAACGTCGCTGGCCAAAGGTCACCCAGTGCATGCGGGAGGACGGCATCAACTCCTTCTGCGAGGTTCCCCTGACCACGGCGCTGCGACGGCTGGGAGCCATGGGATTTGGGAGCTTGGAGAAACAGGCCTACGGTGAGGCGGACGTAGAATTACTCCTGCAGGTCGGCAAACAAGTAGCCGTTGCCGTGGACAATGTCCTCCATCATCAAGATCTGACTCAGGATCGCGACCGGTTACGTCTTCTGCTGGAGGTGTCCGAATCCATTGCGTTACACCGTGACCTTAAGGTGCTGTTTCGTGATCTCGCTCAACGGCTCCCTCAGATCGTCCCGTTCGATTACATCAACGCAGTCTTGCATGAGCCTGCGCGTGATATCATGCGCCTGTGGCTCTTGGTAACCGCGACACCCAGCACGATCAGCCCGGGTCTGGAGCTACCCGTTGATGAATCTCCCGGAGGATTGGTGTGGAAAACCCAACAGCCGTTGACCGTGAACGACGTGACGCAAGAGCGCCGCTTTCCGAAGCTGATGGCCATGCTGCGTGAGAACGGCGTCCAATCTTTCTGTGTGGTTCCACTCACGACGGCGCAGCGTCGCCTAGGCGCCATGGGATTTGGGAGCTTGCAACGGAGGACCTATCTAGAGGCAGAGATCAACTTTATGCAGCAGGTGGCAAACCAGGTCGCGGTTGCCGTGGACAACGCGTTACATGCCGAGAGCGCCCAATCCGCCCAGCGGCAACTGAAATACGAACGGGACCGCGTACAACTTCTGCTGCAAGTGAATAATGCTGTCGTCTCTCATCTGGATCTCGACGACCTATTTACCGCCGTTAGCGCCTGCTTACGAAAGGTCATCAGGCATGACGGCTCAAGCCTGGTGTTGTATGAGCCTGAGACTCATCAGTACCGAGTCCAGGTGCTCGACTTTACGAAGAACACAAGTTTTATCGAAGAAGGTCGAGCGGATCCGCAGTGTAAGGGGCCTTCCGGCGTTGCGATCAACACCAGGAAGCCCGCGGTGTTTACGGTGCAAGACCTCCAGGACATGGCCTCGGAATCGAAAGTCTGCGAACGCTTGCTCGTTGAGGGGGTCAAATCCCTGTGCTCCGTCCCCCTCCTCGCCTACGATCGCGTGCGGGGCGCGCTCAACGTCGGTAGGCGCAGCGAGGATGCGTTTAGCCTCGAGGACATCGGGCTACTCAGCGAAGTCGCAAAGCAGATCGCGATTGCGGTCGAGAACGCCGTAGCCCACCAGCAGGTTCAAGAGCTCAAGGATAAACTTGCGAAGGAGAAGCTGTACCTGGAGGAAGAGATCCAGGCGGAGTACAACTTCGAGGAAATCGTCGGTGGCAGTCCGGAACTTAAACGGGTTCTCAAAGAGGCCCAAACCGTGGCGGCAACCGATTCCACGGTCCTGATCTTAGGCGAAACAGGAAGCGGGAAGGAGCTGGTCGCGCGGGTGCTCCACAATCTCAGCGATCGACGGGAGCGGACCTTTGTCAAGCTCAATTGCGCCGCCATTCCGACTGGCTTGCTTGAGAGCGAACTCTTCGGCCATGAAAAGGGCGCGTTCACCGGGGCGATTGCGACGAAGCTCGGTCGATTTGAATTGGCTGACCGGGGAACCCTGTTCCTCGACGAGGTGGGGGAAATTCCCTTGGAATTACAAGTAAAGCTGCTTCGTGTGCTTCAAGAGCAGGAATTTGAGCGATTGGGGAGTACGAAGACGATCCGCGTCAATGTTCGCATAGTCGCCGCAACCAACCGGGATTTGGCTCGACTGGTCGAAGAACAAAAATTCCGCAACGATCTGTACTACCGGCTCAAGGTCTTTCCAATCACCGTCCCGCCCTTGCGCGAGCGCATGGAAGACATTCCCTTGCTGGTCCGACACTTTGCTCAAAAATTCGCCCAACGAATGAAGAAGCGTATCGAGACGATCCCGTCCGAAGCGATGAGAGCTCTGCAGGCCTATCCGTGGCCCGGCAACGTGCGGGAGCTGGAGAATTTCGTCGAACGAGCGGTGATTCTTACCCAAGGACAGGATCTGTTTGTGTCACTTGCCGAATTAGAGCCGACGCCGAGTCGCACATCGAACTTTGGGACTACGACCCTCGAACAAGCTGAGCGGGAACACATTCTCAAGGCGCTACGTGAGTCGAACTGGACCATCGGTGGCCCTGCCGGGGCCTCGACGAAGCTCGGGATGAAGCGGACCACCCTTCAATCCAAGATGCAGAAACTCGGCATCGCTCGCCCTACTTAGCCTCGAATATTCACCTAACATCGTTCGTGTCTCGGTGGT
>DASYRC010000071.1:0-3888 GCA_036004925.1 Nitrospiraceae bacterium | reverse complement strand
TTCATCGAGAATCGGGCCCCAGGCTCGAGGGAGGGCACCGTGGATGATGTCGTTCCGATCTGCTGTTTCTGCTCCAAGGTTCGAGACGATACGAACAGGGAAGTCGGCAAAGGTCCATGGATCGATCTGAACACCTATGCCGTAAGCCGGCAATTGCCGCTCGGGCATAGATTTGTCTTCAGTCACGGCTACTGCCCCGATTGCGTCGCACATTATGACGAGCGTATGGCGGCCTATCGTCCGACGACCGTCTGGGAGTCACTGAGAGCAGCCGGGCGTCGCCTCTTTGTAGAAGCCGGTGGAAGCCAGTGCGATATGGAGCATTTATAAAAGGGAGGAGAACTTGTCATGCCCGCGAAGTCTCAGTCAGTCTCACGCGCCACACAGCGTGCCACGCGAACCCGATTGAATCACGGAGCAATGAGAACACCAGTAAGTACTATAGCCCAATGAACATTCCCACGACTTCGATCGCAGGAGGGATGCGAACGACGGCGCAAGGGCCACAGGCGAGGCTCAGCCGCCGATACTCCCGCCAGTGCTTGCGCGATCTATATTGTCTCCAGTCCAGTGAGATATCAGATATTCGCCGCAGGCCCACTTGCCTCTGTCGTCCAAACCACGACATTGCTGCCTTATCGATTCGACAGAAAAATTCTAGGTGTGTCGATAGAGCTTCGACCACGACTCAGCTATAAGAAAAGAACCGCGCATAATCACATAATCATATGAGATGACAAACAGACCATGCCAACCGACGACCGGCAACGCCAGCGCAATAGAATCACCAACGCTGCCTTCAGGAAGAAGAATCCCAACTATCAACGCTGGTATCTAGCCACACGCGATCAACCAGATGCACTCCGTATTCCTTTACGTGAACGACCGTCGCTTTGGATAGCTCCAGAGCTAGATGGAGGAGGAAGCCGCAGGGATGGACTATGGCTGTCACCATAAGTAGCAATGAAAGAGGCATGAAAACGGACGATGACACAATTGGTCAAACCATCATGTGGGCGACCCCCAAGGACCAGGTCGAATCCGCGTCCTCGGGTGAGCCTGGTAAGGAGACCTCGACATGAAGCTCATTGAAGCCTTGATCAAGCCGTTCAAGTTGGATGAAGTTAAAGATGCATTGGTGGACATGGGTGTGCATGGGATGACGGTCACGGAAGTCAAAGGATTCGGACGCCAGAAGGGGAATAGGGAAGTCTATCGGGGCGCTGAGTATACGACCGATTTTGTGCCCAAGGTCAAGATCGAAGTGTTCGCCCCGGATAAGCTGGCCCCCCGCGTGGTCGAAACCATTACGCGCAGCGCGAAGACCGGCACTGTCGGGGACGGTAAGATCCTCGTGGCGGATATCAGTTCCGTGATACGGATCAGGACCGGCGAGATGGGGGAAAGCGCGCTGTGACGATGTGACGCCGAACAGTGGGTCGCCGCGATACTCCCGCCAGTCCTTGCGGGGTCTACATTGTCTCCAGTCCAGTGAGGTAACAGATATTCTCCGCACGTCCACTTGCCACTGCCGTCCAAACCACGACATTGCTGCTTTATCGTTTCGACAGAAAAATCCTCGGTGTGTCGATAGGACTTCGACCACGACTCAGCTATAAGAGAAGAACCGCACAGTATGAGGTGACACACAGCCAGGCCAACCGATGACCGGCAACGCCAGCGCAATAGAATCACCGCAGCAGCCGTGGAAGGGCTTTCGAACCAATCTGGCCTAATAAGTCAGAGGCACTAAATGTACCGTATGATCACATCCGATTCTCTCGCGTACGTGATCGATTTTCGAGATAGCGCAAACTGTTCAAGGATTGAGCGCGCCCAGCCTGGCGAGGAAATCCAGGTTCTTGTGTATCCAGAGCATGAACCCCTGGCTGATTCCTTAGGTGTCAAGGGGACGCGCAGCCAGGACGGCGCGCTGTTCATTGTCGAAACCACCACGGCAGATGGCCAGCAGCAGTCCTTCGAATGGGAATACTCGCTTCTCAAGCTCGTATCCCAACTTCTCCAACCCCACCCGTAGCAGACGGAACGGTAGCCGCTCAGAGCGCAAGGGCCTCACTCGAAGCCCAGCCCAGCTTCGCGGGAGGGCAGGGGTTAGTTTGAAACGGTTGCTTGGGGCTTGTGGACAACAAATTCACCGCAGACAATGCAGTTATAGTTGCCTGTCGAGCCCCTGCCACTCCATTCCAATTCCAGGTTCAGATGCTCACAGGGTGGTGGATCAACTCGCTCTTTCCACTTCACTCGTAATTCAGCAGCTTGAATTATCGTCATCACGTGTCCCCGTTGTCCGATCCTTCATTATCGAACGACTCCTAACCCTGCATTTCTACATCAGTAAAATCTTCCAGGCCTATGTAGGTACGAGCGTTCAACGCTATGTGGTTCTCTTTGGCGAATTCTTTTGCTTCAGCAAAACTGTAGAACCTAGCCGCTTTCGATCTCATCATGGTTAGGGCTGCATCATGGGCAATGTAGCAAGTCCCGGATGCTACTTGCTGCTGAGGGCCAGCAAAGAGCACAAACAGTGTCTGTTTCGTCTTTGCCATACCTTCCTCCCTCACTTCCCCTTCGACAGCAACGATCTCCGGTACCTCTAGGACCCCCTTTCACCCCTCCATCAAATCGCTGATTACCTGCCCGAAACACCTGTGATCGGTATCCGTGATCCGAAAGGAGACCTGCCCGAATATCTGGCCGCTCACCCACCGCAGGCCTGCCGACTCAATCATGAGCAGTCATTCTATGTCTTGTGCATAGATACGCAGCTCCAACGAAACATCCAGCTTCACGGTTATCGGATTCTCGATGCGGCATCCGCCCATAGACAAACCAAGCATGATGCCCGTCCCTTCCAGTTTTGAGGAAGCCGAAAAGGTGGTGCGGAATTGCACACGGGGACGCGGCGTCTCCTGCCCCTGGCTTGGCGAAGATTATGTCGGATCAGCCGAAGAGCCATAGTATCGCCGCAAGCGTCAGGGCGATCGGCGCCAGTAAGATGAACGCCTCTCGTCTCGTTCGTGTGCGTCGCATGATAGACCTATCTCCTCTTTGATGAAGCTGCCCTCCGAATCCGTCAAAGACGTGTCATCGTTGTAAAACTGTACGGTCTGATCGTGGGGACTCATTGGCTCTCCCGTGATTTGTTCTGACGGCGAACCACAAGACTCAGAACGGCACCTATTCTTTGTCATTTCGGCGATCCGTGACCGCTTGGGCCGAGAGAATCGACAGCGCATGATTCTGATCGTTCACCTTCGCCTCAATATCTTGACCCGGCACGATGTTTTTTGCCTTCTGGGTGGTTTCGTCGGTATGTAAACGCACTTCTTTCCCGTCCTCCCCCTTGACGACAATGTTATCGGTTTCGACGCCTAACACTTCGCCCTTGATCGTCTTGCTCTCTATTGACTGGCTGCGTTCCATATCGTTCATTTGTTTTTCACCAACCTCTTGACCGCCTTGCCTACGATCAGATTGGTCAGCTTTCAGTTTGTCCGCAGCCGAAGCCGCATAATCTGCCTGCGCGACATTGGACAGACCCAGGCTCAGTAGGAACCCACAAGACAAGACACCGACGGCTTTGAGAATAGATTCCATTGGAGCCTCCTCGGTTAGGTGTGAACAACATGCATGAATGTAACTGTACGTTCCCCGCAGAATGTGCTATGCGACACCAAGGATAGCTGGGCTCCCGCGTCATGGTTCAAAATGACTGATCATGGATTTTCGACCTTGAGGATCTTCACCTGCACCACGAGCGGCTTCCCCGCGAGCGGATGGTTGTAATCCAACACCGCCATTATGTCCGATACTTCTGCCACCGTGGCGAAGTGGCCCAGATCATTCTGCACGACGTCTCCTTCTTTC
>DASYRC010000070.1:0-7477 GCA_036004925.1 Nitrospiraceae bacterium | reverse complement strand
CGATCTGGCTCACGCTCACCCCGGGGGCATTGAGCATGGCCACCGCTTCACGCTTGTACTCTGCTGAAAACCTCCGCCGTTGTACCATGACACCCCTCCTGGCCCATGATGAGCCTTAACTAGGTGTCCGGAAAAGCGGGGCAGAACCCCATTGACATCTGTATTGGGCGGGGCCCAGAGTGACATCAGTTGAATCTACCATCACCCTAGGAGGCTATCATGGAACCTATGCTTGTCTTGGGCTTCTTATTCGCCGTGTTCTGTGGGCTGGCGGGTCTGATTGTGGGGATTAACGAAGGTACATAACAATTGATGGCACGCCAGAATGTGCACCTCCCCATTCTTTCTTACGATTGAGCGGGTTGCGCCGTTCTTTTGAGTGTCGTTGGGACTGCGGGAGGCGGACTCGCTACCCGACTTATTTAGGCCGATAATTCGCGTCCCTCTGACAGTGATGCAGGCTGAACCCAAACGCGCCAACGCCAAGAAATAAGCCTGCCCACTCGTGCTATTTCCTCTTCCGCCACTCCCACGGCGGCACCGGCTGCGGATCAGTCCACAAGCCTATCCTCGCGTCTCCTTCCGCAGTTTGGCAAGGATCTGTTCGACAGTGTGACGAAGACGCGGCATGCAGCCCTCCTTTCGGCCCGACCCTAACATAGGATCTGGACCCGTTTAAGGGGGCTAGGTCACGGCCTCGGGGAAGATTGTTTTTGCGTGGTTTCGGGGGGATTCCTGCCGTGATGATCGGTTTATTTGCGCCTTGCTGATTTTTAGTTTCTCTCGGAATTCGCGGGCTGCGGCCCGCGTGGTTTACAACCGATTAGTCAGACAGAGCCTTCTTCACGCCGGCCATGTGCTGGCCCGTGTCCGCCTCTGCCTTGACCGCGGCTCCTATCGGCTTCACATCCACAGTGACCTTGAGGATCTTGCCCGTGAAGGCGTTGTCGCGTTCCTTGTAGTCCGTCGTCACCGGCGTTCAGTCTTCCACACCCACACCGATCACGATGAGAACAGCATAGTCTTGCTTCTTGCAACCCTCGACTGGAGGCATCGCTCCCCCTGGCGCAACTGGAAACGCAGTCTTCTGCGCGTTTGCCGGCGAGCACGAACCACCAACCGCCGCCGGTGTATAGCGCGCGGAGCGGCAGGCCAGGTGCGTCACGTCGTAGAGCGTCGCGCCTTTATCGAGCTCCCAGCGCCTATCACCATTCTTGTCGGCGGGATGAATGGTCAGCACAGCCGTCACCTCGCGGTTACCCGTGACCAAGTATTTGCCGGGAGGGAGCGGAAAGGTCGGCTGCTCCATGATCAATCCGTGTTCCTCCAGCCACCAGTCCGTGCCGTCGAATTTCCAGCGCGCCGGGGCGACGCCACCTGCATCCTTCAACGGTTTATAGCTGTTCAGCTCGACGCCCCGAGGACCCGGGTCCAGAGGCCACAGACCCCACGATTGCGCGCCGCTCCCGGAGGTCGCACCTGGATCGCCCAACGCCGCGATGAACTGCGTCGATATGCGCTGGAACTTCGTCTGACCTCCACCTGCGGCGTGAACCGGCTGAGCCACGGCGGCTATCGTCACCAGCAAAGCCGTCGCAAGGCATGCGCGGCGAATTAGGCGCTGCGTTCTCCTCGTTAGCGCCAACACGGCACCTCGCTGTAAATGGGTTCGCACCCCGATCGTTCTGAGTTCTGAAATCATCTCTCGACTTTCCTTTCAGGACGGGTAAGCAACAACTCGATCACCGCCGTGTCCTCAATGGACCGCAAATCTACACCGCGAATGACCGTTTTGGGTCGAAAGCAGACGTTGCGTGCCGCGCTTACTCGGGTGCCGTATAACATGCGGGTCTCTGGCTTTCTGTCCGTATAACACGCCTTGGGATTTCTTGCCGAAGGCCCTTCTGTTCCAGCAGTTCGACTATCGCGGCCATCTCCCACATATTGGAGACCGTCGCCTCCTCGAGGGACATGCTGTCGCGTTTGGAGCGGTCGTCGCTCATGGCGTAACCTTCTCTCCGTCGAAGCGTGCATACGTCTGCGCGATCACTGCTTGCCGCACGCAACTTTCGACAGAGCTTCGTCAAGACTACCTCGTGAAACTGGTAGCCACTTGCCTATGCTTGAGCTGCGATCAAGCAACTTACCACTTCCCATATTGCCCGAAAAATACATGACCGCAAGCCCCTCAAAGCGCAGTTCGGCACAGTCATATTCCATTTGTGCCTTTGCCGACAGATACGAGGCGCCCGCCTTGGTTTGTATTGTTTTGAAGTCGAACAGGACCTCCATCTTCACCAGATCCCCATTGCGGTAAATGGTGTCTGGATCGGCGTACACAGTTGTTCCACTTTCGGCGGTACCATGCTTCACCCACTCTGCAAACGCAGGACTACTACTCAGCACCAAGAATATTATCAGCAACCAGAAACCCGATAAGTAGGCCAGCGGCAGCGTGAGGAATGGACCCACGGGGTACCTGACAGAGCACTGGACAGGAAAGCGGCGGAAGGGACGAAGCGTGAAGGGCATAGACGCCTCGCAGGGAAGCGTATTGTAGGAGGGATGCGACGGGGACCGCAAGAGCCCCTAAGACGAACGTTGCCTGGCCCCTGGCACGATCTAGTCAATGGACCCAATGAAGATTCGATATAGCCCCTACAACCTATCATCTCATCCTTTCGACTCCAAAATCCGACAGGATGTCTCGCGCTGCCTTGACACGTACCTTCTGGCTCTCTAACCTCTGAGCGCACGTGTCACCCCGATGAGCGACACCGAGAAATGCAAAACATGTCCACCCGCCTCTTGACACTCACGCGGATCAATCTGTGGCACTTCGTCTGGATTGCCGTCGTCCTGGCCGTCCTCTGGAGCCTCCTCCTGAGCGAGCTCCTCGACGGACACATCGTGTGGGAGTATCCCTTTGCCGCCACGTTCATTGCCGTGATGGTAGCGTCGCTGCTCATCTATCTAATCAAGCGGTTGCTCAACCTTGAGCAGGCGCTGGCTGAGTAAGCCGGCCATCGTGTTCAGAACGCCAACGAACGAGCGCGAACGGAAGCTGCACTCCCCGAAATCCAGGAACGTTTTAGCAGTGCGTTCAAGGATGCCGCGATCGGGATGGCGTTGGTGGGAACGGATGGACAGTGGCTCCAGGTGAATCCTGCCTTATGTGCGTTGGTGGGCTATACGGAGCGAGAGCTGTCGGCGACCACCTTTCAAGCCATTACGCATCCAGACGATCTTGACGCCGATCTCGAGTTCGTACGGCAGATGTTGGCCGGAGAGATTCCCACCTACCACATGGAGAAACGCTACTTCCACAAGCAGGGGCAGATCGTCTGGATCCTGTTAAGTGTCTCATTGGTCCGCGACCCTGTCGGGCAACCACTCTACTTCATTGGTCAGATTCAGGATATTACCGAGCGCAAACAGGTGCAGGAGAAACTGCGTGAAAGCGAAGCGCGACTTCGAGCGATTTTAGATAACAGTCCGACCATGGTCTATCTCAAGGACACGGAGGGCCGCTACCTCCTCGTCAATCACCAGTTCGAAACCGCGTTCCATCTCACTTCGAAGGACATTGCAGGCAAGACCGATGAGGAGATCTTTCCCCCCAACAGGCCGCAGCGTTTCGTGCCGACGATCGGAAAGTCTTCCAAGCCGGAGTTCCCCTGCGATTTGAAGAAGTCGCGCTGCACGATGATGGACCTCACACCAGTATGGTGTTCAAGTTTCCGTTACGCACCATGGACGGGCGCCCGTATGCCCTGTGCGGCATTACCATGGACATTACGGAGCGCACACAGGCTGAGGAGGCGCTCCGAAAGAGTGAAGCGCGTTATCGCCAGCTCATTGAGCTGAGCCCAGACGCCATTTACGTGTTGGATGATCGGGGCACCTTCACGATGACCAATCCAGCCGGATGTACCTTGCTGGGATATACGGAACAGGAGTTAGTGGGGCTGTCGGTGGTAAACACCTACCGTGCAGAGGAACATCCAGCCGTTGCCGAACGATTGCAGCAGCTGAAGATGGGAGGGCCGCTGCGCTTCGAGCGGGTCGCTGTGCGGAAGAATGGCACGACGGTACCGATCGAGGTGTGTCTATCGCCTATGACACATCGGCGTTACCAGGCTGTAGTCCGGGACATTACCGAACGCAAGCGGGTGGAAAACGAACTGCTGGCTCTGAAGGATGACCTGGCCAGCGAACTCATGGCCATGAGCCGCCTCCACGAGTTCAGCACTCGTTTGGTGGCAAGCACGGAGCTCCAGCCGCTCCTCGAGGAAGTCCTCACTGCGACCATCGCGCTGCAAGACGCAGACTTCGGCAACATCCAACTCTACAATCCGCACACCCAGGCGTTAGAGATCGTGGCGCACCGCGGTTTTCAGCAAGATTTCTTGGAGTACTTCCGTCGTGTGCATGACAGCGACTCCGCTTGTGGCAGAGCACTGCAGCAGCGAGAGCGCGTCATCATCGAAGACGTTCGCACCGATCCTCGTTTTGAGCCGCACCGACCGATTGCGGCCTCGGCTGGCTTTTGCGCGGTACAGTCCACGCCGTTGTTCAGCCGTAGCGGCGAGTCACTGGGCGTGATTTCCACGCACTTCCGTCGAGCCCATCGCCCATCAGAGCGCGAGCTGCGGCTCACCGATCTCTATGCCAGGCAGGCTGCGGAGATGATCGATCACACGCGGGGGGAGGCGGCGCTTCGAGACAGTGAACAGCAGCTTCGCCAGGCTCTCGACGATCGGGAGCGGTTGTCGCAAGATCTCCACGACCACGTGATCCAGTCGATCTATGCGATTGGGATGGCTCTGGAGTCATGCCAATATCTCAGTGAGAAAGATCCAGGCCTCGCCGCCCGGAAATTAGAGAGCAGTATCGCGGAATTGAACGGAGTGATAGAAGAGGTACGAACCTACATTGAATGGGCCAGCCCGACCAGCACCAGTTCAGATCAACTCAGGGAGGGACTCGAAGATCTGGTCCGAACAATCCCGAGCGCCCGCCCCCTGGCGATTCGCCTCGAGATCGATCCAGCAACTATAGGGCAAATGACCACTGACGAGGCGACGCACGTCCTCCAGATTGCGAGGGAGGCCGTCAGCAATAGTCTGCGGCATTCCGGGGCCAAGACCGGAGAGATGTCGCTCTGCAAGACAGATGGAGGTCTTCGTCTGGAAGTGCGAGACGATGGCGTAGGTTTCGACACTACATCCGGAGAGGGGCACGGTCTGGGATTGCGCAACATGGCCGCTCGGGCCAGCAAGCTCAATGCGAAGTTGACGGTCCTTTCCAAGCGCGGACATGGGACTCAGATCACCCTCGACATTCCCAAGGAACACCATCATGCTTCAGGACCAAGTGCCATCGATTCGGCTGCTGCTCGTTGATGACCACGAAGTCGTTCGGCTTGGGTTGCGAGAGGTCTTCGCCCAAGGGAGTCGGATCACGGTGGTCGGCGAATCCGATACCGCGGCCCATGCGGTGACCGAAGCGGTCCGTCTGAAACCCGACGTGGTCCTTATGGATCTCCGCCTGCCGGATGGCAGCGGCATCGAGGCCTGCCGGGATATTCGGGTGGCGTGTCCCGACACACGAGTCCTCTTCCTCACGTCCTTCGGCGATGCAAACGTAGTGCTCGCGACCACGTTTGCAGGGGCGAGTGGGTATCTCAAGAAACAGATCGGCAGTCGCTCGCTGATTGAGGCTGTGGAACGAGTCGCGCAGGGGCAGTCGATCCTGGATCCGACGTTGACCGAAGCCGTGCTGACGCGGATGCGCGCTCTGGCAACAGCCAACGGCGACCGCGCAACCCAGGCGTTATCCCTTCAAGAACAGCGAATCCTGCCCTTGATCGCCGAAGGAAAAACGAACAAAGAGATTGCCACGGCCCTTGGCCTGAGCGCAACCACGGTGAAGAGTTACCTGCACACCCTCTTTCAAAAACTCCAGATCTCGCGCCGATCCCAAGCGGCTGCCTTGTTCTCCAAGCGCAATAGTACGTAGGCACTCTCGGAGCACCCCCTACCATCAAAAATCATTAGAGCGTACCTCCATTCGGAGGTATCGCATTGGCTGGATTTGGCTACACTGAGATCGCTGCATGGTGGCGGCATCCGCATTCACCTAGACGGAGAGTCATGCTCCAGTTCATGCTTTTCGCCGCCTTGCTGCTCCTCGGGGTCTCTCAGGTCCAGGCCCAAACGGTGTCGATCGTGAACACGGATACCTCCCGAGAAGCCATCTTATTAGAGGCAGCCTTCACACGGTTTCTCCGGGACGACGGATATACCGTCAGAGGAGCCAGTCCGGAAGGCTTCGTCGTGCTGTTGCATGGGATGAGCGCGCAGACAAGGCAAGGCGCGAGTGTCGGCGTGGTCGGCTCTGCCACGGTCGTCACGGTGTTGCGGCGAGAATCCACCGCTGCCCTCCTGCCCGAGGCCTACCCACAGGCACAAGAATTCGTCGGGACATTCACGGCGGTCATGGGATCGCCTCTGATTTACCTGGCTGGCACCACAGCAATTGGCGGGAATGCCGAGGAAGTGGCCCAGGTCCTCAGTATCTATGTGAAGACGGTGCTCCAGCACGCGTCTTTCAGGGCGTCCGAGTTGCTTCGGATACTGGAGCAGCGCGCCACAGAACATGAGCCTACGCGATCCCCAGAGACAGGAAGATGACACCCCACAGATCTGATGGCGTTGATTCTTGTCACTGACGACGACGAACAGGTCCAAGCCGTTCTTCGGGGAATATTGGAAGAGGCCGGATACATGGTTGTGGTTGCCAGCAACGGGCGGCAGGGGCTGCAGCAGTTTCGTCGCGAACCAGCAGACCTCGTGCTGCTCGATATCTTCATGCCCGAGTTGGATAGCCTAGAGACGTTGGTAGAACTGCATCGGGACTATCCGGCCGCGAAGGTCATCGCGATTTCGGGGGGAGGCAAGGAACCCGACTTCAGCTATTTCGAGTGTGCACGAATGCTCGGGGCCCGCAGTGCCTTACCCAACCCCCTTGATCGTGAGCAATTGCTGCTGGCCGTTGGGCACATGTTACGAGGGGTTTCACCGGATACCGACAGTAGCTAGTGTGATAGTCCGGGCTAACAAGAGTCTCACGCGGGTTGGGACGCCATCAGTACGGACGAAAGGCGTGTGAGCCGAATCGTAGGGGGTGACCATGGCGGCGATTCTTGTGGTGGATGACAATGCGCAGGTTCGAATACGGATCTCAACCGGCTTGGGGAAACCCGGTCATGATGTTTACGATGCCTCTTCAATCCGGCAGAGCCCTGCTCAATGATCGACCGAGAAAGGGGTGTGAAAACCGATGGCGACCATCTTGCTCATTGATGACGAAGAGTCCGTGCGGATGGTCTACCAGATCGCGCTTGAAAGGGCAGGGTACCGTGTCCTGACCGCCGAACATGGAAAACAGGGCCTGCGTCTCTTGGAGCATCAGG
>DASYRC010000069.1:0-43257 GCA_036004925.1 Nitrospiraceae bacterium | reverse complement strand
CCTGATGCTCCAAGAGACGCAGGCCCTGTTTTCCATGTTCGGCGGTCAGGACACGGTACCCTGCCCTTTCAAGCGCGATCTGGTAGACCATCCGCACGGACTCTTCGTCATCAATGAGCAAGATGGTCGCCATCGGTTTTCGCGCCTCTTCCCCGGCTGCCTCACAGAGTACGACACTCGTATCTTTGGCTCTTGTAGCTGAACAGGGAAAGGCCGGCAACTGGCGGAATGGCCAGGTGAAGGCGTCGTCGACCGGGCATTAAGGCCCATCTCCGGTACCCACGATCTATGTGTAAGGCTCGGCGCGTTTCTTCGCGGACTCGTAGGTCAATTCAGCGGTGTAAGGAGATGCGATATCGTAAATAGCGCGGTGAACCTTCCCATCCGGGTGTGCTGCTCCGCCCAGGCACCGTTGTGTCTCACTTAAAGTGTGGACAGGGTGCTCAATCAGCTGGATGCAGAATGCCCACGGAGTTTCTTCAAGGCCCATTGGAGAAGATACCAACGGCTTTTCCAGAGTCACGAGCGAGTGCATCCGGCTCTGTCCCTGAGAAATGAGACTCGAAGTGCGCTGAGATCTTTGTAGAAATGATGGGTTACATGTTCAACACACTGTCCGGAAATTAAGCGGGCAGTATACGAATGGACTAACGACACAACGCGTTCGTCCATACGCCCATAACGAGAAATAGTTTTGAAGTTCGGTCAAGAACCCGTACATTGGTATTCATGCATTCCGAGACACCATCGAATGCTCCACACCTCTCCTCGTCTCCAAGCGAAACTCGCAAGGAGAACAGGAAATTCCGACGTGTTCCAGTCGATTTCTCCTGCTTGTTTTCGGCCGATGGTCCTGGGTGGAGTGGGACGGCCGTCAACCTGTCACGTGAAGGTTGCGCCATCCGTAGTCCGAAACTTGTCCAACAGGACGATTATCTCCGTGTGCTGATCTTCCCTTGCACGAACCAGACACCCATCGAGGTGGGTGTTGCGCGAGTGCGATGGGCAGCGAATGAGCAATTTGGCGTGGAATTTATGACGCTCGCACCACGTGATGCGACCCGATTACAGCACCTCCTCACAGTCATTGGTGCGTAGCTTCTCGCGAAGGGGACACATCATGGTCATTTTAATTGTGGATGACTCGCGAGACGAACAAGACCTGCTCTCGAATAGGCTTCTTGCGGCGGGCTACGGGTCGCTGAAGGTAGCCGATTCTGCTGAGGCCGCTTTGGGGATTTTGGGCCAGGTGAACCCTGGACAGAGGACGGGAGAGGTCGATCTCATCCTCATGGATATCATGTTACCTGGCGTGGATGGCCTTGACGCGTGCCGCAGGATTACGACGACCGAATGGCTCCAGGATATCCCGATCATTGTCATTACCGCGAAGACAGAGGAGAAGGATCTCCTTGCGGCCTTTGCGGCAGGGGCGATGGACTATATCCGTAAACCAGTCAATCCAGCGGAGCTCGTTGCCCGCGTGTCCTCGGCCCTCACCTTACGCGCAGAACGGAACACACGCAAAGCGAGAGAGCAAGAGTTACTACTGCGCACACAGGAACTCGAGCAAGCGCTGCGAGACGTCAAGGTGTTGCGCAGGCTTATTCCGATCTGTGCCAACTGCAAACGGGTGCGGACCGACGCCGGGGATTGGCAACGACTCGAGGAGTATATTCAGGGCCATTCAGAAGTTGAGTTTAGTCATGGTATCTGCCAAGTGTGTATGAAAGCGGTCTATCCAGATGTCTTCAAAGATTGATACAGCTGGGCAGAAACGATCGCCACGGTGCCGGGGAAGAACAGGACATGGAGAAAGAATTCTCGCTACCTCGCCTGGGGGACTCTCTGAAGCGCCTACTCAAGACTTGACCTTCCCCCGAAAACTACATCATGCGACCATGAGATTTGTCTGCTGGTGAGGCTTCTGTGGACCCTGCTTGATCCATTTCTTCATGGCATTCAGCAGGATATTCTTTCTGATGGGTTTAGTGAGGTGGTCCGAGCAACCGGCAGCTAAACTCTTTTGCATTTCTTCCTGGTAGGCATGAGCCGTCAAGGCAATAATGGGAACGGGGCTTACGTTGGACTGCTTTTCCCAGTCTCTGATCATTCTGGTCGCGGTATGACCATCCATCACGGGCATCTGTACGTCCATCAGCACCAAATCATATTTCCTGGCTTGGTACATCTCGACCGCCACCTTTCCCGTTTCGGCCAGGTCTAGCTGATAGCCGGAATGTTTGAGATAGGCTTGAATGAGAAACCGGTTGTCAGATGAATCGTCTGCTAGAAGAATTGCTCCATTCTGAACCGGTTCAGTTGGAGTTTTTGGCGAGTCGTGTCTGGTGGCATCCGTGCTTCTTTTAATCGCCATGCCAATGCCCTGCTCCAGCTTCCTCTTCGTCAGTGGCTTGGTCACGTAGCCGCCTAACCCTAGGCTATACGCGAACCTAATATTAAAACTTCGAACATCGGGAACAAAGACAATAACCGTGACTCCATAGTCTTTTGCAGTCTTGATTAACTTCATACGGTTCGGAGAGCGATCCAAGTCTATGTCCCCCAGGTCGAGCAGCAGCAGCCTGTGGGGGCTCCCGCTGCCTTCTGCCTGAGTAAGTCCGGTCAAAGCCGACTCCTCATCCCCTGTCGCGGAGACGGTTGCTCCCCAAGATTGGAGGGCCTCTTCCACCAGCCTGCGACTCCCTTTGTTGCTACTGACCAACAGCGTCTGCACTCCCGTCAGCTCAATGCCAGGCGATGCCTCAGGGACACTCAGGCTTTGCGGAACGCCGAAATGAGCCGTAAAATAAAAGACGCTTCCTTTCCCCAAGGAACTCTCCACCCATATTCTTCCCCCCATACGCTCGATGAACTGCTTCGAAATGGCCAAGCCCAAGCCGGTACCACCGTATAGCCGCGTCGTAGACCCATCGGCTTGGGTGAATCGTTCAAAGACCGTGCCGAGTTTTTCTGACGGAATGCCAATCCCCGTATCTGAAACAGCAAAGCGTAATGTGCCTGGTTGACTCGCTCCGTTGTCATTCGTGACTCGGACAGCGACTTCCCCACAGTCTGTAAATTTGATGGCATTTCCGACTAAATTCACAAGGACCTGTCGAAGGCGCTGGGGATCGCCGATCAGGCCGATGGGCACATCAGATGCGGTTGAAACAAGTAGTTCCAGCCCCTTTGCTTGTGCCCTGAGTGCCATGAGCTCTGTCGCCTTGTCCAGCACCTCACCCAGATCAAATCTGATCTCCTCTAGTGCAATGTGTCCTGACTCGACTTTTGCGAGATCCAGAATGTCATTGATTAAGTCAAGAAGATTAGTGCTGGATCTCCGCAAAATGCCTAGCAACTCGTGCTGCTCAGGAGATAATGACCCTTCCGAGAGTAGATCAGACATGCCGATGATGGCATTCATCGGCGTTCGGATTTCGTGACTCATGCTTGCTAAGAACTCACTCTTTGCTCGGTTCGCCGCTTCCGCCCGCTCCTTAGCCTGACGGAGGCTGGCTTCAGCACCCTTTCGCTCTAATTCATGCCCGATCCATTGCGCCGTGAGCTGCAGGAACGTTTTCTCATACCCAGCGAACGTTCTTGCCCGTGCTGCCATGCTTGAAAAACTCAATGTTCCGTATACTGCTCCATTCACATGAATCGCGATGCCCGCAAAGGCTTGTGGGATACCTAGAAGATCCCCGGACGGGGGACTCCAGTCTGACTGATTTGGAGAAGAGAAGGTGATCGCCTCTCGGGATCGGGTCGTCCATTCACAATAACTTCCGCGTAACTGATACGGCCCCTCCGATGGGGGTATCGAGTCATGGCTCACGACCTGTTGAATCTCATAAAGCTCGCCATCAATTCGTGTCACCATGCCAGTGGACAACTCCAAGGTGCTACAACCTAATGTTAAAATCCTACGGAGCCGTTGCTCCCAGTCGGCGGTATCCACAGTGATTTCATGCAGGGCGCGTAGGAGGGTCTCACTTGCCTTGAGCGCCTCCTCGGCCCGGCGGCGCTCAGTCATTTCTTCGATGAGAGTCAGTTTGCCCTTGCGTTCTTGTTCCAAACTCTCACTCATGACGCTATACACCACACCTATGATGAGGAGAATCGAGATCCGAATAAGATGGCCTTCATAAAACAGCGCACCTCCCACCGATAGGTAGAGCATGGCTCCGTAGAGAGCGGCAATGGCCGCAGAACAGACGATCTTTAGCCGGAGAGTTCTCATCGATGCGGAGATGAGAATGATTAAGAAATAGGCAAGGTAGAGATCGGACCCCGATTGTTCGGTCGCATAGATAATGCTGGAAGTAACCGCGGTATCGATGAGAAGCAGTACGATCGTGAATGCGCGGCTCTCGATCAAGCGGACGGGAAGGAAGAACGCGGCTGCAATGAGAGACAATAGCCCCAGAACAAGAATTTCCTGGACCGGGCGGGCAAGGATAGTTTGCGGGGTAAAGAGGACCTGATACGAGAGCACGATGGAAACGAGACTCTGCAGAATGAGGACCTGCGCGCGATAGTGGTCCATGCGCACATGGGTTCGGAATAGTACCGGTTCTTGATCTTTGCTGTCAGAAACCAATTGCATACCTCCCTGTTGTAGGACCCCCTCAGTCAGTGGCTAACGATGCGGAGCGGCCATGCACGATGGGGAGTTGCGAAGGCATGATCATGATTTCGCTAAGCACTGTTGTTCGCATCGAGCGCGTAGGTTCGTCGAGAGAGATGCTTGCGATGCCCTTTAATCGTGCTGTTCAGTCGTTCCGAGCGCGGTCACGATGTATGTATTCGTTCAGGATTTGGTCAAGAAAACTAATTAGCAGTATGACCAAACATTTTAGACCCGCAACTATTTTTCGTATTCCTACATGCTGGACGGATCAGCTCGGCTCGATTTCAGATCTCGCTCCATCACACTCGCGTCATCATGACCGCTCTACGCGCACTCGTCGGATCAGGCTTCCTGCTGCTGTCATGGGCCTCGTTGTTTCCCTCCCGCTTGGTTGGTGCCTTGTCCTCGTCGCCGCAGAAAAAATCGATCTCCTCGACACCAATACAGCCACTGCCGAGCAACTCTAGGCTCTCAGGTATCGGCGAGGCCTACACAGAGAAGATCATCAAGGACGACCATACCGGCGGAAAGAAGAGCTGGTGCAGCAGAAGATTCTTCCACGCGCCGCATACGAGGGGATCAAGTATGAGCTTGTGGCGAAGGAAAAGTAGCCTTGCGTGCGAGGAGGGCCGATGATGTCATCAGGGACAATCTAGACTGTGCCCTACCATTTCACCATCTACGACCCATAGGCTTCCATCACGCACCAATTACCCCCTTCAAAAGAAAGGGCCTCGTTTCCAAGGCCCCTTCCTCGGTTTCCTCATCGACTTATGCTGCTAGCGGTGGTGGATTAAGAGAGCAACGTGCTCCAGGCAGCCCAGCAGCCCAGAGCTACGAATCCAGCGAATACCAGACTTGCAGCAACGAGTGAGCGCATATCTTTCATCGTAGTCACCTCCTTTTTACACGAGGCGTTACGCGTTGGTTACGGTATGCACTGGAGTGGGAGAAATGGAGAAGGGCCGGAGAAAACCACGGGAATTTGACAGCCATTCCAGATAGTGGCCCTTCACCAAGTCCACCCAGCCTAGCGTGCCAATCTGAGCATGCAGATAATCTCGGAGCAGTGGGAGTCAAGAGGGAGTGGTTACGTGTGAGGTACTAATTGCCTCAATCTTCTGTTGAGTATCGAGAACATCAGCACGCAAGGACCGGCGGGAGCATCGGTGTCGGTGATGCTATGGTGCCTTGCAGATCGACTCGAGGGCTGCCAATCTCGTCCGAAGAAAATTTCTGATATTGTTCCACTTCACATCTCCACTCACCATGCCAATAGGTGTTTGTGCATTTAGGAAGCGGCCCTTCGCTGTCGGCCCACCAATTTGAAGAAGCACGGCTCTTGTCTCTGCGGCCCACTCACCAGCTTCTTCACCCCATCTCGCCGTGAATTCATCTCTCCGCTCTAGAAAGGTTCCAGCCCTTCTGCTCTGCCAGTACTCATTGTCAATGCGTTCTCTCAATGCATACCCATGTTCAAGCTGCTTTGTGCATCTAGGGTCTGGTGGAGGTGCGGCTGCTTCACTGTGGGGCGTTGACCAGCCATCCACGAATAACTTAACGAACCGTTGTGTTTCTCCAGCAGTCCACCCTCCCTTGTTGGACATTTGGCAGATATGGAAGAGATATTTCTCTAAGTCCTCTCCACGGTCTGTGCCTCTTCTTGGATGTTGGTTGAAGTAGTTCTTCAATACACCTTCTGCTTGCGCCTCGGTTGTCCCTGCGAGGGGTAACTCGGCCTTAACCCGGGCTTCCATTCCGCTGATGTAGCCTGGGGGTGGGTTCTCTGGACAGAGCTTTTCACCCTCTCCACGACCCTGGTGCACTGTCCGCTCATCAGTGGTTGGTGCCTTGGGTGTCGTGCTGCAGGCACTGAGAATAAGACAGAGGAAAATACCAAGCAGTTTGTTCGCCATTGACACGTGCTCACCTTGCCGATTAGGTTTAAAAGGATAGCTATTTCCATAAACAAAACACAAGCAAGCTTCCAGAGAGGCAGCCGCCTCTAGCTTCTGTTGTTGCCTTCAGAGAATATCAACCGCGCAAGCGCCGGCGGGAGAATCAGCGGCTGAGCCTTGCCTGTGGCCCTTGCGCCGTCGTTCGCATCCCTCCTACACTACGACTCCCTGCCCTGTGAGGACCCCATGCCCTTCTCGATTCGTCCCTTCCGCAGATTCCCCGTGCAATGTTCTGTCACCTACCACGCAGGTCCATTCCAAGGCCAAGGCACCATCTGGAATCTCTCGTGTTCCGGCTGGCGACTTTCAGGAGACCTGCCCATGCGTCCAGGGGAAACGCTCTCGATCACGGTCACGCTGCCGAATGAGCAACGTATCGAAGTGCCTGAAGCGGTTGTCCGGTGGTCACGAGGACAGGAGTTTGCGGTAGAGAATCTTGCAATCAAGCCGCACACTCGCGCCCGGCTCCAGCATTATGTCAATCGACTCGCGCAGGAACCAGCGGAGATCATCCCATAAGTAACGATTGCTCCATGGCATTTCGATTCCCTATCGCCCTCGTGCTGTCGGTCATGTGTCTCGCTGCTCCCGCATGGGCGGATTATCAAGCTGGCATGGATGTCTATAACGGTGGGGACTACGCAACAGCCTTGCGTGAGTGGCGACCGCTTGCTGAGCAGGGAGACCCCAGGGCGCAGTTCCGCCTCGGTTCGCTTTATGAGAACGGAGACGGCGTCCCACGGGATTTCGCCAAAGCACGCCAGTGGTACGAGAAAGCCGCCGCTCAGTGGGAAGCGATGGCGCAGTTCTACCTCGGCATCCAGTCTGCCTATGGTGAGGGCGGCCCCCTGGATTTAGTCCAGGCCCACATGTGGTACAGCCTGGCGGCAGGAAACGGAAATGCGCACGCCGGGGTACCGCGATGATCTCGCCAGACAGATGACGCCAGCCCAGATTGCCGAAGCGCAACAGCGGGCGCGGCAGTGGAGGCCGAAAGGCAAATGAGCAACGACCGTCTCACACGCGAGACAAGCCTCTCGATGAAGCGACGGTGTCCACTATGAGGGAGAATGCTTCGGTTGTGGAAACATTGGAGTGCAAGGGTTGCGGTCGAAGGGAATGGGACAACCCCGCTAGGTGATGGATGATGCAATCATCTTTTGCTCAGAGAACAACCGCTCCTCGATGCAGGAACGTAGCATAGCTGGTTCGAGCAGTGGAGCAGCGCGTCAAAACACAGGAGCCAGATCACCTCTCTGAAACAGGACGGTAGGGCGGGGCCTTGTCTGCAAGTGCACGGGTACCCCAAGGCTGTGATGGCGTCCATTCTTGTCATAGACGACGCGCAGACCCCGAGCCGTACTCAGGCAGGTCTTTGAAGGAGCAGAGTCCACCGTCAAGGAACGAGGGATTTCCAACCCCTTGCTTTCCCCCCCCCGCAGCCGGTAACCCGTCTCTCTCAACCCTGCCTGATGTGGTCCCTCTAAGTGTGCATTGCCCTACTTAATTTTTGGGCGGCTTGTTGAACAATGGAAACCATCCTTTCTGCAGGTTGAACGCGCAACTGGGTGCAACTGACCGACAAGGTGGACCGCTGGCGCACGCCGGAGCAGAAACACCGCTGGGTCACCAGCACATTGCTGATGATCAAGCTGCGACTGCGAGGGATGAAGGGCTTCCACCATCTGCCGCTCCTTCAGGCTGCACCGCAGACGGAGTTCGGCTGGAGCAAGACTACGGAGTGCATCGTGGATGCATGATAATTGCCTCGGGACCGTTTCTGAATTTCAACTAAAACGATATTGACACAGAGCATAGAGCGTGCTCAAGATTAAGAGTGACGCTCGCAACCCTTCAACCGGTTGAAAATAGTCGTTGGCCTAGTACAAAATATTACTGTAACTATCCAAAATGCCATACACACTTTCAAAGTGTGTCCGGTTCATCACAGGCTCAGTGGGGGTGTTGGTATGACCCCATTCCACCGATTCAACGACACGAACAGACAACCAAAACATAGGGTTTAGCGCCCGACAAAAGACTTTGGCAGAATCAATACGCGTCGTCCCAGAGGCGGGTCATCCTGAACGTGTGATCCGTAGTTCAGATACCATGTTGTCAAAGAAAATCCCTGTGACCGTCATCTCCGGATTTCTCGGTGCCGGCAAGACGACTCTCGTCAATCATGTACTCACGCACAACACCGGCGCCAACATTGGAGTGATCGTCAATGAATTTGGAGAGGTCGGGATCGACGGCGACCTCATCGTCGCCGATGAAGACGCGCTGATCGAGATACGTAACGGCTGCATCTGCTGTACCGTGCGCACCGACCTGGTAGCAGGCGTGAAGCTCCTACTGGAACGCAGTGACCTCAAACTGGATCGCCTGCTCATCGAAACCTCAGGGCTGGCCGATCCGGCTCCAGTGTTGCAAACGTTTCTGGCCGACACCGATTTGCTGACCCGCGTCGAACTGGAATCCGTCGTGACACTGGTCGACGCAGCCCATTTCCAACGTCAGATCCACGACAACATTGCACGTGAACAGATTGCCTTCGCCGATCTGATTGTGCTGAACAAAGTCGATCTACTGGAAACCGGTGAAATCACACCGCTGGAACGGGATCTGCGCGCGATCAATCCGGTCGCGGCCATCATTCGAACCAGCAACTCCGAGGTGGCCACCGATATGCTGCTTGGCGTGCACCGGTTCTCGTTGCCCAATGTGCTGGCGATTGAACCTGGCATTCTGCGAGACGAGCACGACCATGAACACGACAATTCAATTACCTCCTGCGCGGTTGAGACCAGCCATGCGCTTGACCCGGACCGCTTTCATCGCTGGGTCAATCAGCTGGTTCAGCGACAGGGCCAACACCTCATGCGCATGAAAGGTGTGCTGAATTTCCAGGGCGAGGCACGGCAGTTCTATTTTCATAGCGTGCACATGCTGCTGGAAGCAAAACCAGGAAAGCGCTGGCAGTCTGCCGAGACGCGCCAGAGCCGTTTCGTGTTCATTGGCCGTCATCTCGATAATGTCGGGCTGCCACGAGGTTTTCTCGAGTGCGTGCACGACAACTCTCGTCGTCCCGTCGCCCAACCAGTCTGATAATCGGAGCGCATCGTGAAACTACAACACTACATCGGTGGCTTGGAAAATCTCGGGCCGGTCGATTTTTTTGGAAAAAAGGTGTTCATGGCGGAGTGGGAAAAGCGCATCTTCGGCATTCACACCGTGATGATGGCCGAAAGCGCCCATTTGGCTCACGCGCTGCCGAAATATCCACTCGCGCAAGTGCCGACCACGTTCAAGGACACCTGGACCTGGGCCTCCTTACGTACCGGCGCCGAAGGCATGCAGCCGTTCGAATACTTCAAATATCGCTATTATGAAAAATGGCTGATGGGGATCAGTCAATTCTTTATCGATCGCGGCTACGTGACTGCCGAAGAGTTGGCCACAGTGACCGAACACTACCGTGCGAATCCCGATGCGCCACTACCAGAGCGGCCCAACCAGGCACTCAAGGAACAGGTGGTTCGGTACCTCCATCACGGCGACTCCGGTCTGCGCACACCCGTGGCGCCGCCTCGCTTTGCCGTCGGTGACACCGTCGATGTAGCTGATCCACAGGCCGCCGATCACACTCGACTGCCGGGCTTTTTGCGCAACAAGCAGGGCACTGTCACCGAAGTGTATCCAGGCGCGTTCGAATACTTTGTATCGACCGGGCCGGACGGTCTGGCCGGACCGCAGCATGTGTACTGCGTGTCGTTTGACGCGTCGGACATTTGGGGCGCAGACAAGAGCGAACCCCACACCGTCATTTATGCCGACCTGTTCGAGGCCTACTTGAAGCCTGCGCACTAACTTCACGCGAGGGACATCTCATGGCCGCACTATTTGATTACGATGAGAATCGCGAAGCCGCCAGCGCGGCCAAAGTACGCGCGTTGGAAGCGCTGCTGATTAAAAAAGGCGTGCTGGGCAGCGATTCTGTCGACGCGGTACTTCGCCATTTCGAGACCGTGGCCGGCCCGTTTAACGGCGCCGGGATCGTGGCGCGGGCGTGGCTTGACTCAGCCTACAAACGTCGGTTGCTGGACGATACGCCGAGGGCCATTGCGGAACTGCACTTCCCCGGCATGGATGGCGCCGAAGGCGAGCACATGAAAGCTGTCGCCAACAGTGAATCTGTGCACAATCTGGTGATCTGCACCCAGTGCTCGTGCTATCCGTGGCCGGTACTGGGCCTGCCGCCATACTGGTACAAAGATCCGGTGTTCCGCGCGCGCGGTGTGCGGGAGCCGCGCGCCGTGCTCCGTGAGCTCGGTGTGCCGATTTCGGCAGAAAAGGAAGTGAGGGTATGGGACAGCAGCGCGCAGATCCGCTGGTTTGTCATTCCTGAACGGCCGGCTCACTCCGAACATCTGACTGAAGCACAACTCGCGGCTCTAGTCACCCCGGAAGCCATGATGGGGGTCGCGCTGGTCCCTGCTCCGCCAGCCGCATAAGACATCCGATGTTTACTCGATTCGAAGAATATGCCGCGACGCAGATGCTTGGGCAACCGGACTCGCCACCGCGCAGTGAGGGAAAGCTGTTCTTTAGCGAAAAATGGCAACGCACGGTGTTCGGGATGGCGCTGGCATTGTCCAAGGAGGGTCATTTCGAGTGGGAGGATTTCAGGCAACAACTGATGAGCGCGATTGCGACCTGGGAGAAAGAGGCCTGCGCTGGCGACCGCACGTGGGATTACTACGAGCAGTATACAATCGCACTCATTGCCATACTCGAACAGTGCGGAATGCTTGAGCCTGGCGAACTGGAGCGGCAGATGACGCCAGACGACGCTCGCAAGTAAGCCGCCATCATTTCCGTTCGCGTCGCGTCTCACAAATTCGTCTGTACGAGCGATCTCATGTGTAGTTTCAAGATTCAAACTGGGCTCGATGGGGCACCTCACTGGGCTGCATGAATAAGGCACGTACCCGTTTTCTGGCATTGCAAACATTGTCGTCAGGATATGGGCATTAAATCGGTGAGCAGCATCATTGAGTTCCTCTGGTTGGTCCTGCTGCACAACCCAGTGACGAACGGCATCATGATTCTCGTGATCGACCCGGTCCAGGACGATGCGACGCCCTGAGACGAACAATAGTACAAGTACAGTTCCGGTAAAGAAGGAGGACGTATGTTAGAGCAGCCAGTGAGTCCATCCGACACGTTGTCGCTTGACAGTCTCACCCTGGCACTGGTCGTCAGCGGTCTGGGTGCCTGTGCGGACGAGGCGGTTGCGGATCTTCGCCGGTATGTCGAGTCCAACGCGATCACGCACACCTCGGGAGAATTCGATACGTCCCTGGAGCGTGCGAAACGGCACTTTGCCGAAGGGGACGCCCACCTCTTTCTCTGTGACGGGGAACCTTGTCAGCAACGGAGACGTTTCGAGGCCACTTCCCACGCACTGCAGGATGAGGCTGACCGCATCGGCTGTCGAATTTCACCCACGGCCTGTCAAGGGCCCTGCAAGCAAGCGCCGCTGGCGTTACTGCGTGTCGGCCACGGATGTGAGTTATTTGCCCAGTTCGTCCGCCGACGGGAGTGGGAGGCTGTGTTGGGTTTTGCGCAACGAGCGGCTCAGGCGAAGACCTTGCTCGTCGATGTCGGGACGGCGCAGCCGTTCCGGTTCGATCCCGTCCATCAACCGGAAAAGCCCAGTGCCGCGCTCGAGCACGTCCGGTTTCTGTTGGGACACTTCGAAGGCGCGGTGGAGTTGCCCATGGAGCAACGATCCATCCAGAAGGAGGTGGTCGGAAGTTGGGAGGCCGGCGGGCGCTTTCTGAGTCTTCGGATGGCTGCCACGTATCGACGGACGAATGGTGAATGGGATCGGCATCAGGCCTTTATTGTCCTCGGTCCGGACGAGGAGACCGGGGCACTCGTGAGCCGAGCGTTCACGGACGGGGGAATGATCCACGAGTTTGCCATCGTCATCGAGGAAACTCGGCTGATGTTTGGGGATCGCGTGCCGCACCACGTGCCCGCTGTATCCGCTCGAAAAGTGCTGACTCCCACCGCGCACGGATATGAGGAGACCCTGGAACTTGACCGTGGACTCGGGGTCTTCGAACCCTATTACCGTATGCCCATTCAGAGAAAGGAACGCTCGGTTGGCTCATGACTCCGCTGAGAGCGGAGGAGAAAATGCGCACGAAGGATTGACGCACACAAGGCGATCAGGCATAGGCATCCCCCCGCGTGACGTGAATGGATTTTGGCTCAGTAATTGAAAACTGTTTGGCCAATGGGTGCATTCAACATGGGCATAGACCTCCTGATCCGGTGAGAGCGAGCCAGACCGCAACGCCTCCGTCTCCGTACCACAAGGCCGGGTCCATTTCATTTTCATTAGCACAGTCGGGGGAATCACCGGCTGGGTGCAGCGTGTAAGTTGTTGAAGAATTTGGTGAGCCTGGTAGGGGTCGAACCTACGGCCCGCTGATTAAGAGTGGCAGAAGGCCAATGATTCAAACCGCTCGATGTTGCGAAGGTTTCCCCGTTTATCGTTGAAGATCATGAGCTCGCTGGCTGTCTACTGATTCCGTTGCTCCTCCCTAATTCGGTCGTTTGTGAGGTTTTTAGCACAAAGTTAGCGCAGCAAAGTGGGGTGAACCCCTCCGTTGAGACACCAGAATTAGCACACCTGTGTTGGCCGGATGTTTTTTCTCACCCTCTTCATTTCCTCAGGGTCAGCGCCTTCTGCGGGCTGAAAAAACTGTCTGGTTGCGGCACCGGATGGGTTGACGGGGGCCACCGCCTGCTCGAATTCCTCCGGCGGACGATAGCCCAGCGCTGAATGGAGTCGCACTCGGTTATAGTACTGTTCGATGAAGACCCCCATGTTCCTGCGCAGGTGCCCGAGATCCCGATATCGGTTCGCATAGATCTCCTCTCGCTTCAGCGTCTTCAGAAAACTCTCGCAGCTGGCGTTGTCGTACGGGTTCGCCGGCCGGCTCATGCTCGGCATCATGTGGTGTTGTTGAAGGAGCTGCACATACGCGCCCGAGGCATACTGGACGCCCCGATCCGAGTGATGCACCAGGCCGGGCGGCGGGTGCCGGGCGGTGATCGCTTGGTGCAGCGCGCCCAGCGGTAAGCGGGTTGCCAGCGTCTTATCCAATGCCCAGCCCACGACCTTGCGCGAGAACCCATCGAGGAGGACCGCGAGGTAAACGAACTCTGTGCGCAGGCGAATATAGGTGATATCCGCCACCCAGAGTTGATTGATCCCGGTCACCGTCAGGCGACGGGCGAGATTCAGATACACCTCCAACTCATGCTGCGCATCAGTCGTGACCACAAAGGCCCGTGGCTGAACCGCCAGCAGGTTGTCTTCCCGCATGAGCCGCCCCACCCGTTTGTGGTTCACCAGGAGACCGCGCCGGCGCAGCTCCGCCGTGATCCGCCGATAGCCGTACCGACGCCGATGCTCCAGCGCGATCTGCTGAATCTCGGCCCGCACCATCATCTCTTCCTCCACAGGCTGGGCCTCTTGCAGCGACCGGTAGAATCCCGCTCGGCTCACCTGGGCTAACTGACACATGTGTTCGATCCGCAACCCGCCTTGCCTCGACATCACGACCCGGATCTGGGCGTAGATGCCTGCGCGCCAGACTTGCCGCTCTGCTGGCGTCGCGCCTCGACTTGTTGCAAGGCACCTGTGAAAAAATCCACTTCCAAGACCTTCTCGGCCAACACCCGCTTGAGTTGGCTGACCTCTTTCCGGAGCGTCGCCTCTCGCGCATTCGCGGGTGGGCCCGCACCGCTCGCGGTTGGCTCGAGCTTCTCGCGCCAGGTATACAACAGGCGCCGACTCACCCCGAGCTCCTTCGCCAGTGTCACGATGTTCTCGCACTGATTCAGTCGGTCCACGGCCATCTGCCGAAAGGCTTTCGGAAACTTGCCCACGCGTTTCTTGGCCACCTGCCACCCCCTTCGTGTGTCAAGTGTGCCAATTCGCCGTGTCTCAATCTAGGGGGTCAGTCCAAAAGGAAGCCCCGGAGGGTCGGAGGCTTCCCCTTGAAGCAGCTCAGTGCTTCAAGCCATGAGTGGCAATGCATTCCTTGGCTTGACTGGCCTCAGTGAGCAGCGCCTCAGGGTCATTGACACCGAAGGAGATTCCGTTGCCCCATTTACCGGACTTGTCCTTGAACGGCCGGGAGAAGGTCATTGCGAAGAACGGACTTATGGTAAAGTGAATATACTTTAGGAATCGGTGGTAACATTGCGAGGTCTGAAAAAACCTCTGTTCCGAAAGGGCAGGGGACAATCGGGGATGTCTCGGAAATATTTCCGTCAGGCATGTAATGGCCAGCGAACAAGCCAATTTCGGATGGGCCGCGTCGGGGCGCATGATCGTGGCTTTGTCAGCGGTCGTGACGGCCCATCTCTTGTTTATCTTATTTACGCTCCTCATGGCATTCCCTTGTCGAGCGGAGTCCGATTCCGGTAGAACTGCACCTCTCGTAGATCCGTTGCCGCCACAGCCAATACCGCCATTGCCAGTGCCCGCGCCATCTCCAGAGCCGCTACCGCCTTCTCCGATTCCCCCACCAACTCCCACTCCCTTGCCTCCTTCACCGATTCCTCCTCCGAAACCGAAACCCATTCCTCCAATCGAGCCACAAGGATCTACAAGCATGCTTCCCTCGCAATAGGAGAGATTAGAAGAGATTTTCGAGAGCTCCGTAGGCCATGTAGCGCTGAAGTGCCGCACCAAAGAGAGCGCGTGACGCTAACGTGGTGGGTGGTCGAGTGTTCCGGGCTTTGACATGATGCGATACGGCGCGATTGATCCTACGGCCCGCTGATTAAAAGTCAGTGTCCTCCTCATTCGAAATCCCTCTCCACTTGCAACAACGTGGAATCACACTGTTCATGCGTGGCCCAGTGTGTGCACCGGGTGACCGTCACTCAATCCGTCACTCACAATCATGGTCCTTTCAACTTTTTGACGACGGCCTTAGCTATATCTCTTTTGTACGCGAACGGATTCAGCGTGACCTGGAGCACCTTCTGGCAGAGAGGGCACACCAGGCTCATGCCGTGATACTTGGGCGTGAGCCCCTCAAGGATATCGATGTCCTCAATCCTGATGTTGGGAAGCACGCGATCGCAGTGCGGACATTTTCCTGTTCTGAACATACCGTGCTCCTATGTTTTATGCAGGGCCAAATGCCCGTACGTGTCAACGGTCATCTTGATCGAACTATGCCCGAGTTGATGCATCAGCCATTGCAGCGAGCAGCACTAATCCGTCTTCCATCCGCACATCGGCGAGCCGCTTTGCGCTTTGATCCGACACGACCCATCAGTGATGTGGGTGGTCGTCACCTTCTAGACCACTACTGACTTAGCGGAACTGTGACCATAATTGCACCCATCACGTCATTCAGCTTGAAGTTCTGTTTCGGACTGTCCGGGTGTGCGATGTGGCAGCCGATGCAGGCCTGAGAAACAGCCCTGTCGGCATAAATGGCTTGGAGATACGAGTCCCCCCCATGCATGACCACTTCGGTATAGGGACGATCCGGATTCTGCAGGGTTTCCAAAAGCCCTTTATGCTCGAATTCGGTTTTAGGCCCATTCCGTTTGTTGATAGGCCAGAGGCTAATGAGCTTGTATCCAATCTTGGCTGGGGTGTTCACCGCCAAATGGGCTGACTCCTGCAGGAACTGGACTGGGAGGGGAAGTGTGTTTTCGGACTGCCAATTTTCCGAAGCGACAATGACGCCCTTCGCCTGCAATCGCTCCACGACATGGACTGTGTAAAAGGTGCGGTGTGATTGGACCACCGCATGCACCATGTCGGCTACTCTCTCTGCAGGAATTCCTCCACAGTCCTTTGCTCCAGACGATGTCCCCCAATACACGAACACTGCGATAAGTATTGATACGGTCCCCAACACGAGGCCTTTGCTGATCATGACGCACTCTCCTTTCTGACTCACGGACTACGCGAGCTATATCGGACTTTGGATGCCCCAATCCCGGTCTCGCTGACCCACGATCTTCTCAAACCCTGACCCTATCGGTCTCTCACCCCCGATTGATCATAGCTCGTATCCTGACAATGTTCAGAATCAAGATACAAGACCCCTGAGCTTCCCAATCATGCCTTGAGGGTGTGAGGATGTGAGTGGATATCCACTCCTTGGCGTCACACGCGAGGATGAGAAGCGTCTTAAGGTCATTAAGACCGAATGAGGTCCCATTGCGCCACGCCCCGGATTGATCCTTGAACGGCCGAGAGAAGGTCGTTGCGAAGAACGGACCATGCTCGCTGCTATGCAGAGGCAGCGGCCGTCGCCGGCGTGCCGGAGAGGGATCAGCAGCGGGAGTGACAGGCTTACTGGCGCGAGCGGTGCGCCTCGCAGGTGCTAGCCGGTCGGTCACTGCCGGGTCTGGCTACGACATCAAACCCGTGAGCTGCGGTGTAGGACCGAGGTGTCAAGCAGTCATGAGATCACGTGGAGCGATTCAACGAATGGGTCAGCGTCCTTCAATTCGCAGGCCGCGGCCGTCGGGACGGGTGAGGGCTTGGGAACATCTAAATCTTTTGTTTTTGACCCGCCCGAGAGGGTACGCTGACACCGTCAGACACTGGGCCTGCCAAGGCGGGAAGAACACATGCGCGCATGGCTAATGGAATCAGCGGAGGGTGTTGAAAGGCTGCGGCTTGGCGAGGTGGCGGATCCTCGGCCGGGGCTGACACAGGTGCTGCTGAGGATGAGGGTTGCCGCGCTGAACCCGGCCGATGCCTTTCTCGCGCGGGGGATGTATCCGGCCAAGCCGCCGCTGCCCCATATTCTCGGGCGTGACGGCGTGGGTGACGTGGTGACGGTTGGACCTGGCGTGGACAATGTCCGGGTGGGCGAGACCGTGGGTATCCTGCGCTGCGCAGTGGGGGTGGACGTGTGGGGAACTCTCGCTGAGTACGTCGTCGTGCCCATGGAGAGTGTGACCCCAGTTCCTCCCGGCTGGTCTCTCGAAGAGATGGCTGGCGCCCCGTTGGTTTTTCTCACTGCCTGGCAGGCTTTGACGCAGTGGCATGACCCTCCGACGCCTCCGCCCGCTGGCTCTGTCCTTCTCCTGACCGGTGCGTCAGGCGGCGTCGGTGTTGCCTCATTGCTACTGGGGAAATCGATGAATCTCACCGTGGTGGCCTTGACACGCAGTGCGGAGAAGGGCGCCAGGTTGAAGATGCTCGGAGCTAATGTCGTGTGTGATCCAACTGACAGCAACCTGGTGGACGCCGTAAAAGCCGCGATCAGTCCGAGGCGGGTGGACCTAGCCGTCGACAGTGTTGGAGGGGCGCTGTTGACGCAGGTGATCGCCCTGCTTGGCTATGGCGGCCGGATCAGCGTGGTTGGCAGGAGCGGAGGGACCGTACCAGACTTCAACACGGCGAGCCTGTTGTTCCGCCGCATTCGTATCGGCGGGGTCTCGGTTGGAGACGATACGGGTCAGGCAGCGCACAGGGCGTGGAAGGAAATTGTTCATCGACTGGATGCCATGGGGCAGCGGCCGCAGGTGGACACCATTGTCCCGTTCGAAGAGGTGAAGACGGGATTCGTGCGATTGGCACGGGGGCCGATGGGAAAGGTACTGGTGCGCGTGGCGGGCTAAGGGCGGCCTGGCTGCATGCTGTCATTGAGACGGTGCGATGTGTTTTATTTTAGATGTGCGAAGGAAGGACTCTCTCGCAAGCTGCAAAAAGTGACATTCAGCAACATGGAAAATGAATGACTTACAAAGCCAGGTTCCAACGGTGGCACCTCATTGTTTTCGAAGTCGAAATGGAAAGCCGGACCTCCTTTATTTGCTGGAAGAATGAGAACTCGACTGACGGTCACTCAGTTTCGTCAAAGGTAGTTTTGCTACAGAGTAGCCATTCTGCATGCGTGCCCAATAACCCCGCGGTGGGACTGGGACCTGCAGTTTGCGGCAGACTTTCCCCAACCTTACACCCGAGATCCTATCCTTCCCGACACATTTGGTGAAGAACCCGGATGTCTTCAGGGGATTGGGCAAGAAGACGATGCCAATTGGGATTCTGGTCTTCCACCATGGTGACGGATCCTAATGAGGTGCGTCATATTGCTTTAGCCGCTACTTCCTTTCTGGCCCATCTGCGCCGGCCAGGGAAGGAAATGGAAAGTATCATACTGAGGCTATTACCCCCTGACCATTTTTATGATTTAAGGATGACGCAATCATAACCTATTGAGTATTAAAGATAAATATGTCAAGACATTGTCTTGACATCTATTAATTATGAAAATACTATCAAAAGCAATGGGAGGTAGCAAAATGTCAGGACGTGCAGTTCGTACTGAAAAACTGGACCTTCGACTGAGCTACGCAGCCAAGCGGAGATTGGAAGCTGCTGCATCCGCAGCAAGTCGTTCGCTGAGTGCATTTGTCCTTGAAAGCGCGCTGTCTCATGCAGAGCAAACGCTGGCAGATCGCCACACATTCGTGCTGAGTAAAGCAAAATGGTCTGAGTTTCAGCTGGCACTTGATGCTCCAATTCGGTCTCTCCCTCGTCTGCAGCGCTTGTTGACTGAGCCGGGATTCTTTGACGCTGTTCCTGCCCCTGCGGAAGAACGTTGACTCCCAGGATCGAAAGCTTCAGCAGCTTCACGCCGTTGAAGCGTTCGACTGTAGCAACCAAGACCTCAATCGTTTTCTGCAAACGTACGCGCTCCCTAATCAAAGCAGCGGGGCATCAACCACCTATGTAGGGTTGGCTGATCAAACTGTGATCAGCTATTACTCTCTGGCTGTGGGATCGGTGGAGTATGAACAGGCACCAGAACGAGTAACGAAAGGACTAGCCCATCATCCCATTCCTGTCATGCTGCTCGCACGACTAGCCGTAGACCATCAATGGCAAAAAAAAGGGGTCGGAGCAGGACTTCTAAAAGATGCCATGCTGCGGACGCTTCAAGCTGCAGACATCGTGGGAATTCGCGCCCTGCTGGTCCATGCCCAAGATCATAATGCAAAACTGTTCTACCAGCGCTTTGACTTCATCCCTTCACCCACCGATCCGTTACATCTTTTGATTCTGCTGAGAGCTGTAAGAAAGATAGTTGCATAACTCCTACGATCCCCCTGTTCCACATAAAACGCCACTGCAGTTTTCGATCGATTAAGAAGGAAGCCCCCGGAAGGCCGGAGACTTCCCATTGAAGCGGCTCGGCGCTTCAAAGCATGAGCCGAGATCTGCTTCTTGGCATCACATGTGACAGTGAGAAGCGCCTCAAGGTTCCCGATCAACTCGGAAGGTGCTCCTGAGGCTGGATCGAATCTTACTGGAAGCTTCCATCTGGCGAGGAAAGGAGTTTATAGGCCATATTCTATTAGCATACCAACTAATCAATGGAGGCAGCATCTAGACGAATCTGTGCATACAGGCCCTTCGGGTGTTGGGGTTACGGATATTGGCGGTGAAGAACTCGATCACGTGCTGGGCCGTGCCGACTGTCGGAAGAGAATAGGGCCGGGAGGGCCGTAGAGCCATGTGACCGGTTCCCGGTGCGGCCGATGAGGACAACTTCTTGAGTCATTCGTTTAACTCCTTCACGGTCCAGCCCAAAAAGATCACCGCCATACTGAGCAAGACGATTCCGGCTCCAGTCCAGTCGAATAAGGAGAGCTTCTAGTTGTCCAGGACCTGCAACCAGACGAGGGCCGTCGCCACATATGCGCCGCCATAGGCAGCATAAACCTGTCCGCTGGTGGCGGGATGGAGAGTGAGCAACCAAACAAAGGCGGCGAAGCTAAGCGCCGCTGGAAACAGGAGCCAGATCGTTCCCTCTTTGCGGAGCCAGAGGTACAGCAGAGGGCTGTCAGAACGAAAAGGGTAGCGGTCTGGATCAGGTGGGAATGTCGTGATTCTACTAGAAGTATACAAGATAACGGCATTCAAATTATGCAGAATAAGGATCCGTTTTTGAGAGATAAGGTGGGGGATATTTTTGGATGAGGATGAGGATATGATTAGCGGTTGAAAGGAGGATCGCCTATGCTTTTGCACCAAACTTTTTTAACGCGATATACGGGGCACTACGCCGGCGGATGGCTATTTATGGCCGATGCGAAGGCGCGCCAGAGCCAAAAGAAATCCTATGAGTGTAATGAAGAAAGGAGATTCACATGCGATACCGACTTTTGGGCAACAGCGGACTGCGAGTTTCGGAGGCGGCGCTCGGCACCATGACCTTCGGCGAGGACTGGGGCTGGGGTTCCGCACAGGACGAGGCACGAAAGGTGTACGACGCGTTCCGCGAGGTCGGGGGCAATTTCATCGACACCGCGAACATGTATACGAACGGGACGAGTGAATCGCTCCTCGGCGAGTTTATGAAGGGCCATCGCCAGAGCGTGGTGATGGCCACGAAATACACCAATGCCGCTCCGGGCACCGACCCGAACGCGGCCGGCAATCAGCGCAAGAACATGGTGCAGGCCGTGGAAGCGAGCCTCAAACGACTGAAGACTGACTACATTGATCTCTACTGGGTCCACATCTGGGACCAGATTACGCCAGTCGAAGAGGTCATGCGAGGACTGGAGGACTTGGTTCGCGGAGGCAAGGTGCTCTATATCGGCATCTCTGATGCCCCAGCCTGGTGGATCGCACAGGCGAACACGCTTGCCCACCTGCGGGGGTGGGCGCCCTTCATCGGGTTGCAGATCGAATACAGCCTGATCGAGCGAACCATCGAGCGGGAACTGCTCCCGATGGCCAAGGCGCTGAACCTCGGCTTGACCGCGTGGTCGCCACTGGCCAATGGCGTACTGACCGGCAAGTACCACGGCCACGGGTCGTCTGAGCCGGGCCGTATGAGCAGCGACATGATGAAGCCGTTCCTGCCGGAGCAACAACGGACCGACCGCATCGTCGCGGCCGTGAAGACTGTGTCCGATGAGCTCGGTCGCAGCATGGCGCAGGTCGCGCTGGCGTGGCTTCGCTACCGCCCCGTGCCGGTCATCCCGATCCTCGGCGCGCGAAAGCTTTCTCAATTGCAGGACAATCTTGCGAGCTTCGACCTGACGCTCTCAGCGGACCAATTACAGACGCTCGACGACGCAAGCCGGATTGAACTCGGATTCCCGCACGACTTTTACGCAAAGGAGCTCGTCCGCACATTCGTTTATGGCGGTATGCGAGACCAGATTTTGGCATAAGAGGGAGGAGGGACGAACGCCAGAGGGGATCAGCCCGCTGGCAGGGTGCCGCCGTCGATTGGATATTCTGCTCCGTGAATCGATGCCGCCCGATTGATGTCCTGCTTGTTGGTGGCTGTGAAATACGCTGCTAGAGGCTTGGGCAATTGTGCAGTCTTGGGGATCGTCAAGAGCCTGCGCGGGCTGCCTTCAGAGCCGCCGTCCACCAGAGCAGGTCGTCGATCAGCACCTTGGCGGGTGTCTCAAGCTCAGCGAGTCCTTTGTCAACGTCGCCGTCCTGGAAATGCGCCTAAAGGGTCGCAACGGGAATGTGGACGGACGAGCGAACCGGGGCAATTTGAAGCACTATCGCCACTTCCCGGAGCTGCTGGACGCTGCGTGCGCCCAGGGCGCTGCCATAGCTTACGAAAGCAGCCACCTTGCTGGCGGTTCCCCTCCGGATAAACCCAGTCGATCGCATTTTTTAGCACTGCTGCAGGGCCAAAGTTATATTCCGGGGTGACAAAAACAAACCCGTCCGATGCGGCGGTTTCGGCAGTCCAGCGTTTGACAACCCCATTCTCGTAAGGCGCGCGGCCGGGGTGGGCAGACGGCACGGCCTGGTCAAAGAAGGGCATCGGAAAGTCGCGAAGGTCGAGCAGCCGCGCTTCAATTCCGTCGCGCTTCTTGAGGTGCTGAAGAATCCACTGCGCCGGCTTTTCAGAAAACCGGCCCGGACGCGTGCTGCCGACGATTACAGAAATAATGGTCATGTCTTGGTCCTTTGCAAGTCATGGCGATATCCTGCTTCATGATGGTTCGTCCACCATAATAATTTATCGTCACGGTTGATGTTGCCAAGACGCTGGCCTCACGCTGGCAGCTATTGTTAACTTGAAGAGTTGGATGGCGGCGCGGGTCCAGTGCCTGAGCTCGTGATGCGCGATGGTATAGTAGCGTTCCTTGTTCTTGAAAACCTCAAAAAACGGGAGCTGGATGCGGTCCTAGAAGAGAGTGAACTGCCGGCGTTCTTGCTGCACACGGTGCCAGTCAGGCGCCTGACCTTCGGCTTCAAAGCCAAGCTTCAACGAAGCTGACGGGGCCGCCATAAGCAGCAACGGTTTCAGGTGCGGTGAAATGCGATCGGTGCCGGTCTCGGTGATCGGCAGCGGTGCCCGTTCGGGGGCAATTGAGGGGTCCGATCTGTTTCATCCGTTGCGCCGGTTAGCTCTCCCCTGCGCTGCTGTTAGTATTAGCCATCTCATATTCATTCTTTTTTGATTGGCTCCGAGCACATAATGTGCTGCCCGCGACACCTTGTCCGGGTTTCCAAACACGTGGACGATGAGAGGTTGTTCCAATCAGCGCTAATATCAGTCGAAGAAACGTCTCACCAGGGTCAGATCTACTGCTCTTCCGGGATTCTCGTGAACTCACGCGTTTTGTCTCTCAATGATTCATTTATAGACGAGTCAGAGGCAGGAGAGGAACCGGTTAAACATGATCAGACACGCTAGTTCTGCCACAGTTTGGCCACAGATACTTCTGCGCGAAAGCAGTTCCTAAGCAATGGATACGGGGGAGCCGATTGCCGGTCTTTCGAATAGGTCCCACGCGTTGCCGCCGCGCAGGAAGATCTCTATCCACCGGACTGCGCCACCATCACGCATCGGCCAGCCGCTGCTTCCTGGTGCAAAAGCCAATTGGCCGTGACGAACGGCAAAGGCGCCATCACTCACCGTCACCTCATGTTCGTGATCGTTGACACGCACGCGAATACGCTTTCCCGGTCGAACCTTCTTGGTATCGTACGCGATGGTGGTCTTGAGGTTTCCATAGCCATCGACGTAGGCGATCACCGAGGAGGGGGGCGGCGGCAGTGCGCGGGCGTCGATCTCGTCGCCCAACGCCGAAGGAAGTCCCAGCGCGATGGCGGCGGCGGCTTGCGGAAAGACGTCCCGCGAACGGAACTGGCTGCCTTCCGCCGGGGAAGCCGCCCACCGGAATTTCTCCGCGACGTCTTTGATGAAGGAGAGAGCATAGCCAGAGTTGACCCCGATTACACGGACTCCCGTGGGAAGCCGTGCATAGGCCAAGCGTTCCCCCGCGTTCCCCGGCCGGGCCGCATGGTCGTCCTGGCGCGGGGCCACGTTGTGATAGATCAAGGTGCCCGGCGGAGCGGCATTAAGACCCAGTTGAGCAATACAGAAACCGGCGGCCACGGTGGAAAAGGGGGGAACCGGCACAGGTACGGGTTCGGCATCCGGCAGGTGGAGCTTAATGCGCTGCACCACTTCGGCAAAGGCCAGGTCCCCCGTTCCATAGTCGGCGATGATGTGTACCAACACGGTTCACCTCTTCCGCACACTTCGCGTCCGACGCGATGCCACCACAGTACATGGCAATAGACTGGATGCTATCACACCGATGACGGATGGTGTTCCTGGTTGGGTGCATGAACGACACCGATACCTGACCTTTCTCCAAAAAACTAGACCAAGCTGTGCTGGAATTTTGTCATCTCGCAACGAAGGTAGGAGAGTAGATGGGGCGAAGGGAAGCCCCCGGAGATCGGAGACTTCCCAGTGAAGCAGCTCAGCGCCTCAAAGCGTGAGCGGCCATCCACTCCTTGGCCTCACGCGTGACATGACAAGGGCTTCGAGGTGATTGAGACCGAACGAAGTCCCCTTGCGTCACGCTCCGGACTGATCCTTGAACGGCCGAGAGAAGGTCGTTGAGAAGAACGGACCTTTCTCGGTGACATTCTGCCAGATGGTCGCCTTGATGTTGCCGCATCGCAGCGTATTCGTGGGTTTGTTGTTGGTAGCCATCTTGTTTCCTCCTTTGTTGAAATGAAGTTGGCTCTCGCACAGGAAGAAGAGGAGAGCCAATGCACATTTCCGGGAGGAAACGTGAGGCAGAGGTCGAGACCGGCGTGCCGGAGAGGAACAAGCGGCGGGAGTGACAGTGAAACTGGCGCGAGCGGTGCGCCTCATAGGTGAGAGCCGCTCGGCCACTGCCGCAGGCTACAACAAAGACACGATGGGATGCGGCGCGATTGATCTACGGCTCGCTGGTTAAGAGCGGGAAAAGGCCTAATTTTTTGAGCCGTTGATCCTTCCGCATGACAAACTCGCCTTACTCTCACGATCAGTCCTGCGTATTTCGCTGGAGACCCTCCTAATTATCCGAGGAACTTGGACGGTCACCTCGTGAGATGGAATGGCACGTCGGTCAGGATGACACGATCCTTGAACAGCAGTGACGCCTTCAATAGGAGGGCCCGCTGATTGTGGAGGAGATTCTGCCACCAGTGAGCCGGGAGGATTTCTGGAATCACGACGGTGACCCAGGTGTCCGGCTCCTTGTCCAAGATCTCCTCGACGTAGTCGAGGATAGAACTCACGATGGATCGGTAGGGCGAGGGTAGGACGACGAGGTTGATGCCGCATCCCCACTGGGCCCACTGCATTTCGAGTCCGGCCGTGGTTCTCGGATCTACGTCCACTAACACCCCCCGAATTTCTCCTGGTCGGCTTCGGGCAAAGTCGAGCGCGCGGACGACGGCAAGGTTCATCTCGCTGAATGGAATGATGACGAGACTGCGGCGAGGCTTCGGAGGGCGGCTTCCTCGTCGATCGAGGGCAGTCTCGTCGGCGACCTCCTTATAGTGCATGTGAATGCCTCGGAACATCATGATCAGGATTGGGATCAGTAGGATGACGATCCAGGCGCCGTGCAGAAACTTGGTACTGGCGATGATCGCGGTCGCAATGGCGGTGGCGATCGCGCCGATGCCATTAATGAGAATTTTCTTTCGCCAATGAGGTCCGCGCTGGCTCAGCCAGCGACGGACCATGCCGACTTGCGCGAGGGTGAACGAGAGAAACACGCCGACGGCATAGAGCGGAATCAGTGCGTGGGTGTCACCGTCGAATACGACAATGAGGAGGCACGAGAAGACCCCCAGGATGATAATGCCATTGGAGAACACCAGACGGTCGCCTAAGAGTTCCATCTGGTGGGGCATATAGCCATCGCGGGCCAACAAGGATGCGAGGCGTGGAAATCCGGCGAAGGCGCTGTTTGCCGCGAGGATCAAGATCAACATCGTGGCGCCTTGCAGCACATAGTAGAGGACTCCTTCGCCGAAGATCGCGCGTGCAACCTGCGAGACCACGGTTTCATCGGCTTTCGGGAGCACGCCCAAGTGATATGCCATCGTACTGATGCCGAGAAAGAGTATGCCCAGGATGAGCGCCATCGTGATCATCGTAATGACGGCATTCTTCGGTGCCGGGGGGCGAAAGGCCGTCACGCCATTCGAAACGACTTCCACGCCGGTGAGTGCCGTACAGCCCGATGAGAAGGCTCGGAGTAGGAGAAACACCGACACTGATTCGACCGCGGTTTGCGTGGCCACGCTCTGGGAGGCCACGGGCGTGAGTTGTCCAAACAAAAGTTGAAATGTTCCGACGGCGATCAGGAGGAGCATGCTCCCAATGAACATGTAGGTCGGAACGGCAAACACTTTCCCCGACTCACGCACACCACGCAGGTTGACCAGGAGCACGAGCACGATGGCACACACGCCGAATACCGTGCGGTACGGAAGGAGAGAGGGAATGGCGGAGGTGACCGCGGCGATGCCGGCCGCCACGCTGACGGCGACGGTGAGGACATAATCGATCATCAACGAAGCCGCGGCGGTGAGTCCTGGCCATTCACCGAGGTTCGCTTTGGACACGATGTAGGCGCCGCCACCACCTGGATATTCGAAAATGATCTGGGAGTAGGAGCGTGTCAAAATCGCAAGCAGGAGGATGATCACGAGGCTGATCGGAATTGAGAAATGCGCAAAGGCCAGACTGGCTGGAATGAGGACCAGGAGGATTTCCTCTGTGGCGTAGGCGACCGAAGACAGGGGGTCGGACGCGAATACGGCAAGGGCCAGGCGTTTCGAGAGCCGTTGATGGACGGCTTGACCCGTCTTCAGGGGATTCCCAACCAGCCAACGCTTCAGAACCATAGACGTCATTATCACATATAGGGAGAGGCGTGCGCATCGAAGAAGAGGCCCTCAGAAGGCGGCGCGCGAAAGCCGTATGCGTCTATGCGGCGTGGGACTTTGCATAAGAGGAGAGGCGAGTTGTGGTCAGCAATCGAAGGGATCACGGAGGAGTTTAAGGTTCCGCTTCCCGCCTTTGGCATTGTAGAAGTTTTGCATCCAGCGGTGCAGGTTGGGATGTGTGCGCCCAGAAGGGGCAAGCTGCCAAAGTCTGTAGCGTGCTCCTACCTGAATCTGGCGAGGCGTTGCGGCGCTCAAGAATTAAACGCCTGCTGTTCATCGCCGCAGAGTCCTTCTTGCTGTGCGGCACAGTGACTTTCACCGTGCCACTGCACCTTGAACCTTTAAATTTGGTGGGCCGTGTAGGAGTCGAACCTACGACCCGGTGATTAAGAGTGGCCGAAGGCCAACTATTCGAACCGCTCGATGTTGCGATGGATTCTGTTGTGCTCCACCTAAAACTTGGACAGGGGAAATTAGCCATGGGGAATGCGTAAAACTCAGAGAAATCTGTTCCTACGATCGTGATGGGAGACGGCAAGGGACCTCCGCGCAAAGGATCAAGCTGGTGATCCCCGGACTTCCCCTTGGACACGAATCCTCGAGCCCGAATTCTCTGCAGAATAGATGGTAATCCAAAAAAACAAGCTGTCCGGAGAATAAGTGGGGCAGTACTGCTCAAGCATCTCCTCGTGTGCGCCTCCCACAGGCACACTCTCGGCACAGACACAATACACATACGGAATTTTCCAATCGCCATGCCCCGTTTGCAGATGACCAGCGGAGGGGCAATCTGTGTCCCTGATCGTGATGCTGTGAAGCGAACCGTTGACGCGTGGATCTCCTCCTGCCATCCCTTCACACCCGTCGCCCTCATCAAATAGACCTCGCCTAGGGCGATCAGTAGAGATCGGAAAAGAGGGCGATGGAGTGAGACCTGGAATCGAGAGCACAACCGGGAGCGAAACCGGGAATAGAACCACGCGAACCGGTGGGTCACACGGATCAACACTCATCATCGACTCCTCTCACATCACACTGAGCCAGCCTCAATAGTACGACCACCACCAATCCAGCGTGGATGAAAGTAATCATTTCAGAGCCTCCAGCTTGCCCTGTTTGGCAAGATACAGATGGATACTGCCCAGATCACGTGATCTTCGAATACCCTTCGGTCTCTCTCCTAATCCACTCGCGGATATAGACCGGGCAGTTCTGAAGCGTGGTCCCCTCTGCTTCGCAATGTGCCAGAAACCTCACTGCATCTCGATCCACGAGCTTGACCTCTTTCAAATCCAGTATGACGCAGTGCTCTTGTCCTTCGCATGCAACGACTCGTTGCAACTCTGCCAGATCTTTAACCCTTATCCGACCACTCAGGGTAAAGACCACAATGTCCGCGTTCGCCGATTTCTGAATCCTCAACATCGATTGTTTTGACCCCACTCCTTTCTCCTCGGGGAGTGTTCGTTGGCTCACTGTGCAACGAGCATGTTCGGCCGCACAGATACTGGATCAGGGGATGCCTGAGCCATACCGTTCGCTACCCATCCCCCTCCCAGTGCCTTGACCAGCAGCACGCTGGAGGCAAATCGTTGCCCGAGAATCTGGACGGCGGTTCGCTCGTTATCCAGTTGCGTCCGTTGAGCATCCACGACTTCCAAATAGTTCGAGAGCCCTTCGCGGTAGCGCATCGTAGCCAGCTCCGTGGTCTTCCGCGCGGAGGTGACCGCTCGCGCCTGGGCTTGGGTTTCATCGGCCAGGACCCGAATGCCGGCGAGCGCGTCCTCCACATCGCGAAATGCCAGGAGCACTTGCTGCCGATACTGGGCCACCGCCTCGTCATACCGCGCCTTGGTCGCCTCGTAATTCGCTCTGATCCGTCCTCCTTCAAATATCGGCGTAAAGAGCCCGGCCCCGACCGACCACAGGCGACTCTCCCAGTTGAACAAGCTCGCGAGATCGGTGCTCTGGAACCCGGCGGACCCAGTCAATTGGATCGCCGGAAAGAAGGCCGCCTTTGCGACGCCGATGCGCGCGTTGCTCGCCGCCATCAACCGTTCGGCCTGAGCCACGTCCGGCCGTCGCTCCAGCAGGTCGGAGGGCAGACCGGCCGGAATGGTGGGCGGGAGCACACCCAACGGCTCGCGGGGCATGGAAAACTCAGAGGCCGGTTTCCCGAGGAGCACCGCCAAGGCGTCCTCCAACTGGGCACGGCGCTGCTCCAACGCGATGGCCTGCGCTTGCGTGGTCGCCAAGTCAGTCTCCGCCTGCGACAGTTCGAGCTGATTGGCCACGCCGCCTTCAAATCGGTATCGCACCAGATCCAGCGCCTCCTTGCGCAACTGGACCGTGCGCTTCAACAATTCGATCTCGGCGTCCAGCGACCGCAACAGAAAATAGTTCTGGGCCACGTCCGAGGTGAGCGTCAGTAGCACCGTCTGATAGTCCGCCGCGCTCGCTTGGGCTTCCTCTTTGGCCGCCTCATAGCTCCGGCGCACACGCCCCCAGACATCAACCTCGTAGCTCAGATCCAACGGAACCGTAAACAGGTTCGAGGCGAATCGCCCGATGTTGTTGTTCTGTGGAATTGACAGCAGGCGGTTGGCCGAGAAATCCTGTCGGCTGGCGGCCGGATCGAAGGTGATCGTTGGATAAAAATCAGCGGCGCTGATTCTGGCGACCGACCGCGCTTCCTCAACTCTGGCGACGGCGCCCTTCAGCGTTTGATTGGCGACAAGCGCCTGAGCCTCCAACGTATTGAGCTCCGGGTTGTCAAAGATCTCCCACCAGCGCGCGCGACCCTCTGCATCACGAGGTGCCGCCTCCTTCCAATTCTTCGGGATCTCGACGGGAGGCTGTTGATAATCAGGGCCGACCGCGCAGCCGGCAAGGGACAGGACGACCGGAACGGCCAGCACGAAGAATTTCTTCAGAAGAGGCTGCATCAGGTCGCCTCCTTCTTCGGTTCGCCCGGCTTCGTGGCATCCGGCTGCTGGGCCGGCGCCGTGGCCGCAGGCGGCTTTGGAAAGATCAGTTCGACCTTTGCGCCCTCGCGCACGTCATCGGTGGGATTCGACACCACAGTGTCCTTGTCTTCCAAGCCGGAGACAATTTCGATTTCCTTGCCATAATCCCGTCCCAGCCCGATCTGCCGGAATTGGATGACGTGGTCTTGGCCCACGACAGCCACGTATTGCCCGTCTGCTCGGACAATCAGGGCCGATCCCGGCACCAACAGCGGAGGGGACTCCCGCATCATGTCGAACTTCACTTCGGCGTACATCCCCGGCAACAGGACTTGATCCGGATTTGCCACGTCCACCTCAGTCAGAAGGGTCCGGGAGGCAGGGTCGACGGCGCCGGCCGTCCTGACCACTTTCCCTACGAAGGTGTGTTGGGGAAGGTCTCGCACAATTACTTGGGCGGACTGACCAACTTGGATGGACGCCACGAACGTCTGCGGCACATTCACGTAAATGCGAAGGATGTCGACCTGTGAGACTCGGAAGAGTTCCCGGCTTGAAAACACAGTGCCTTCGCTCGCCGCACCGGTCCCGTCAGTCACCAGGGCCCCCACATCCACATTGCGCGCGGTGACGACGCCATCAAAGGGGGCCGTAATTTTTTGGAACGACTGCAGATACTTCAAGCGCCGCACGTTTTCTTGATTAGCCTTGATCGTGGCTTCCGCCGCCACGACGTCCGCTTGCCTCGCCTCGAACTGCAGCCGATAGGTGTCCGCCTCTTGCTTGGAGACCGCGTTGTGCTCTACCAGCTTTTGCCAGCGCTCCGTGCTGACTCTGGCCAATTCCAGATTCGCCCGGGCCTGCCCGAGATTCGCCTGCGATTGGGACAAGGTGCCGACGGCTTGCCCCAACTGCTTATCCACGTCAGGTGTCTCGATCTCAACCAGCAATTGCCCCGTCTTCACGGGGTCGCCGATTTCCACGAGGTAGCGCTTGACATACCCGTTCGTGCGCGGATAGATCGCCGTCTCCTGATAGCCCCGTGTGGATCCGGGGAGAACGAGATTCGTCACTTCCGGCGCCCGCCGGACCGGCACCACAGGGACCTTCGGGAGGCTGGTTTTCATGGCGTTCGCTTCCGCCGTCAACGCGGCTTGCTCGTTTAATCGCGGGACGATACCGGCCAGGAGCAACGTAAGCAACGCGATGACCAGGACCGCGACCAGCAGCCACCGTCGTCGCGCACCGGTTGGGGGAGGAGCAGCCGGAGGGTTCGCTACAGAAGGGAGATATTCACTCTCCCCATCTCCATTCGCTGGGTCAGTGACGGGACCCGTCGTGGACCAATCCGGTGATTCACGCAAGCTTTTCATTAGAGCGCTCCTGCGGCTGCTGGCGACGCAATAAGCTGTAGACAATCGGCACAAAGAACAATGTAGCGAACGTCCCGCCCATCAGTCCGCCGATGACCGCCCGCCCCAAGGGGGCGTTCTGCTCTCCTCCCTCTCCAAGGCCGAGCGCCATCGGTGCCATCCCGATGATCATGGCAAACGCGGTCATCAGCACCGGACGCAGGCGAGTGAATCCGGCTTCGAGTGCAGCGGTTCGCGCATCCTTGCCTTCCTTCCGAAGATCATTCGCAAAGGTCACGACCAAGATGCTGTTGGCTGTGGCAAGCCCCATCACCATAATGGTGCCCATCAGAGAAGGCACGTTGAAGGTCGTCTGCGTAACGAACAGCGCCCAGAGGACGCCGAACAGCGCGCCCGGCAGGGCCATGATGATGATCAGCGGGTCGGTCCAGGACTGAAAATTGACCACCATCAGGAGATAGACCAACACCAGCGCGAAGAGGATCCCTAGCCCCAGTCCCCAGAACGAGGAGCGCATGCTCTGGACCTGCCCGCGTATCGTGATGAACGTTCCACGGGGGAGATCCTTCTTCACATCTGTGACCACCTGGTCTACGTCATGAGCGACCACGCCCAGATTCCGGCCTTGGACATTCAGGAAGACGTCGAACACCGGCTGGACATTGTAGTGACTGACGACGGTACTGGTCGTCCCGCGATGGATCGTCGCCAGATTGCTCAGCAGTTGTGGCGCCGGCTGCCCATTCACGACTACCGGGGTGCTCTGCAACGCATCCACCGAGTCGATCTGATTCTGCGGGGTCTGCACGGCGAGGAGATAGGTCACCCCATTCTGCGGGTTCAGCCAATAGTTTCGAGCGGCCTGTCCGCTCGAGCTCAATGAATACAGGACGGTGTTGGCCACATCCTGCTGAGTCAGCCCGACTTGCTCCGCGCGCGTGCGGTCCACGTTCACGCGCAACTCCGGGGTGTCGACTACTTGATGCACATGAGCATCCTCGACGCCGGGGATCTGCGAGACCCGTGCTTCGATCTGCTTGGCGATCTTGTAGTTGTCCGGGTCCCGCCCGACGACCTGAATATCGATTGGCGCAGGTAAGCCGAAGTTCAGAATCTGGGTGACGATGTCGGAGGCCTGGAAGAAGAACGTCAGATCCGTGAACTCCGCCTTCAGCTCGCGCCGCAACTCTTTCACGTAGTCCCAGGTTGGCCGATGCTGCTGCTTGTTCAGGGAGACGAGGATCTCGCCGTCCGCTGCTCCGATCGTCGAGGAATCGCTGAAGGCCAGGTTAACCCCACCGACCGGCAGCCCGATATTATCGATAACGGTATCCAACTCCTTCGCTGGAATGACGCGGCGGATCACGTCCTCCACCTGCCCGAACCGGCGCTCGGTTTCCTCCAGACGTGTGCCGGCCGGAGCGCGCACGTGCAGCCGAAACTCGCCGGCATCCACCCGGGGGAAAAAGTCCCGTCCGATGAAGGGCAACAGGGCCAGGCATAGCAGTCCCAGCGCCACCGTCCGCACAAATACCCGCGCCTGAAGCTGTAACCCCAGGACCAGAAGATGCTGATACACCGCGCGGAACCGTTCGAAGGCCTGATTGAAACGCCAGTGTATCCGCCAGATACGCGTATTGATGGGAGGGGTCTGCTCGTCATGGGTCTGGGAATAGATGTGCGCCTCGTCTTTCAGGAGATATTTAACCATCGTGGGAACCAGGGTCCGTGTGAGGAGATACGAGGCCAACATGGCGAACACGACCGCCATGGCCAGCGGGGTGAAGAGATAGTGCGCAATGCCGGTCAAAAAGAAGATGGGTACGAAGACGATGCAGATGCTGAGCGTAGACACGAAGGTCGGCGTGGCGATCTGCTGGGCCCCATCCAGAATCGCCTGACTCATCGACTTCCGCTGCCCCAGATTGCGATGGATGTTCTCCACTTCCACGGTGGCGTCGTCCACGAGAATGCCCACCGCCAATGCCAGCCCCCCTAACGTCATGAGATTCAGCGTCTGTCCCAGGGCATTCAGCACGATGACCGAGGTCAGAATGGACAAGGGGATGGACAGCGCGACCACCAGGGTACTTCGCCAACTCCCGAGGAAGAGCAGAATCATCAGTCCGGTCAGACCGGCGGCAATGACACCCTCGTGAAGGACATTTTGCACGGCTGCCCGAACAAAGACGGATTGATCGAACAGGAACTGCAGATTGAGTTCCGGCGGCAGCGTCGCCTGAATGCGCGGCAACGTCTCCTGTACCCGCCGCACGATATCGAGGGTCGACGCGCCGGCGCTCTTCAGGACCGTCATGAGCGAGGAGCGCCGACCATCCTGTCTGACCACATTGGTCTGCACCGCAAAGCCATCGCGCACCTGCGCAACGTCACGGATATAGATCATGGCGCCGTTGACCTGCCGGATCGGAAAGTCGTTGAGGGCTGCCACAGCCTCGGGACTGCTGTTCAGCCGCACGCTGTATTCCCGCGTGCCCATCTTCGCGCTGCCGGACGGCAGGATCAGGTTTTGGGCATTCACGGCGTTCGTCACATCGGACGCGGACAAACCTTTGGCGAACAACGCCTGTTGGTCGAGATCCACCATGATCTGCCTGGGCTTGCCGCCGTAGGGCAACGGCACTTGAGCGCCTTGAACGGTGGCCAGTTGCGTGCGGATAAAATTGAGGCCGTAATCGTAGAGCTGCGCTTCGGAAAGCGTCGGGCTGCTGGCGGCGATCTGCACGATCGGTACATTGCTTGCGCTGTACTGCACGATCAACGGCGGCTGAATGCCCGGCGGTAACACGCGCAGGATGGTTTGCGCAATGGAGGTCACCTGCGCGACAGCCGCCGCAATGTTCGCCCGAGGATGAAAGAAGACTTTGATCACGCCGACCCCGAACATGGACTGCGATTCCATATGCTCAATGTCGTTGACCGTCGTGGTCATCGCACGCTCGCTATACGTGATGACGCGCCGCTCCATTTCCTCGGCGGCCATACCGTCGTATTGCCAGATCACGCTCACGACGGGGATGTCAATCTCCGGCAGAATGTCGGTGGACATCCCAAAGATCGTCACGATGCCGAACAGCACAGTCAGAATCGCCGTGACGACGAACGTGTAGGGGAGACGAAGCGCAATGCGAACTAACCACATCATCAGACGACCTTCTGAGTCCTTTCTGCCGTCGCTGGCCTTGTTTCAGGCGACCTTGATTTCCGCAGAAGGCAATGCGTGAGCCAATCACAAGCCATTGAAAACGCGTGCGATTATTAATCTCGCACTCACGACTCTTCGTGACTTTGCGAAATCTCGCGAAAATGAACCAGGGATATTCGGTGGGAACGTCCTGTCGTAGCCCGTAGCCGCTAGAGGGGTTTGACGCGATGCTTGCTGATCTTCAGTGACCGGATCTCCGATTCCTGCGTCGAAGGTAGGCAATGTCATGATGTCACCTCCATTTTGGCGTCAATGTTTGTTCTTGGCCACCTATCAACGCTGATGCGGAACTCTCCTTTCAGTGCGTGCGAATCTTCACCAGCTTGTCTGTCCCGGACTCGGCTCCCCAGACTTCGCCTGGGCGGCCTAAGAGCTGGCGCACCTCCGCGTTGCCGCTGGGCAGCGGAAAGGACTCGAACCGCTCGGTGATCGGATCGAAGCGCACGAAGGCGTTCGCGCCGAAGTCGCTGACCCACACCTTGTCCTGATCGTCCACATAAACCGCATAGGCGCCGGGGCTTTTGCCCGGCATCCGCCATTCCTTCCAGGTATTGGTGGCCGGATCATATCGGCCCAGTTGCCCCACGTTCCATTCGCTGACCCAGATCTTCCCCTTCGAATCCGCCCACACCCGGCGTGCGCCCTGCCTCGGTGTCGGCGGTTCGATTACAGTCGCAACGCCGGTGTCCGAGTCAAGACGGGCGATATAACTTCCCGCCAGTGACGCGTAGTACACCGTTCCATCAAGTGTGGTAGTGATGCCGTACGGACCTGTACCTTTCGGGGCATCGAACACTTCTACTTTGCCTGTCGTGAGATCCAGCCGGCCATAGACGCCACTCTGCCCGGTAAACCACAGTACGCCGCGCTTATCGAACGTGGCCGTATTGAGATTGGCTCCTTCACGGCCTGACGGGAGTGGGAATACTCGGACGGCCTTCGTCACTGGGTCCACGCGGACGATCGCGTTCAATCCACCGTCGGTGATCCAGGGTGCGCCATCTGGACCGACGATCACCCCATGCGGCCGTGACCTTTCACCGAGCTTGATCCGCTCGATGCGGGCAGTTCCCGAGTCCAGTCGACCGAGCTCGCTTAGATTCTGGGCGACATACCAGACCGACCCGTCAGGAGCCGGCGCCACATCATGTGGATGTGAACCCGAGGGGACGAGGTATTCCTGAATGGTCGGCCCGGCGCTAAAGACCCCATCGGTGGACGCGCACAGGCCAAACAGGATTAGGGTTGCAACAACAGGGACCTGATATCCACTTCTTGGTCGCGCATTCATCGCGCTTCTCCCTTACTGTCCCAACTCAGCCAAACACGGAGTTCGTCTTAGCCCGCGGCTGTCTTGCTCCAATAGCTGAACGACAAGAAGCTTCAGCCTATGCGTCGGACTCGTGTTCTTGCTGATGTGAATATGGTGAGAGTCGACTATGGTCACCGCTCCAGGGCTCAGCGCAAACGGGGGCTTCCCCTCCACTTCGAGCACTCCAACGCCATCCAAGACGTAGACCAATTCAGGACCAGGATGATGAACTTGCCTGCCGACCGAGCCGGGCGCGAGCTGGATCGTAACCACATTCAGTTCTTTCCCCTCAATATGGAGGAGATCCGTTTTCAGAAGCCTGGTGACTGTAGGATTGACTATCTCGGCTTTCACCACGTTAAGTATGTACATTGTGATAGACCTCCTCCATTTTTCGTTGGCCTGGTTTCAGGCGACTCTCGTTCACCACAGAAGGCAAAGCGTGAGCCCATTACAAACTATTGAAAACGCTTGTCAGTTTCTGGATCGATGGGAATAGGTGACCGCATTCAATGACCATATTCACCCAAGTGTCCGCAGTGTCCGCCACCTTCCTAGGTCACTGCTCCTTGGAGGGTGTCGGACACTGCAGCGCCAGGTCAGACTTCCTGCGCTCGTAATCGCGTTCTCTCTGCGGCCTCGTCGGAGTCATGACCTTACTCCCTTCAGCCGCTCTTATGAGTCGTGCTTTGGACTCAATTGACAGGCAATCACAAAATCACGGTCATAGGGATACGCTGCTGCCATCTCATAGCCGATGCGATTTCGTTCACTCTGGCATTCCTGAGACGTGGCATACGTCTGCAGCACCGTGATGTGATCGAGTCCCGGCACATTATTAAAGAGAACAATGACTAAGAACCACATGTGACTCCTTTCAGCCGTTCCAGCAGGCGTTGGGTCCGGCCTCGGGAAAATCCTTCCTTCGTCCGCTCAACAATGACGTTCAATTCGTTCTTAGCGTCTTTCAGTACCACCCTTATGTCGCCTACTGCACCGCCCGAGAGAGAACTGAGGAGGGATATGGTGCTGGCCTCCCTCCTCAGTCAGACCCTCTCGACGCATTAGTGGCTCGTCGGCATGGTGTACGGAGTCACGTACTCTACGGACACCTTGCCATCTTTAGTCTTCAGTGGAGTGAGGAGATAGACGTTCCCTTTGGGGTCCACCACCTGCCACTGTGGCGCCGGAATCTTAACGTCGTCCGACACAGCCTTGGCCGACACACCTTCGCTCTGGCTCGTGGTGTGCGCATCGGCTGCGAATCCGTTCGACGCGACGAACAATCCTGTCGCGGCAATCATGGACAGGAATCCCATCTTGAACACGCTCTGTGCACTCATAACGCCCTCCTTATGGTTGTGAAGTGAACTGCGCTGCGGATCATCCCGCGAGCTCTGGTTCCCGTAGTTTGCAATGCGTGAGCCAATCACAAACTCTTGAAAACGTGTGCGATGATTAATCACGCACTCACGAGTCTTCGAGACTTTGCGAAATCTCGCGAAAATGAACCTGGGATGTTCGGGGTGGAAGGTCCTGCCGTAGCGCTAGATGGATTTGAAGCGATGCTTGCTGATCTTCAGTGACCGGATCTTCGATTCCAGCGTCGAGGGCGGAAGGCCGAGCTTGACGGCCGCCCCCAACGGGCCGGATACTCGGCCTCTGGCTTCCGCCAAGGCCGCCTCAATCATGTCTTTCTCGTGCGTCACTAGCTGTTCCGAGAGCGGCTGACTTGCTGGCCCAGTCGCTGGAGTCTCCCGCGAGAGCCACGCCTCATCGACCGAGAAGGTCTCCGTATCACACACAATGACCGACCGTTCAATTACATTCTGGAGCTCGCGAATATTCCCGGGCCAGGGGTACGACTGAAGCAACTCGAGCGTCTTCTTGTTGATGTCCCGTATTTTCTTCCCCGCTTTACTGGCATAGCGGTCGATGAAGTACTCCACCAGTAGGAGGATGTCGTCCTGTCGTTCGCGCAACGGAGGACTCTCGATGGGAAATACATTGAGTCGATAATACAGATCCTTCCGAAAGGTGCCGGCCGCAATGGCTGCATTCAAGTCACGATTGGTGGCCGCAATGACCCGCACATCAGCTCGAATCGTGTGCGTTCCACCGACACGCTCAAATTCGCGCTCCTGCAGCACCCGCAAGAGCGCAACCTGCGTCTCAGCCGGCAGTTCCCCAATTTCATCAAGGAAGATCGTCCCGCCTTCCGCGAGTTCGAAACGGCCGAGGCGCCGCTGCAGCGCGCCCGTGAACGCGCCTTTCTCATGACCGAACAATTCAGAAGCGATCAACGACGGCGGGGTCGCGGCGCAGTTCACATTCACAAATGCCCGCGTGGACCGCTGCGATCGTTTGTGAATGGCACGGGCGATGAGTTCCTTCCCCGTCCCTGTTTCCCCGGTGATAAGCACGGTGGAGTCGGTCGGCGCCACCTTGGCGATGCGGGCAAGCACGTCTTGCAGAACAGGAGAGGCACCGACGATCTCTTCGAACATTGACGACCGGTCGATTTCCTCTTTGAGGGCCAGGTTCTCTTTGTAGAGTTGGTCTTTTAAGACCTGGATTTCCTGGAACGCCTGCTCCAACGTCGCCTCGGTGCGCTTGCGCTCGGTGATGTCACGGTTGGTTTCAAGCACCAGCCGACGACCATCTGCCTCTCTCATCAGCACATGGCGGCTTTCGACGATAATTTTCCGGCCGTCTCGTGTGGTATGCGTCAGCTCGCCCGTCCATGTTCCGGCGCGCTCCAACACGGCCTCGAACCCGGGCGTAGCAATCGGGTGCTCCGTGTGGAGCAGCTCGTGGGAAGGACGGCCAATCGCCTCTTCTCTGGAGAAGCCATAGAGCTGTTCTGCGCCTCGATTCCAGTAGACGATTGTGCTTGGAAACTCCCAGACGAAGATTGCGTCGTGCGCCTGTTTCAGCAGGTTCGCTTGTTGCCGTAGCGCCTGTGCGGCCTGCTTGCTGCCAGTGATGTCGTTGTTCGTCTCCAGGACGGCAAGCGGGTTGCCCTGCGGATCCGACTCCAGCGCCCACCGGCTCGCCACAGTAACGTGCGTGCCATCTCGCCTGGTGTGGACGAGTTCCCCCTCCCACCGGCCCGTGCGGTGCAACGCTGCTGTTATCTCTTCGAGAGGCGCGGGGAAGATCGTGTGCAACAACTGGTGAGCGACCTTGCCGCACGCCTCTTCCTTCTTCCATCCGTACAGCTCCTCGGCGCCACGGTTCCAGTAGATGATGACGTCGTGCATGTTGCGTACGAAGACTGTGTCGTGCGTGAGGTCGAGGAGTCGGGCCTGCTTTTGCAGCGCCTCTTCTGCCCGCTTGCGATCGGTGATGTCCTCGCACGCGATCAAGACGATCGGGTGGATCTTCTCCCTCAGCACAGCTTTGGCCGTTTCACGGACCCAGATCACCCTACCGTCCTTGCGAACTTTGCGGAATTCCCAGCTCATCGACTGACCAAGTTGTTCCAGGCAGATGGCGACATTTCTCTGGACGGCGTCTCGATCGGCTTCATAAAAGACATTCAGTACGGAATGACCGACTAATTCGTTGACCGTGTAGCCGAGTTGGTCAGCGCCAAAGGGGTTCACCGACAGGACAGTACCGGCCACATCTACTATGAAATACATGGTCGGGTTGTTCTCAAAGACGTCCCTCCATTGTTCCTCGCTCTCGCGCAAGGCCTCTTCGACCCGCGTTCGCTCGGCATTCTCCGTTTGTAGCGCCTCGTTGCTTCTCTTCAGCTCTTGAACTGTGGCATCCAGGTCATCGCGCGCGCGCCTGAGCGATTCGGCTGCGCGCCGTTGCGCGGCGCTCAGAGACCCGACAAGAATGGCTGACAGCGCAAAAATGAGAAAGCGCGGAATCTCCTTGGCCTCCACAACTAAGGAGTAGATCGGAGGCAAAAAGTAGTAAGCGAAAGCCAGGGCGGAGAGCGCCGCCGCGAGCAAGCCCGGCCCGATTCCACCAAACCAGGCGCTCAACATGACAGCGCAAAGAAACAGCGATACTGGAGCCGTTTGCAAATTGATTTCTAGCCACCGGGCGATGATGAGCGCGGTGATAACTGACAGAGCAGCGACCCCATAGCACAAAATCAGGGGCGGCTTGGGCCACAAGTGAGGATTAAATTTCGGCATGCTTCTGCCGCCTCAGTTTCATTTGTGGAGGGGGTGGAAGGATACGTCAAAACCCTAAAAAAATCGACTTCTCAGGTTTTGAGCTTAAGAGCGGTTTTTGAGCACTGTACGGAGAGCTATTAAGGAAGCTGGAAGAGGTTGGAAGCCCTTTTGAAGGTTATGCGAGATGGTGAACCAGATCCAGGTTCACAAGAGGCTCTTTTCAGGCGTACTGCACGCCTCGATCCGAGTGATGCACCAACCCGGCTAACGGCTGGCGAGCGAGGATCACCTGCAATGCAATTGTTCGCCTAGGAGCGGCCCCTGCCGCTGGTTATCACGGTGGACGACGGATCAGAGATCTCGTCGAGTGGAGCCTGCAGGCCTCAATCGAAGCACTCGCACCGACCGCGCCTCGACCTCGTACCGTTCGCCGCCTCTCAGCACCGTCACGTACTTCGGGGACACTCCCCTCGCATCTGTGTCCAGGAGCTGGTGCCACCGAACTCCCCGTTTGTGCGCCGGCAATGTGAAGGGGAGCGGTGTATCATGCGCATTCAGGAGAATCAGCAAGGTGTCATCCACAATCGCCCGGCCCTTCTCATCGGTCTCCACCATGGCATCACCGGCGAGACGAAGCATGAGGGAACGGACAGAGCCCCTGTTCCAATCCTCGTCAGTCATTGCCCGCCCATCAGGACGCAACCAGGAGATGTCCTTGACCTCCGATCCATGGATCCGGCGCCCTTGAAAAAAGCGCCGACGCCTGAGAACCGGGTGGTTCTTCCGCAGGCCAACGAGACGCTGCGTGAACACCATCAACTCACGGGCCGCACGGTCCAGTTTCCAGTCGTACCAACTGAGCTCATTGTCTTGGCAGTACGCATTGTTGTTGCCCTGCTGCGTCCGGCCGATCTCGTCGCCCCCGCAGATCATTGGGACACCCTGCGAGAGCAGGAGCAATGCCAGGCAGTTCCGCTTCTGCCGCTCTCTGAGCTCGTTGATGGCAGGATCGGCGGTCGGCCCCTCGACGCCGCCATTCCAGCTCAGGTTGTCGTCCGTTCCGTCACAGTTGTTTTCACCATTCGCTTCGTTGTGCTTGTGGTCGTATGAGACGAGATCGTGGAGTGTGAATCCATCGTGCGCCGTGACGAAATTGACGCTCGCAAAGGGGCGCCGCCCGCTCATACTGTAGAGGTCGCTGCTCCCGGTCAGCCGGTACCCCAACTCCGCCACCTGGCCTCCATCACCTTTCACATACCGCCGGATGGTGTCCCGGTACTTGCCGTTCCACTCGGCCCAGCCGACCGGAAAGTTGCCGACCTGATAGCCGCCTTCGCCCACGTCCCAGGGCTCTGCGATCAGCTTGACCTGGGACAGGATGGGATCCTGGTGGAGGATGTCGAAAAAAGCGCTCAGCCGGTCGACGGCATGCACTTCTCGCGCGAGGGTGGAGGCGAGATCAAAACGAAATCCGTCCACGTGCATGTTCGTCACCCAATACCGCAGACTATCCATGATAAGTTGCAAGGTCCGGGGATGCTTGACGTTGAGCGTGTTCCCGCAACCCGTATAGTCCATGTAATAGCGATTGTTGTCCGCCATCAGCCGGTAATAGGTGGCATTGTCGACCCCTCGAAACGACAGGGTGGGACCGAGGTGATTTCCTTCCGCTGTATGGTTATAGACCACGTCCAGGATGACCTCGACTCCCGCGCTGTGGAGGGTCTTGACCATGCTCTTGAATTCCCGTACGTGGCGGCCTCGAACCGGCGATGTGGCGTAGCGACTATCGGGGGCAAGAAAGCCGATGGTGTTGTAGCCCCAGTAGTTTGTGAGGCCGCGATCGTACAGGTGTCTGTCGCAGACGGAATACTGGACGGGTAGCAACTCAATGGCGGTCACCCCCAGAGAAAGCAAATGGTCGATCACGGCGGGCGTCGTGAGGGCGGAATAGGTTCCTCGCATGGGTTCCGGGACATCGGGGTGTCGGGCAGTGAAGCCCTTGACGTGCACTTCATAGATGATCGTTTTGTCCCAGGCCGTCTTGAGCAGATGATCTCCGCCCCAGGTGAACGCCTGATCGATGACGACACACTTAGGCATGTTCCCGGCGTTGTCCCGAGTGTTGAATGAGAGATCGGCCTTGGGATCCCCGATTGTGTAGCCAAACATGGCGTCGGACCACTGGAGCGTACCGGTGATGGATTTGGCATATGGGTCGATCAAGAGGTTGTTCGGATTAAAGCGGTGCCCGGCTTCCGGCTCATAAGGCCCATGGATGCGGTAGCCATAATGCTGTCCGGGCCGTACCTCAGGCAGGTACACGTGCCAGACCTGATCGGTTTGCTCCTCCACTCGAATGCGCGCCGAGTCTCTGTCAAAGTCGGGTCCGTCGAACAGGCAGAGTTCTACAGCCGTGGCATTCTCGGAAAAGATGGCGAAGTTGACTCCCTCGCCATCCCATGCGGCTCCCAATGGATTGGGCCTTCCAGGCCAAGTTCTCACTTCTCTTCCCTCCGTATTTGCCTATTGGTCGTGAAGCATAACAGCTTACCTGCAATTTATACCCTCATCACTTTAGGATAGCCAGCAGGAGTGCTTACAGGATTTCCGCGCCGATTTAGTGGTGCGGATCACCAGGCCCACGTCTCAGTTACACGGGAGGCTAGACATATGTGAAGGAAGCCCCCGGAGGGCCGGAGGCTTCCCAGTGAAGCAGTTCACCGCTTCAAGGCGTGATCGGAGATCCACTCCTTGGCCTCACGCGCGACGGTGAGCAGGGCCTCAAGGTCATTCAGACCGAACGAGGTCCCATTGCGCCACCCCCCAGACTGATCCTTGAATGGGCGAGAGAAAGTCTTTGCGAAGAACGGCCCTTTCTCACTGACATTCTGCCAGATGGTCGCTTTTTTGATGTTGCCGCATCGCAGCGTGTTCGCGGGTATGTTGTTGGTAGCCATCTTGTTGCCTCCTTTGTTGAAATGAAGTTGGCTCTCTCACAAAAGGAGAAGAGCCAATGCACATTTCACAGATGAAACCCGAGGCAGAGGCCGTCGCTGGCGTGCTGGAGAGGGATAAGTGGCGGGAGTGACAGTGGAACTGGCGTGAGCGGTGCGCCTCATAGGTGATAGCCGGTCGGCCGCTGCCGGGGCTACAACATGATGGGATTCGGCGCGATTGATCCTATGACCCGCCGATTAAGAGTGGCAGAAGGCCAATGATTCGAACCGCTCGATGTTGCGAAGGTTTCCCCGTTTATCGTTGAACATCATGGGCTTGCTGGCTTTCTACTGATTCCATTGCCTCTACCCAATTCGGTTGTGTTTGAGGATTTTT